>NZ_OZ245712.1:2372500-2972500 GCF_965226985.1 Algihabitans sp.
GCCCTGAAGCGGCGCTGGATATAGGGGGTCCGACCCGGCCTTGTCCAGAGGGAAAATTCAGAAAATCGCAACCTTTCGGACAGGACCTAAGTGCGTACGGGGCCTAAGTGCGTGCGGGGCCTAAGTTCGGACGGGGCCTAAGTTCGGACGGGGCCTAAGTTCGAACGGGGCCTGGGTCGCGGCGGGCCTCCGCCCTTTCACATCAAGCCGAGGTCGCGCAGCTCCGCCCAGAGTGCCGGCGGCAGGTCCTTAGCATCGCCGCTCGTCGAGGTCAGGTCGCGCGGCGCCCGGTCGGCGGTCAGATAGCGCCATCCCTGGAACGGCCGCTGCGCGCGCGGCACCACCCGCACCATCTCCGGGTCGAGCATCAGCCGGGTGTAGGGCCGCCCGCTCTCGTCCTCAGCCTCCTCCAGATCCAGCAGAGCCTGACGGCACTGCACCAGGCCCCGAATCACCCAGTAGATCGAGCCGCCCTCCAGCAGTTCCGCGCCGCGTTTGGGCCGCATGCGGGTGCCGTGCCAGATCTCGCCGTGCCGCTTCAGACGTCCGGCCTGCCAGCTGACCAGCGAGTCCACGTCCTCGCTGCCGACGGAGAGTTTGATGAGATGCAAAGTCATGATGTCAGGCGAGAGAATGGCGCGACGATCCGACCCTGCCAAGACGCCGCTGCCGCCGAGTCTGTGGATAGATCGGCAATCGTCCCGAGCTGTCTGTCAGGCTGCCTTGCCGGCCAAGGCCTGAGAGACCTTGGAGACCGGCGCGCGGCCCAGGTGATCCGAGATGAAACGGCCCGCCGCCACCACGGCCTCGAAGTCCACGCCGGTCTCCAGCCCCAAGCCGTCGAGCAGGTAGAGCAGGTCCTCCGTCGCCAAATTGCCGGAGGCACCCTTCGCGTAGGGGCAGCCGCCGAGCCCGGCCACGGAGGAGTCGACCGTGGCGACCCCCTCTTCCAGGCAGGCCAGAATGTTGGCCAGCGCCTGACCGTAGGTGTCGTGGAAGTGAACCGCGAGCCGCGCGCGGGGCACCGCCTCGCCGACCCGGCGGATCAGGCTCCGCGCCTTACCGGCGGTGCCGACGCCGATGGTGTCGCCGAGCGATATCTCGTAGCAGCCCATCTCCATCAGGGCGGCCGACACCTCGGCCACCTTCCCCGCCTCGACCGCGCCCTCGTAGGGACAGCCGAGCACGCAGGAGACGTAGCCGCGCACCCGCAGGCCCGCCGCCAGCGCGCCCTCGCAGACGGGGCGGAACCGCTCCAGGGACTCGGCGATGGAGCAGTTGATGTTGCGCTGGCTGAAGCTTTCCGAAGCGGCGCCGAACACCGCGATCTCCGCGACGCCGCTGTCCAGCGCGCGGGCCAGACCCTTTTCGTTGGGCACCAACACCGGGTGGGCCGTCTCGGGCCGGCGACGCAGCCGCGCCAGCACCTCCGCCGTGTCGGCCATCTGCGGCACCCACTTCGGACTGACGAAGGCGCCCGCCTCCACCGCCGGCAGGCCGGCAGCGGCCAGGCGCTCGATCAGTTCGACCTTCACCGCCGTCGGGACCAAGGCTTTCTCGTTCTGCAGTCCGTCGCGCGGCCCCACCTCGACGATGCGGATCGCTGTATCGCCCATCATGCCGGCGCTTCCTCGGCGGCGGCGAATTCGAGCAGTTCGACGCCTTCCTCGACCAAGTCCCCGGCAGCATAGCGCAAAGCCGCGACGCGGCCGTCTGAGGGTGCCGACAGGGTGTGCTCCATCTTCATGGCCTCGAGCACAACCAAAGGCTGTCCGGCCGTGACCTCGGCACCGGCCTCGACCAGGACCTGGACGACCTTGCCCGGCATCGGTGCGACCAAGCGATCGTCCCGCGTCTCGTCGGCGTCGCCCGCGGCCAACTGATCGAAGAGCGTCAGGCGGTGCGCGGCACCATCGATCAGCAGGGTCAACTGGCGTCCCTGCCAGACCGCCACGGCCGTCAGCCGCCGGCCGGCGAGATCCGCCTCGATCCGGCCGCCGCCGTCCGCCCTGGGTTCCGTCATGCGTGCCCGCGCGTCGAGGGTCCGCCCACCCTCCAATTCGATCTCGTAGAGACTGCCCGGCAGATAGTGGACGACAGCTGCACGCGGGTCTCCAGCCTCGCTACCCCCGCCGCCACCATCATCGAAGACGAGACGGCGGTGCGTGCCGGCATTGAGTCGCCAGCCGTCGGTGCTCCACCAGGGCGAATGGGGATCGCTGGAGGCCGCGGCCGCCCGGCGCGCCTCCTGATTGCGCGCCAAAAGCTCCGCCAGGCAGGCCAGGGCCAGCACCTCGTCTGAGGCGGCGCCCTGCTCGGGCTGCAGAGCCTCGGCGTGCTTGGCGATGAAGCCGGTGTCGAGATCGGCGGCGGCGAAGGCCGGATGCGCGGCCAGGCGCTGCAGGAACGCGAGATTGGTCGTGGTTCCGACCACCTCCGTCGAGGCGAGCGCGCCGGTCAGGCGGCGCAGGGCGGCGGCGCGCGTCCGGTCCCAGACGATCAGCTTGGCGATCATGGGGTCGTAGTGCACGGAGATCTCGTCACCTTCGCGCACGCCGGCATCGACGCGCAGCTGCGCAGACTCCTCGGGAAAGCGCAGGTGCGCGAGGCGGCCGGTGGCCGGCAGGAAGTCGCGCGCCGGGTCCTCGGCATAGAGGCGCACCTCGAAGGCATGGCCGGTCAGGCGCAGCTCCTCCTGGGTCATCGGCAGAGGCTCGCCCGCCGCGACCTTGAGCTGCCACTCGACCAGATCCTGGCCGGTGATCATCTCGGTCACGGGATGCTCGACCTGCAGGCGGGTGTTCATCTCCATGAAGAAGAAGTCGTCGCCCTCCGCGATGAACTCCACCGTCCCGGCGCCGACGTAGCCGATCGCCGCGGCCGCCGCCTTGGCCGCCTCGCCCATCTCCAGGCGGCGCTCCGGCGTCATACCGGGGGCCGGCGCCTCCTCGATCACCTTCTGGTGGCGGCGCTGGATCGAGCAGTCGCGCTCGCCCAGATGCAGGACGTTGCCCTGGCCGTCCGCGAAGACCTGCAGCTCGATATGGCGCGGCTTGGTCAGGTACTTCTCGACCAGAACCCGGTCGTCGGCGAAGGAGGCCGCGGCCTCGCGCTTGGCGGAGCCGAGCGCCGCCTCGAAGTCCTCAGGCCGCTCCACCACGCGCATGCCCTTGCCGCCGCCGCCGGCCGAGGCCTTGATCAGCACTGGATAGCCGATCTGCGCCGCCTGGCTCGCGAGCAGGTCCGGTGCCTGGTCGCTGCCGTGATAGCCGGGCACCAGCGGCACGCCGGCCGTCTCCATGATCGCCTTAGCCTCGGACTTGGAGCCCATGGCCCGGATCGCGGCCGGCGGCGGCCCGACGAAGACCAGCCCGGCGCGCGCGCAGGCCTCGGCGAAGCCGGCATTCTCCGACAGGAATCCGTAGCCGGGGTGAATCGCTTCCGCCCCGCTGCGCGCGGCGGCCTCCAGCAGCGCCTCGACGTTCAGATAGCTCTCGCGCGCCGGAGCCGGGCCGAGACGATGGGCCTCGTCGGCCATCAACACATGCGGCGCACGCGCGTCCGCGTCGGAGTAGACGGCGATGCAGCGCAGCCCCATGCGCTTGGCCGTGCGTTGAATGCGGCAGGCGATCTCACCGCGGTTGGCGATCAGCAGCGAGGCGAACATCCTGACTCCCTAAAAGGCGCACCGGCCAAATGCTAGCCGGGCCGTTCCGCTCTTACATCTCGTCGGCCTACTCGTCCACCGAGCGGCGACCACGCGGCGTGATGATCTCGCCCAGCTTGGCATAGTTCTCCCGACGATAGTCTTCCATGATCGTCGTGGCGCTGTCGCCGGCGCCGAGCGCCCCCAGCACGATGCCGCCGAGCTGCAGGGAGGCCTCGATGGTCTCCGGCACCACCGCCGTCGCCCCCTGCGCCTCCAGTTCGTTGCGATGGCCGAGATCGCGCGCCCGTACGAAGATCGGGATCTCCGGCGCGCGCTCGCGCAGCGCCGCAACGGTGTGGCTCGCCGCCTCCGGGTTGTCGAGGGTGATCACGGCGGCTTTGGCCTGCTCCAGCCCGGCGGTGTGGAGCACGTCGACCTGGCTGGCGTCGCCGTAGTAGACGGGCAGATCGAGCCCGCGGCAGTGCCGCACCCGGTCGTGGTCCAGGTCGAGACCGACGTAGGGCACGTGGGCTTCGGCCAGCACCTGCGCGATGGTCTGGCCGACCCGGCCGAAGCCGGCGATCACCACGTGGTCCTGCAGGTCCTCCACCTCCTCGGCGATGTCCGGCAGGTCGCCGCGCGTGGCCTGACGCCGCGCGATCCGCTGCGACAGGCTCTGCCCGATCCAGGCGGAGAGCGGCGTCAGCACCATGGTCATGGCGACCACGGCCAGGGCCAGCTGGCCCGTGACCTGCGGCACCACGCCGACCACCATGCCGCCGCCCACCAGCACGAAGCCGAACTCGCCGCCCTGGGCCAGCAGCGGGCCGACCCGCACGGCAATCTCATCCGGCAGACCGAAGGCTCGGCAGAGGCCGTAGATCACCAGGGCCTTGCCGAGCATCAGCGCGACCACGGCCAGCACCACTGTGACGGCATGCTCGGCGATCAGGCCAAGATCGATCTGCAGCCCGACAGCCATGAAGAAGAGACCAAGCAGCAGGCCCCGGAAGGGTCGGATGTCGGCCTCGACCTGATGGCGGTATTCGGTACCCGACAGCAGCAATCCGGCCAGGAAGGCGCCGAGCGCCATGGAAACCCCGGCCTGCACCATCAGATAGCCGGTGCCCAGCAGCACCAGCAGGGTGGTGGCGACGAAGAGCTCGGTGCTGCGGGTCTTGGCCACCACCCGGTAGACCGGGCGCAGCAGGAAGCGGCCCGCCAGCAGGGTCAGCCCGACCGCCGCCGTCGCCTTGATCGCCGCCAGTCCCAGCGCCAGCAGGACGCTGGAGCCCTCGGCCCCCAGCAGCGGCACCAGGGCCAGCAAGGGCACGATAGCCAGGTCCTGCAGCAGCAGGATCGAGAAGGCCACCCGCCCGAAACGGGCCGCCAGCTCCGCGCGCTCCACCAGCATCTGCAGCACGAAGGCGGTGGAGGAGAGCGCGAGACCGCCGCCGATCACCAGGGCGGCCGCCGTCGGCAGCCCCAGCGCGATCAGAACCAGGGCGATGACGGCCGCCGTCACGACCACCTGGGTCGTGCCCAGCCCGAAGACGTAGCGCTTCAGGACCTTCAGGCGCTCGACCGAGAGTTCCAGGCCGATGGCGAAGAGCAGGAAGACGATCCCGAACTCGGCGAGAATCAGCGTCGATTCCGTATCCTCGATCAAACCCAGCAGCGAGGGGCCGATCACAACGCCGGCGGCCAGATAGCCGAGCACGGGGCTGGAGCGGAGCTGTCGCGCCAGCGGCACGATCACCACGGCGGCGAGCAGGAAGTAGAGGATGTCGTGCAGATAGCTGAGGTCGTGCTCGTGCATAGCGGCTCAAGACTCGAACGGCATCGGCGGACTCGGCGTCCCCAGCCCGGACTTAGTCTAGCCGTCCCTCTGTTGCATTGCACTTAACCTGCTGGATTGTTCCTCGCCTGCCGGCGCCTCAGCTTTTGCGTTCGGTCACCACGAGAGCCACGCCCAGCACGGCGACCAGCATGCCGGCCAGCGCCAGCGGCCCCAGCCGTTCGTCGAAGAGGAAGAAGGCGACCAGCGCCGTCACCGGCGGCACGAGATAGAAGAGGCTGGCGACCCGCGAAGCCTCGCCCATGCGGATCAGCAGCATCAGCAGGCTGACCGCGCCGACGGAGAGCACCAGCACCAGCCAGCCCAGCGCGATCACCAGATCGGGGTGCCAAACGACTTGGTTGCTCTCGAAGATCAGGGCCAGGGCGCCGATGGCAAGGCCGGCCGCCGCATATTGCACGACGGCGCCCGAGCGCAGATCGACCTCGGCGCAAAAGCGTTTCTGGTAGACTACGCCGACGGTGATCGACAGCAGAGCGACCAGCGCGCAAGCGACGGCATCCAACCCGAAGCCGGCGAAGAGCGTGCCGGCGTCCGAGGGGGCCAGCTTACCGGACAGCACCAGCGCGACACCGGCCAGTCCGAGGATGAGGCCGGCGACCTGCCGGCGCGTGACCCGCTCCCCCAGCAGCGGCCCGACCAGCGCCGCCGTCAGCAAGGGCTGCAGGGAGACGATCAGGGCCGAGAGACCCGCCGACATGCCGAGCGAGATGGCGACGAAGACGCCGCCCAGATAGCCGCCGTGGATCAGCAGGCCGACGACCGCGACGTGTCCCGTCGTCGTCAGCTTTGGCCAGACCGCGCCGAGCAGGAGCGCAGCCGGCGCCATGATGGCCACCACCAGGGCGAAGCGGAGGGCCAGGAAGGTCAGCGGCTCAACGTAGGGCAGCCCGAGCTTGGCGCCGATGAAGCCCGTCGCCCAGAGGCAGACGAAAGTGGCCGGCGCCAGCTTGGCCGCCAGGGCGAAGGACTGCGCGGCGGTTCTGGAGGAACTGCTCATGAGCGAAGCGCTACCACGCAGGGCCGCTCAAGGCACCCGGCCGCGCCGCATAACGCCTATGCCGCGAGAGCCAGAGAGCCCGTCGAACGGCTCCGAACGCGCTACTGCGCGCCCTCACCTGCGAGCGGTTGCTTGTCAGGCTAAAGGAGTCTTCAGTTTTTCCCTCTAGCTGTCTCACCCTCGATGGCCAACAAGCGGTGCGAAACATGGGCGTGATGCAGGGCCGCCTTCCGAGGTTCGCGACGAAGCAGGAAGACGGGAGAGAGCGGACGTCGGGCCTGCGACCGAACTTGTCATCCGCCCAAGGCGTCGGTCGCCGCGAGGTTGCGGCGGCTTTCCTGATCGGCCTCTTCCTCACGTCAGTGCCCGGTGCTGCGGAAAGTGACACGCTTTCTTACGATCCGAGCCGTTGCAGCACCGAAGCGGGCGATTTCGTCCATGTCGCCTTTTGGGAGACGGTCCTGCGGCTGCCTAAGGACGATCTGCTCTACATTCAGGACTTCCCGCCCGAACGCCTGGCGCAAGCGCCCACGCCGCCGATGCCGGCGGAGCTTGAGGGCTGCCCCGGCAATCCGATCCGGGCGCGAGCTTATTTCATCCGCCTCGCCGGCGATACGGTCCCACCCGCGCTCCCGCTCACGGAGGCCGGCTACGTGCCTCTGCAGCGGCTCGCACTTGTGGCCTCTAGACCGCAGCATTGGGGGACGCAGTTGTCTGATGAGCAAGCCGTCGCACGCTGCTTTATCCGCGCTGACGGCTTCGAGGTACTGGCGAACGGTCTGGAGCTCTGCCAGTTCCCACCCGACGACTTGAGCCTTTCAAAGGAAAGATGGGCAGTTTCGCTTAGAGCTCCCGCAGATGTCTATGAGGCACCTTTGAGTCGATCTTTTGTATCAAACTGTAGTGGGAAGTTTCCTCAGGGAAACTGGTGCAACGTGACCTACAAGCTCACTGATCAGGTTCTGATCCAGTACCGCTACTTCTCCAAACGCCTGCGGTTCGAAGACTTGATCGTCTTCGATCGCGCCCTGCGTCAAGCGCTCAATGAGTGGATACTCAAAGGCTTCGTCTGGGGCGAAGAATTAAACACTCCGACAAGTGAAGAGCGACCTGAGTGACCGTCGCGAGGACACACCGTGCCGAAGGATGCGGCTGGTTGGTCGATTCCGGACGGCGAGAGAGTTGTCTCCAGCATCCACGATCTCGACCGAAGTCGTGAGACTCCGCCAGTCGAGACGAGAGATCCGCCAGGCTACCCGCCCAGCTTCTCGCGCAGCAGCTTGTTGACCAGGCCGGGGTTGGCCTTGCCCTGGGTGGCCTTCATGACCTGGCCGACGAACCAGCCGAGCAGCTTGGGGTTGCCCTCGGCGACCTGCTGGGCCTGGCCGGGATTCTCGGCGATGATCTTGTCGACCACGGCTTCCAACTCGCCCGTATCGGTGATCTGCTTCAGGCCCTTGGCCTCGACGATCTCGGCGGCCGGCTTGCCGGTCTCCCACATCTCCTCGAAGACCTCCTTGGCGATCCGGCCGGAGATGGTGTCGTCGGCGATCAGGTCGAGCAGGCCGCCTAGCTTGGCGGCGTCGACCGGGGCGTCCTCCAGGCTCGCGCCGGAGGCATTGAGGGCGCCGAAGTAGTTCACCGTGACCCAGTTGGCCGCCGTCTTGGGATCGCGCCGGCCTTTCGGCCCGCCTTCGACGACTGCTTCGTAGAAGTCGGCGTTGGCCTTCTCCGCCACCAGCACGGCGGCGTCGTAGGCGCTGAGGCCGTAGTCCTCGATGAAGCGGCGCCTCTTGGCGTCCG
Source organism: Algihabitans sp. (assembly GCF_965226985.1). GTDB lineage: Bacteria > Pseudomonadota > Alphaproteobacteria > Kiloniellales > DSM-21159 > Algihabitans. The sequence goes on from NZ_OZ245712.1 coordinate 2,380,811, forward strand.
GCAGCTCCGGCAGCGCGGCGCGCACCTCCTCCACCCAGGCGGGGTCCAGCTCCAGCGGCAGCAGGTCCGGGTCGGGGAAGTAGCGGTAGTCGTGCGCCTCCTCCTTCGAGCGCATGGCGCGGGTCTCGCCGCTGCGATGGTCGAACAGGCGCGTCTCCTGCACGATGCTGCCGCCGCTCTCGATCACCTCGATCTGGCGGCGTGTCTCGATCTCGATCGCCTGCTGAACGTAGCGGATCGAGTTCACGTTCTTGGTCTCGGTCCGCGTGCCCAACGGCTCGCCCGGACGGCGCACCGAGAGGTTCACGTCGCAGCGCATGGAGCCCTCGTCCATGTTGCCGTCGCAGGTGCCGAGGTAGCGCAGGATCGAACGCAGCTTGCGCAGGTACGCTCCGGCCTCGGCGGCCGAGCGCAGGTCGGGCTTGGAGACGATCTCCATCAGCGCCACGCCGGCCCGGTTGAGGTCGACGAAGGTGCGGTAGGGATCCTGGTCGTGCAGCGACTTGCCGGCGTCCTGCTCCAGATGCAGGCGCTCGATCCCGACCTCGCGGGTCTCCCCCTCCTCCAGGTCGAGCAAAATGGTGCCCTCCCCCACGATGGGATGGGCGTACTGGCTGATCTGATAGCCGGAGGGCAGATCGGGGTAGAAGTAGTTCTTCCGCTCGAAGACCGAGAGGTGATTGATGCGCGCGTTGAGCCCCAGGCCGGTGCGGATCGCCTGCTCGACGCAGACCCGGTTCAGCACCGGCAGCATGCCGGGCAGCGCCGCGTCCACCAGCGACACCTGACTGTTCGGCTCCGCCCCGAAGGCCGTCGAGGCCCCGGAAAAGAGCTTCGAGTGGGAGATCACCTGGGCATGCACCTCCAGGCCGATCACCACTTCCCAGGTCCCGCTCTCGCTTTCGATCAGGCTCATCGCGCGTTCTTCCTCAGCTTCGTCACGCTTCCCGTCTTACTCTGTCGCTCCTCAGGCCGCCAGAAAGCTCGGCAGCGTGTCGAAGGCGGCGGCCGTCTCCAGAACGGCGGCGGCGCGCAGCAGCGTCTCCTCGTCGAAGGCGCGGCCGATCAGCTGCAGACCCAGCGGAAGGCCTTCGTCGGACAGCCCCGCCGGCAGGGAGATGCCGGGCAGCCCGGCCAGGGAGGCCGGGACAGTGAAGACGTCGTTCAGGTACATGGCCAGCGGGTCGTCCATCTTCTCGCCCATGGCGAAGGCCGCCGAGGGCGCCGTCGGCGTCAGCAGCAGATCGACCTCAGCGAAGGACTCGGTGAAGTCGCGGGCGATCAGGCTGCGCACCTGCCGGGCCTTGTTGTAGTAGGCGTCGTAGTAGCCGGCGGAGAGCACGTAGGTGCCGATCAGCAGGCGCCGCTTGACCTCATCCCCGAAGCCGGCCGCGCGGGTGGACTCGTAGAGGTCCGTCAGGCTGCCGTCGCCGGGCTCGCGCAGGCCGTAGCGGATGCCGTCGTAGCGCGCGAGGTTGGAGGAGGCCTCGGCCGGGGCGATGATGTAGTAAGTCGGCAAGGCGTACTTGCTGTGCGGCAGGCTGACCTCGCGCAGCTCGGCACCGGCCGCCGTCAGCCAGTCCATGCCCTGCTGCCAGAGCCGGTCGATCTCGGGCGGCATGCCCTCGACCCGGTATTCCTTCGGCACGCCGATGCGCAGGCCCTTCACCTCGCCGGTCAGCGCCGCCTCGTAATCCGGAACGCCGCGGTCGACCGAGGTCGAGTCCTTCGGGTCGTAGCTGGCCATGGCACGAAGCATCAGCGCCGCGTCGCGCACGCTGCGGGTCATGGGTCCCGCCTGATCGAGCGAGGAGGCGAAGGCCACGACGCCCCAGCGCGAGCAGCGGCCGTAGGTCGGCTTGAGGCCGACGACCCCGGCGAAGGCGGCGGGCTGGCGGATCGAGCCACCGGTGTCGGTGCCGGTCGCGGCCAGGGCGCAGCGCGCGGCCACGGCGGCGGCCGAGCCGCCGGAGGAGCCGCCGGGCACCAGCTTCTGATTGCTGCCGGCGCGATGCCAGGGATTCTCCACCCCACCGAAGTGGCTGGTCATGTTGGAGGAGCCCATGGCGAACTCGTCCATGTTGGTCTTGCCCAGCAGCACCGCGCCCTCGCGCCAGAGATTGGCCGTCACGGTGGACTCGTAGGGCGGCACGAAGCCTTCGAGGATGTGGCTGGAGGCCGTGGTCTGCACGCCCTCGGTGCAGAAGAGATCCTTGATCGCCAGCGGCAGGCCCTCAAGCAGCCCCGCCTCGCCCTTGGCGCGCCGGGCATCCGAGGCCTCGGCCATGGCCAGGGCCTTCTCCGGGGTCTCGGTGACGAAGGCGTTCAGCGGGCGCGCGGCCTCGACGGCGGCGATATGCGCCTCGGTCAGCTCCTTGGCGGAGAGCGACTTCTTGGCCAGCAGGTCGCGGGCCTCGGACAGGTCCATGCGGGTCAGGTCGCTCATTCCACCACCTTCGGCACGACGAAGAAGCCATGCGCCGCCTCCGGCGCGTTCAGCAGAATGTCCTCCGCCTTGCCGCCGTCGGTCACCGCGTCGTCCCGCAACGGCAGGCGCATCTCGACCACCGAGGTCATGGGCTGCACGCCCTCGGTATCCACCTGACCCAACTGTTCGACCCAATCGAGAATGTTGCTCAGCTCGCCGACCAGCGACTCGGCCTCGGCCTCGTCGATCTTGATGCGCGCGAGCTTGGCGATGCCGTGAACCGTGGCCTTGTCGATCGCCATGGGGAGAAGACGCCTCGTTTCGTATCAGGAGTTTCGGATCGCGTCGCAGGAACCGGGACCGCAGGCTCCGCAACGGCGCGGCGGAAGCTAGCACCGGCTCCCCAGGGTCACAAGCGGGCGCTCACAAGCGGAGGGTCACAAGCGGGAGCCCGCACGGCGGCGGCTTGTACTGCAGCGGCGGCCCGCGTAGTGATCCGCCCCATGACCCTGCTCGATCTGCACGACCTGGCGGAGCGGCTGCCGCCTCGCGCCCGTCTGCTGGGCCTGGACCTGGGCAGCAAGACCATCGGCCTCGCGATCTCCGACGGCGACCGCAAGCTGGCCTCGCCTCTGGAGACTCTGCGCCGGGCCAAGTTCACCGCCGACGCCGAGGCTCTGCTGCGCATACTGGAGGAGCGGCGGGTCGGCGGCCTGATCCTCGGCCTGCCAGTCAACATGGACGGCAGCGAAGGCCCGCGCGCCCAATCGACCCGGCAGTTCGCCCGCAACCTGATCGACCTCGCCGGCCTGACGCTGCCCATCGCCCTCTGGGACGAGCGTCTCTCGACCGCCGCCGTCCAGCGCCTGCTGATCGAGGAAGCCGACATGACCCGCAAGCGCCGGGCGGAGGTCGTGGACAAGATGGCCGCCGCCTACATCCTGCAGGGCGCGCTGGACGCGCTGGCGCACGGCCGACCCGGCGGTGCCGTCGAGGGCGCCGGAGATCCGGCGTGACCGTCATTGCGCCGGTCATCCTGCCGGTCTTCCTCTTGATCTTCCTCGGCTGGCTGCTGCGCCGGCGGAACTTTCCCGGCGAGGGCTTCTGGGCACCGGCCGAGCGGCTGACCTACTTCTGCTTCTTCCCGGTCCTGCTGGCGACGACCCTGGCGCGCGCCGACTTCAGCGAGCTGGAGGTCCTGCCCATGGCCGGCGCCATCGTGGCCGCGATCCTGGTCATGACCCTGGCGCTGCTGTTGGCGCGGCCCCTGCTGGAGGCCCACTTCGGCCTGGACGGCCCCGGCTTCACCAGCCTCTATCAAGGCGCCGTGCGGATGAACACCTACATCGGCCTGGCGGTCGCCTTCGGGGTGGCGGGCGAGGCTGGCGTGGCCGCCGCCGCCGTAGCGGTCGCGGCCATCGTGCCGCTGGTCAACCTGCTTTGCGTCAGCCTACTCGCGCGCTTCGGCACGGCCGCCCAGCCGAGCCTGACCGGCTTGGTCAAGCAGGTGGTCACCAACCCGCTGATCCTGGGCTGTGCGGCCGGCGGCCTGCTGAACGTGACCGGCATCGGGCTGCCGCCGGTGCTGGGCGAGACGCTGCTGATCCTCGGCCGTGCCGCCCTGCCCCTCGGCCTGCTCTGCGTCGGAGCCGCGCTCAACCTGCAGGCGGCCCGCGCCGCCGGCCGGCCGGTCCTGCTCAGCAGCCTGCTCAAGCTCGCTGTCCTGCCGGCCCTGACCTGGGCCGGCTGCTGGCTGCTGGGGGTGGAGGGCACGGCGGCCTTCGTCGCCGTCCTCTTCAACGGCCTGCCAACCGCCACCAGCGCCTACATCCTGGCCCGCCAGCTCGGCGGCGACGCCACGCTGATGGCAAGCCTGATCACCGCACAGACCCTGCTGGCCCTGGTGACCCTGCCGTTGCTGCTGGCGCCCCTCGTGCCGTGAGCCGGCTTGACGGCTGGCCGCGCACCACGCCACAACCGGCGCACCCGCCAATCGTATCCGGACCTACCGACCTATGACCGCCCCGCTTGCAGGCCTGCGCGTATTCGACCTGACCCGCATTCTCGCCGGTCCGACGGCGACCCAACTGCTGGGCGACCTAGGCGCAGACGTCGTGAAGATAGAACGGCCCGGCCAGGGCGACGACACCCGCAAATGGGGCCCGCCCTTCGTCAAGGACGCGGAGGGGCAGGACACTGCGACGGCGGCCTACTACCTCTCGGCCAACCGCAACAAGCGCTCCCTGACCGTCGACATCGCAACGGAGGAGGGCCAAACCCTGGCCCGTCGGATCGCAGCGGAGTGCGACATCTTCGTCGAAAACTTCAAGGTCGGCGGCCTAAAGCGCTACGGCCTGGACTACGACAGCATCCGACAGGTCAAGCCAGACATCATCTACTGCTCGATCACCGGCTTCGGCCAGACCGGCCCCTACGCCCCGCGCGCCGGCTACGACTACCTGGCCCAGGGCATGGGCGGGATCATGTCGCTGACCGGCGAGCCGGAGGGCGAGCCGATCAAGGTCGGCGTCGGCATCGCCGACATCATGTGCGGCATGTACGCGGTCAGCGCAATCCTGGCCGCCCTGCACCACCGCACCAAGACCGGCGAGGGTCAGCACATCGACCTGGCGCTGCTCGACAGCCAGGTGGCCTGGCTATCCTACGAGGGGCTGAACTACCTGACCAGCGGCCAGGTGCCGAAGCGCCAGGGCAACGAACATCCCAACATCGTGCCCTACAAGGTGCTGCCCTGCGCCGACGGCTACTTCATCCTGGCCGTGGGCAACGACGGACAGTTCCAACGTTTCTGCGACTTCGCCGGCCGGCCGGAGCTGGCCGAGGACCCGCGCTTCGTCACCAACGCCCTGCGGGTGCGGAACCGTGCGGAGCTCTATCCGATCCTGGAGGCGCTCACGCCCTCCAAGACTCTCACCGAGTGGGTCGAGGGACTGTCCGCCCGGCACGTCCCGAGCGGCGCGGTCAACACCCTCGACCGGGTCTTCGCGGACCCGCAGATCCAACAGCGCGGCATGCGCATCGAGATGGCCGACGCCGAGACGCTGAAGGGCCGCCTCGCCCTGATCGGCAACCCCATCAAGTTCTCCAGGACACCGGTCGACTACCGCTACCCGCCGCCGCGCATGGGCCAGCACAGCGACGAACTGCTGAAGGAACTGCTGGACCTGGAAGACGCGGAGATCGCCAAGCTGCGAAAGAGCGGAGCGATTTAGCGGGCCGGTGGACCCGAGACCGGCAGGCAGAGGCACCCTTCGACAAGCTCAGGGTGAAGACTGGGTTTTCCGAACACCTACTTCATCCTGAGCCTGTCGAAGGATGGCCGCAGCCCCGCAGGGCAGGCTTCTTCATCGACCTTCGCCAAGCAACAAGATTGAGAAGACGACCTACCGCACGCAGTCGAGCAGCGGGCCGAGCTGGTCGACGCGGGTGCGGATGCGGGCGGCCTGGCCGGCCAGGAAGTCGTCGGGCCGGCCGGCGGAGCGCTGCAGAGGGTTGGGCAGCACGGCGGCCAGCAGGGAGGCCTCCCAGCGGCTCAACTGGCTGGCGGACTTGCCGAAATGCGCCTGGGCGGCCGCCTCGGCGCCGTAGATGCCCGGGCCGAACTCCACGCTGTTCAGATACAGCTCGATGATCCGGGCCTTCGGAAGCAGAGTTTCCAGATAGAGTGTCAGGTAGCCCTCCAGGCCCTTGCGGATCCAGTCGCGCTCCGGCCAGAGGAAGAGGTTCTTCGCTGTCTGCATGGAGACGGTGGAGGCGCCGCGCAGCCGGCCGCCGTCGCGCCAGGTCTCAACGGCCTTGCGCAGCTCGACCGTATCGAAACCCCAGTGGCTGCAGAAGCGGTTGTCCTCGGCCGCCAGCACGGCCTCGCGCAGCGGCGGCGCGATCTCCGCCAGAGGCACCCAGTCGCGCTGCCAGCCGTGGCCCTCCAGAGCGCGAATCACCATCAGCGGCGTCGCCGGGGGCGGCACGGCCCGGTAGAGCAGCACGAATCCGGCCGGCACCAGAACGGCCAGAATCGCAAGCCACCTGAGCGCTTTCCACAGCCTGCGCATGGACGCCGCGACCTACCGCTTGTCAGAGGTGAATTGCGGTGCGATAAGCCCCGCTCGATGCAAGACTTCGAAGCCATCGCCCGACCCGGCTACCGGCACCGCCATCTGCTCGGGATCGAAGGACTGACCCCGGCCGAGATCGGCTACCTGTTGGATCTGGCGGGCCGTTACGCCGGTCAGGACCCGCGGGCGCACCAGCATTCGCCGCTGCTGTCGGGTCATACCGTCATCAACCTCTTCTTCGAGACCTCGACGCGCACGCGCACCTCCTTCGAGCTGGCCGCCAAACGGTTGTCGGCCGACGTGATCAACATGTCGGTTGCCTGGTCGTCGATCAAGAAAGGGGAAACCCTGATCGATACTGCGATGACCCTGAATGCCATGCACCCGGACGTGCTGATCGTGCGCCACCCCGACTCCGGTGCCGTCAAGCTCCTGAGCGAGAAGGTCAACTGCTCGGTCATCAACGCCGGCGACGGCAGCCATGAGCATCCGACCCAGGCCCTGCTGGACGCGCTGACCATCCAGCGCCGGCGGGGCAAGCTGACGGGCCTGACGGTGGCGATCTGCGGCGACATCATGCACAGCCGGGTCGCCCGCTCGAACCTGCACCTGCTGACGACCATGGGCGCGCGGGTGCGGGTCGTCGCGCCGCCGACGCTGATGCCCTCGGGCATCGAGCGGCTGGGGGTCGAGGCCCACACCGACATGCGCGCGGGCCTGCGCGACGTCGACATCGTGATGATGCTCCGCCTCCAGACCGAGCGCATGCAGGGCTCCTACGTCCCCTCGATCCGCGAATACTTCCGCTTCTACGGTCTGGATCGGGACAAGCTGGCGCTCGCCAAACCCGATGCGCTGATCATGCACCCCGGCCCCATGAACCGAGGCGTCGAGATCGACAGCGAGGTGGCCGACGACATCGACCGCTCCCTGATCCAGGATCAGGTCGAGATGGGGGTCGCCGTGCGCATGGGCTGTCTGGAGGCCCTGACCGCCAGCCTGCGGAGCACGACCGCAAGCCCCGTCGCGGAGGCACGCTAGCCATGGCGACGCGCAGCGAAGCAGGCCCCACCGCCTACCTGAACGCCCGGCTGCTCGACCCACGCAGCGGCCTCGACCAGCGGGGCGCGCTTTTCGCGGACCAGGGCGTGATCCGCGATCTGGGGCCGCGCCTCTTCAACGACGGCGTTCCGGAGGGCGTCGAGGTGGTCGACTGCGCCGGGGCCTGTCTGGCACCGGGACTGGTCGATATGCGGGTCCAACTCGGCGAGCCGGGCCAGGAGCACAAGGAAACCATCGAGACCGCGAGCCGGGCGGCGGCGGCCGGCGGCATCACCTCGATGGTGGCGCTGCCCAACACCGATCCGGTGGTCGACGACGTGGCCGGCATCGAGTTCATCGCGCGCCGCGCCCGCGAGGAGAAGCTGGTCAAGGTCTACGGCTACGGAGCGGTCACCCGGAAGCTCGAGGGCCGCGAACTGGTCGAGATCGGCCTGCTGAGCGAGTACGGCGCGCTGGGCTTCACCGATGGACTGCAGGCGGTGGCGGATGCCCAGGTGATGCGCCGCGCCCTCAGCTACTCGCGTACCGTGGACACGGTGATCCTGCAGCACCCGCAGGAGCCGAGCCTGTCCGGCGGCGTGATGAACTCGGGCGAACTGGCCACCCGCCTGGGTCTGGCCGGCAACCACCTGCTGAACGAAGTGATCATGATCGAGCGCGATCTGCGCCTGGTCGAGATGACCGGCGGGCGCTACCACGTGGCCAACGTCACCTGCGCCGAATCCGTCGAGGTGGTACGCCGAGCCAAAGCGCGGGGGCTGCCGGTCACGGCCAGCACGGCGCCCCACTACCTGACGCTTAACGAGACGGCGGTCGGCGACTACCGCACCTTCGCGAAGGTCACGCCGCCCCTGCGCAGCGAAACCGACCGCGAGGCGGTGGTCGCGGGCGTCGCCGACGGCACCATCGACGCTATCGCCAGCGACCACAGCCCGCACGACCAGGACGCCAAGCGGCTGCCCTTCAATCTAGCCGAACCGGGCATCGTCGGGCTGGAAAGCCTGCTGCCCCTCTCCCTGGCCCTGGTCCACAACGGACGCATGAGCCTGCTGGAGCTGCTGCGCCGCCTGACCGAGGGGCCGGCCGGCATCCTGAAGGGCCGGGCCGACCTGTCCCCCGGCCTGCCCTGCGACCTGGTCATCTTCGATCCCGAGCGACCGGCCCGGATCGACCCGGATCGCTTCCGCTCCAAATCCAAGAACTCACCCTTCGAGGGGCATATGGTCCAGGGCGCCGTGCTGCGCAGCGTCGTCGACGGGCGCAGTATCTTCGCGCTGGACGGCGACCGCCGGGCGGCCTGAGGTCGCCCGATGCCCGATCCGATCTCCTGGGGCTTCGCCTGGCCCTACCTGCTCACGGCACTGGTCGGCGGTTATCTGCTGGGCTCGATCCCCTTCGGCCTGGTGCTGACCCGCCTGTCCGGTCTCGACGACCTGCGCAAGATCGGCTCGCGCAGCATCGGCGCGACCAACGTGCTGCGCACGGGCCGCAAGGATCTCGCCGTCTTGACGGTGCTGCTGGACGGCGGCAAGGGCGCCGCGGCGGCGGGGATTGCCTGGTATTTCGGCGGGCCGGACCCCATGCTGGTCGCCGGCCTGGGCGCGGTGCTGGGACACAACTTCCCTGTCTGGCTGCGCTTTCGCGGCGGCAAGGGCGTGGCGACTTCGATCGCCGTGCTGCTGGCCGTCGCCTGGCCGGCGGGCATCGCGCTCTGCGCCACCTGGCTGCTGGTGGCCGCCGTCACCCGCTACTCCTCGCTGGCCGCACTGGTGAGCTTCGTCCTCTCCCCGGCCTACGCTTGGTTCTTGATCGGCGACCTGCAGCGGGTCGAGTTCGCGGCCCTGTTGGCCGCCCTGGTGGTGCTGCGCCACCGCGCCAATATCCAGCGCCTGCTGCGCGGCGAGGAGAGCAAGATCGGCAGTTCGGCCAAGAGCGGGACCAACAACGAATAGAGGTTGACGGGCGCCGCTGCTCAACCAAAAAGTCAGGCGCATGACCCCGCCGTCCCAAACCCTGAGCGACCAAGAGCGCCTCGACTGGCTGCGCCTGAGCCGCAGCGAGAACGTCGGCCCGGTCACCTTCCGCCTGCTGCTGCGGCGCTTCGGCGGCGCGGCGGCGGCCCTGGAGGCCTTGCCGGAGCTGGCCCGGCGCGGCGGTCAGGCGCGACCGATCCGCGTTTGCCCCGCCGAAACCGCCGAGCGCGAACTGACCGAGTTGAGCAGGCTGAAGGTCCGCCTGATCGCACTCTGCGAAGCCAACTATCCGGCGGCCCTCGCAGCGGCGGACGATGCACCGCCGCTGATCGCCCTGCGCGGCCAGGCGGAGTTGCTGTGCCGCCCGGCGGTGGCGATCGTCGGCGCGCGCAACGCCTCCGCCAACGGCCGGACCCTGGCCCGCGGCATCGCCCGCGATCTCGCGCAGGCCGGCTATCTGGTGGTCTCCGGCTTCGCGCGCGGCATCGACACGGCGGCGCACGAGGGCGCATTGGAAAGCACTCTCGGCGCGCCGGAAGCGGGCACCCTCGCGGTGCTCGCCGGCGGGGTCGACATTATCTACCCAGCAGAGAATGCCCGCCTTTACGACCGCCTGCTGGCGGAGGGCGCGCTGCTGTCGGAAATGCCGCCCGGCCGCCAGCCTCAGGGGCGTCACTTCCCCCGCCGCAACAGGATCATCGCCGGGCTGACCCAGGGCAGTCTGGTGGTCGAGGCGGCCCTTCGGTCCGGCTCGCTGCACACCGCGCGCCTGGCCGCCGACTACGGGCGCGAAGTGATGGCCGTGCCGGGCTCGCCGCTCGACCCGCGTGCCAAAGGCTGCAACGGTCTGTTGCGTCAGGGGGCCACCCTGGTCGAGTCGGCAGCCGACGTTCAGGAGGCTTTGGCCGGCAGCCTGGGGAGGCTTGCCGAAACCCCGGACTCCAGATTCGAGGCCGCGCCCATGGTCATGCCCTCCTCGCAGGAACAGCTACAAGCCACTGATAAAGTTATGGAATTATTGTCGCCTACGCCGATCTCAGTTGACGAACTGATACGCCAGTGCCAATTGTCAGCCGCGCTGGTCGGGACCGTGCTTCTGGAGCTGGAGCTGGCCGGCCGCCTCGAACGCACCCCCGGCAACCGCGTCGCGCTGATCGCATGACCGTCGCGGTTCGCCGGCCTCGCGTCGCGAAAAAGGGCGCCACCTAGGACGGACCTGCGAATGCATCTTGTCATCGTCGAATCCCCCGCCAAGGCCAAGACCATCGAGCGCTATCTTGGCGGCGACTATCGGGTGCTGGCCAGTTACGGCCATGTCCGGGACCTGCCGCCGAAGGACGGATCGGTTCGTCCTGACGAAGACTTTGCGATGGATTGGGCGGTCGACGACAGAGGCGACAAGCGTATCAAGGAAATCGCCCGCGAGTTGAAGGGCGCCGACCAACTCTATCTGGCCACCGACCCGGATCGCGAAGGCGAAGCGATCTCCTGGCACATCATCGAGGAGCTGAACCGCCGCCGCGTCCTGAACGGCAAGCCAGTCAAGCGCGTGGTCTTCAACGAGATCACAAAACGCGCCGTGCAGGATGCCTTCAAGCATCCGCGCGATCTCGACAGGCCACTGGTCGAGGCCTATCTGGCGCGCCGCGCCCTCGACTACCTGGTGGGCTTCACCCTCTCGCCGGTTCTCTGGCGCAAACTGCCGGGCAGCCGTTCGGCCGGCCGCGTGCAGTCGGTGGCTCTACGCCTGATCTGCGAGCGCGAGGCGGAGATCGAGGCCTTCCGCGCCCAGGAGTACTGGACGGTCACGGCCACCCTGGACGCGCTGGAGACGACGGCCTTCGACGCCCGCCTGACCCATCTGCGGGGCGACAAGCTCGACAAGTTCGATCTCAACACCGAAGCCAAGGCGCAAGAGGCCGTCGCCCTGTTGGAAGGGGCCGGACGCTTCACGGTCGCGCGCGTCGAGACCAAACGCAGCAAGCGCCATCCGCAGCCGCCCTTCACAACCTCGACCCTGCAGCAGGAGGCCTCGCGCAAGCTCGGCTTCGGCGCCACGCGGACCATGCGGGTGGCCCAGAAACTCTACGAGGGCATCGACCTGGGCGGGGAGACCGTCGGTCTCATCACCTACATGCGGACCGACGGCGTCGGCATGTCCAACGAGGCGATTACCGCCGCCCGAGAACTGATTTCCGGAAGCTACGGCGACCCCTACCTGCCGGACCAGGCCCGCGTCTACAAGACCAAGGCGAAGAACGCCCAGGAGGCGCACGAGGCAGTCCGCCCGACCGATCTCAGACGCCTGCCGAAAGAGATTCGCGGCCGGCTCGGCGAGGACGAGGCCCGGCTCTACGACCTGATCTGGAAGCGAGCTCTGGCCAGCCAGATGGAGTCGGCCGAGTTCGACCAGATGACCGCCGACATCGACGTTGACGGCAGTACCGCCCGGCTGCGCGCCACCGGCTCGGTCCAGGTCTTCGACGGCTTCCTCACGCTCTACCAGGAAGGCCGCGACGATCCCGAGGACGAGGACGGCGAGGGCAAGCGCCTGCCGCCGCTGAGCGAGGGCCAGGACCTCAACCGCAAGGCCGTCACGCCGCAGCAGCACTTCACCCAGCCGCCGCCCCGCTTCAGTGAGGCCAGTCTGGTCAAGCGGATGGAGGAGTTGGGCATCGGCCGGCCCTCCACCTACGCCTCGATCCTGCAGGTGCTGCAGGACCGCGACTACGTCCGGCTGGAGAAGAAGCGCTTCCTGCCGGAGGATCGCGGGCGCATCGTCACCGCCTTCCTGACCGCCTTCTTCCGCCGCTACGTGGAGTACGACTTCACCGCCAGCCTGGAAGAGGACCTCGACCGGATCTCCGCCGGCGACAGCCGCTACAAGGAGGTGCTCTATCGCTTCTGGGAGGCCTTCAACCAGGCGATCGAGGACACGAAGGAGCTGCGCATCACCAACGTCATCGATGCGCTGGACGAAGACCTCGGGCCGCATTTCTTTCCGGCCGACCCGGAAAATCCCGAGCGCAATCCGCGCCTCTGCCCGGCCTGCGGCACCGGCCGCCTGGGTCTGCGGCTCGGCAAGACCGGCGGTTTCATCGGCTGTTCCAACTATCCAGACTGCCGCTTCACACGGCCGCTGGCGGTTCAGGCCGAGGAAGGCAGCGGCGGCGCGACGCCCGGCGAGGCGGGCCCCAAATCCCTGGGCGAGGACCCAGAGACCGGTCAGGACGTCAGCCTGCGCAAGGGGCCTTACGGTCACTACGTGCAACTCGGCGAACAGGGCGAAGACAAGTCGGTCAAGCCCAAGCGCACCTCCCTGCCCAAAGGCCTGGCGCTGGACGACGTCGACCTGAAGGTGGCCCTCGGGCTGCTGGCCCTGCCCCGCAGCCTGGGCAGCCACGAGGGCGAGGAGATCACGGCCGGCATCGGTCGCTACGGCCCCTACGTGCGCAAGGCCAACACCTACAAGTCGATCCCACCGGACGAGGATGTCCTGGTGATTGGTCTCAACCGGGCCGTCGACCTGCTGGCGCAGGCCAAGGGCGGTGGCGCCGCCGCGCTTAAGACGCTGGGCGACCATCCGAGCGACGGCAAGCCGGTGACGCTGCACGAGGGTCGCTACGGCCCGTACGTCAAGCATGGCCGACTCAACGCCTCCCTGCCCAAGGACCTCGGCGTCGATGAGATCGACCTGTCGGGCGCTGTCGACCTGCTGGCCAAACAGGCGGAGAAGAAGGGCGGCAAGAAATCGCCGGCGAAGAAGACCGCCGCCAAGAAGACGACGACCAAGAAGGCACCGACGAAAAAGACTCCAGCCAAAAAGGCCGCGGCCAAGAAGCCTGCGGCGAAAGCCAAGAAGGCCGCCGAGGCCTAGCTGTCGGTTTCCGGCTCCGTGGCGGTTGACCGCATGGCGATCGTCGGTTTGCGCCAAGCGAACTCGGTGACAGCGGCATCCAACGGTGTGCCGGCGAGCGCGTTCGTGTAGTTGCTCATGACTTTGATCGCGAGACCGAGTACGACCTCCAGCGCCTGTTCGGCGCTGTAACCGGCATCCAGGAAAGCCTCCAGGTCGCTTTCGCTGACCTTGCCCCGATTGTGGATCAGTTGGCGCGCGAAACTGCGCAAGGCCTCCAGCCTCGGCGTCTCAAGCGGCCTGCCGGCACGCAGCGCCTCGCTGTCGGCGACCGACATCCCCGCTTGCTTGGCAAGGTAACTGTGCCAAGGCACGCAGTAGGTGCAATCGTTCTCGAAGTTGGCGGTCTGGTAGACCACCTGGCGCTCAACCGGCGACAACGAGGTCGTATCGAACAACTCCCACAGGGAACTGTAAGCGGTCAGCAGTGCCGGGGCGTTCGCCATGACTCGCTCCAGATTGGGGATCATTCCGAAACTGCGCCGCGTCGCCGCAAGCGCCGGGCGTGCCGGCTCCGGGGCCGTGGTTTCGTCGTGCAAAGCGAAGACCTCGCTCATCCTCGTTCCTTTCATGATTGTTCATTCATAAATTTGACACCCTTCCACCGAGTGGTGGTGTCGTCTCGCTAGATCAGTAGGGTCTTTAGGAAAGCTCGAACGCTGGCCTCCGCCCGCCGCGCCTGGCCAGAGGCACGCGCATGCAGCAAGGCACCGTCACCCAGAACGACCGCGCAGTGGGCGAGCCCTTCGGGATCGGCCTCCATGCGCAGTTCTCCGGCTACGCCAGCACGCGAGAAGGCCTCCGCGAAGGCGGCGGTCAACCTGTCGCTGGCCGCCTGGACGATCTGGGCCAAGACTTCGTCGCGTGGTCCGACTTCCCCGGCGGTGTTGACCAGAAGGCAGCCGCGTCGCTCCGCGTTACGGGCGTCCTCGAGCCAGAGGGCAAAGGCGCGTCTGATGGCCGAGGCCGGAGAGCCGGGCGCCTCCAGACAGGCTATGACCTCCGCCACCCGCCGTTCGGCGTAGCGCCGCAACGCCGCCTGGAAGAGCGTGGACTTGTCGCCGAAAGCATAGACCAGACTTTGCCGGCGCAGACCCGTTGCCCGCTCCAGCACGTCATAGGTGGTGGCCGAGAGGCCATACCGGTGAAAGGCCTCCAAGGCCGCGTCGAGCACGGCGTCCAGATCGAAGCTGCGCGGCCGGCCGGCCTGGAGAGGACCATCGTTCATAGCCGTTTTATGAACTCATGTTCATGAAATGGCAAGAGGCCGCACATCGGTGGACAAGGAAGTCTGGCCCTTGGATTTCGATCCACCTATGGTCGGAGTCCAAGGCGCGTGCGCCGCAAACAAGGATTCCCAGTGGCCCGCGAAGACTTTCTGGAGGATTTCCCCGACACGGCGGAGATCCTGCGCTACATCGAAGACAGTCCGACCCCGGTGGACAAGCGCGACATCGCCCGCGCCTTCGAGCTGAAGGGTGCGCAGCGCCGACGTCTGCGCGAGGTCCTGCAGGAACTGCAGGAGCAGGGCAAGCTGGAGGACAAGGGCAAGAAGAAGCTGGCGCCGCCGGACCGCCTGCCGCCCGTCGGCGTGGTCGAGGTGATCGGCCTCGACGAGGACGGCGAGCTGATCGGCAAGCCGGCGAATTGGGCGGAAGAAGAGTCGGGTCCGCCGCCGCGCATCTACCTGAACGCGGGGAGAAGTAGCCGCGCCGCCCTGGCCGTCGGCGACCGGGCACTGGCCAAGCTGGAACGGGTCGAGGACGGCGTCTACGAGGGCAAGGTCATCCGCCGGATCGGCCGCTCGCCCCGCCGGGTGCTGGGCCTCTACGAGATGACCGCCCAGGGCGGCCGGCTGCGCCCGACCGACAAGCGGGCCAAACAGGACTACGTGCTCAACCCGCCGGATGCGGCCGGCGCCAAGCCCGGCGAACTGGTCCTGGCCGAGGTCAAGAGCTACCACCCCCGCATGGGTCTGCGCGACGTGCGCGTTGTGGAGCGGCTGGGCAGCCTGGAGAACCAGCGCGCCCTCTCCCTCGTCGCCATCCACGAGCACGGCCTGCGCACAGCCTTTCCCGAGGAGGCCGAAGCGGACGCGGAGGCGGCCACCGCCGTCGGCACCAAAGGCCGCGAGGATCTGCGCGCCGTTCCCTTGGTGACGATCGACGGCGCCGACGCCCGCGACTTCGACGACGCCGTCTACGCCGAACCCGACGAGGACCGGAAGAACCCCGGCGGCTGGCGGCTGCTGGTCGCGATCGCGGACGTCGCCCACTACGTCCGGCCGGACAGCGCCCTGGATCGGGAGGCACGGGCGCGCGGCAACTCGGCCTACTTCCCCGACCGCGTCGTGCCGATGCTGCCGGAGGCGCTGTCCAACGGCTGGTGTTCCCTGCGCCCCAAGGAAGAACGAGGCTGCCTGGCGGTCTGGATGACCATCGACGCCGAGGGCGAGCTGCTGGCCTGGCGCTTCCTGCGCGGCGTCATGCGCTCGGCGGCGCGCCTGACCTACGAGCAGGTGCAGGCCGCCATGGACGGCGCGCCCGACGAGACCGCCGGCCCGCTGCTGGACCCGGTGATCCAGCCGCTCTACGGCGCCTTTGAAGCGCTGCTGACCAACCGGCGTAACCGCGGCACCCTGGAGCTGGACATGCCGGAGCGGCGGATTCTGCTGAACGAGGCGGGCGACGTCGCCGGGATCGAGCCGCGCCGGCGCCTGGACAGCCATCGGGTCATCGAGGAGTTGATGATCTGCGCCAACGTGGCAGCGGCCGGAGAGCTGGAACGCCTGCGCCAGCCCTGCATGTACCGTGTCCACGATCTGCCCGACCCGCAGAAGGTGGACGCGCTGCGCGAGGTGCTGGACGGCATGAACATCCGCCTCGCCAAGGGCCAAGTGATCCGCCCGAAGACCTTCAAACGGGTGCTCGAACAGGCCACCGGCACGCCCCACGCCAACATGGTCAGCGAACTGGTGCTGCGCTGCCAGTCCCAGGCCGTCTACAGCCCGGAAAACCTGGGCCATTTCGGATTGGCGCTGCAGCGCTACGCCCACTTCACCTCGCCGATCCGCCGCTATGCGGATCTGCTGGTCCACCGTGCCCTGATCCGGGGACTCAGGCTGGGCGGCGATGGGCTGACCGACGCGCAGGCCACGCAGTTCAAGGCCATCGGCGAGCAGATCTCCATGACCGAACGGGCGGCCATGGCGGCAGAGCGCGATGCCGTCGACCGCATGACCGCCGCCTTCCTGTCCGACCGGGTCGGCGGAACCTTCGCCGGGCGGGTCAACGGCGTCACGCGCTTCGGCCTCTTCGTCACCCTGACCGAGAGCGGGGCCGACGGACTGATCCCGATCTCCAGCCTGCCGGACGACTTTTATATCCATGACGAACGTCAGCACTGCCTGGTGGGACGCCGCTGGGGCCGGCGCTACCGGTTAGGGGAACTGCTAACCGTCCGCCTGATGGAGGCCGACCGCACGACCGGCGGTCTGGTGCTGCATCTGGCCAATCCGGATGCAGCGACGGAGGACGACAATTCACCATCCGGCGCCCCGCGCAAAGCTTCGACATCACGTGAGAAAAAAGCCGCAGCCTCCTCTCGTAAAAACGAAAAATCGAGGAACGACAAGCGGACGCCGCAAGCGCGTCGAGCCAGGATTCGCCGGCGGCGTTAACCGCACTACCTCCAAAGCTGCAAGCTCTCGTTTACGTCTCGCAGTCTATAATCTCGGAAAGCCGGCGTCCGCTTGTCGCTATGCAAGCATCGCGGGAGGGAAAACCGGTAGATGGATCCGATCACACGGTTTTTTCGGCTGCGACCTAGATCACTGCTGGCATAAGATGCGTTGCTTTTAATGGGCTTCATGCCCTTATGTTTAGAATAACAGGCTGCCTTCACAGCGGGGATCCCATGTCGTTTCGCCACCTCGCCATCTCCTTCGCCGCCGCCGGCGTCACGCTGGTCGCACTGGGCGCCTGCACGACCCAAGAGCTTCGCGGTCAGCCAACGGCCTACGACCCCGCCAGCGCGGAACGGATGTTCATCGCCGGCTACCAGGACGTGACAGCCGTCTACATCGAGGACGTGGCGGTCGACGATCTGGCGGTGGCCGGTCTGGAGGCCGTGACGCAGATCGACCCGAAGCTGAGTTTCGACCTGGAGAACGGCGCTATCGCCGTCGGCTACGACGAGATGCCGCGCAGCAGCCTGCCCGCCCCGGCGCCGCGCGATAGCGCTGGCTGGGCGGAAGCGACGGCACGCGCCATCGAGGAAGCTCGGCGCCTCTCACCCGCACTGGGCGAGTCCCGGGCCGAGGACGTCTACGAGGCCGTCTTCGACGGCATGGTGGCGGAGCTGGACGCCTACTCCCGCTACGCAGGGCGCGAAGAGGCACGGGAAAACCGGGCCAGCCGCGACGGCTTCGGCGGCATCGGCGTCAGGATCCGCGTCGAGGAGGAAGGCGTGCGTTTGGTCTCCGTCATGGAAGAAACGCCAGCCGAGGCGGCCGGCTTACAGGACGAGGATCTGATCGTCGGCATCGCCGGCAGGCTCGCCGCCGGAATGGAGCAGCGGGACGTGATCCGCACCCTGCGCGGCCCCATCGGAACCTATGTACGGGTCAGCGTCCGGCGCGGCGATCTGCCCGAACCCTTCGAGGTCGATATCGAGCGCGATCACATCGTCCCGCAGACGGTCAGCTACCGCCGCCTCGACGACGTGGCGGTGATCCGGGTCTCGGGCTTCAATCAGTCGACCACCCAGACCGTGCGGGAGAAGATCTTCCGGGCGGAGCGGGAGATCGGCGATAACCTGCGCGGTTTCATCATCGACCTGCGCGACAACCCCGGCGGTCTGCTGGATCAGGCCGTGTCGGTCGCTGACCTCTTCGTCGCGAACGGCCGGATCGTCTCGACCCACGGCCGCCATCCCGAGAGCCATCAGTACTTCGAGGCCCGGCGCGACGACTTGATCGGCCAGCTGCCGATCGTCGTTCTGATCAACGGCAATTCGGCCTCGGCTTCGGAGATCGTGGCAGCGGCCCTGCAGGACAGCCGCAAGGCCATCGTGGTCGGCTCCAATTCCTTCGGCAAGGGAACGGTGCAAACGGTGCTGCGCCTGCCGAACGAGGGCGAGCTGACACTGACCTGGGCGCGCTTCCATGCGCCCTCGGGCTACGCCCTACACAAGCGCGGCGTGCTACCGGACGTCTGCATCGCCGACGACAGCCGCGATCTGCCGACAACGCTCACGAGCCTGCGCGGCGGCGAGCTGCTGATCTCCAGCCGCCAGCGCCTCGCCTCGGTCGACATCGACGACGACGCCGGCCTCGAGAAGCTGCGGGCGCTCTGCCCGACCCGCGACAGCGAAGGCGAACTCGACGTCGAGGTGGCGGTGCAGCTGATCCTCGATCCCGGCCTCTACGCCAGCGCCATCGGCGATCCCGTCAACACGGCAGGGCGCGTGGACGAGGCCGTCAGAGCCGAATAAGGCGCGACGCATTATCTTCGTAAAATCAGAAAGCTATCGGTGAATTCTACGGTCCGGCCGCAGGATGCAGCGGGTCTGATTCTCGTTCGCCGGCCGGCACGGGGCGCCGCGGAGGTGCTGCTCGGGCGCCGCCATGCCGCCACGCGTTTCATGCCCGGCTACTACGTCACGCCGGGCGGGCGCCTCGAAGGCATCGACAGCCGCCCCAGCGGCTTTTCCGAACCCCTGCAACCGCCCGAGGGCGATGTGGATGCGGCAACACGCAAGCGGCTGCCGGCCCTGGCCCGTTGCGCGCTGCGGGAGACTGCAGAGGAAACCGGCCTGCTGGTCGGTCGACGCGCACCGCTCGACCGCCGGCCCGCCTCTCACTGGGCGCCCTTTATCGAAGCAGGGCTGACTCCGGCCTTCGGCGATCTGCGCCTGATCGCTCGTGCGATCACGCCGGCAGGCTCGCCGATCCGCTTTCACACCCGCTTCTTCCTGGTCGACGGCGCCCTGGCGGAGGGACGGCTGGCCGGCGACGGCGAACTGGAGGACCTGCGCTGGGTGGTGACGACAGCGCTCGACGACCTGCCGATGGCGGAGGTGACCCGCCTGGTGATCGCGGAGGCCTTGCGTCAGGGTGAAGCGCCCGCACCGCTGCGGGTCCTGATCTGGCGCCGGGATGGCCGGACGCTCCGGCCGAGCAAGACTGTCGAGGGCTCAAAAAGTCTGAGAAGGTAGTCGATTAACTCGTTGAAAGATCGAGTTCTTAGGAAAGCTTGATCGGGATCGAAAGGCTGTCAGGCCGGAGGTCAGTTCTGCGCCCGCAGGAGGCGCTGCTTCTGGCGGTCCCAGTCCCGCTTCTTGATGTCCTCGCGCTTGTCGGCCTTCTTCTTGCCGCGCGCCAGACCCAGGTTCAGCTTCGCGATCCCTCGGCGATTGAAGTAGAGCGAGAGAGGGACGAGCGCATAGCCCTCGCGCTTGACCTGGCCCAGGAGCTTGTTCAGTTCGCGCTTATGCAGCAGCAGCTTGCGGGGCCGCAGGGGATCGTGCCCGAAGCGGGCGGCCGGCGCGTACTCGGAGATATGGGCGTTCATCAGCCAGAGTTCGCCGTTGCGGTCCACGGCGAAGGCCTGGCCGATGTTGGCGCGCCCGGCGCGGAGGGACTTCACCTCGGACCCAGTCAGAGCCAGGCCCGCCTCCAGGCTATCCTCGATGGCGAATTCGTGCCGCGCCTTGCGGTTCTGCGCAACGGTTCGATTGGGTGTCATGTCGGAAAGAATAGGAACGCGGCGCGCCTCGGTCAGCCCCGCCGTCCCGGCTAGTTGATCAGACCCGCATGCACCATGGCCGAGCGCACCCGCTCCTGCGTTTCCGGCGCAACAGGCACCAACGGCAGGCGCAGCTCGTTCTTCAGGTGGCCGAGCAGGGAGAGTGCGTACTTGGCCGGCTGCGGGCTGGGCTCGACGAAAAGCGCCTCGTGCAGCGGCATCAGCCGGTCGTTGATCTCCGTAACCTCGTCCAGCCGGCCGGCCTGCCAGGCCTTGTGCAGGCTGCTGCAAAGCCGCGGCGCGACGTTGGAGGTGACGGAGATGCAGCCGTGTCCGCCCATCGCCAGGAAGGGCACGATGGTGGCGTCCTCTCCGGAGATCAGCGCGAAGTCGGCTCCGATAGCATCCCGGGTCTTCCAGGGCCGCAGAACATCAGCGGTCGCGTCCTTGACCCCGACGATGCGGGGCAGTTCGGCGAGCCGCGCCATGGTGGCCACGCTCATGTCGACGACCGAACGGCCGGGAATATTGTAGATCAGGATCGGCAGGTCGCTCGCGTCGTGGATCGCCCGGTAGTGCCGGTAGAGACCTTCCTGGCTTGGCTTGTTGTAATAGGGAGTCACAACCAGCGCCGCGTCGGCCCCGGCCGCCTGGGCATGCTTGGCGAAGTCGATGGCCTCGGCCGTGGAGTTGGACCCGGTTCCCGCGATCACCGGCACGCGGCCCGCCACCTGGTCAACGCAGATTTCCACTACCGCCTTATGTTCGGCGTGGGTCAGGGTCGGCGATTCGCCGGTCGTGCCAACCGGGACCAGCGCATCACTGCCCTCAGCGATCTGCCAGTCGATGAATTTGCGGAAGGCGCCTTCGTCGACGGCACCGTCGGCGAAAGGCGTAACCATCGCGGTGATCGATCCAGTGAACAACGGCCCGGACATGCCTCAACTTTCCTTCAAACGAGAAGTAAATCTTTACATCTTCTCGCCAGAATACGGGCGAGCAATGGGCGCACCATATCGCCGCACTCTCAAGGCAGCAAGCGGCGCAGGCTTCCTGCGGGTAGACCAACTTGATAGTTTACTAAGGTTCACGCCATATAAGGAAAAGCCGCTTGCGCACACTCCTTGCAAGTCTGCTTGCCGCGAGCCTGGCCTGGCCGGCGGTCGCGGCCGCTCAGACGCTCAGCCGCGCCGACCGGGAGCTCTACGCAACAGCCTTTGCCGCCGCCGACGCCCGGCAGTACCAAGCCGCGATCGCCGCCACGGCGGTGGCAGACGACGAACTTTTGCGAGACGTCCTGCGCTGGCTGCGCCTGATCGATCCCGCGACGGAGGCAAGCTTCAGCGAGGTCGCCGATTTCGTCGAGGCGCACCCGGGCTGGCCCGGCCGCGGCGCCCTGCGGCGCGCGGCGGAGGAGGCCATGCCGCTTTCCCTCCCTGCCTCCCGCGTCCTCTCCTGGTTCGCGGACAACCCGCCGGTCACCGGGACGGGCAAGGCGCGGCATGCCACCGCCCTGCTGAACATTGGCCGCGAAGCCGAGGCCGAGACCCTGGCCAGGCAGTTTTGGCGGGAGACGAGTTTTCCTCGCGACATCGAGCTGGCCTTCCACGAACGCTTCCGCCGCTACTTCACGCCGGAGGATCAGCGCGCCCGCTTCGAGATGCTGGTCTTCGAGGGCCGCAGCGCGCCGGCGCAAAGGCAGGCCCGCCGCCTGGGGCCGAGCTTCGCCGACCTGGCGACCGCAAGGCTCAAGCTGGCGCGGCGGGAGGGCGGCGTGGACGGCGCCATCCGACGCGTTTCGTCCGAGCTGCAGAACGACGAGGGTCTGCTGTTCGAACGGGCGCGCTGGCGCATGCGGGCCGACCGGTTCCGCGACGCCCTCGAACTGGTCGATCCGGTGCCGGTGCCGGTGGCTCATCCCGAACAGTGGTGGGACCTTCGCGCCTGGATGGCGCGTCGGGCTCTCAGGGTGGGGGAGATCTCCGTTGCCTATCGGCTGGCTAGCCAGAACGGCTTGACGCAGGGCGTCGACTTCGCGGAGGCGGAGTTCCTGGCCGGCTGGATCGCGCTCGACTGGCTGGAAGACCCGGAGATGGCGCGACCGCACTTCGAGCGCCTCTTCAACGGCGTCTCCTCACAGATCAGCCTGGCCCGTGGCGCCTTCTGGACCGGCGAGACCTTTTCGCGGGCCGGACAGGCGGCCGAAGCCGTCCAGTGGTGGCGCCGCGCCGCGATCCATGGCGAAACCTTCTACGGGCAGATGGCCATCGCTCGACTGGGCGAAGCGCCGGCGATCGTCGCCAACCCGCCGGCCGCCGTGCCGGAGAGCCGGCAACGCGCCTTCGACGCGCTGGACCTGGTCCGGGTCATCGAACGGCTCGCCGAACTGGAGCGCCACGACCTGGTATTCCGCTTCTTCGCAGCTCTCAGGCAGCAGACGCGCGACGAAGTCGACTGGCGCATGATCGGGAATCTGGCCGAGCAGCTCGGGCGGACCGACCAGCAGGTCTGGACCGCCAAACGGGCACGACGCGACGGCTACCTTCTGACGGATCATCTCTTCCCGCTGCTGGAGGAGATCGATCTCGGCGCCCCCGAGGAAGCCGCTCTGGTCCTGGGCCTGATGCGGCAGGAAAGCTCCTTCTGGACCGGCGCCGTTAGCAGCGCGGGCGCCCGCGGTCTGATGCAGCTGATGCCGGCAACGGCCAGGCAGACGGCGGCCCAGCTCGGCCTGGATTACAGCCTCTCGCGGCTGGTCGACGATCCGGAATTCAACGTGACCCTGGGCCGCGTCTTTCTGATCGACATGGTGGCACGCTACGACGGCTATCTGCCGCTGGTGCTCGCTGCCTACAACGCCGGTCCCGGCCGCGCGAACCAGTGGATCCGGGAATACGGCGACCCCCGCGATCCCGCCGTCGACGAGCTGACCTGGATCGAGTCCATCCCCTTCTCCGAGACGCGCAATTACGTCCAGCGCGTGATGGAAGCGGCCTACATCTATCGCGGGAAGCTCGGCCTGCCCGATCGCCCCCTGCCATCGCTCTTCCAACTGGCACTAAGCCCCGCAACGGACTAGAACGCTCGGAGCGGGCTCAACCAGGGGAGAAGCCATGACCGCTTTCGAGGGGGTGAAGGCCTGCGTCTTCGATGCCTACGGGACACTGTTCGACGTCCATTCGGCCGCCGCGGCGGAGGCCGGAGCGCTAGGCGAGCGGATGCAACCCCTCTCCCAGACCTGGCGGCAGAAGCAGCTGGAGTACACCTGGCTGCGCAGCCTGATGGGCGCCCACGCCGACTTCCGCAAGGTCACCCGCGATGCCCTGGACTTCGCCCTGCAGGCGGAGGGTATCACCGACACCGACCTGGCCGACCGGCTGATGCAGCTCTACCTGCGCCTCGACGCCTATCCCGATGTTCGGCCGACGCTGGAGCGCCTGCGGGCGGCCGGCCTGAAGACGGCCATCCTATCGAACGGCGAACCGACGATGCTGGAGGCTGCCGTCACGCACGCAAACCTCGCCGACCTGTTGGACGCCGTGCTGTCGGTGGAAGAGGTCGGCATCTACAAACCCGACGCCCGCGTCTATCAGTTGGCCGTCGACCGCCTCGGCCTCGCCGCTCCGGCCGAGATCGCCTTCGTCTCGACCAACGGCTGGGACGCGCGCGGCGCGGCCAACTTCGGCTTCCAGGTCGCCTGGATGAACCGCTTCGGCCTGCAGCTCGACCGCCTGCCCGGCGAACCGAAGGCCATCATGTCCGGCCTGAGCGAGCTTCCCGGCCTGCTGGGCCAAAGGATGGAATAGTCAGGTTCACCAACCCCTTTCAACGGCCTGTCAGGCGAGGCAAGCGTGTCGCAGAGCGGGTATCAGGAACGGTTCTTTTCCGCGCAGGACGGGACCTGCCTCTACTACCGGGATTACCCCGGCCCGAGGGAGAGCGGCGGAATTCCGGCCCTTTGCCTCGGGGGCCTCTCCCGAAACTCGAAGGACTTCCACCAGCTCGCGCAACGTCTGTCGGCACGGCGCAGAGTGATCTGCCCCGACTACCGGGGACGCGGGCGCTCTGCCTATGTCGACGACTGGCACAGCTACCATCCGATCCAGTATCTGGACGACCTGCGCCATCTGCTGACCGTCGCTGGACTGCATCGCTTCGTGGCCGTGGGCACCTCGCTCGGCGGACTGCTCGCCATGGGCCTCGGCACCTCTCTGCCGAACGCCCTGGCCGGCGCTGTCCTCAACGATATCGGTCCCGAGTTCGAGGGCAACTCCCTGGATAAGATCATGGCCTATGTCGGCCAGGACGCACCGCAGCCCGACCTGGAGACCGCAACCCGCTTTCTGAAGGACGCCTTCGGGGAGATTGCCTTCCGCGACGAGGAAACCTGGCGGCGCTTCGCCGAGGGCACCTACCGGCGCGGCGACGACGGCCAGTGGCATGTCGACTGGGATACCGCCATCGTGAAACCTCTCGCACAGACAGCCGGAGAACTGCCTGATCTCTGGCATCTCTTCGCCGGACTGAAACGCAGCCCGCTGCTGGTGCTGCGCGGCGAAACCTCGCCGATTCTTTCGGCCGAAACGCTGGCCCGCATGGAGGCCGATCACCCGACCCTGGTCTCCGTGACCGTGGCCGGTCTGGGGCATGCCCCCTCGCTTGAAGAAACAGAAGCTCTGGAGGCCATCGATGACTTCTTCGCCGCAGTCGACTCCCCAAGTGCAACAACCGCAGGCGCCAATGTCGGCCCCTGAGGCGGCGACCCCTGAGGCGGCGACCCCCGAGGTGGCAACCCTCGCGGATCTGGAGGCCGCGCGCGAACGGATCGCCGAGCAGGCTGTCGTCACGCCTCTGCTAACATCTCCGGAGCTGTCCCGGAAACTGGGCTACCGGGTTCTGCTGAAGTGCGAGAACCTTCAGCGGACCGGCTCCTTCAAGTTCCGGGGGGCCTACAACGCCTTGGCCAGCATGACACCGGAGCAGCGGGCGCGCGGCGTCGTCGCCTTTTCCTCGGGAAACCACGCTCAGGGTGTGGCGGCGGCGGCCGAGATCTTCGAAGCGCCTGCGACCATCGTCATGCCGGCCGACGCCCCGGCGATCAAGATCGCCAACACCCGCAGCTACGGGGCCGAGGTCCAGCTCTACGACCGCTACCGCGAAGAGCGCGAGGCCATCGGCGAACGGCTGGTGGAAGAGCGCGGCTGCACACTGGTCCGGCCCTTTGACGACCCCAGGATCATCGCCGGTCAGGGGACCTGCGGTCTCGAGATCGCGGAGCAGGCCGCCGCAGTGAAGCTGGAACTCGACCGCGTTCTGGTCTGTTGCGGCGGCGGGGGCTTGACGGCCGGCATCGCGCTGGCGCTCGAAGGGCGCAGCCCGCGGACGCGGATCTACACCTGCGAGCCCGCCGATTTCGACGACACCGCCCGCTCCTTGGCCGCCGGCGCAAGACTGGCAAACCAGCCCGGCCCCCGCTCGATCTGCGATGCGCTACTTTCGGCGAAACCGGGAGAGCTGACCTTTCCGATCAACGCCCGCCGCGTGACGGCCGGACTCACAGTGACCGACCGGGAGGTCGAAACCGCGATGGCCTACGCCTTCCGGCGTCTGAAGCTGGTGGTGGAGCCGGGCGGGGCCGTGTGCCTCGCGGCGCTGTTCGCCGGGAAGCTCGAAGTGGGCGCCTCGGAAACTGTCTGCATAACGCTGTCCGGCGGCAACGTCGATCCGTCCGTTCTGGCCGCAGCGCTGGAGCGCAATCCGGACGTGTAGAGAGCGTCCCGACGAGCAAGGACCAGGCCGACCGCCGCGCGCGATCTCTTCCGGCGACGAAATCGATCCAGACTCGCCTCAGCCAGACTCGCCTCAGCCAGACTCGCCTCAGCCAGACTCGCCTCAGAAAGTCGGCTTGGTTTCGCCGTCGCTTCGATCCGTCGAGACCCGGCCGTTGGAAACGGGAGCAGTCGCAGCGGCGCCGGCCAAGGTGGCACCGGCGGTCGAACTGCCGGCCGGCTTGCCTTCGGCTGGTTTACCGTCGGCGGTTTTACCGTCCAACGGCGTCTGATCGAGCAAGGGCACGCCGGCCGTCGCGACCAGGTCGCGTCTACAGTGGCCATCGATGAAGGCACCCGCCTCGATCGCCAGGCTGTCGTGCAGGATATCGCCCTGGACCTTGGCGGTCTTGGTCACCACGACGGTGGCCGCCTTCACCTGACCCTGGACTTCGCCGCAAAGACGTACCGTCTCGGCTTCGATCGCGCCTTCGATGCGGCCGTCCTCGCCGAGAGTCAGGGTCCGGCTCCAGATATCTCCCTGGACCGTGCCGTCGATCTGCAGGTCGCCATGACTGACGAGGTTACCCTCGATGGTCAGATCGGCGCTGATGATCGAGGGCACCCCGCTCGGCTCGCGCCGCGCTGATGAACCGCCGGTCTCCAACCCTGCCGGAAGGCCGGTTGCCTTCGAGTCCTCCGGCGACACACCAGCGCCGCCGGCCTTCTTCTTACCCTTTGAAAACATGCCTACCTGCCTTCAGGAAGTCAGCGGGATCGTAGGGGGTACCGTTGAACAGAATTTCGTAGTGGAGATGGGGGCCGGTGCTACGACCGGTATTGCCCATCTGACCGACCTCTTGGCCGAAGGAAACAAGGTCGCCGCGTTTGACATCTATGGCACGCAGGTGTGCGTAACGAGTCTTAAAGCCGTGACCGTGGTCGATCTCGACCATCCGACCGTAGGCACCCCGTGTACCGGCGAAGGTCACCTTGCCAGGCGCGGTGGCGAGAATTGGCTCGCGCCATCCGCCGACCAGATCAAGGCCCTCGTGCCGCGCCGGCTTGCCGTTCACCGGATCCTTGCGCTTTCCGAAGCCGCTGGTGATGCGATACTCCCGCATCGGCGCCGCGACGGGCACCGCCTCGAACAGGGCCTTGATGGCGTCCCAGCGGTCGAGGCGCTGGTCGAGCAGGCTGTAGGTCACTTCGAGCCGATCCGCATGGGGATCCGGCGGCCCGGCCATGCCTGCCGGCAGGAAGGGACCGCCCTGACCCACCTGGGGATCGCTCAAGCGCTCCGCACGCGCCAGCCGCATCTCCGCCTCGAGATCGGCAATCAGCGGCTCGAACTCCACGCCCGTCATGACAAGCGCGGCTTCGAGCGTGTCGATCGAGCTCGCCGTTCTATTGTCGAGACGTTCGAGCAAGGCCTGCTGGCTGGCGCGCAGCTGTCCCATCTGCGCGAAGGCCGCTACCAGCTGCACGGCCATGCGCTGGCGGTCGTCATGCAGAGTATCGCCGCGTTCCACTGCGTGATGCAGCTCCATGCCCAGCGCCGCCAACCTCTGCTGCAAGCGCGTTTCGCGCCGCAATGCGGAATTGATACTGCCCTGCAGCCCGACGATGTCGGCCTTGAGCAGATCGCGGAGTTCGGAGAGATCCGCGACCTCCTGACCCGCCGTGGCCAGCTTGTCGTTCAGCTCCGCCAAACGGCTCTGCAAATGCCGGTTGGCAATCCGCGCGTCCGTCAATTGCGAGTTGGCCGAAATCAAGCGCCGGTCCAGCCGCGCCCGAGCCTCGGCGATCTGAACGCGCTCGGCTTCGGTCGCATGCAGAGTGGCCCGCAAGGAGGCGACCTGTCCCTGCAGGGCCTCGTTGCGCTGCGCAATCTCGTTCAGGCTGGTCTCGAAGGTCGTCAGACGGTCGCGCAGGGACTCACGCGCCATCGTCATGCGGTCGTCAGCTTCCTCGATGGGTTTCAGCCCCTCGGCGATTCCCGCGAGCTTGTCAGGCGCGATACCGTCCTCGCGCAGGACATCGAGCAGATAGTTCTGATTGGCTTCCAGATCGGTGGTGATGCGGGTGAACTGCGCGTGATAGTCGCTGATCTCCGACATCAACTCGACGTAGGTGAGCTGCTGCTGTTCGATCAGCGCGGAGCGCTCCGCCAGTAGGCGCTGCTGGAAACCGATGCCGAGGCTGCCCAGGGCGGCCCAGCAGAGCAGGCCGATCGTACCGGCCACCGCCAGTTTCTGCCCCTGCGCCGAGACACGGATGTAGCGCACTCGATCGTTGCTGCGGACGAAGAGTTCACGATCGAAAAAGAAACGGTCGAGCCAGAGGTTCAAGCGTGCCGACAGACCAGGACGCCGGCGCAGACGGCCGGTCGCGAAGGGTGCCGAGGCAGCGGATTGGAAGTTCTGGTCGCCGACCGATCCGCGATCGGTTTCGGCGGACGCGCTAACCGGACGTACGGGCTTTGCGGCCACGACGGCAATACTCCCTCTCTCTGCCCCACCCCAGCGACCAGATCAGGTTCGACCGCCAGCGGTCGCCCCGATCTTCTGCCGCCTCAAGCCTTACGGGACCGTCTGAACCGCCGGGCGATTCGACCGATCCCGAGACCCAGACTCGATCTATTCGGTCCCGCGCAGCGGCCTTCCCCGACCGCGCGCTTGCCATTCAGGAGCTGTCGCCCCCGAACGCCAGAAGAGTAGCCGGGCAAACCTTACCAAACAAGTTAAAGGCCGGCATTGGCGAACGACCCGGATTCAGCCTGATAGATCAACAGGTTTTACCTAGAGTCGACCTGCACTTATGAAGAAAATCTGAAGGCCTTGGCGCCCGGTTGCTTGACGCGGCTCTTTCAATGCTAAGGGACGGCAGCCGCTAAGAGATCGCCCTCGACCGAAGACTGTCGGTCGAGGGCGTCGGATCCCATTACTTCTCGTAGTGCTTGGTCACCAGCTCGTCTAGCAGGCGGACACCAAAACCGGTCGCGCCTTTCGGAGCCGTCGGCCGATCCTTGTCCGACCAGGTCACGCCGGCGATGTCGAGATGTGCCCAGGCGGTCCCGTCCTGGATAAAGCGTTCCAGGAACTGCGCCGCCGTGATCGAACCGCCCCAACGGCCGCCGACATTCTTCATGTCGGCGATGTCACTGTCGATCATGCGGTTGAAATCCTCGCCCATGGGCATGCGCCAACAGGGTTCGCCGACCGTCTTGCCGGCCGCCAGGATGCGCTCGGACAGCTCGTCGTCGTTACTGAACAGGCCCGCATGGCTTCGCCCCAGCGCGACCATGATCGCGCCGGTCAGGGTTGCAAGATCGACGATGGCCTTGGGCTTGTAGGTTTCCTGCACGTACCAGAGCGCGTCAGCCAGGATCAGCCGGCCCTCCGCGTCGGTATTGATTACCTCGATGGTCTGACCGGACATCGAGTGCACGACATCGCCAGGACGCTGGGCGTTACCGTCCGGCATGTTCTCCACCAGCGCGCAGGCACCGACGAGGTCGAGCTTGGCCTTGCGCGCTGCCAGGGCGTGGAACAGTCCGACCACGACGCCGGCGCCGCCCATATCCCACTTCATGTCCTCCATGCCGCCCGCCGGCTTGATCGAAATGCCGCCGGTGTCGAAACAGACGCCCTTGCCGACGATGGCCAGCGGAACGCCCTCGGCCGCCTTCTTCGCGCGGCTGGACGACTTTGTCTTCGCCTTGCCCGTCTTGCCGGCGCCCATCCAGCGCAGGATCAGAAGCTGGGAGTCGCGCACCGAGCCCTGCCCCACGCCGAGCAGCGAGCCCATGCCGAGCTTCTCCATCTCCTTCTCGCCGAGGATCTCGACCTCGACCCCGACCTTCTCCAGGGACTTCTTAGCCTGCTTGGCGAAGCTCTCCGGGTAGAGCACGTTGGCCGGCTCGGAACAGAGGTCGCGGGTGGCGAAGACGCCCTCGGCGATCTTCTCCAGCCTGGCATAGACCTTCTTAGCCCCCGCATGCGCGGCGGCCATGACCGTCAGCTTCTTCAGGCTCGGCTTGCGCTCGGGCTTCTCCGTGGTGCGGTACTTGTCGAAGCGGTAGCTGCGCAGCTGCGCCCCGTAGGCGACGCGTGCCGCCACTTCGGACGGCTCGAGCCGGAGATCGGGCAGGACGTCTACCGTCAGGGCCGCTTCCTTCTCTCCCGCGGCATTGAGCCTGACCAGCAGATCACCGCCGACACGCTCGAAGTCGAGCGGACCGGCCTCTGCAGGCTTGCCCAAACCCAGCAGAACCACCCGGCTGGCGGACAGACCGGCGGGCGCGAGAACCTCCAGCGCCTCGCCCTTCTTGCCGGTGAAGCGGCTGGACTTGATCGCCCGCGTCAAGGCTCCGCCCAGCTGCCCGTCAAGATCGGCCAGGCTCGGTGCAAGCTTTCCGCCTTCGGTCACCAGACCGGCAATGGCGCCGGACTTCGGTTGGGCAGGCGCGGCAAAGGAGATACGCATGAGGCCTCCGTAC
This sequence comes from Algihabitans sp., assembly GCF_965226985.1. Lineage (GTDB taxonomy): Bacteria > Pseudomonadota > Alphaproteobacteria > Kiloniellales > DSM-21159 > Algihabitans. Next base: position 2,411,281 of record NZ_OZ245712.1, read on the forward strand.
TGTAGGGCTGTCCAGCGGACCCGGAAGGTCCGCGCGAAGAGGGTGTTTTGGACCGTCGCCGGGCCGGTCCCTGTTATTCCTGCACCAAGCGTTAGGTCCCGCTTTCCGCCCTGTCAACGCCAAGGCCCGGAAAGCCTCCCGAAGTTTCGGAAATCCCTGCCCGATCGGACCGACGCTCGGCCCTGGACGCGGCGCGCTCAATCACGCTATCCCTTGGCACGCTATCCCTTGGGCCGTCGGCGGTCGGACGCTCCCGTCCGGGACGGCTCGGCGCAAGCCTTGGGCGTCGACACGCCGCAGGAGCCCCTTGGACCGAGAGGAAGCGACGATCGCGAACGGCACCCTATTGCGTGACGGGGAAAACAACCGCGTGACCAGGACGGTCGAGCAGAACGGCAACCAAGACGCCCCGGCGACCGGTGCCCGGCGGCAGGGAGCCTGATGACTATGTCCGGCGCCGATAGGCCATGACGGCATCCGCCACCACACAGCGCCGGGGACGGCGCCTGTCCTGGACGCTGAGCGGCTACATCGCCCGCCAGTACCTGCTGTGGTTCATGGTTTTCCTACTGGCCATCTCCGGTATCGTTCTGCTGGCCGGAACCGCCGACCGGCTGGACCGCCTGGCCAACCGCGACGGCGTCACCTTTGGCATCGTCCTGAGCGTCGCGCTATTCCGCCTGCCATCGCTGGTCCAGGAGACCATGCCCTTTGTCGTTCTGGGTGCCGCCATGTTCACCTTCTGGCGCATGACCCGGACGAACGAACTGGTGGTGACCCGCGCCGCCGGCGTATCCGCCTGGCAGTTCCTGCTACCGGCCGTCGCGCTCTCGGTGCTGGTCGGCATTCTCACCATGACCCTACTCAATCCGGTCGGCGCGGCCCTGCTGGCGCGCGCCGATCAAATCGAGGAATACTACGATCCGACGCCCGGCCCCTCGCTGGCGCTGAGGGGCGGCGGTCTTTGGCTGCGTCAGGACCAGGGCGCCGACCGGCTGATGCTTCACGCCAGCCGGGCCGACGAAGAGAGCATGACGCTCTACGACGTCATCGTCTTCCGCTACAAGGAAGAGCAGTTCTTCAATCGCATGGATGCCACCTCGGCCACGCTCGAGCCAGGTTACTGGGCCATCCGCGATGTCTGGCAGAGCCAGGCGGGGACGCCAACGGTGTTCGAGCAGGAAGTGCGAATCCCGACCAACCTGACCTCACGCAAGATCCTGGACAGCTTCGCCCCCGCCCAAACGCTTTCCTTCTGGGATCTGCCGGAGTTCATTCGTCTGCTTCAAGAGGCCGGTTTCTCGACTCAGCAGCATCGGCTGGAGTTCAACAAGCTGCTTGCCCTGCCCTTGCTGTTCACGGCCATGGTGGTACTAGCCGCGACCTTCTCTCTGCGGCCGCAGCGACGCGGTCGGGTCGGACTGATCATCCTGGCCGGCGTGCTGTCCGGCTTCGTGCTTTACTTCATGTCCAGTCTTGTCTTCGCGCTCGGCATCTCGGGCAAGCTGCCTGTCGCGATGGCGGCCTGGACGCCGGCGACGATCGCTCTGGCCCTGTCCCTGCCCTTGTTGCTGCATCTGGAAGACGGTTAAAGCGTAAGTATGTTAGGGGATTCGGGGATTCGCACGACTGACGGCCTGTCCGTTTCCGTGGCCGCAACGATCGCGGCGGCGGTCCTGTTCTTCTGGGCCGAGACAGCTCCGGCACAAACGCTGATCGACACCCCGGGGCCAGGCACGAGCGGTATCTCGGAGGATCGCCCGGCCCTGATCACGGCTGACGAGCTGGTGTACGAGGACGAACTCGGCATCATCACGGCCTCGGGGAACGTTGAGATCGCTCAGGACAGCAGCGTTCTGCTGGCCGACAGCGTCAGCTACAACCAGAACACAGAAGTCGTGGTCGCCTCGGGCAACGTGTCGCTGCTCAACGAGAACGGCGACGTCTACTTCTCGGAATACGCGGAGCTGACCGGCGACCTGCAGGAAGGGTTCATCCAGGGCATTCGCGCCCTGATGTCCGACGGCATAACCCGCGTCGCGGCGTCGCGCGGCATCCGCACCGACGGGAACCGAACGCTCTTCGAGGACACGGTCTACACGCCCTGCCCGCTCTGCCGGAGGAACCCTGACAAGCCGCCGATCTGGCAGTTGAGCGCACGCAAGGTCATTCACGATCAGGAAGCCCAGGAGGTCCGCTACCGAGACGCGACGCTGGATGTCTTCGGCGTGCCGGTCTTCTACATGCCCTACTTCGAGCATCCGGACCCAACCGTGAACCGCAAGTCGGGTCTGCTCACCGCCTCCTGGAGAAGCAGCGACTTCCTGGGCTTTCAGGCGACCCTGCCCTACTTCTGGGTCATCGACGATAACATCGATGCGACGATCACGCCGACCTTCACGACGCGGCAGAACCCCTATCTGAACCTAGAGTACCGCCATCGTTTCCCGTCCGGTTCGCTCGAGGTGCGGGGCAGCGGTACCGTAGCGGACCGCGAGAACAGGGACGGCGAGATCGACGAGGACCGCTTCCGCGGCCATATTGACGCCAACGGCCGCTTCACCCTGAATTCCCGCTGGCGCACCGGCTTCAACGTGTTCCGCGTCAGCGACGACACCTACGACCAGCTCTACGACCTGGACGTGCCGGAGACCCGGGCCCGGACCGAGAGCAACGCCTTCGTCGAGGGCTTCGGGGGCCGCAACTACTTCGCGGCCAACAGCTTCTCCTACCAGTCTCTGCGATCCGAGGAAGACGACGACATCCAGCCGCTGATCCTGCCGGAGTTCGACTTTAACTACGTTTCCCAACCTCTGGTCGCCAACAGTCTGCTGACCGCCGACGCAAACCTGCTCTACCTGACCCGGCAGAAGGGCCGACGGATGGCGCGGGCGTCTCTGGTGACCGGCTGGACCCTGCCCTATACCTCCGACTGGGGCGACGTCTGGACCTTCCGCACCAGTCTGCAGACCGACGGCTACTGGACCGAGGGCAACGACCCGGACAACCCGAACGACCTGGATCCGCAGGTCGAGGAGAACACGGAAACCGTCTTCCGCGCCTTCCCGCAAGCATCTCTGGAATGGCGATATCCCTGGGCCGTTCAGAGCGGCGGCTGGGAACAGATCATCGAACCGATCGCTCAGTTCGTCGCGGCACCGAACGGCAACTGGTTTAACCGCGGCGAGATACCGAACGAGGATTCGCTCAGCTTCGAGTTCGACGACACGACTCTGTTCGCCACCAACCGCTTCTCCGGCCTGGACCGGGTCGATCCGGGCGTACGCGCCGACTACGGCCTGCAGTACACGCTCTACACCGGCACCGAGACCTTCTCCCAGGTGTTTGTTGGCCAGTCCTGGCGGCTCAACGATACCGACGTCTTCGCCGAAGGATCGGGGATCGAGGGTGACGGTGCGTCCGATATCGTCGGCCGCGTCATCTTCAGCCCCATCTCGGAGCTCTACACGGCCTACCGCTTCCGCCTGGATCAGGAAACGCTGGATGCTCAGTTTCAGGAAGTGACCGCCTCCGTCGGCACGTCGAAACTGCGGCTCGGCCTCAACTACACCTTCACCGCCGAGCAGGAGCGCGAGGGCGGCTTCGACGAGCGCGAGACGGCCACGCTCTCGCTGACGTCGCGCCTGTCGAGGAACTGGTTCGCCAGCGGCTCCATCACCAAGGATCTGGCCGCCGACGAGCTGCAGACGGCCCGTGCGGCGCTGACCTACAGCGACGAATGCCTGCTGCTGTCCCTCTCAGCCGAGCGGCGGAACTTCGACGACCGCGAAATCCAGTCGGACACCCGTTTCCTGCTGACCATCGGCCTGGCCCAGCTCGGGCAGTTCGAAACCGGCTTGGATGGCGGTGGATCGGGAGAGTAGGCGGAACCCCAGCGGCCCACCGCGCGAGCGCCGCGTTGTCGCCACTTTGGCGCATACCTATAGTCTGATGCCGCAACGACAGCGGCCACAGCAATCGTCGAACGGATATGAACAGACTGCTTTCGACCCTTATCGCACTTCTGCTGGTCTTCGGGCTGGGAGGCTCGGCGCTTGCGCAGAACAGCCTGCGCGCCGCGGCGGTGGTGAACGACGAGGTGATCTCCGTCCTCGACGTGATCCTGCGCCTACGCATGGCCATCGTGTCATCGGGATTGGAGGATACGCCGGAGGCGCGCGACCGCCTGACCACGCCCGTGCTGCGCTCCCTGATCGACGAGCGGCTTCAGCTGCAGGAGGCGCAGCGCCTCGACATCGCCGTCACCGAGGAGGAGATCGAAGGCGGCCTCGAACGCCTGGCCCAGCAGAACAGAATGACCCGCGAGCAGTTCCTGCTTAGCCTGCGCGAACGCGGCATTCTGGAGGAGGCGATCCGCAATCAGTTGCGGGCCCAGCTGTCCTGGCGCGAGGTCATCACCCGCCGCCTGGCGCCGCAGGTCGACATCACCCTCGAGGAGATCGAGGAGACCGTGGCCCGCATCGCCGCCGACGCCAGTGAGCCTCGCGTGCGCGTCGCCGAGATCTTCATCGCCTTCGACAATCCATCGCAGGAAAACGAGGCACGGGTGACCGCCGGGCGGCTGCTGGACGAGCTGCAGAACGGCGCCCCGTTCCAGCCGGTCGCGCAGCAGTTCTCCCAGTCGGCGACCGCCTCGGTCGGCGGGGACATGGGCTGGCTGACCGTGCAGGAACTGCCCTCAGAACTGGCCGAGGTGGTCGGCCGGATGCAGCCCGGCTCCCTCGCCGGTCCGATCCGGGCCATCGGCGGCTACTACATCGTCGCGCTGATCGACCGCCGCGCGGCGGAGAACATCGAGGACCGGATCCAGCTCGCCGAGTTCATCGTCCCGGCCAGCGACGAAGACGAGCTGCAGGTGGCGACGGCTGAGGCCGCCCGCCTGGCCGAAAGCGTCCAGAGCTGCGCCCAGGCCAATAGCCTGGCCCAGCAGTACGGCGGGGCCGGCACCCAGAGCAGCCAGCCCTTCAGCACCCTGTCGGCCGAGGTGCGCGACGCGGTCTCCGGCCTGGGCATCGGCCAGCCCAGCGCACCGCTCGCGGTCGAGGGCGGTGCGGCGGTCTACACGGTCTGCCTGCGCGAGGGCGGCCGCATCGACCGCCAGGCCATCGAGAGCGACCTGCGCGCCGAGCGCGTCGAACTGCTGGCCCGCCGCTACATGCGCGACCTACGCCGGGATTCCAACGTCGAGATTCGTCTCTGAGTACCAGCGACCAAAAGCCGGGCGCCAGCGACCAAAACGCGCTCGAAGGCCTGCCGCCCTTGCGGGAGGTCATCTCGGCCAACGGGCTGGGCGCGCGCAAGAGCCTGGGGCAGCACTTCCTGCTGGACCTCAACCTGACGCGCCGGATCGCGCGTGCCGCCGGCGACCTGTCGCGCGGCACCACGGTCGAGATCGGACCTGGACCGGGCGGCCTGACGCGCGGGCTGCTGCTGGAGGGCGCGAGCCGGGTGATCGCCATCGAGAAGGATCCACGCTGCCGCGCCGCTCTGGCCGAGATCGCCGCCGCCGCCGCCGGCCGCCTGGAGATTCTGGAGGCCGACGCGCTGCAGGTGGAGCTTTCCGACCTGGGCGAGGCCCCGCGCCGGATCGTCGCCAACCTCCCCTACAACGTCGGCACACCGCTGCTGACCGCCTGGCTTGCCAGGATCGCGGAGGAGCCGGCGCTGCTGGAGTCCGTCACCGTGATGCTGCAGCAGGAAGTGGCGCAGCGTCTGGTCGCGGTCCCCCGAACCAAGCAGTACGGCCGGTTGAGCATCCTGACCCAGTGGCTCTGCGAGACCCGGCTGCTGCTCGACCTGCCGCCGCGCGCCTTCGTGCCGCCGCCCAAGGTGGTCTCCAGCGTGGTGCAACTGACGCCACGCGCCCGGCCCCTGGCGCCGGCGCCGCGCCCGGCCCTGGAGCGGGTGACCCAGGCCGCCTTCGGCCAGCGCCGCAAGATGCTGCGGCAGTCCCTCAAGTCGCTGGGCGACGCCGCCCGCCTGCTGCACGAGACCGGCCTGCCGGAGACCGCGCGCGCGGAGGAGCTGACGGTCGAGGACTTCTGCGCCCTGGCGCGGGTGCTGTAGCGGGCTGGCTCTGGGCGAGAACTGGTCGAGCCTGAACCGCAACTGTCTTTGGGATCGCCACACTTCGACAGGCTCAGGGTGAAGTTGTGATTTTGAAAATAGAGTCTTCACCCTGAGCTTGTCGAAGGGTGACCGTCCCGGGGGTGACCGTCCCGGGGGTGACCGTCCCGGCCGCTGCGTCGTCAACGGCCCCTACCCCAGCAGCTTGCCGACGAAGTCCGGCAGGCCGACCTGCCGGCGGCGGCGCAGGCGTTCGGCGTGGAGGATGCTGCGCACCTCGGCCAGGGCGGCCTCGGCGACGCGGTTCACCACGACGTAGTCGTAGTCTTCCCAATGGGGGATTTCCTGCAGCGCGTTCTTCAGACGCCGGCGGATCACCGTCTCCGCATCGGCGGCGCGGGAGAAGAGCCGGCGCTCCAGCTCGGCCAGGGAGGGCGGCAGCACGAAGACGCTGACCACGTCCTGGGCGATGGCCTCGCGCACCTGGACCGCGCCCTGCCAGTCGATGTCCAGCAGCACGTCTTGCCCGGCGTCCAGGATGCGTTCGACCGGCGCGCGCGGCGTAGCGTAGCGGTGATCGTGGACCGCGGCATGCTCCAGGAAGGCGTCGGCCTCCACCATCTCCGCGAAGCGGTCGCGATCGACGAAGTGATAGTCGCGGCCGTCCACCTCCCCGGCCCGCTTCGGCCGCGTGGTGCAGGAGACCGAGAGGCTGAGGTCCGGCTCGCTGGCCAGCAGGCCGCGCGCGATGGTCGTCTTGCCTGCGCCGGAGGGCGAGGAGATCACCAGGACGAGGCCGCGCCGCGCGACAGCCCCGCTCTCATCGTCTTCGCCGCCCTGTTTATCGTCGTCCTCGACCTGCACCGTCTCTCCGCCTCGCTTCGACCTGCCTGATTCCGGCCCTGGCTCCGACACGCTCGATCTATTCCAGGTTCTGCACCTGCTCGCGCAGCTGTTCGATGGCGCCCTTCAGCTCCAGGCCGATCCGAGTCAGCTCCACGTCGGCGGACTTGCTGCAGAGGGTGTTGGCCTCGCGGTTGAACTCCTGACAGAGGAAGTCCAGCCGCCGCCCGACCGGCCCGCCCTCGGCCAGCAGCTCCCGGCTGGCGGCGATGTGGGCGGCCAGGCGGTCCAACTCCTCGCGCACGTCGGCCTTGCCGACCAGCAGGGCCACCTCCTGGGCCAACCGCTCCTCCGGCAGAGCGGGTTCCGCCTCCAGCAGCTCGGCCAGCAGCGCCGTGAGCCGCGCCTTGATCGCCGCCGGCTGGGTCGCGGCGCAGGTGCGGGCCGCCGCCTCCAGCTCCGCGATGCGCTCCAGATGCTCATGCACCAGGGTCTGCAGGCGCGCGCCCTCCTGCCCGCGCATCTCGACCAGGGCGGCCAGCGCGGTCGAGAAGTCGTCGCGCACAGCCGCGCGCCGCGCCGCCTGCCGCTCCTCGCTCTCTTCCTCCTCGCTCTCCTCCAGCACGCCGCGCAGGGACAGCAGGCCGTCCAGCCGGGCCGGCGCCGCCGGCACCTCCGTCTCCAGCTCCTTGGCGATGGCGACGAGCTGGTCGAGCACCGCGCGGTTGACCGTGAGTTTCGCCGGCGCCTTGCCGGAGCGCAGGGTCAGGTTGGCCTGCAGGCTGCCGCGCGCCAGCGCCGCGCCAGCCAGAGCGCGAACCTCCGGCTCCAACGCCTCCCACCCGCCGGGCAGGCGGTAGCGCTGATCCAGCCCGCGGCTGTTGACCGAGCGCAGCTCCCAGGTCCAGGAGACCCGCTCGTCCTCGCCCTGGCTGCGGGCGAAACCGGTCATGGACTGAAGCGCGGCGGTGGCGGGCATAGGGGAATCCGGCTGGCAGGAGGAGGACCGCTGGACGCGGCCGAACGCCGGGCCTTATAGACCGGGGCAGCCGGCGCAACAACCTCGCCGAACCCCGAAGCTTGCAGGCCAGAACCTGGTGTATCTGGAACCTGGCGGACTTGGGAGCAGAGCGTGACCGCCGATCCGAAGCACATCCTGATCACCGGCGCCTCCAGCGGCATCGGCGCCGCGCTGGCCCGGCACTATGCCCGCAACCATCCCGGTCGCGGCCGGTCAGGGTCAGGCGAGGGCCTGCGCTTGACCCTGACCGGCCGCGACGCGGCGCGCCTGGCCGCCGTGGCCGAGGACTGTCGCGCGGCCGGCGCCGAGGTCGCCGCGCCGACCCTCGACGTGACCGACCGGACCGCGACGGCCGAGGCCATACATGCGGCGGACGCCGCCCGGCCGCTGGACCTGGTGATCGCCAACGCCGGGATCTCCGGCGGCACTGGCAGCGCCGGGGCGGAACCGGCGGAGCAGGCCCGGCGCATCTTCGCCACCAACCTGGACGGCGTGATCAACACGGTGCAGCCGGCAGTCGAGCGCATGACGGCGCGCGGCGCCGGGCAGATCGGCCTGATGGCCTCCCTCGCCGCCTTCCGGGGCTTTCCCGGCGCGCCGGCCTACTGCGCCAGCAAGGCGGCGGTGCGCGTCTACGGCGAGGCCCTGCGCGGCCACCTGGCGCCCAGCGGCGTCGGCGTCTCGGTCATCTGCCCCGGCTACGTCAAGAGCCCCATGACGGCCGTCAACGCCTTCCCCATGCCCCTGCTGATGGAGGCCGAACGGGCGGCGGCCCTGATCGCCAAGGGCCTGGCCCGCAACCGCGCCCGCATCGCCTTCCCCCGCCGCCTCTACACCCTGGTCTGGCTGCTGGCGACCCTGCCGCCGGCCCTGACCGACCCGCTGCTGCGGCGGCTGCCGGAGAAGGGGTAGGTTGGGAACCTGCTGATGATGAGGCAACAGCAAGCCTGTCCAACGGCCGTTGGGGAGGTACCACGGCACAGAGATGCGGAAGCGCGGACGCGGATCAGTTGGCGAGGACGTGCATCAGGACGAACGCGCTGAGTCCCAAGGTCCAAAGATCAAACAGGAGCATCGGCCACCTCACGGTCACCGAGTTGCACAACCAAGGCCGGGGGCCGGTTGTCTGACTGCGCAACCAAGATCTGGCAGAGAGACCTAACCAGATACAGATGAGACCGAACGCGCCAGGATAGAGAGTCGGTTCCGGCACAAGTAAGACAAGCAGCGCAGACGCCATGAGAGCGCCGAGAAGCACGACTTTCTTTATGTCATTATCGGAAGCAGACTCCAGTTTTCGGTAGAAGGGAGGAAACCCCATCCAAACCTGTACACAGACCACAAAATAGAAAATTCCAATGGAATCCAATGTGATCATTATTTTCAAAAAAGACATGATTATCGACATACAACTTTCACATCAAAAGCGACTGCTAGAAAAAATTTCGAACACATTTCCCTTTCAACACCACGCAAACTGCTTCGACCCAAAACACGTTCAGTGAACTAACGCCAACCTGGCCTTCGTAGCCAACTTTGAAGATAACGTCTCTTTTAGCCTCTAGACCTGCGCGGCAGCGATCCGCCGCCTCAGATAAGCCTCGGGATCGGGCCGCGCGGTCATCATGGTTTCGCGCCAGGCGCGCTGTTCGGCATCGATCACGGCCAGTTCCCAGACGCAGGCGACGGCTGGCCGCTTGACGGTGTCGAGCGGGGCCTCCGCACCCCAGAGCCGCCGCCGGATGTGCTGACAGAGGACCGAGCCCTGGATCCACCAATGCACCGAGACGGTGAGACCCAGGTCGCCCGGATGGACGATGACGAAGCCCAGGCCCCCGTCCTCGCCGTTGGCCTCGCCGCCGTCCTCGCCTGCGGCGGCCACGCGCGGCGGCACCTCCTCGCGCACGACAGCGCGCGCCTCCTCAAGCAGGCTGTCGGAAAGCGCCTGTCCTTCGGCACAGAGGCCGTAGATCTTGAGGCGCAGGCCCGCCGCCTCGCAGAGCCCGAGATCGGAGAGAGCGCGCGGCCGGTAGACTTCGATGGTGTCGGGTTTCATGCGTCGGCCTGTCTTTCGGCTTCGGGCTGGTACTCCAGAAGATCGCCGGGCTGGCAGTCGAGCGCGGCGCAGATCGCCTCCAGCGTGTTGAAGCGTACGCCGCGCACTTTTCCAGACTTCAGAAGAGAGAGATTCTGTTCCGCGATGCCGATGCGGGCCGCGAGATCGCGGGACGTCATCTTGCGCTTGGCGAGCATGACGTCGAGTCGGACGACGATAGGCACATCACACCACTTCACGATGATCGCGCCAGAGCTCCGCCCCGAGCGCGAAAGCGCGGGCCATGAAGCCGGCGATGAGAGCCGAAAGCGCGAGGGATATCTGTGTCGTCCCCACGGCCAATACAACGCTGCGCTCGCCCTCCGGCAAGCCCCAGGTCGCAACCAGCGAGACGAGCATCTGGGCGATCACCCCCCAGGCCAGCATGGCCCAGAGCCAGTGGGAGAGAGTCCGCGCCGTACGCCCCGCAGTTTCGGCTTCCCCTTCCGCCAAGTTCCCGAACAACCGGCGCGCGATGCCGAGAAGCAGGATCCAGATTGTGAGATGGACGGCGGCAATGCCGAGAAGGGCACCGTTTTGCCAGGCCTGCAGTGGGCCGGTTGGGAAACCGCTCACGCGGGCGAGACTTTCGCCCAGGCTGGCAGGCATCGCGACAGCGCCGAAGGCCAGCGCCGCCGCGACGGCAAAAAGCAGCAGCAGGCCGCAGGTCATGACAGTTCGGATGCGCCGTGCGGGCCGAGTGACGCTATTGGGATCGATCACCGGTGATTTCCCTTCCATAGTTTCATGTTTTACATTAAATAATTAATTTCAATCATGCAACAAACAGGACATCCATGCAGCGAAATCCGATCCCGATCCTGCTCGCCGGCCTTGCTTGCGCGGTAAGCCTGTCGGCCTGCAACTCGATTACGCCGGAGGGGGTGATCGCGGCGAGCCGGCTCGATCCCCTGAACACGCCGCCGAGCGAGATCGCCATAGCAGTCGGCGTGCCGGGCACCCTGCGCCTCGCCGACGGGGACGCTGAGTTGCGCCTGACCTTCACAGGCGGAGACGCCGCCTCGACCTTTCGCGTGGAGGAAACGGCGTCTTTGCAGCTGCGACCCGTCACGGTCGGGAAACCGCAGCCGAACTCGGATGCCGAGGTCGTTTATTCGGCACGCCTCGCGGCCGAGGACGCCGGACGCGTCGCTGCAGCGCAAGCGGAGATCAGGGACCTCAGGGCGCGAGGCATAGATGGACAGGGAACGCTCAGCGTCACGGTCACCGGCGGTTGCCTTGAAGCCCCCCCGATCAGCGCGTTGCCTGTCAGCACTTGGCTGCAGACCAACCCCGAGGACGGCTTCGTCAGTCTGACGCGACGGCAAGACCTGTTTAGAGCGCTCGACGAGCGCGATGCAGCGGCTTTGCGCGCGCAACTCGTCCCCTGCAGCGCATCGCCGACATCAGAGAGCCCCAGCGGCTGAGACGCTTCAATCCGTTCAAAAGAGTCTCGGGTAGATGCGACTGACGATTTTCGAGTTCGGCAGAGCGGCCCACAGTCGTGTTGATCGGCATCCGCGCCCCTACAACACCCCCACTCGCGTGCCCCCAGAGGCCGAGATCGGAGAGAGAGCGCGATCGGTAGACTTCGATGGAATCAGGTTTCATGCGTCGGTCTGTCTTTTTGGGACAGCCCGGGTGGCGCCCCGGATTGAGTCAACACCAGCAGGATCGTGCCGACCCCACGGTGCAGAAGCCGTTGGGCGGTCGTTGACTTGCGGGGCCATCGCGCCGACGCTGGCCTGTCGGTCGGCCTCTCGCCCCAGCGAAGACAACGGAGAAGCGGTGTGTTGGAGCCTTACGTCGCGGGCATTCTCGTCGCCTTCGGAGTCTTCGTCCTGGGCCTGTTCAGTCCGGGGCCGAACATCCTGGCGATCATCGGGACGGCCATGTCCAGCGGGCGGCGCTCCGGCAAGGCCCTGGCCCTGGGCGTCGGGACCGGCTCCTTCCTCTGGGGAACTCTCACGCTCTTCGGCCTGACCGCCCTGCTGACGGCCTATGCCGCCTTTCTGACGGTCATCAAGATCGCCGGTGTCTGCTACCTGCTGTACCTGGCCTTCAAGGCCTTCGCGGCCGCCTGGACCGGCAAGGACATGACGGTGCGAGCCGTCGAGGCCGAAGGCGGTTTCTGGAGCTGGTACCGCCGTGGCCTGCTGATCCAGATGACCAACCCCAAGGCGGCGCTGACCTGGATCGCGATCCTGTCGCTGGCGATGGACGCGACCGCCCCCTCCTGGGTCGGCGGCATCGTCGTGCTGGGCACCGGCGTCATCTCCATCGCCGGCCACCTGACCTATGCCGTCGCCTTCTCGACCGGCCCGATGGTCGCCGGCTACCGCAAGGCCCAACGCCTGATCGACGGCGCCCTCGGCAGCTTCTTCGTCTTCGCGAGCTACAAGATCGCTACGTCGGAGCGGTGAGCGGCGCGCCGGGGTGTCGCGAGAGAACCGCCCGCGTTTACGACGAAGCTCTGCGCGGATATCTGGCGCCCAGCGGTGTCGGCGTCTCGGTCGTCTGCCCCGGCTACGTGAAGAGCCCCATGACGGCGGTGAACACCTTCCCCATGCCCCTGCTGATAGAGGCCGAGCGGGCGGCGGTCCTGATCGCCAAGGGCCTGGCCCGCAACCGCGCCCGCATCGCCTTCCCCCGCCGCCTCTACGCCCTGGTCTGGCTGCTGGCGACGCTGCCGCCGGCCCTGACCGACCCGCTGCTGCGGCGCCTGCCGGAGAAGGGGTAGCTAGAGTGGCTGGCAGCCGAAACGAAATGGGTGATGACTAAAACACCTCTTCGAAACAAGCAGAAACATCAGTGTCTCTAAACAGATTTTTTGCTCTCTTTTCAAATATCTCACACGGAAATAATCAATATTCATGTATCAATACAAAAGATCAATCAATAATAATTAGAAAATACTAGGCATTACATGTGAATTCTGTAAAACAGCATGAAAGCCCGGTCAATTCTGGTTATAATTCAATCGAGCTATGCTGAGGAAAACAGTAGCTATCGAGCGCTCCGAATCTCGATACCAAGCTAGCGCCGATTTCATATTCATAGCTTCAACACGCCCACCTCCTTCTCAACAAAAAGTCTTCGGCGCAATAGTTCGACCTTGGCTTCCTCAGGCCGTTGGCAAAATAGCACTATCCGCAAATTCACCTTCGCTCGGGTGAAGCAGACGTATGCGAGTTTTCGAGAGCGTTGCATCTGGCCTTCGGTACCCTCTCCGACGACACCCGGTATCAGTAGCTTTGTAAAACTGTACTGGTGCCAGGCAGCCTCCACATCATCAAATATGACTAGGACATCGTCGTACTCTTCACCTTTCACGCCGTGCTGAGTACTGAACGCAGTGCTACCAGTTACAAAATCGGTGTAACCCAACAAATCGTCAGCACGGCTTGCAAAAAACATATCGGCAAGCCAATCCGACTTCTCCGCCGAGTTTTTTTCAGCATTGAAATCTTCATCGCGCGGCGCACGATGAAGGTTGCTTAACAAGCGGTCAGAGATCCTAACTAAGCCATTCTTCTCAGCAAATTCCAGAATCTCGCGGGTGGTGCCCGATTTCCAAAGCGCTCGTAGATCAGCCATGACCTGATTTACAAGATCGAGCATTTCCTTCAACGAGTTATGACGCAATTTACCTTTCACTGAGAACGCAGGGGAGCTATCGCGCAAGATATCTAGAAGACGCTTTTGTGCGTCATCGTGATCAGCACGGATCATAGGACAGAGCGTGTCGACGAACGGTTTCAGCAGGAAATGAGTGCCCTCTTCATATTCAGCTTGCGCGCGCGAGGACGCAAAGATGCCTGTAAATAACCTATGTAAATCAAGGAATCCCATTCTGCGGGCGATCATTTGCCGAACCAGATAGAGACGCTTTGCTTTCTTATGATCTTTCCATTCGATCAGCTCTAACGCTCTGTCAAATCGGGAGAGCGCTCGATCCAACTGCTCATCTGTATAACGACTGCGAGGAGCTGCAGGAGGCTCAGCCTCAACGATCAACAATTTAATTGAACCTGAAATAGATTTGTTCGCTGGACCAGGAACTTGCTGAATATCTGTGCGTAGTAAGTTCGCTAGGGTAATAATGGGTGTTGCCGAGCGAAAATTCTCTTCTTTGTTAATTTGGGTAAAATTTGATGAGCCAGTGAACTCCCCAACACCAGTCTCATAGATTTGCTGCATTGGATCACCGAAGTATCCGACGATCGGCAGACCTTCATCTTCGCACACTGCATTGAATGCTCGGACGACTAAATCGAAAGTATCCTGTGCCTCATCGACAAAAATGTAAGGGAACTGATACCCGATCAGTTGCTTCAAAAGAGGGTGGGTCAATATCAAATGAGAGGACAGAGCAACAACATCATCGTGCCCTATCCTGCCGCCAAGAAAGTCACTGAACTGAGTGTCGTCATACTCAAACTTATCCACTTGACCGAGATGTACTAGGACGTGTTCAAGTTCAGCGATGCGTTCACGCGCATCGCGTGCGCGCAGCGAGTTTCCGCCATTGTCTCTGTCCCGGTACTTCTCAAGCTTGGCCGGAATAAGCGACTCCTTGATAGCTGTACGAATCTCCTTGGTGTAGCGGTTAATTTGCCGCCAAAGAAAACTGTGAATCGTCGAGACTTCAAAGAGCGCATCAAAACCTAGGCGTTCTGTAATCACAGCGCAGGCGCGTTTGGTGTAGGTAATGCAAGCGACCCTCTGTCCGTCGCGTCGCAAGTTCTTTCCAAATTCCTCGCGGATAAAGTCCAACGCACCGATCAGAGAGGTTGTCTTGCCCGAACCCGCGCCGGCCACAACCGTGAAGGATTTACTTTCCTTGAGGCAGGTACGAATTTGCTCATCTGCATTAGTGAGATCGTGCTTCATGCTTGATCAGCCTCGTGGATTTGCAGATCAAGCCGCTTCGCGAGCCAAGCCAATCCTTCTTTGATGTATGATGGGGGCTCCCAATCTTCTTCACTCAGTAAGCGCAGGGCAAACTCAGCCTTCTTGAAAGTTGACTGTCTTACCTGCTCGAATATCTTTTGATTTAGCAGAGCTGGATCTTCAGGAAGCATGACATCCGATAGAATTCCATCGGCGTGGCACTCGCCGAGATTCTCATAAATTATTGTCTCTTCTAGAGTTCGCCCATGCACCGTGACAGATGCTTTTTCATACTGAATCTCAACAGGTTTCTGAAAGGCGACAAAACGATCACCATCTGCCTGGATCTGTTGCGCTACTGTTGAGCCACTCAACGCTGCTATCGAATTTTTCCCTGGAAAGAATAACTTAAGCGCACCGTTTGACGTCACAGCGCCTTTGTCCGATGCACAACAGGCTTTCATCTTTCCGCCAGCATGCGACGGCTTCACGGAGTCTATATCCGTGATTACTAGGTAGGGGATGTGCAAGAACGCCATCAGATCTGCAAAAATGTGGGCGTAAGCGCCACCAACCTCTAAGGTCGTGAGATAAGCTGAGCGCAAGCCGGGCTCGGCCATATTAATCATGGCTGGCAGCAGGATCCGCTCGGCCGCCCCTTCGATTAAGATCGCAGCATCGGCGAACATCAAATCGCAATGCGTCAGTGTTAGATATCGCTTTAAGAACTTCAAAGCATCTTCAGACGAGATGTCGTTGTCATCCGTTGACACGGCTTGCATCTGAAAACTGCGCAGGTCGAGAACTTCGGAGATTGACAGCAACGGGGTTGTCGAAGGGTCCTCGCTTCTTCTCCGGCAGCGGCGGAAATACCGGACCTTCTCGAAATCGACGGAATTGAGAATGTGAGATGAATGCGTTGTAATAACGAGCTGCGGCCCCACGCCCTCCGCCTCCGCGAGATCGTTCAGGATCATCCACATATTCGAGACAAAGGTCTGCTGAATCTGAGCATGCAGATGCACCTCAGGCTCCTCGATGAATACAACATGACAAAGGGGTCGATCTTCCGCCGTATTGGCCCACTGAACTTGGTAGTCCCGTAATTGGATAGCCATCAGGATTAGGTTCTTTAAGCCAAGTCCGTTATAGGCTTCAGGCAGCGAGTGTGGGCTTTCAGCTTCTGAGTAAAAAAGCTCAGTGGTGCCGCGCAAAGCTTCTTCTGCACCGACAGTCGAGACGATTTGAAGTTCTCTTTCATGTGCTGACGGGACACCGAGACCTTTGAGAATTTTTAGAAGCTCGGCAAAGCTTGTGCCGTAGTGTTCGGTTAGCCGCGCATTGTTCTCTTCGACAATCCGTACCGCTTCCTCTCCAGCTTCGGCATGCTGCAAGTTTTCTCGATAAAAGGTCGCAAAGGCAGAAGACAATTTACTGCCCCGACTCGTCTCTTCATCGTCCTGCACATAGCGTTGCGCATCGACAAAATCGACACGCAAAAGCGAGCGCAGTGTCCGCTTTCCTTCGACGGGTTGAATAGGAAGGCGCTCGACAGCCTCTCCGTCGAGTCTAAGTGCGTGATACTTGATCGAGAAGTGCTTCCGCAGGTTTCCCTCAAGGCTGAGAAACTCGCTCAACTCCCGCTTTCGATTGCCGTCTTTATCTGCGGGGAAAGTAATCTCGTAGTTGCGCCAAAGCTCCGCTTTATCATTGACTGAAAACGTGCAGCCTATGCCGATTTCAGGCGTTCCACTCAGATCCGAAATTAGTGAAATCACACGCATATACTCGACCGACAACGGGTCAAGCGAGAGCCATAAATCCAAACGAATATGCGGAAGGTTAGCGGCTTCCGTACCGGGGTCGAAGCTGTCAATTAATGATAGCGAAGCTAGAGGGAAATCATGAATCTTGAAATCTCGCTTCCCAAGAAAACAACGAAACAAACTAGTGGCGGATGTCTTGCCACTATTATTCGGACCAACAAATACTGTTTCCCGTTCATCAAATTCAAAAATGACATTTTCGAGTCTTCGAAAATTTTTAATGTGCGCGCGCTGCAGTTTCATTTTAGACCTCAGCCAGCCAGAGCTTGCAACCACTCGACTTGCATCAACAGCACAACTCTCAAAAAGGGTAACGCTGTCTAGCGAGGCCTGTCACTGTAACGCAACCCTAGCTTCTTTGCCACTTTGAATTTACAATTCTAAGTGTATGAATCTAGCTTTCCCAAGGATCCAACGTTGTTTTGATTCTGGATATGAATTAAATTTTTTATATTATTGGCATGATACTAAATCTTATTTAGCTTTATTTATTTTCGAAACAACTGAATGCGCAATTTATTTGCGGACTTTGTAATAAAAATTGCGATTATTCACGGCAAAGGCGAGGTCTATTCTGCGCCATGCTCCCGTCCAGACACTCAATCCTCTTCTAGCGGCTAGCCGGCGACTGCATGGAGTTCAAGTTGGATACGGTGACTTTAATCATGTGATTGAGCACGGCTAGATACAGCCTCCCCCTCACAACAACCCCAGCGACCGGAAGCTCGCGTGTCCCTCGCGGCCTATCACGACGTGGTCGTGGACGCGGATTTCCAGCTTGGCGGCGGCCTCGACCACCGCCTGGGTCATGGCGATGTCGGCCTGGCTGGGGGTGGGGTCGCCGGAGGGGTGGTTGTGGACCAGGATGAGGGCGGAGGCGTTCAGTTCCAGGGCGCGCTTGACCACCTCGCGCGGGTAGACCGGGGTGTGGTCGACCGTGCCGCGCTGCTGGCGTTCGTCGGCGATCAGCTTGTTCTTGCGGTCGAGGAAGAGGACGTGGAAGCACTCGACCCGCTCGTGCGCCAGGGCGACGCGGCAGTAGTCGAGCAGCTTCTGCCAGGAGGCGACGACCGGCCGGTCCTGGGCCTGCTCAAGGGCCAGGCGGCGCGCCGCCTCCGGCACCACGGTCAGCACGGCCGCACCGGCCTCCCCCAGGCCCTTGACCTTGGCCAGTTCCGCCGGGGTCGCGGAGAGCGCGCGCTCCAGGCTGCCGAAGCGGCTGAGCAGTTGCTTGGCCAGGGGCTTGGTGTCGCCGCGCGGGTTGGCGGCGAAGAGCAGCATCTCCAGCAGCTCGTGATCGAGCAGCGTGCCCGGCCCTTGCTCCAGCAGGCGGCGGCGCAGGCGCGCGCGGTGGCCGAGGTAATGGGGTTTCTCGGGTGAGGGTTTCTCGGGCGCTGGGGCGCCACCGATGTCCTGGGGGCCGCTATCCGAGCTGCCCGCCTTCGGGTCGCCCGCCTTCGGGTCGCCCGCTTTCGGGTGTTTGCCGATCAGGTCGTCCAAACCGCTCCCCCTTTCGCGGTCCTGTAGCCTTGTCGTCGGCGTGCCAGGCGTGCCCGCGTCAGGCCCCCTGCGCGCGCCTGCCTTACGCCCCCTCGTAGGGCGGGCAGGTCCAGCCCTTGGGCGAGCCGGTGAAGATCTCGTAGCCGTCGGCCGTGACGCCGATGGAGTGTTCGAACTGCGCGGAGAGCGAGCGGTCGCGGGTCACCGCCGTCCAGCCGTCGTCCAGCAGCTTCACCTCATAGCGGCCGGCGTTCACCATCGGCTCGACGGTGAAGAACATCCCCTCCTCCAGCACCGCGCCGGTGCCGGGGCGGCCGTAGTGCAGGATCGAGGGGGCGTCGTGGAAGACGCGGCCGAGCCCGTGGCCGCAGAAGTCGCGCACGACGGAAAAGCGGTTGCCCTCGGCGAAAGACTGTATGGCGTGGCCGATGTCGCCCAGGGTGGCGCCGGGCCGGACCACCTGAATGCCGCGCATCATGGCCTCGTAGGTCACCTCGACCAGCTTGCGCGCCTTCACGCTGGGCTTGCCGACGTAGAACATGCGGCTGGTGTCGCCGTGCCAGCCGTCCAGGATGACGGTCACGTCGATGTTGATGGTGTCGCCGTCCAGCAGCTTCTTCTGCGGGCTGGGAATGCCGTGGCAGACCACGTGGTTGACGGAGGTGCAGATCGACTTGGGAAAGCCCCGGTAGTTCAGCGGCGCCGGAACGGCGCCGCTGGCGACGATAAAGTCGTGGGCCTGGCGGTCCAGCTCCTCCGTCGTCACGCCGGGCTTCACCAGGGGCGTCAGATAGTCCAGCGTCTCGGCGGCCAGGCGGCCGGCCCGGCGCATGCCCTCGAAGTCCTCGGGGCCGTGGATCACGATCTGTCGCCGCTCGGCGAGGGCCTGCTGATCTTGCATCGCGCCTGTGCTTGCTCTCATGGGTGAGGAGGGGAAACCCGCGCCGGACGCACCCGCGACGGCCCGGCGGCCTGCTCGAATGCGCTAGTTTGCACCTGACGCGGAGCGGTTCAAGGCCTTCGCGTTCCACCCCAGCTCCGCCGGGGCCTGCCGCCGGTCCTGACGGGACGCTAGATGTCGAGCGGCAGGGGATGCAACGCCCGGATCTCCTGCGGCGTGATCTCGCAGGCCAGGCAATAGGCCTCGACGCCGCGCGCCAGGGCCCGTGTCAGCGCCTTGGCGTAGCCGGGGTCCAGATCCTCGGCGATCGCGAAGCTGCGGCAGTCGCCGCGCTGCACGATGTAGAGCATGACCGCGCGATGCCCCGCCTCGACCATGTCGCCCAGCTCTTCCAGATGCTTTGCGCCGCGCGTGGTGACGCAGTCGGGAAACTCCGCCAGCCCCTCGGCCCGGCGCAGGTGGACGTTCTTGACCTCGACGTAGCAGGGCGGCCGCCCTTCCTCCTCCAGCAGCAGGTCGATGCGGCTGTTGCGGCCGTACTTGACCTCCCGGCGCAGGCCGCCATAGCCCGACAGCTCCGGCAGGACCCCGGCCGAGATGGCCTCGGCCGCCAGGCGGTTGGGATGGCCCGTGTTGATCCCGACCAGGCCCTCGCCCAGCCCCTCCGCCGGCTCCGTCAGTTCCCAGGTCCAGCGCAGCTTGCGGGCCGGGTTGGCGGCGGGCGACAGCCAGACCCGCACGCCGGGCGTGGCGAGGCCCAGCATGGCGCCGGGGTTGGGGCAGTGCGCCGTGGCCTCTCCGCCCTCCTCGCGCCCCTCCTCGAAGACGACGTCGGCGAGGAAGCGCTTGTAGCGGCGGATCAGGCGGGCGGGGACGAGCGGAGAGTCGAAACGCATGGCGGGCGCGAAGCTAAAGCACTTCGCCGGCTGGGGGAATCGCGGGTTCGCCCCCATTGCTCGGGTGAGGCAGGCGAAAGCCTTCGCACTTGCGGGGCGCGGCGGCGCAGGTCACTTTACAGGCTATGATAAAGCTCACCTTCCTGTTGCCCGCCGCCCTTCTGTTCCTGTTGTCCGCCTGCGGCTCGTCCGATCCCGCGCCCAGCGGCCTGCCCAGCGCCACGGCGCCGGCGGGCGAGACCTCGCCCCTGCTCTCGGTGCCGCCGGAGGCGCTGGTCTGGAGCCAGCCGGGCGTGGCCGACGCGCGGCGGCAGGACGACATCGAGAGCTGCTACGCCTTCTCGCGCGCTCGGGTCCGCAGCAACCGGCAGATCGACCAGGACATCAGCGGCAACCTCAGCCAGTCCGGCAGCTACAACGTCGCGCGTCAGTTCCAGGGCCGGCTCGACGACTTCGAGGCCCGAAACCGGCAGTCGCGCCTGTTCGGGGACTGCATGGAATCCAAGGGCTACGTGCAGGGCGCGCCGGCCGGCTCCGCTCCGCCGCCGCCGGCCCAGTAGAGCGGCCGGCCCGCATGTCCGAGGATACCGCTAGCTCCGCGCGCCCGGACCGCATCGTCACGGCGGCGGTCCTGCTGATCGGCAACGAGATTCTTTCGGGGCGGACCAAGGACGCCAACCTGGGCTACATCGCGCAGCGCTGTACCGAGCTGGGCATCCGCCTGATCGAGGCGCGGGTCGTGGCGGACGACGAGGCCGCTATCGTGGAGGCCGTCAACGCCCTGCGCGCGCGGGTCAACTACCTCTTCACGACGGGCGGCATCGGCCCGACCCACGACGACATCACGGCGGACTGCATCGCCAAGGCTGTCGGCCGCCCGCTGATCGAGCATCCCGAGGCGCGCGCCCTGCTGGACGCCCACTACGGCGACAAGATCAACCCGGCCCGCCTGCGCATGGCGCGCACGCCCGAGGGGGCTGCGCTGATCGAGAACCCGGTCAGCACTGCGCCCGGCTTCCGGATCGAGAACGTCCACGTCCTGGCCGGCATACCGACGATCATGCAGGCGATGTTCGAAAGCCTGGCCCCCGGCCTGGTCGGCGGCGCGCCGCTGCTGTCCCGCGCGCTGGAGGTCGACCTGCCGGAGAGCGTGATCGCCGGCGTGCTGACCGACGCCCAGGCCGCCTTCGCCGAGACCCTAGACATCGGCAGCTACCCCTTCGCCCGGGGCGGCGGCTTCGGCGTCTCCGTCGTGCTGCGCAGCACCGACGGCGACACGCTGCAGCGCGGCCTGGACACCGTCGCCAATGGCCTGCGTGGCCTGGGCGGCACGGTGGAAGAGCGGGTCTGACGTTAGGCCGTTTGACTGAGATCCAGTCGTCCCTGTTCGGCAGCGCCGGCAAGCACGTCACGACACCCGATCTCGCTCTGGACGTGTAGATAGCGGGCTTTTGAGAAGCCCCGTGCGTCAGAAGGGCAGCATCTCACGAGTCGGAGCACACAATGGTCGCTTCGACCAAGCTGCAATCCCGATAGGTCGGTTGCGCTTCGCTGTACAGGATCTGCTCATTCTGCGGCCAGTCTTCGATGGCTTCCTCCTGCTCCTCGGACAGACCGAATTGCACCACGAGGGCAACATCGCTGCGATCCGCAACCGCTCGTTCGATCTCTCTGAAACCAGCTTGAAGCCGGAAGGCGTGCCGTAACGTCAGATTGTTGGCTTCTCCCCAGGCAATCTGCCGCTCCATCAAGCTGGCATTGGTCTGGTCGATCTGAGCAAAGAGACCGCGATAGACCTCAGCATGCCCTGGAGAGAACTTGCCGTACTCCTCGAACGCCAGACGGCGGCAAGGCTTCCGAGCCTCGCGATAATCGAGAAGCGCGACACGCTCCTCATCGGTAATCGTGTCGCGTTCGACAAGCAGTACGAGCGACGCGGACTTGGTCCCCATGGCGCGAGCGAGCCGCGTCCTGCTTTGGCTCTTCTCAGCGGCCGCCCGGCGGCAGGCGTCCAGCTTCTCTTGTGTCTGCTTGAGGTTCGCGCCGAACTCGGACAAGGGCGGCTCCGGTGTTGCACAGGCCGACAACACTACGAGGCTGAAAGCGGCAAAACCCGAGAGCATCAGACGCTTTGGCAAACTGGTCATTCTCTAGTCTCGGCCACGCCACCAGGCATCGCCGCCTCCTGCCGATAGTGCCTGACTTGCGAGGCACGGAATCAACAATCATTCGTTGTTCGGAACCCCTTTCATCTTCGTTAAAGTTATAATGCCGATCCCGATGGAACGATCGGAGAGCCTGGCCAAGAGACTCCCAGAAACAGGTTCGCTCGGACCTCAGCGCAGCACTTCGATGTTGCCGTCGATGGACAGCGCCTGGCCGCTGATCCGGGCGCCGGAGGGGCCGGCGAGGTAGAGGGCCATGTCGGCGATGTCCCGGGCCGTCACGAAGCTGCGCAGGGAGATGTCGCGCGTCAGCTCGGCGCGCATCTCGGCCTCGGAGATCCCACGCGCGGCGGCCTTGGCCGCGATCACCCGGTCGATCCGTTCGCCCTCCACCGGGCCGGGACAGAGTGCGTTGACCCGGATGCCGTCGGGGCCGAGTTCCATGGCGAGGGACTGGGTCAGACCGACCACCGCCCACTTGCTGGCTACGTAAGGCGTGCGCAGGGGATAGCCGCGCAGCCCCGCCGCCGAGGCGAGGTTGACGATGCAGCCGCCACCGGCCGCCCGCAGCAGCGGCACGGCCTGCCGGATGCAGAGGAACTGTCCGGTGACGTTCACGTCGAGCGTCCGGCGCCAGTCCTCCAGTTCGATGTCTTCGACCGCCGCCGTCGGCCCGGCGATCCCGGCATTGTTCACCAGAACGTCCAGGCCACCGAGACTGGCCTCCGCCTCCCGGAACAGGCGCGCCACGGCCTGAGGATCGCAGACATCCGCCAGCGTGGTTCCGGCCGGCTGCAACTCGGCGGCGGTTGCCTCGAGCGCGGGAGCGTCGAGGTCGCAGAGGTGCACCTTGGCGCCACCGTCCAGGAAACGCTCGGCGATGTCGCGTCCGATGCCAGCCGCCCCGGCCGTCACCACGACGCGCAGTCCCGCGATCCCCGCCTGCGCCATACCCGGTGCCTCTCCTTATGCGCTGCCGGCGATCATTCGCGCTTGGGCGGTCGTCGCCAGCCCATCAGCCGGAAGGCGGCGGGGGCCAGCACCACGATCAGCACGATCCGAACGATATGGTGGGTGGCGACGAAGGCCGCGTCGGCGCCCAGCGCGATGGCGATCAGACTCATCTCGGCCAGGCCGCCCGGCGCGAAGGCCAACACCAGGGCGCGCGGATCCAGATCCAGCGCGAGACTCAGGCCGCCGGCGAACAGCAGGGTCACGGCCACCAGGATCGCGGTCGCGCCGAAGGACTGCACCAGGGTCTGGAGCACCAGCCGCAGCTCGGTGCCGGCGAAGCGCGCGCCGATGGCGGCGCCGACGGCCACCTGGGCGGCCGAGACCAGCTCGACCGGCGGCGCGGCGTCCGTCCAGCCGGCCAAGTGCACGACGGCGCTGACCAGCATCGGCCCGACCACGGCGGCGGCCGGCACCTTGACCGCCCGGGCCAGGGCGAAGCCGACCAGGCCGCAGAGCGCCAGGATGCCCAGGTCGACCGGCGGAATGCTGGCGATGGGCAGACCGGCGGCCGGACGGCTGCCCGGCTCGAACTCCTCCAGCCAGCGGAAGGCGAAGGGGATGGTCAGCACCACCAGCAACAGCCGTGAGGCATGGGCGAGCGAAATGCGCCGGGCGTCGCCGCCCATCTCGCCGCCGACCACGATCATCTCGGACAGGCCGCCGGGCATGGCCGAGAAGTAGGCGGTGATCGGGTCGTAGCCGCAGACGCGCCGGAAGTAGAGCAGGCCCGCGCCGCCGGCCAGGGCGATGTAGGCGAAGAGCGACAGCAGGCTGACGATCCACTCGTCGAGCCGCGCCAGGATCTCGGGTGTAAAGCCGCTGCCCAGCATGACGCCGAGCACCGCCACCATCACGGTGCGCAGCGGTTGCGCCATGGCAATCGGCGCGCCCGCGACGGCGGCGACCGTCGTCGCGGTCATGGCGCCGATCATCCAGGGCAACGGCAGGTCGAGCGCCGAGGCAGCCCAGCCGCCCAGGGTGCCGAGCAGCAGGGCCAGGGCGATGCCCGGCGCTCGCTGCTTCAGGGTCGCCTTGGTCGCGACCTCGCTGGCCGAGTCCGAGGCTGGTTCGGACCCGGGGTCGGCGGCAGGACCCGGAGCCGGATCTGGAGCCGGATCGGGGGGTGGGCTTGGGGGCGAGTCTCGCACTCAGCCGCGCCTAGGCGGCCGACAGGCGCTCGGCGACCAGACGCTCCGTCAGGCGGTCCATGAAACGCTCGCAGAGCGCAACCTGGTCCAGAGCGATGAATTCATTGGGCTTGTGCGCCTGTTCGATGGAGCCGGGCCCGCAGACCACC
This sequence comes from Algihabitans sp., assembly GCF_965226985.1. GTDB lineage: Bacteria > Pseudomonadota > Alphaproteobacteria > Kiloniellales > DSM-21159 > Algihabitans. The sequence goes on from NZ_OZ245712.1 coordinate 2,435,819, forward strand.
GAGGGAATGGAAGCCTCGTTGAAGAGGCCGGCCTCGGTGCCGAAGGCGACCTTGCTGGTGGCGTTGGCGCCGGTCAGGGCCTTGGCCAGGGCCACGACCGGATGCTCGCCGGGCGTGTCCATCGGCGCGATGGTCGACATCTCCTGGAAGCTGAAGCCCGTGCCGGGCCGACGCGCCTGCATCTCCGGCTCCAGCACATCGCGTGCGTAGGCAACGACCTCCTCGTAAAGCGGCTGGTAGCTCTCGGTCGGCAGATTGCGGAACTCGAACTCGAAACTGCAGTCCTTGGGCACGATGTTGAGCGCCGTGCCACCCTGGATCGTTCCGGTGTGAACCGTGGTGTGGGGCACGTCGAAGTCGTGATCGAAGGGACCTTCGGCTTCCTTACGCCGCGCCATCTCCTGCAGCTTGACGACCAGACGCGCCGCGTACTCCACCGAGTTCACGCCGGTCGGCGCCAGCGAGGAGTGGGACTCGAAACCGCGCACGTTGCACTCGACCGAGATCTTGCCCTTGTGGGCGTTGATGACCTTCATGTCGGTCGGCTCGCCGACCACCACCAGCGCCGGCTTGACCGGCAACTCGGCCAGACGGGCCAGCATGGGGCGCACGCCCAGGCAGCCAACCTCCTCGTCGTAGGAAAAGCAGAAGTGCACCGGCGTCTGAAGGTCCGCCTTGGCGAAGACCGGCGCCTTGGCGAGAGCGACCGCGACGAAGGACTTCATATCGCAGGTCCCGCGCCCGTAGAGCTTGCCGTCCTTCTCGACGATCTCCCAGGGATCGGTCTGCCACTCCTGGCCATCCACGGGCACCACGTCGGTGTGGCCGGAGAGGGCGATTCCCGGGCGGTCGGCCGGGCCCAGGGTGGCGTAGAGATTGGCCTTCTGACCGGTCTCGTCGTAGATCAGCTCGCAGCTCGCGCCCAGGTCGGCCAGATAATCCCGCACGTACTCGATCAGACCGAGGTTGGAATTCCGACTGGTGGTGTCGAAGGAGATCAGCTTGCGGATCATTTCAAGCGAGGACTCGGAGGGGCGGGCCATTCGGGACCTTTCCTGCGGCTAGGGGTGTCTTGAACAGATACAACGGATGGAAACGTTATAGCAGCAGCGCGAGCAAAGTGCAGCCGCCCCCCGGCGCAAGGCAGGGCCGCAAATTCGCGCTCACAGGTTGCGGGGCGATCCCAGGGTGTGCTGCTCCGCCTCCGGCGGGCGCTGCAGCAGGGCGAAAGGCGTGGACTCGCTGCGGGCCTCAGCCAGCAGCCAGTCCCGGAAGGCGACGACCTTGGGCCGTTCCGCCATGACCGGGCTGGAGACGATCCAGTAGGCGAAGCGGGTCCGCAGCCGGGGGCCGAAGGGACAGACCAGGCGGCCGGCGCGCAGATCGTCGCAGGCCAGCGACAGCCGACCCAGCGCCACGCCTTCGCCCGCCATCGCCGCCTCCAGAACCATGGCCATGTGGGAGTAGCCGGGGCCGCGCTCCATATCGATGCCGCAGTCCTGCAGACCGGCCGCCTGAAACCAGACGCGCCAGTCCGGACTGTCGGCCGTGCCGCTGACCTCGTCGTGCAGCAGGGTATGGTGTTTCAGATCTTCCGGCCTCCGCAGGGCGTTATCCCCTTCGCAGAGAGAGGGCGCGCAGACCGGCAAGATCTCGTCGCCCATCAGCCAGTCGACCCGCAGGCCCGGATAGACGCCGGATCCGTAGCGCAAGCCGATATCGATCTCCTCGCGCTCCATGTCCACCAGACGGTCGTCGGCGGAGACCAGGACATCGACCCCCGGCTGGGTCGCGCGAAAGCGGGCGAGGCGCGGGAGCAGCCACTTCGACGCGAAGGAGGACAAGGCCGAGACGCGCAGCGGACCGCCGGCCTCCGCCTGCCGCAGGCGCCGGGCGGCGGCGTCCAGCAGATCGAAGGCCTCCTGCGCGGCCGGCAGCAGGCTGCGGCCGGCCTCAGTCAAGGCAAGCGCCCGGTTGAGCCGACGGAACAGGGACACCCCGAGATGCTCCTCCAGCGCCTTGACCTGATGACTGACGGCCGCCTGGGTCACGACCAACTCCTCCGCCGCCTTGGTGAAGGAGAGATGGCGGGCCGCCGCCTCGAAGGCGCGCAGGGCATTGAGCGGAGGAAGACGACGACGCATGGCAGCCTTGCTCGCCTATAAAATTTCTAATCTCAACCCCGAGATAACATCGTTTGCACGGAGGCCGCAAGCCGCCCAGACTCTGTCATGTACCGAAGAGAGACGGCAGCTCCCGCCCGTCTCAGTCATGAGGAGATTTGTCATGACCCTGTCATGTGGCACAACGCCCGCCGGACAGCTGCGGCCCGTCGCACCCCACGGGTCCGGCATCGGTTCGAACGCCGGCTTCTCCAAGACACCGCTGCGCCAGTCCGGGTCCGCCGGGCTTCTGGAGACGGTGATCGGGCTGTTCATGGCCTGGCAGGATCGCGCCAATCAGCGCTACGACCTGGCCGAGCTGGACGACCGGCTGCTGCGCGATGTCGGACTGGACCGCCTGGAGGTGGACCGCGAGGTGGCGAAACCTTTCTGGAGGGCGTGAGGAAGCCGACGGACGGCCCCGCCTCGATGTAGGGCACGGCCCCAATGTAGGGCATGCCCCGATGTAGAGACCGACGTTATCGCCTAAGGAAAACAGCTCGCCTGTTCAGGCGGGCTGTTTCCTGTAGGAGTCGCTTGTGAAGGCAGCGGGCCTTGCCGCAGATGTTCGGGAATGGATCAGACAGCGCAGCCACAGCCCTCCCCCCCGGCGACCACGCTGACCGACTGGAATTCGGTCGCGGTGGTGGTGCTCGGCATCACCGTCTTCGCGATCGCCCAGGGGCTGACCTATCCGCTGATCTCCCTTCTGCTGGCCGAACGTGGGGCCTCCGATCTAGTGGTCGGGCTGAACGCAACGGCCTTCATGCTGGGGCTGGGACTCTCGGTTCTGACCGTGCCTCATCTGTCGCGACGGCTGCGTGCCGGGCAAGTGATCGTGGCAGGTCTGCTGGGTACGGCCGCGATCCTCTCAGCCTTTGCGATCTTCGACTCCCTAGCTGCCTGGTTCGTCCTGCGCTTCGCGCTCGGTTTCTGCGTCAACGCCATCTATGTCTTCGGGGAAGCCTGGCTGAACGCCGCGACGGCGGACAGAGTGCGCGGCCGCGTCGCGGGCCTCTATGGCGCCGGCATGACGGCGGGCTTCGTGATCGGACCGATGATGATCCCCCTGCTTGGAACCGAGAACGGTCTCGCTTTCGCCGCCTGCGCGGTGATCGTATCGCTGGTCGCCTTTTTCTTCGCACAGCTTTCCAGGCGGGCGAAGGTCGAACCCGGCAAATTTCAGCTTTCCGATCTGCCGCGTTTCGCGCGGGCCGCGCCGCTGCTTCTGTTTCTCGTCCTGGCCTTCGGTTTCACAGATGCCTTGGCCCTGGCACTGGCGCCGCTGCACCTGACGGCGGGCGGCGCTTCCGTCAATGCCGCGGCCACCTTCGTCGCCGTCATGCATGTCGGCATGTTTGTCGCCCAGCCGCTTCTGGGCATTCTTCTGGACATGAGAGACCGATGGCTGATCGCCGCGGCCTGCCTGTTTGCAACCGGACTGTCTTTCGGCGCTCTGCTGCTGGTGCCCGCGACCAGTTGGCTCGTTTGGCCGCTCGGCGCGATTGCCGGAGCCGCGTTCTTCGGGATCTACACCTGCGCGCTGTCGATCCTGGGGCGCGACTACGGAGGCCCTCTGCTGGTCGCCGGCGCGTCTGCCTTCTCGGTCGCCTATGCCGTCGGCGGTATGGCCGGCCCAGCAGTCTCCGGCGTCGCCAGCACGCTGCTGCCCGGCGCAGCCTTTCTGCCGGTGGTGGTGATGGGACTTGCCGGCGCGGCCATCGTCATCCAGCGGCGAAAAATACGGCCTCGGTGGTTGGCTCGGTGGTTGGATAGATAAGCGAGAAGAGGTCGCCAAGGCGTCGACCAGGGCTCCCGCCTGCAAGGCGTTGGCGGCCTAAGGTCCGGAAGAGCAGCCGAAAGACTTCAGTGGCAACCTGTGACTCGGAAAACGGAAAGGTCCTAGCTATGAAGCCGATAAATCTGGACGAAAAACTGGCGCGTTTCACGACCCATTGGGACCCCCATGTCGTCGCCGATTACAACGAGAACGACATCATGGTCGTGAAGTTCAGGGGCGAATTCCCTTTCCACAAACACGACAGCTCCGACGACTTCTTCTATGTCCTAGAGGGTGAAATGGTGATGGATGTCGAGGGCGAAGCTTCCCGAACCGTCAAGGCAGGCGAACTGTTCGTCGTCCCGAAAGGCGTCGTGCATCGCCCCCGGGCGGAACAGGAGGTCAAGGTGCTTTTGATCGAGCCGAAGGGCGAACCGAACTCCGGCGACTCCGACCACGAGCCTGCGCCGAAGCCGCGCATCTAGATACCGGTGGCCAGCCTAGATACCAGCAGCCAGAACTGCCCGCCTGGCCGTCCGCAACCGACAGCGCGCTACTCCGTCATCACCTGCTGTTTGGCGACTTCGAGCAGTTCGTCCATCTTCTTGCGCAGCCGGTGTTCGGAGATATCGACCTTCTTGTCGGTCAGGTCGCCCATCACCTTACGGTAGACGTCCTCGTGCCCGGCCTCCTCGAAGTCCGAGGAGACGACCTCTTTGGCATAGGCCTCGGCCTCCGCGCCCTTGAGGTCGAGCAGCTCGGCCGCCCAGAGGCCAAGCAGCTTGTTGCGCCGCACATCGACCCGGAACTGTACCTCCTGATCGTGCTTGTACTTGTCCTCGAACGCCTTTTCGCGATCGTTGAAGCTCATGCCTGCGCTATCCTTGCTTCTTGCCTAACCCTGCCGCCTGTTCGCGGCAGCGCATCGCTGCCGCAGTCGGCGCCGTTATAGCCCCTGGGCCGCGACAGGTGAACCGAAACCGCACAGCCCCTATGATCATGGATAGATGTGTACGCTTCTTCTGCTTAGACGCCCCAGCGACCCCTGGCCGCTGCTGCTCGCCGGCAACCGTGACGAGATGGGCGACCGGCCCTGGCGGCCTCCGGGCCGGCACTGGCCCGACCGGCCTGACATCGTCGCGGGACAGGACGAACTGGCCGGTGGATCGTGGCTCGGGATCAACGATCACGGCGTGGCGGCCTGCATTCTGAACCGCTACGGCTCGCTAGGTCCGGCGGCCGGCAAGCGCAGTCGCGGCGAGTTGGTGCTGGAGGCGCTCGACCACGCCGATGCCGCGGCGGCGGCGGCGGCCCTCGCGCATCTGGAGCCGGCGGCCTACCGCAGCTTCAATCTGGTGATCGCCGATTCGCGGGACGCCTTCTGGCTGCGCCACCTGGGCGAGGACGCCGAGTCCGTCATCGTCCAACCGCTGCCGCCCGGCTTCTCGATGATCACGGCGGCCGACCGCAACGACATGAAAAGTCCCCGGATCGGGCACTTCCTCCCGAAGTTTCGCAACGCGCGCATTCCCGATCCCTCCAAGGGCGTCTGGGACGCCTGGGAGAGTTTGCTGGCCAGCCGGGACCACGACCCGGCCGTGGGGCCGGAGGGCGCCATGAACGTCGCCCTGCCCAACGGCTTCGGCACGGTCTCCAGTTCGCTGATCGCCCTGGCCGCACCGAGCGGAGACCGGGCGGAGAGCCTCTGGCGCTTCGCCGCCGGCGCCCCGGACAGCGCGCGTTACGAAACCGTGGCGCTGTAGCGGGACGGGCCGGCCAGTCGGTCGCTCTCCACCGCCGCTGCCCCAGATTGTGGCCCCAGATTGAGTCTGCCGATGGGGGCTGCTATATGGGGAGTCTCTCCCACGAGGGATGCGCCGAAATACGACCGGTCGGGTTCTTGTCTGGAACGCACGGCCGGCGAAAGCTCCGGGTTTCCCCAGTTTCGGACCTAACAGGATGCGACGCAGACGGATTTACGAGGGCAAGGCCAAGGTTCTCTTCGAGGGGCCAGAGCCCGGCACCCTGGTCCAGTATTTCAAGGACGACGCCACCGCCTTCAACGCGCAGAAGACGGGTGTGATCACCGGCAAGGGCGTGCTGAACAACCGCATCAGCGAGTTCTTCATGCTGCGCCTAGCTGAGATAGGGGTGCCGACCCACTTCGTGCGCCGCCTGAACATGCGCGAGCAGCTCGTCCGTCAGGTCGAGATCATTCCGCTGGAGGTGGTGGTCCGCAACGTGGCCGCCGGCAGCTTCGCCGAGCGCTTCAAGACGGAGGAGGGCACGCCCCTGCCCCGCTCGATCGTCGAGTACTACCTTAAGAACGACGAGCTGGGCGATCCGCTGGTCACCGAGGAGCACATCACCGCCTTCGGCTGGGCCGCGACCCAGGATCTGGACGACATGCTGCACCTGGCGCTGCGCATCAACGATTTCCTCTCGGGTCTACTGATCGGCGTCGGGCTCAAGCTGGTGGACTTCAAGCTGGAGTTCGGCAGACTTTGGGACGACGAGGAGCAGATGCACATCGTGCTGGCCGACGAGATCAGCCCCGACTCCTGCCGCCTGTGGGACGTGAAGACCGACGAGAAGCTGGACAAGGACCGCTTCCGCCGCGATCTGGGCAACGTCGCCGAGGCCTATCAGGAGGTGGCGCGCCGACTCGGCGTGCTGCCGGAGGCGGGTCCGGTCGACCTGCAGGGCCCCAAGGTCGTCCAGTAGGACGCGACCGCTCATGACGCAGCCGCCTTCGCAGCGCCCACCCGAGACCAATGGGGGCATGACGAGGGGGGGCCTCGCGCTTCTGCTGGCTGCCGTCGGCGTCCTTCTGGCCGTAACGGCCGGCGGCGCCGTTTGGATGTGGCAGCGCCTCGACAGGCTGGAGACGGCCCGACCCGGGCCGGCGGCGGACATGAGCGCGGCCTGGTGGGCCTTCGCGCTGGGCGGTTTGATCATTGCGGGCGTGATCGCCCTCTTCATCCGACTGACGCTGCGCGGCGCCCGCCGGCAGCGGTGAACAGGGCGGCAGGTCGCCAGTCACCGGCGGCCTGCACCTATCGACGGGCGGGTATCGACCGGCCGGGCGTTGCGGGGCTGCGGTCTCATCGCTAGTCTCCGCGCGAAATCGCAGCAGCGGAGTCTCCCATGAAGGCGCGTGTCCACGTTACCTTGAAGCCCGGGGTGCTCGACCCCCAGGGCAAGGCCATCGAGCATGCGCTCGACACGCTCGGATTTTCCGGCGTCGAGGAAGCGCGCCAGGGCAAGTTTATCGAACTCGATCTGGCCGAATCGGACCCGCAGGCGGCGCGTGCCCAGGTCGAGGAGATGTGCCGCAAGCTGCTGGCCAACACGGTGATCGAGAACTACGCGATCGAGTTGGAGGCCTGAGGGGCGGTCAGGATGAAATCGGCAGTCGTCGTCTTCCCGGGAACCAATCGCGAAAAGGACATGACGCGGGCGTTGGAGGGCGCGTCGGGCCAGGCGCCGAGCCTCGTCTGGCATAAGGATACCGAGCTGCCGGAGGTCGATCTGATCGTGCTGCCCGGCGGCTTCGCCCACGGCGACTACCTGCGCGCCGGCGCTATGGCGGCCCGCAGTCCGGTGATGCGCGAAGTGATGGCGCGCGCCGAGCGCGGCGTGCCGGTGCTGGGCGTCTGCAACGGCTTCCAGGTCCTGACCGAAGCCGGCCTGCTGCCGGGTGCCCTGCTGCGCAACGCCGACCTGAAGTTTCTCTGCCGCACCGTCACGCTGCGGGTCGAGAACACGCAGACGCTCTTCACCGGGCGCTTCGAGGCCGGCGAGACCTTCGACACACCTGTCGCGCACATGGACGGCAACTACTTCGTCGACAGCGAGGACCACAAGCGGATGACCGACAACGGCCAGATCGCCTTCCGCTACGCCGAGGGCAGCGCCGCCGGCCCCGCCAACCCCAACGGCGCGCTGGACGACATTGCGGGCGTCTTCAACGAGACCAAGACGGTGCTCGGCTTAATGCCGCACCCGGAGGACGCAACCGACCCGCTGCACGGCGGCACCGACGGGCGCAAGCTGTTCGACGGCATCGTGGAGGCCCTGTCGTGAGCGAGATCACCCCCGACGTCGTCGCCGAGCACGGCCTGAGCGCCGAGGAGTACGACAAGGTCCTGGAAATCATGGGCCGGACGCCGAACCTCGTGGAACTCGGCATCTTCTCGGTCATGTGGTCGGAGCACTGCTCCTACAAGTCCTCCAAGCGCTGGCTGAAGACCCTGCCGACCGAAGGCCCCCAGGTGATCCAGGGGCCAGGCGAGAACGCCGGCGTGGTCGACCTGGGCGACGGCCTGGCCGCCGTCTTCAAGATCGAGAGCCACAACCACCCCAGCTTCATCGAACCCTACCAGGGCGCGGCGACCGGCGTCGGCGGCATCCTGCGCGACGTCTTCACCATGGGCGCGCGGCCGGTGATGAACCTCAACGCGCTGCGCTTCGGCGCGCCGGATCACCCCAAGACCCGCCATCTGGTCGCCGGGGTGGTGGCCGGGATCGGCGGCTACGGCAACTGCGTCGGCGTGCCGACGGTCGCTGGCGAGGTGAACTTCGACCCGGCCTACAACGGCAACATCCTGGTCAACGCCATGACCGTCGGTCTCGCCAAGGCCGACCGGATCTTCTACGCCAAAGCGGTCGGGGCCGGGAATCCGGTGGTCTACGTCGGCTCCAAGACCGGCCGCGACGGCATCCACGGCGCGACCATGGCCTCGGCCGAGTTCGGCGCCGACAGCGAGGAGAAGCGCCCGACCGTGCAGGTCGGCGACCCCTTCACCGAGAAACTGCTGATCGAGGCGTGCCTGGAGTTGATGGCGACCGACGCCATCGTCGGCATCCAGGACATGGGCGCCGCCGGCCTGACCTCCTCCTCCTTCGAAATGGCCTCCAAGGGCGGCATGGGCGTGGAGCTGGAGCTGGACCGGGTCCCGCTGCGCGAGACCGGCATGACGCCCTACGAGATCATGCTCTCCGAGAGTCAGGAGCGCATGCTGATGGTGCTCAAGCCGGGCCGCGAGGACGAGGCCCGCGCGATCTTCGAGAAGTGGGAGCTGGACTTCGCGGTGATCGGCAAGCTGACCGAGACCGGCCGCATGGTCCTGCGCTGGCACGGCGAGACGGTCGCCGAGCTGCCGATCGACCCGCTCGCCGAAGCCTCCCCGGAATACGACCGCCCCTGGACGCCAACCGAGGCGCCGGCCCTGCTGGACGAGGGCGAGTTCCCCGAGGAGGGCGACCCGCTGAACAATCTGGAGCGGCTGCTGGGCACGTCGGACCTGGCGAGCCGGCGCTGGATCTGGGAGCAGTACGATCACCTGGTGATGGGCGATACGGTCGAACGCCCGGGCGGCGACGCGGGCGTGGTGCGCATCGCCGAGGGCCCGAAGGGCCTTGCGGCGACCACCGACTGCACGCCGCGCTACTGCCTGGCCGACCCCGTGGCCGGCGGCGCCCAGGCCGTGGCGGAGGCCTGGCGTAACCTGACCGCCGTCGGCGCCATCCCGCTGGCGGTCACCAACAACCTCAACTTCGGCAACCCCGAGAAGCCGGGAATCATGGGCCAGATCGTCGGCTGCGTGGAGGGTATGGGCGAGGCCTGCCGGGCACTCGACACGCCCGTCGTCTCCGGCAACGTGTCGCTCTACAACGAGACCGACGGTCAGGCGATCCTGCCGACCCCGGTAATCGGCGGCATCGGCCTGGTGCCGGACGTGACCCAGATCCCCGGCGTCGGCTTCGCGGCAGAGGGCGAGGAGATCCTGGTGATTGGCTGGACCCACGGGCACCTGGGCCAGTCGATCTATCTGCGCGAGCTGTTCGGCCGCGCCGAGGGCGCGCCGCCACCAGTCGATCTGGAGACAGAGAAGCACAACGGAGACTTCGTCCGCGGCCTGATCCACGGCGGCCGGCTGACCGCCTGCCACGACGTCTCGGACGGCGGAATTCTGGTGGCCCTGGCGGAGATGGCCCTCGCCGGCCGCGGCCCCCGAGGCCCCGTCGGCTGCAACCTGAGGATCCCCGCCGGAGTATCCTCACTGGCCGGCTGGTTGTTTGGAGAAGATCAGGCGCGCTACATTGTGACCGCCGAGGCCGCCATGCCGATCCTGGAGGCTGCGGAGATGGCCGGCGTCCCGGCTCAGGCGGTCGGACGGACCGGCGGCAGCGAATTGACGATCGAGGGCTTCGGCCATATCTCGCTGTCACGTTTGCAAGCGGCCCACGAAGGCTGGCTGCCCGATTTGATGAACGGCGAGCGAGCCGAAGCGGCGCAGTAGCCGTGCTTTTGCCGGGGCGGAGAAACGGGTGAACCGTGAGCCCGAAGACCGCTGCAAAGCGTTCGTTTAGGAGAGAGGGTAGAGTCACGCGATGCCGATGAACGTGGGCGAGATCGAGCAGCTGATCAAAGCGGCGATGCCCGACGCCAAGGTGACCATCGAGGACCTGGCCGGCGACGGCGACCACTATGCCGCCTACGTCGTCTCCGAAGCCTTCCGCGGCAAGACGCGGGTCCAGCAACATCAACTGGTCTATCAGGCCCTGCAGGGCCGCATGGGCAACGAACTCCACGCCCTGGCGCTGCAGACCACACCGCCCAGCGACTGAACACAGGAAGCGAGGCGCCCCGACCGCCAGAGGCATGGTCGGGGAGGCCACCACCCCAACACCGAGGAATCAGCAGACCATGACCGACAACCCCGTTTTCGAGCGGATCAAGCAGGACATCAGCGAGAACGACGTGGTGCTCTTCATGAAGGGCACGCCGGTCTTTCCGCAGTGCGGCTTCTCGGCCGCCGTCGTTCAGGCGCTCAGCCACCTGGGCGTGAAGTTCAAGGGCATCAACGTCCTGGAAGACCCGGGCCTGCGCGACGGCATCAAGCAGTTCTCGAGCTGGCCGACCATTCCCCAGCTCTACGTCAAGGGCGACTTCGTCGGCGGCTGCGACATCGTGCGCGAGATGTTCCAGACCGGCGAGCTGCAGGAGCTGCTGCACAGCCACGGCGTCGACGCCCAGCCGGTCAGCTAATCGGCCCCTCGGGTTGAGCCCGGCTGACGGCATCGTCCAGCGTCACCGGGACAAGACGTGACTATCGGCAAAGGCCGGTCTGCGCCATGAAGGGCGCATGACCGGCCTTTTCGATTCCACCGACGGGCAACGGACGGCGCAAGCCGCTGCCGAACGCCTGGGACTGGTGCTGGGCTTCCTGGGCGTGCTGGCCTTCGCGGTGACTCTGCCGGCGACCCGGCTGGCCGTCGCCGAGATGCCGGTCTGGACCGTGGGCTTCGGGCGCGGCGCCCTGGCCGGATTGGCGGCGGGACTGCTGCTGTTGGTCCTGCGCGCGCCCCTGCCGCGCCGCCGGGATCTGCCCGCCCTGGCGATCACCGCCCTGGGCGTGGTCTTCGGCTTTCCGCTGCTGACCACCTGGGCGATGCAGAGCGTACCGGCCGCCCACGGCGGGGTGGTGATCGGCGTGCTGCCGCTGGCCACGGCCCTCTGCGGCGCGCTGGTCGCTGGGGAGCGCCCCTCGGCCGGCTTCTGGGTCACCGCGCTGCTCGGCAGCGCCGCCGTGGTGACCTTCGCGTTACTGGATACACCAAACGCGGCGGCGGGTCTGGCGGCCGGGGATCTGGCCTTGCTGGCGGCCGTCGTCGCAGCCGGCCTGGGTTATGCCTACGGCGCCCGCCTGTCGCGGCACCTGCCGGGCTGGACCGTGATTTGCTGGGCGCTGGTGCTATCCCTGCCGGTGATGCTGCCGGCCGCCGCCGTCAGCTGGATCGCGGCACCGCCGAGCGGCGCCGGTGTGGGCGCCTGGGCCGGCTTCCTCTACGTCGCACTGATCAGCCAGCTCGCCGGCTTCTTCGTCTGGTATCGCGGCCTGGCCCTCGGCGGCGTGGCCCGCGTCGGGCAGGTCCAACTGTTGCAGCCCTTCCTGACCCTCGTCATTGCCGCACTGCTGCTGGCCGAACCCATCACCGCCACCACCCTCGCCTTCTCCGTCCTGGTGGTCGGACTGGTGGTGATCGGCCGGCGGCAGCCGGTGCGACAGGCAGAGCGCTGACGCGGTCCTGCCTCAGGTGCTCTGCTGCTCCACCTGCTGCTCCTGGGGCCGCAGAAGACGAAAAAGACCGTCTATGATCTCGTCGGTGCTACTCTCGAAACCGATCTGGAACGAGCTGCCCTTCATGGTCGCAAGGCAAGCCTGCGTAACGGCGCTGTAGACGGCGAGCACCATGACGTCGACGGGGATGTCGGACCGGACGGCGCCGGTTCGTTGCGCCCGGTGAAAGGCCGAAAGAATCCTAGCATGGCCCCGCTCGTGCGTCTCCCTTTGCTCGTCCAAGGCCCCTTCAAGCAGTAGCCATGTGCCCATGCGCAGCGCCCTCGGGTTGGCTTGCCAGAAACTCCAGAGCGTCTGCAGGATCTCCCGGACGGCGGCAGCATCCGGCTCTGGATCGTCAAGGAAGTCGGAGCTGAGATCGAACCAAAGCTTGGCGATGTCTCGGGACGCGGCTTCCCAGAGATCGTCCTTGGATCCGAAGTGATGGTGGACGAGGCTTTGCGTGCAGCCGGCACGGCGGGCAATGGCGCGCATGCTGGCGCCAGAGCGGCCCTTCTCGGCGAACTCGTCGTAAGCCGCTTCGAAGATCGCCGCACGCGTTCCCGTCGCCGGCTCACCCAGGGGGTCGATTCGGTTCGTCTTCGGCACCACGTCCGTCATTCCTCGTTGATATCAGCATTGCCGGGAGGGAGGAAGCCGGGCGGCCAAGACGAGCGCTCGGCACCTGAGGCGACCGAATTCACGGCCAGTCGGGATTCATGGCCAGTCGGGATTCATGGCCAGTCGGGATTCATGGCCAGTCGGGATTCATGGCCAGTCGGGACGGCGCGACCTTAGGAGCGCAGCGGAAAGACAGGCAAGGGCCGCAGCCACAGCAGCGACGGCGAAGGTCGCGGCAAGGCCGAGGCTGCCCGCGATGGCCGAACCGAAACCAGCCATCATCAAAGCCGCCGCCGCATCGACGCTCAACAGGGTCATAAAGTCGGTCGCATGCCGACCTTCCGCACAGAGACCTAAGAAGAGCGTGCGACCCGCCGTGAAACCGGCGAAGCCGAGAAAGCCGTAGGTCAGGACATAGAAGATCGTAAGTCCGGGGTCGACCGCGGTGCTGGCGCCGCCGCTCGCCAGACCGAACGCCACGACGCCGTTCATCAGCAAGGCTGCGAGGGCCACGATCGCGAGCGTGCCCACCGCGCCGAGACGCTTGATTACGGGCGTCGCCGCGACCGCACCGATCATGCCGACCGCGTTTCCGCCGACCACGCCCAACAAGCCTATCTCGGAGAGGCTGAAGCCGGCGTCCACCTGCAGGATCGGCCGCAAGGCAAAGGTCAGGATGATCCCGAGATCCATAAGCTGGACGAAGAGAAACACGAGCAGGACTTCGCGCCGCTTGAAGATAGCGAGGTTGGCAAAGAGGGACGGTCTGGCGTCACGCGGCGGGCGCGCCACGCCGCGATCCATCGGCCGGGCGGCAATCAGCAACCAGCCGAGCAGCGATGTGCACGCAAGAGCCAGAACACAGGCCACCCAGCCAAGATCGCCAAGGAAATAGAGAATTCCGAGGCCCAGGACGACCCCACCAGCGCCGCGGGCCGCCGCATGGGCCGCGGCACCGGAAGCGTGATGCCGCTTCGGCAGGCGGTCCAGCATCCAACCGCCCGCCGCTGCCATGTAGGTCCCGATCAGACCCATCAGCACCGCAGCGACCAGGATTAGCAACAGCGGATCGACAGCCGGATCCAGCAACAGAAAACTCAGAAGTCCGACAAGGATCGCTGACTGGGTCCCGAGCAGCCAGCCGCGCCGGTATCCAAACCTCGACCAGCCGTAGCGGTCGACCATAGGTGCCCAAAGAAAGCTGAGGGTAAAGGGTAATCCGGCGAGGATGACGAGCCCGATGGTTTCCGCCGGATGGCCGGCCAGTCTCATGAAGGCAGGCAGCCCCTGGGCAACGAACTGCGCCACCAGGACCGGCAGCAGGAAGATCGATGTGAGCAGAACCAGAGTTGGGCGCAGCTCTGTCCGAGACATATCTTCATCGGAGGCGTCCGGCGACCGGGAAGGAGCAGTTTCGGTTCCGTCATGCATGGTCGGGATCGACCGCTGCCTCGCCGGACGGAATTGGCTCGGCTGCACGAAGCGACCAGCTTTCGATGCGCTCCTGCTCGCGCCAGAGCGCCGCATAGCGACCGTTTCGGTTCAGCAGCTCGCCGTGGCGGCCCGACTCGACAATTCGGCCTTGGTCGACCACCAAGATCAGGTCAGCGGCGGCGACGCTTCTCAAGCGATGCGCTACCACGAAGACGGTCCGTCCTTCTTCGAGCGCGGTCACGCCGAGCTGCAAGCGTCTTTCGGTTGCCGGGTCGATAGCGGAAGCCGCTTCGTCAAGCAGCAGGATCGGCGCATTCTTGAGAAGCGCACGGGCGATGGCGATGCGTTGGCGTTCGCCGCCCGAAAGAGTCCGACCGCGGTCGCCAAGCTCCGTATCCAATCCCCGAGGAAGCGCGGCGACTAGGTCCTCAAGCTGCGCCTGTTTTATGACCCGTTCGAGGGCAGGTCCGTCAGCAGCCGGGTCACCCAGCAGCAGGTTGTCCCGCAAGCTACCGCTCGAAAGAAAGACATCCTGCCCAACCTCGGAGATCACGGCACGCCGAAAGGCTGGCGCGATCTCGGCGACATCGACACCCCCGAACCGGATGCGGCCACTGGTCGGCCTATCGTGTCCAGCCAGCAAGGAAAGCAGAGTGCTCTTACCAGCACCACTGGAGCCGACCAGTGCGGTCACGCTGCCTTGCGGAGCAGCGAAGGAGACATCGCTGAGAGCGGCGACCGCAGAACCGGGATAGGAAAAGCCAACGCGTTCGAAGTTGACGTCGAAGCGATCGCTACTTCGAGTCCGCGTCGTCTCCTCCTCGACAGGTTCCCTGAGAAACCGCTGGATCTCATCACCGGCTTTCGAGGCTAGCCGGAAACGCACCAATTGACCGGCAAGCGCACCGACGAACAGCTCCGTCGCCACGAACGCCGTCATCATAGCGGCGGCGATACCGGCCATCGGAGCGGGATCCGGCGCGCCTCCGGAGTCGAGCATAAGGAGCGCAACAGCCAGCGCGATCATGATACTGACGTCGATAACGATACGGCCGATCTGGAGACTGACGGCAAAGGGCACCAGAGACCGCCGGCCCTCATGGCGGAGCTGATAGATCGCCGTAGCGACGTGCGCCTGCGCGGCACCCGCCCGGCCGAAGGTGCGAAACACGGCCATGCCCTCCGCGTACTCGCCGACCTTCGCCGCCGCCTTGGTCACGGCCCGTGATCTTCGGGATGCGACGGCACGGACGTGGCTATCGCCCAAGGCGAAAGCCAGAAGACCGAGCGCCAGGCCGGCGATGACGACGACACCGACAGCTGGTGCCCGTAGAACCGCATAGGCCAGGAGGAGGCCGCCCGCACCAACGCCCGCGATAAGAATGAACAGGGTCATGCGTCCGGCCTCGCCAACCCAATGGGCATCGTCCGAGAGCAGCAGACCGACGCGCGCCGGACTCCAGCGCTCGCGAACCTGCGCCGGCAAGCGGAGCAGTTGCTTCATCAGATCGAGCCGCAGCCGTGTGCCTGCGCGGATGCCGATGGGAAAGGCCGTACCACGTATCCAGATGCTCAGCAGCAGGCGTAGCGCAACGGCGACGGCGAGAACCGCAGCGATCCCGACCGCGTCCAGAACGTCAAGCCCAGCCCCGGTCAGTTCGGCCACGATATGTGCGACAGCGAGAGCCGGAACGGCCGCCAGGAGTCCTTCGACCAGGGTCAAAGCGATGCCGGTCAGGAAAAGCGGCCGGTCACTGGCGAGACTGCGCCAGATAAGAGACAGTAAGCTCATGGACGGATTGCCTCCGCCGCTGTCCGTGAAGCTGTCTTCGCAACGGGCGGCTCCGGTGCAGGGTCGCCGTAGCGGAAGGCAGCCGCGCTAAGATGGTCACGCCACAGGGCCGCGTAACGACCCTTGGCTGCGATCAGCGCGTCATGACGGCCGCGTTCCACAATTCGGCCGCCGTCGAGAAGTAAGATCTCGTCGGCATGAACCACCGTCTGCAAGCGGTGGGCGATCACGATCAGGGTACGCCCAGCCGTCAGGCGCGTGAGCGCCTGTTGGATAGCGGCTTCGTTTTCCGGATCGGCGAAAGCCGTCGCCTCGTCGAGAATCAGGATCGGCGCGTCTTTCAAGAGGGCGCGTGCGATGGACAGGCGCTGCCGCTCGCCCCCCGACAGGCCGTAGCCGCCCTCTCCCAAGATGGTCTCGTATTCGCGAGGCCTCCCTTCGATGAAGTCATGTGCCTGTGCTGCCTTAGCGGCAGCGACAACCTGTGACTGCGTCGCGTCCGGTCGGCCAAGCGCGATGTTCTCCGCAATGGTGCCACTGAACAGGAAAACCTCCTGAAAAACAGTGGCGACCTGGCTGTGCAGCGTCGCCTCATCCATATCGCGCAGATCCACGCCACCGATCCGCACGCAGCCCTCGTCCGGATCGAGCGTCCGCGTCACCATCCCGGCCAAGGTCGACTTGCCAGCGCCGCTGGAGCCGACAAGCGCCAGGAACCCGCCAGCCGGCAGTGCGAAGCCGACCTGGTCGAGAACCTGGCGACCGCCCAACCGCAGGCCCACCCGGTCGCACTGCACCGATGCGTCCGCAGGTAAAGCTGTCGTTTTGAACCCGGGATGCCGTACCGCCGGCGTCTCTTCCAACGCCAGAAGCTCCTCGATCCGCAGAAGCACGGTGCCTTGGCGACCGAAACGATGCGCCAAGCCGGCAATACCGGCAAAGAGATCGCCGAGACCAGCGGTGATCGCCAGCAGCAGAACCAGCGCTCCGGCCTCAATCCTATCGGTCGCAGCCAACCAGGTGCCGAACGGCGCCACGAGCAGCAGGTTACCGGTGACGAGAATCTGAGACGCGCTGCCCGGCGCCACCGCCTTTCGAAGCCAGACTGTCGCGGTTTCCGCAAAGGCGTCAAAGGCAGCCTTGGCTTTGGCCACGGCCTGATCCGACTGGTTGAAGGCGCGAAAGGTCGACTGGCCGTCGGCAATTTCGGCCGCCATCTCCGCGATTCCGGCCGAGGCCCGCTGATAGTCGCGGGTCACCGAAGCGCCCTGTGCCATCAGGCGACCCATCATCCAAAGCCCGAGCAACGTCGGACCCAAGGCAACGGCGGCGAGGCGCCAGTCGACCATAGCCATGGCGCAGATCGCGATCATCGGCGTTACGATGGCCCCGGACAGCTCGGGAATCAGATGAGCGATACCGTCCTCCAACTGATCGACGTCGTCCAGCATGACGGCCCTGAGCCTGCCTTTCGATTGGCCTTGCAAGGTCGACAGCGGCAGGCGCGCCAGCTTTCCGGCAAGCGTCATGCGAAGTTCGCGCAGCACATCGAACGCCAGGCGATGCGACAACAGCATGGCGCCGCCGTACGCGGTATGACGCAGCAGAACACCAAGGGTCCCGACGGCAACGGCGAACACGGCGAGATCGAAATCGCCACTGTTTTCTACGAAGGACATGAGGGCGACGCCAACGGCCACATGGGGGCTGAGCGATAGAACGGCGGCCGCGACCGCGAGGAGAATCGCAATGGCCATGCCCCGGCGGCGGCCCCTCAAGAGGCCAAACAGTCGTTTGAAAGTCTCCGGCAGGGACAAGCCAGGGCGCGACAGAGTCGGTGTGGGCGGTGGGGCCATGGATTCGTCGATCTGTCAGAAGCGCGCCGACAACTCGAAGCCGAAGGTTCGCGGAGGCAGAAGATCATGGAAGATGCCCGAGCCGCCGCCGCTCTCCGACAGTTTGCGCGTGACCGCGACTTCGTCGGTTAGGTTCCTGACGAACAGCCGGCCCGTCACCGCGCCGATCGTGTAGCTGGAGCCCACATCCAGTAAGAGGTAGTCCCCAGCCTTTTCACGGGACTCGTTGGTGACGTCGGAGAAGTACTCGGCGACGTAGGAGGCCTGGGCATTGAGACGAAGATTCTCGACCGGTTCCCAATTCATACCGAAGCTCACGGTGGCATCAGGATCGGCACCGAAGTCGTTCCCCTCGAACTCCGGGTTGGATGCCGGCGCGCGGGTGATCTCGGTTTGCAGCAGGCCCAGGCCGGCATTGAAGCTTAAGCTGTCCGAAGCATGGAAAAGCGCCTCGATCTCCGCGCCATAGGACTGACCGCGTTCGGCATTCACGATGCGGAGCGAGGCGAGACCACCGCCACCCTGCTGCAGATAGAGCTGGGGGTCTTCGAAGCGGTTGAAGAAAGTCGTGACCCCGAGGCTCAGGCGGTCGTCGAGAAAGGCGCCGCGATAGGTCCCCTCGAACGTCCAGACGCTTTCCGAGTCGAACTCATAAGGAGCACCGGTCGAAAGCACCACCGACGCGCCGCCTGGATTGTAGCCTTGGCGGGCCGTGACCGCGACGGTCTGGGAGGGGGCGAAATCCCAACTCAGGCCGATTTTCGGCAAAAACCGAACCTCGGTCAGATCGTTGGACAGGGTGCCCGGCGGCGGGAGCGGCCCGCCGGGCGACCCGGTGAAGGACTCCTGCTCCCGCTCAGCGTGGTAGCGGTTGAGCCGCGCGCCGAGCAGAAGATCCAGGTCGTCCACAATCCCGATCCGGAGATCCGCGAAGGCGGCCTGCGACCAGGAGTCCTCATCCGATACCGTGAAGGTCTGGTCGGCGAGGGGGAGCGCCACATTTTCGACCTCGACATCCTGCCAACGTCGATTGAACGAGAGTCCGGCGACGCCACCCAACCAAGTGTCCTCACCGCCGAGTTTCAGCAGCAGATCCTGGTTGAACTGACGTTCGTCGATGTCGAAGAAGAGCGAGTCGCTTTGCCGGTCGTTGGTGTCCAGACGGTCCTGAGTGAAGCTGGTGATCGAGCGGAAGACCAAACCGTTCTGGAGTTCGAAGTCGGTATCGAGCGCTGTGGTCCAGGCATGAGTGTCGTAGACGCGCTGCCCGCCGCTGCGGCCGAAAGGGTAGGCGCGATTGCGCACCGGCTCTCCGCTGATCGGCCGGTCGCCAATGGTGAAACGGTTGCCCGGAACCGTGCCGATCTGTCCATCGAACAGCAGATTGGCCGTCAGCTTCTCCAAAGCCGGCGGCAAGATCAGGGCCTTGGCCCGCAAACGCGTGACCTCGCTGTCGAGTTGGTCATCCTCGGTGAGCTTGGCGTCAGGATTCAGGCTGGTCCTGGGTCCAACAAGATCGATCGGTATCTTGCCGTCCTCCCGATCGACGGCGATGCGAACCGCGACCGCGTCCTCGACCACAGGTCCGGATATCGCGGCCGAACTGCGGAAGGCGGGTCCGTGAAAGGCGTCGAGCTCCGTCGCGAAACGCACGGCGGCCTCCGGCTCGAAGGTCGGGTCTTTCGTTTCGATCACGAAGGCACCGGCGATGGCGTTCCGACCCCTCAGCGTGGTCTGAGGGCCGCGAAAGATCTCCAAGCTTTCGACGTCCCAAAGGTCGCGAAAGCTGGTGTCCCCGAAGCTCGGAATGCGGGCCACGCCGTCGATGACGAAAGGAGCACGCGGCAGGGATCCGGTATTGATATTGGTCGCCAGCCCGCCGCCGCCGTCTCCGCCCGGGCCGCTTGACGACAGCCCGCGGATTGCCGGCGGCCCCAGGGTTGTCGGCGGCCCGAGGTTGGGAACACCGCGCGTGGCCCGGTCGAAGGTATCGATCCCTCGTTCTTCCAGGTCGTCGGCCGTGAAGACGCTGACGCTGGAGGTCACCTCATCAAGCGGTGTCTGCAACAGTTCGCCACCAACGATGATGGGGGCCAGTCTCAGCGTCCCGTCGGACGGCTCCGCTTCTCCTGCTGCACCTTCTCTAGCTACCTCCTGGGCCAAAACCGGCGAACACAAAAGAAAGGCAGACAGAACAACCGCGTGACCACGCATTGGCACCCCCCGGACATCGGTGATCGATCGATCGATCAATTCGCGGCGACCTCTGTAACGCCGAGGTTTCCATGGTGTCAATACGAATGATAATCATTCTCATAAATTGGATTGGCGACAGCGGTCTTTTGCAAGTCCGCCGATCAACTGCGCGATAATCATCTGACCCGCAACGGTTCGGCGAAGGATCGGCAGCGCAGCCAGTCGAAGGCCGGCATGTCCGGCGTTCCCCCTGGTACGACGGCAGCCATGCAACTGCCGACGATCCGGTCCAAGACTTCGGGGCCAATACAGCGCGCAATGAGGGCGAAGCGTTCTCCAGCGAGATCAGCGAACTGCAGCCGACCACGATCTGCAAGGCCCTGATCGCTCAGTAGGACAACCTTGAACCCATAGGCTCTGTGATCCTTCAGCTACAGACCCGGCTCGACCACGGTAGGATGAAGGTTCACGGTATCGAGGCCGCCCGATCACCAGCGCGTCCTGGACGGCACCTAGGACACTGCGCCCATCCCAGCGGCCACCATTGCCAACAGGTGGATCGAGCTATTGGCCTCCTGAACGATGGGTGTCTGAAACCTACAGCCGATCCTTGCAGTCGTGCGTCATGGTGGAGCCGGAGCGGACTGTGTTCACTGGAGCGCAGGCCTCCTTCACGGGTACCAACAGCGCAAAGGTGACGTTAACGAGCCCGGTCTTGCTTTCAGTCACTCGTTTTCGGCGGCACGCGGGTTTCCAGCGGCAAGATCGACGAGCGGATTGAAAAACTCCTTGAAGTGAAACAGCTTGCCGCCCCGTGCCTCCGCCTTGGCAATGTAAGTGTTGTTGTAGTGCGCGCCGCTCTGCAGCCTCATGTCCCCCTTAAACTCGATAAACGCGAGATTGGAGTCTTCCGCCTGATAGGCGGCGACTTCAGAGAAGGACACTCGGGTCCGCTGAATGAAAGCGCTGGCAAGGGTGGCGCGGATCGCATCAGCGCCCTCAAAGCGGCTCGGAGAGCCTTCAGGCACATACGGAAACTCCATCGCGCCGTTTTCATCCCAAAGCGGCATGACCTGGTCCACATCACGCGTTTCAAGGGCTCTCAGAAAGCGCACCGCAAGTTCCGCCGTCGTCATCGATTTCTCCCCAATCCATCCTGAAATCGCCAGCCGCAGATGGCCAAGCTAGAAACTCAGTCCCTTGGTAAAGCCGCCTTCGACGAGGATGTTCTGCCCCGTGACGAAGCTCGAGGCCGGCGACATGAGAAACAGGACGAGATTCGCCACTTCATCGATCTCACCTGGCCGTTTCATGGGGATTCGGGATTTCAGAACCTCAAGAAGTTCTGGCGGTACGGTTTTCAGGATGTCGGTATTGATCACGCCGGGCGCGACGGAGTTAACGCGAATGTTCTTCTCGGCACCCTCGATCGCAGCCACGCGTGTCAGGGCTTCGACACCGGCTTTCGCAGCGGCATAGGCGCCGTAGCCTGGGGACGCGTAGCTCGCGGTTTGCGAACTCATGTTCACGATCGAACCGCCGGTAGTCTCCATCACCGGCATCTGTGCCTTAAGGCCGTAGAAGGTACCCGTCAGATTGACGGCGATGTCCTGGTCCCATTCAGCCGTTGTCATCTTCGCAATCGGCGTATTCACGCCGGAGCCGGCGTTATTAAAAACGAAATCGAGGCGGCCGAAGCGCTCAACGGTTCGATCGACCATGGCTTTGGCTTCTGCCTCGATAGTGACGTCGGTGCGTACGAACAAACCCTGACCGCCGGCGGCTTCGACTTCCGTCACGGCTTTGGCGCCTTCCTTCTCACGACGTGCGGCAATAACGACGTTGGCGCCACGTTCACCGAGCGCTAGCGCGACAGCGCGCCCCATCCCAGTTGTGGCGCCTGTAATCAGCGCAGTTCTTCCTTCGAAGCCTTCAGACATATCTGTCTCCTTTGGCTGGCGAGGTTGAGAGTTCATGGCGTGATCGAGCGCGACCCGTGCAAAGCTCATCGGCAAGCGCCGATTGCGACTGGAATTCCCCTGGCGTTCGGACAGATCCGCGGAAGATGAGCAAGCGCGCGAGCGCGACTTCCGATGGCACCGGTGACACCAACGGCAGGCGTGAGTACGCCTGTCCGCCTGCGATGCCCTTCAGGTTTCGTCCGCTATATTTCGACGAGCGACAGAGCCGTAGTCTTACCTTCGGCGATTTGAGCGATCTTCCCGTTGACCTCAGCCACCCAGTCCGCAGCCATATGGGCGGCAAAGGCGTCCTTCGTGTCCCAGGCCTCGAAAATCACGAACTGTGCGGGATCGGCTTGGTCGCGAAAGACGCGATAGAACCGACATCCGTCATCCTTCGCCGCACGAACGCGGACCTCCGCCATGAGTGCGGCGAGATCGTCGGCCGCGTCTTCGCGCGCGCGGAGACTCACACTCACCGTATGAGCGGATGCAGTGTCGCCTGAGACCTCGTCGGCGGAGGGAAAGCCCGCCACCCGTTTCACGGAGTCATAGTGTTCCTTGAAGAGGGCGATCTTTCCGTCACGGATACGGATAATCGTGATGTAGCTGTTTTCCTGAACGGTCGGGTCGTCCCCGACCGTCAGTTGGCTGTCGAACTCGATGACGCAGGCATTCGGGTCCGCAAGTGGGGTGACGACCCGGTTCGGATAGGCAATCGGCGTGACCACCTCCAAAGCATCGCGAAAGTACGTCTCAATAGCAGGTTGGCCCTCCACACTTTGAGGAAATCCCCCGGGCGCAAACGGAAATTCGAGACAGGCGTCGTCGGTCCACATCCCCGCAATGGCATCGGCGTCGGAAATCGCGAGGGCGTCCAGAAACGCCGTCGCCGCGATGGAGGCCTGGTTCTCCGCCGGCGTGCTGATCATCGCCCATTGCTGGCTGACGTCCTCTGGCGCTTCGGTCAGAAGACGTCCCGCCTCTTCAAGAAAGGACGAGAGTTCCGGCGGGCGATGCGCCCGATGATATTCCTCGAAACCGTCTTTGGAGCTCCAGACCTCATAGAGCAGAAACTGCGACGGTTTGGCCGTGTTCCGGTGCAGGTCGAAGCGTGTCAGACCGAAGTTCGGCCCGACCCGTCGCTCCCCTTCGGTGACGGCGAGCAGCTTCTGACGAACCTCCTCCTCTCTGCCCGGCAGAGCTTCGAGAAGGTCTGTGACGATCAACTCCGAACTCGTCATGACTCCATTCTCCTCAACTGAGCCGAGGGCGCGTCAGGCGGCGACGTAACCGCCGTCGACGGGAAGGGCGATACCGACGATGTTCGAGGCCTTGTCGGAGCAGAGGAAGACCACAGCGTCGGCAATCTCCTCGGCGGTCGCGATCCGGCCGTTGGGATGGGTTGCCTCGAAGCCCGCGCGCGCCGCCTTGCGCTGCGCCTCATCGGGGATGGAGTCGAAGAATCTGCGCAGCATGGGCGTGTCGACGCCGCCGGGATTGACTGCGTTCACGCGAATGCCCTGTTTGGCATAGTCGATCGCGGCGACTTTCGTCAGCCCCATGACGGCGTGCTTGGACGCGCAGTAGAGAGAGGCGCCCGGCACGCCCACAAGACCGCCACCGGAGGCAAGATTGACGATGGCACCGCCCCCCTGTTCCAGCAGGTGCGGGATGGCATACTTCATGATGAGGAAGGGCGCGCGAACGTTGGTTGCGAACACCTGCTCATAGCTCTCCAGGCGCTGATCGGCGACGACATTGACCTCGCCTTGCGTGCCGGCGTTGTTCACCACGTAGTCGAGACGACCGAAGGCGGTGGCTGCCTCCGAGACAAGCCGCTCAATGCTCGCAGGGTCCATGAGATCCGCTTCAAGGCTGTGCACCTCGCCGCCGGCGGTCTCTATAAGCGCAGCGGTCTCTCGAAGCCCGGCAGCGCTGCGACCGCTGATGACTGTTTTCACCCCCTCCCGGGCCAGCGCGACGGCGCTCGCTTGTCCGATCCCCGAACTGCCCCCGGTGATCAACGCAACCTTGCCTTCCATTGAAGCCATCTCAGTTTCCTTTTCGCCTCCATTCCGCCGCTTGAGTCGAAGACGCCTTCACTCGGAGCGGGACCGCGATCCCTACCTTGAGAAACCCCCGGCGATCAGGCGCGCCTCCGCGTTCCGGGTACGGGGCGGACTTAATGTGAGGACCAACGATCCGCTGTCGGAATCTTGACCGATCAGCCGGCGTCCAAAGCCCTGCGATAGGCGGAGGGCGTCATCCCGGTCTGCGCACGGAAGGCGGAACTGAATTGACTGGGTGTCGTGTAGCCGACGGCCATGGCGACTTCGGACAGCGACCGGTCGCCTATCTCAATAAATTCTTTCGCTCTGGCGATCCGCGCCTGCGTCACGAATTGATAGGGCGTTCTGCCGGTACTGGCCCGAAATGCCCGAATAAAGGGTGCAGGACCGAGACCGGCGACCTTAGCCAACGGCTCCAGCCTGATGACTTCCCGCAGGTGTGCATCTACGTAGTCCCGGACGCGCATAAGCGCGCGAACATCCAGCCCCCACACACTCTGCGACTTTGCGCGGAGGCCGTTCATCGTCAGCACGGTGTGGGTGAACTGTGCCGCAAGAAGCTCGAAGCACAAAGGGTCGGCCTCGGCAGCCAAGCGCTGTTTCATCTCGAGCGCAAGCCGGCGGAGTCTGGGGTCTCTCCCATTGTCGATCGGTCGAATGCTCAGAGAGCCGTTGGGACCGAAGATCGATCCGGCAAGCCGACGAAAGTAGGAATCGTAGATCTCGAATCTAACGAACCCCATACCGCTGTCTGTCAGAATGGATCTTCTCTCCAGATCCGCGGGCAGGAGCGTCAACATTTCGGGGCCGTCCGCCCCTTTGAAAGTCTGGTGGCGCCCTTGAAATATTTCGGTTTTCTTTGTTCTGCCAGAGATATTGAAACAAAATCTGTGCGCTTTAAGCGTATAGGAGAATTCTTCCTCGCCCTTTTTATTCAAGTTTATGACGGCACAACTGAAATTCTTATCGATGTAACAGGCCTGTCGCGAAGCAGACGAGGAACGGCGCTCGATTTCGAGACGCGACTGTTCTGCTAGCGGCGCCGGCAGCGAAGGGAGTCGCGTAAGCCTCAGAATGGCACCGAGAAGTTGAGGGCGATCATCTCCGTGCCCGGATTTTCGTCCCCGAAGAGACCGCCGTGACTCATGTGGTGGAAGCTGGCGCCGAGCCGCCAGCCGCCCTCCGTGCGGAAGCCGACCTCGAAGCCGGATCGCAGGACGGCGTTGCTGCCCAGGTCCTTGCCGTCGCCCTCGAAATAGAGCGCCGGTCCCGTCTCAAACCAGACGTAGAGGTGTTCGTAGGGCAGGACGAAGTCGTGGCCGATGGAGGCGTGAAAGATGGCACCGCCGTCGCTGGTCGCCGCAGCGCCGATCACGGGACGAAAGCGATAGACGCTCCAGGCCGGCGTGTACTCCAGCCGGCCTTCGACGGCCTGATCCTCGTCGTCGACCAGATCGAAGGCGCCGACACCGGCGCGCAGGTACTGGCGATCCTTGTCCGCCTGCGGCGTGTCGTAGATGACGCCAGCCCCGACCGAGGCTGCCGCGACGCCGGCGATGATCCAGACGGCCGGCTCGGCCTGAGCCGGCTGCGACGCAGAGAGATTGGCGACCAGGCCGACGACGGCGGCCAGACCGGTCAGGAAACCCAAGGAACGACGCAAGGAAACACCCCCTGAAGAATTCCACACCGAGAATACGGGTGGATGTTCCCTATAGCCGAGGGTCCGCCGGTCTCGCAACAGGCTGCTGTTCGCGGGCCGAAGCAGGAAACGCAAAACGCGGGACCGACTCTGCGGCCCCGCGTCGAGCGATCTTGAGCTGGAAGGCTGGAATCAGCGCGAGTAGTACTCGATGACCAGCTTCGGTTCCATCTGCACCGGATAGGGCACGTCGGCCAACTTGGGACCGCGCACGAACTTCACGGTCATCTTGGCGTTGTCGACGTCGATGTAGTCCGGCACGTCGCGCTCGACGGAGGCCGTAGCCTCCAGCACCATCGGGATCTCGCGGGACTTCTGGCGCACCTCGACCACGTCGCCGTCGCGCAGCAGATAGCTGGGGATCGTCACGCGCTTGCCGTTGACCGTCACGTGGCCGTGGTTGACGAACTGGCGGGCCGAAAAGACGGTCGGCACGAACTTGGCGCGGTAGACGACAGCGTCGAGACGGCGCTCCAGCAGCTCGATCAGGTTCTCGCCGGTGTCGCCCTTGCGGTTGGTGGCGACGTCGAAGTAGCGGCGGAACTGCTTCTCGCCGATGTTGCCGTAGTAGCCCTTAAGCTTCTGCTTGGCGGCAAGCTGAATGCCGAAGTCGGTCGGCTTCTTGCGGCGCTGGCCGTGCTGGCCGGGGCCGTACTCGCGGCGATTGATGGGCGACTTGGGTCGGCCCCAGAGGTTCTCGCCGAGGCGGCGATTGATCTTGTACTTGGACTGCAGGCGCTTGCCCATTTCAGGGGCTCCGTTTGGTTCGGGTTCGTTGTGTCCCGGTAGTCCCGCAGCTCCGATTCCGAGAAATCGAAGTTTTGGGCGGGGTCCAACCGTCTACGCCAAGGCCGGCCCGCGTTCCCGGGAAGGAAAGCGCGGGGTTATACCTGTTTCCGCGCCGCTGTCAAATGCGGCCTGCTCAGGCTAAGATCAAGGGGTGGAGCTGCCGTCGCCACAGCCGAAAGAG
Source organism: Algihabitans sp. (assembly GCF_965226985.1). GTDB lineage: Bacteria > Pseudomonadota > Alphaproteobacteria > Kiloniellales > DSM-21159 > Algihabitans. The sequence goes on from NZ_OZ245712.1 coordinate 2,462,491, forward strand.
CCGGCGCTCGGGAGCGACAAACGGATTGAGGCCGCCGCCATGCCCAGCCTGCTCTCCCCCGATCAGATCGAGGCCTATCGCAGCCAGGGCTTCGTCACGCTGCCCGGCGGCGTCGGGCCGGAAGCCCTGGCCGCTCTGCGAGCCCAGCTCGACGACTGGATCGAGGACAGCCGAGGCCACGACGGCAACTACGGAACCACCGAAAACGGCAAGGCGCGCTTCGACCTGGAGGAGGGGCACAGCCGCGAGGCGCCGCGCCTGCGCCGGGTCATGAACCCCTGCGACATCTCGGAGGCTTACGAGGAAGCGATCCGCAACGCCCCCTTCGTCGACATGCTGGCCGAACTGATCGGGCCGGACGTGAAATTCCATCACTGCAAGCTCAACGTCAAACTGCCCGGCATGGCCGCGCAGGTGGACTTCCACAGCGACCATGCCTTCGAGCCCCATACCAACAGCGATCAGGTGACAGCCCTGCTGCTGCTCGACGATATGGACGAGGCGAACGGCTGCCTGCGCATCGTTCCGGGCAGCCACCGGCAGTTCTACGATCACTTTCAGAACGGCAGCTTCGTCGGCGCCATCGACAAGGATCTGGCGGCGGAGCTGGCACCCCGCGCTCAGCCAGTCGTCGGCAAGGCCGGCGACGTCTGCCTGATGCATGCCATGGCGCTGCACGGCTCCGGCCCAAACCTGGGGGAGGCGCCGCGACGGCTCTTTATCGCCGAGTATACCGCCGCGGACGCCTGGCCGCTGGTCAAGTGCAAGGTGCTCTCGCGCTTCACCGGGGAGGTCGTGCGCGGCCGCCCCACCCGCTCCTGCCGGCTGGAAGCCGGCACCTTCGACCTGCCGCCCTACTACAAGGCCGACTCCTTCTTCGCCGTTCAGGGCCAGAAGACAGCGGCGCCCCAGTAGCGCTACAAACCCCAGTAGCGCTACAACCCTTCGGTACAAGACCCCAGCGGACGAACAGGGCGGGACCGCAGAACGATCATGGCCGCACAGCAGCTGTCTGCGGCGGCAACGCCGCAGACCAAAGGCATGGCCATGGCGGCGCTGGGCGTTCTGATCCTGGCACCGGATACCTTGATGCTACGGCTGATCGAGGCCGATGCCTTCACCGTCGCCTTCTGGCGCAACCTGTTGGTGGCGACCAACATCCTGGTTCTCTACGCCGTCGTCGAGGGACCTGGCTGGTTCGGCAAGCTGCGCCACATCGGCCCGGCTGGCCTGCTGGCGGCCGCCCTCTTCGCGGTCAACCAGATGGCCTTCGTCTTCGCGGTAGCCAATACCGGGGTCGCCAACGTGCTGCTGATCGTCGCCACGGCACCGCTCTTCGCCGCACTCTTCTCGCGCCTTTTCCTGGGAGAGGCGACGGCCGGCCGAACCTGGCTGGCGATCTTCGGCGCCCTGGCCGGCATGGCGGTGATTTTCGCGGGCGAGGCCGGACTGCTGGTCGGCACGGGAGGCGGCGCGGCGGTGGGGCCGAATCCCCTGCTCGGCAACCTCTGCGCCCTGGCCGTGGCGGTCGCCCTGGGCGGGGCCTTTACCGTCGTCCGCCGGCGGCGCGAGGTGACCTCCCTGCCCTGCATGGTCCTGGCCGGCTACGTCTCAGCCTTCGTAATGATCTGGTTCGCCAGCCCCTTCGTCATGGACAGCGTCAGCTTTGGATGGCAGGTGACCATGGGGGTGACGGTCGCCTGCGCCTTCGCCCTGATCACCACCGCACCCCGCTTCGCGCCCAGTCCGGTGGTCAGCCTGATGCTGCTGCTGGAGGCGGTGCTGGGGCCCCTGCTGGTCTGGGCGCTGCTGACCGAGGTGCCGAGCCGCTGGGCGTTGCTGGGTGGCGCCATCGTCCTGACGGCCCTGCTGACCCAGGGGCTTGGCGAACTGCTGGCCCAGCGCCGCCGAAGCGGGCAGAGTCGCGCGGCAGTATCCAGATAGGAGCGCCGCCCATGACGCACGTGACGCAGGACTTTCCCGAGGTAACGGACAACGGCGACGAGGACGGCCGGAACGCCACGCTGAACGACCCGATCTCTGCAGACGGCCGACCCGCGCAGGGCCAGCTCTACCAGGTGCCGGCGCGCCAGGGCCGCGCCGTTCGCCTGAAGCGCGGCGAGCGCCTCAAGATCGTCAACACCCACGGCACCCAGGTCTGCGACACCTGGGCCTTTTCCAGCGACGACCCCTCCGAGTTCCTGTCGATGGAGCACCTGCGCGCCTGGATCGGCCGGCTAGTGCCGCGACCCGGCGACGAGCTGGCGAGCAACCGCCGCCGGCCCATCCTGGTGCTGGAGGAGGACAGCTCGCCCGGCGTGCACGACACTCTGATCGCCGCCTGCGACCTCTGGCGCTACCGCACCCTGGGCGTCGAGGGCTACCACGACAACTGCGCCGACAATCTGCGCATGGCGGTCAAGGCCATTGGGCTACGTGTCCGCGAGGTGCCGAGCCCCCTGAACCTCTGGATGAACATCCCGATCCTGGCCGAGGGCGGTGTCGGCTTCTACCCCACTGTCAGCCAACCCGGCGACCACGTGGTGCTGCGGGCGGAGATGGACTGCGTCGTGGCCATGTCCGCCTGCCCCCAGGACATCGTGCCGATCAACGGCCAGGACTGCACCCCGGTCGAGTTGCATTTCAGCCTAGTTTAAGAGCGCTGTTTCTATCGTCGTTTTTCAAGATGTTAGAGGGCAAGTCTCAGGCGCCTCCGGGCTCGAGAACCTCCGGAGAGCGTTCTTCATCTTGAGCGGAGTAGCAACGGCCCGCAGCCGAAAGATGAGCGGTTTGCGCTCCCGGTGGAGCGAGACAGCTTTCGACAAGCTCAAGGTGAAGATGAAATTAAATCAGGTGGTTAAACCATAATTCTCAAGCGTTTTCTTCGCTCTCGATCTGCTTCGCCGCCAGCGCCTCCGGCCCGCGCTTCAGCTTGGCGCCCAGGAAGGCCGAGACGATGCCCTGAAGGGTCCGCACCTCCTGACCGCTGAGCTGGGCGCGCTGGAAGATCGCATGGACGTTGCGGCGCATGCCGGGGCGCTTTTCCGGGGGGTGGTAGAAGCCGAGGCGGTCGAGCGCCGCGTCCAGGCGATCAAGGTAGGCGAAGAGCTCGGCCTTGTCGGCGGGGCCGCTGTCGCCGTGGTCGAGCTGGCGCGGCGGCGTGGCGTCGGCGGCGGTCCACCACTCGTAGCCGACCAGCAGGACCGCCTGCGCCAGGTTGAGGGAGCTGTAGCCGGGATTGAGCGGCGCGGTGACGATCACGTCCGCCAGGGCGAGATCCTCGTTCTCCAGTCCGGTCCGCTCGGGCCCGAACAGCAGGCCGACCCCCTGCCCGGCGGCCATCTCCGCCCGCTGGGCGGCGGCGGCGGCGCGCGGGGTCATCACCTCCTTGACCAGGTCGCGCGGCCGGGCGGTGGTGGCATAGACCCGCGTCAGGTCCGTCACCGCGTCGCGCGTGGTCTGGAAGACTCGGACTTGATCCAGCACCCGGTCGGCACCGGAGGCAGCGGCCACGGCGTTGGGGTTCGGCCAGCCCTGCTTGGGCGTGACGAGGCGCAGGTCGGTCAGACCACAGTTCAGCATGGCACGGGCCGTCATGCCGATGTTCTCGCCCAGTTGAGGCGACACCAGGATGACCGCCGGCGCGGGCGGAAGATGTTTGATCTCGCGTGCGTTGGTTCCAGCCATGATCAGACACCCGGCTCCCGCAAGCCTTCGCGGCGCAGCTTCCAAACAATGGCGTCGATCAAGGCCTTACAGGAGGCATCTATGACATTGGTTGAAACGCCGACGGTGGTCCAGCGACCGTTGCGGCCTGCGCTCTCGATCATCACGCGGGTCACGGCCTCGGTCCCGGCCTGGGGCGTCAGGATGCGCACCTTGTAGTCCGTCAGCCGCATGGTCTCGAGCTGGGGATAGGTGGGCAGCAGCGCCTTGCGCAGGGCCTTGTCCAGGGCATCCACCGGCCCGTTGCCATCGGCCACGGTCATCATCGGCTGGCCGGCCACTTCCAGGGTCACCGTGGCTTCGGACTCGGTCACGAGTTCGCCGCGCGCGTTCCAGCGGCGGTCGTCCATGACCTTGAAGCGCTGCAGCTCGAAGTAGTCGGGGACCTGCCCCAGGGCGCGGCGGGCCAGCAGCTCGAAGGAGGCCTCGGCCCCGTCGTAGGCGAAGCCCTGAAACTCCCGCGCCTTCACCTCCTCCACCAGGGCTGCAACCTTCGGATCGTCGGAATCGACTTCAAGTCCGATCTCAGCGAAGCGCGACAAGATGTTGGCACGCCCCGCCTGATCCGACACCACGATGTGCCGCTCGTTGCCGACCAGCGCCGGCTCGACATGCTCGTAGGTCCGGGTATCCTTGGCCACCGCCGAGACATGCAGGCCGCCCTTGTGGGCGAAGGCGCGTGGCCCGACGTAAGCGGCGCCCGGATCGGCCGGACGGTTCAGCCGCTCGTCGAGCAGTCGCGAGACGGAGGTGAGTTGGCTTAGCTGGTCTGGCCCAATGCCGACATCGAAATCCATCTTGAGCGCAAAGGTCGGGATCAAGGCGCAGAGGTTCGCATTGCCGCAGCGCTCGCCGAGACCGTTCAGCGTGCCCTGCACCTGCCGCGCCCCGGCCAGCACGGCGGCCAGCGAGTTGGCGACGGCGTTGTCGGTGTCGTCGTGGCAGTGGATGCCGAGATTTGCGTCCGGCAGCGCCGCCCGCACGGCGGACACGATCTCCGACACCTCGTGGGGCAAGGTGCCGCCGTTGGTGTCGCAGAGCACCAGCCAGCGCCCCCCGGCCTCCTGGGCCGCCGCGAGGCAGGCCAGGGCATAGTCGCGGTTGGCCTTGAAGCCGTCGAAGAAGTGCTCGGCATCGAAGTGGGCCTCGGCCTTCCGCGCCGCCATGTGGGCGATGCTGTCGCCGATCAGGGCCAGGTTCTCCTCGCGCGGGATCTCCAGCGCCACATCGACGTGGAAGTCCCAGGTCTTGCCGACGATGCAGGCCACCGGCGCCTTGGCCTGAACCAGCGCCGCCAAGCCGGGGTCGTTGTCCACCGAGCGGCCCGGACGGCGGGTCATGCCGAAGGCCACCAGCTTCGCTGTCGTCAGCTCCGGCGGCTCGGCGAAGAGGGCGTCGTCGGTCGGGTTGGCGCCCGGCCAGCCGCCCTCAATGTAATCGACACCCAGGCGGTCGAGCGCACGGGCCAGCGCGATCTTGTCTGCCGCCGTGAAGTCGACACCCTGGGTCTGCGCCCCGTCGCGCAGCGTGGAATCGAACAGGTAGACGCGCCTGTTCTCGCGGATCTCAGCGCTCATAAGAAACCGGCCTCTCCTGGCAAGCCGGTTTTAAGGCACGAAGGGAGCCGGTGGGTCAATTGCGTCACGCAACTCTCCCGCTGCCGATCGTCGCGGGCGCGGAACTCACGAGCGGCCGTTCGGCGCGGCCAGACTCGCCGCAAGTGGTGGCAAACCCAGTTCCATCGGCGAAGAACGATCTCTCACGACCCATCGGGCAACGACCGGAGACCGGCAACCGCGGGCATGTCGAACCCGGCCCGTTTGTGCCATTTGACAGTGTATGCGAGGCTTAACATCCGGCTTTCGAAACAGTGTCATCGTTTGTTGTACGAGCCGCCTGCGCCGCTGTTGGTCTGGCCGGCTGTGATCGACCCAGGGTCGATCGACTTCTAGATTTCGCCCGCCGTGAGCCGTGGAGAGCCGTGGAGACGAGTGTGACCTGGTCGCTGAGAGAACGGCTCCGACAGGATGGGCGTCAGGCCCACGACCGTGTGGATGCCGCTTTTGCAGATTTCGATCTGACGCAGCCGGAGGGTCTGGGTGGCTTTCTGGAAGCCCATGCGATTGCGCTCGACGCAATGGCTCTCGCTCGCACCCCAAGGGACGAGGATCGCGAGATCGACCCACGGCGGCCATCCTATGACTATGAAGCACACAGCAATCCGGCCGAGCTTCGCCGACTGGTTCATAGCGATCTCGCGGCGCTCTCCGACGCGCGCCAGCGGACGTCCGCCTGCGAGCCCCATACAGCGAAGGCTGGGGTACGACCAAACAGCCTGCAGGAGTGCCACCCAATTGCGAGCGACTATGTGCTGCTGGGCTCGCGACTGGGTCTGCAGGTTCTGAGGCGACGCTGGCAGGCCTCGCCGTATCCTTCAGTGCTGGCTGCCGCTGCCTACATCTCGTTGCCGCCCGTCTCTCGCCAATGGAAGGCGCTGTGCCATCTGCTCGCAGCGAAACCGGCTGAGGGATGCGAAGCGGACCGCGTGGTGGCGGACGCAATCCACATCTTTTATCTGTTCGAAACTGCTGCAACCGACGTGAAAAGCAGTATCTCCGGAGAACGGATCTTTGTCTGACGAAACGGTGCTTTCAACCGACGCAAAGATCGATTTGACGAACTGCGACCGCGAGCCGATCCACATCCTCGGCCACGTCCAGGCTTACGGCTGCCTGATCGCCGTGTCGCAGGACTGGCTGGTGACCCACGTCTCCGGCAACCTCGACCGAATTCTCGGTCTCGACCCGAAGACCCTGGTCGGAACCCAGATCGCCGATCACCTGCCGTCGGAGACGACGCACCTCCTGCGCTCGAAGCTGCAGCTTCTCGATCGGAATCAAGGCACAGTGCGGATCTTCGCTCAGGATGTCCTGGAGGACGGCCGAAGCTTCGACATCTCGATCCATGCAACCGGCCGGACCTTCGTGTTCGAGTTCGAGGGCAAGAGCGAGGCCCCAGAGCGGGACGACCTGTCCTATGTGCAGCCGCTGATCTCCAGAGTCCGCCGTCACGCGGAGATCGACGCGATGTGCAACGAAGCGGCGCGCGCCCTGAAGATGCTGACCGGTTTCGACCGGGTGATGGTCTATCGCTTGGCCGACGACGGCAGCGGAAGCGTGATCGCCGAAGCGCGTGAACAGGCCATGGAGCCCTACTTGGGGCTTCGCTATCCGGCCAGCGATATTCCCAAGCAGGCACGCGAACTCTACAAGCGCAGCCCCCTGCGGCTGATCGCCGATGTGGAGGGGGAGGTCTTTCCGATCGTCCCTGAGAGGAACCCAGAAGGCAAACCGCTGGATCTGTCGCTTGCCGTCACGCGCGCCGTGTCGCCGATCCACCTGGAGTACCTGCGCAACATGGGCGTCGCCGCCTCTCTGTCGGTCTCGATCCTGCGCAAAGGCGAATTATGGGGCCTATTCGCCTGTCACCACAGAACGCCGCTCTACATGGATTACGAGAAGCGAACGGCGGTGGAGCTGTTCGCACAGCTTTTCTCCTACGAGCTCGCGGACAAGGAAAACGAACTCGAGCGTCAGGACTACCAGAGAGCTCAAGCCCTCCATGAGCGACTGATGATGCGGCTCTCGGACCAAACGGATCTCTTCGGCAGTTTCGAGGCGGATGCGGGCGAGATCGGCGAGGTGATCGAGTTCGACGGCATCGCACTCTATTCCGATGGCCGCTACGCCGCGCTCGGCGCCGCCCCGACGGAGCAGGAGTTCGCCGGTCTGGCCCGCTTCCTGAACACAACGGAGACCGGCACGATCTTCGCCACCGACAACCTCGCGGAGCGATATGAGGGCGCCGGCGACTTCGCGGATCGTGTCGCCGGTCTGCTGGCGCTTCCGATTTCGCGAAGACCGCGCGACTACATCGTGCTGTTCCGCCGCGAGGTCGCTCAGATCGTCACCTGGGCCGGCAACCCCAGCAAGCCCGTCGAAGTCGGACCGAACGGCATCCGCCTGACACCGCGCAAGAGCTTCGAGGCCTGGCAAGAGGTGGTGAAAAACCAGTCGGCACCCTGGAGCCTCCGCGAGCTGCGGGCCGCCGAAACTCTTCGCGTGACACTGCTGGAGGTCGTTCTGAAAGTCACCGACCAAGCCAGTACGGAGCGGACGAGGGCACTGGAGCAGCAAGAGCTGCTGATCGCCGAGTTGAACCATCGGGTACGAAACATCCTCAACCTGATCCGCGGCTTGGTTTCACAAGGCCGGGGCGAAACCGACACCATCGAAAGCTTCACGGCCATCCTCGACGACCGCATTCAGGCTCTCGGGCGCGCCCACGACCAACTGACTCAGCAGGACTGGAGTTCGGTCTCTCTGGTGAAGCTCATCGAGATCGAGCTCAAGGCCTTCGTGGACGACAGGCAAGGTCGCGTCAGCATCAGCGGTAAGGACGTGCTGCTTACGCCCAATGCCTTCTCGATGATGGCTCTGGTGGTTCACGAACTGATCACCAACTCAGCGAAGTACGGTGCCTTGAGCGACTCCACCGGCTCGGTGGCGATCGAGCTGCGTCGGGAAGCATCGGGCGCCCTCCTCGCCGAATGGCGCGAAAGAAGCGGACCGCCGGTAGAGGTGCCGAAACGGCGCGGCTTCGGACGAACCATCATCGAGCAGTCGATCCCCTTCGAGTTGAAGGGGAAAGCAGATCTCCGCTTTCGGACGACCGGCGTGGAAGCCGACTTCGTGATCCCAGCCGACTATGTCGAGGAGGCACCGGCGGAAGACGGCGAGGGGCAGCCTCGGGAACAGATCGTCGAGACAGCAAAGTTGGCGCTAAACGGACCGGCGCTGCTGGTCGAGGACAACATGATCATCGCGATGGACGCCAGCGACATGCTGACGAGATTCGGCGCCTCTGAAATACAGACGGCGAGCACCGTGGCCGATGCGCTTCGGATCCTCGAAAATCGAACCTTCGCGCTCGCGGTCCTGGACGTGAATCTCGGCAAGGAGACGTCGCTGCCGGTTGCCGTCCGCCTCGCGGAACTGGGGGTTCCGTTCGTCCTGGCCACCGGCTATGGCGCAGCGGAGGAGATCACCGCGAACTATCCGCAGGCTCCGGTCTTGAAGAAGCCCTATGCGGAAGACGGCCTGAAACGCGCCTTGCTGGAACTGGGCAAGGGAGAGGAAACCTAAATCCTGTCCCTGCGGCTGCCTGCGCAGGCGGCGAAGATGTCGTCCCAATTCTCGATATTGAAATGGCCTTTCCCGGGCACCAGGCGGAGGGACGCGTCGGGAATGCTCCGCTCGATATGACGGCCCATCGCGACGGGCACGAAGATGTCCTCCTCGCCCAGCCAGATATGGGTGGGGACGGCGACCTGGGCGAGATCGAAGTCCCAGGGTCGGAAGGCGATCAGGGCTTCGTGGGCCGCCCCTCGGCTGCCCTGCCGGAACGCCTCCCGCTCCATGCGGCGAAAGACTCCCAAAAGGGCCTTGTCTGACAGGGCCGCCTTGTCGGCCGGCGAGACAGAGGCCCGCATCACTCCGAAGAAGAGGCCCGGCCAGTAGGTCGCCCCCCATCCGAGCGGTGCGAAGGCCGCACGCATGACCCACGGCAAGTGACGTGACAGCCGCAGGTAAAAGCGGTCGAGGGCGTTGAGATCCGCCGTCATCGCAGGCGAGGCGACGGGTCCCCAGGGCCCCAAGGCGCCGATGAATCTCAAGCGGGCAGGCGCCAAGAAAGCACCGCAGGCGAAGAGGTGAGGCCCGGCGCCGGAATGGCCGGCCACGCCGAAATCATCGAGGCCCAGGTGATCGGCGAGCGCGGAGACATCCCTCGGCCAGTCGCCGAAGCGGCGGCCGGGCTGAAAGTCGGAACGGCCGAAACCGGGTCGGTCGGTGGCGATCAGACGGAACCCATGGCGACGGGCCGCGGCGTCCGCGAAGGCGCCCTCCAGACGACTGCTGGGGGTTCCGTGAAAATAGAAGACCGGAAAGCCCGTCGGGTCGCCCCAATCGAGAAAGGCCAGCTTGCGCCCATCCGGCAGCACGAGCAGATCGAAGGTGTCCCGGCGGTCGTCCGTTGGAATGTCGAGACGCGCCGAGCCGTTCGGGTTCTCTCGCTGCGGAAAACCTGCCCCAGGAGACGAAGTCAACGGACGTCGAAAACCCCATAGGGCTTGGCGTCGTCCAGCGCGGCGAGACCCATGGAGCTGTAGAAGGGGCAGGTGCTCCGTAGGCTGTCCCGCAGGCAAGGATCGCCAGCGGTCAGCAGGGAACGCGCCAGCTGAATTTCTTGCTGGCCGATGGGGCTGTCGGCCGCGAAGGCCGGTCTGCGCCAGACGCGGGCGATCAGGTAGCCCGCACGTTCCCCCTGCACGGCACGCAGGAGACGGATTTCGCCCACCCCGCCTCCAACCTGCCCGCTTCCAACCTGTCCGGTGCTTCCGTCCGCGACGCGACGGCTGGGGCAGGAGAAAAGGCGCCAAGCCTCGGCCCAGCCGTCGGCCGTTTCGCCCTGCTCCAAACCGCTGCGCCGCAAGTCGCGGCATTGCGTGGCGAGCTGCCGTTCGGCCCAGGCCAGCAGATCCTGCGGCGGACGCCTGTCGCCGCGCCGAACGCCCAGCAGCAAGGCATCGGTCCAGCCGCGCTGGGACTGATCCTCCGGCGTGAAGGTCATGACGTGATGCGGCGGCTCGGACTCAACCGCCTGCCAGATCCATCCTTGCTCGAGCGGATGCAGATAGAATTCCGGGCCGTCGGCCTTCAGCGCCGCCAAACTGCGCAGGGGCGTGGCAGGCGTTTCGGCCTGAGCCACGGCAGGCACCGCCGAGACGAGAGCGCCCCCGAGGGCGCCCCAAGACGCGGCAAGGAGAACGGCGAGGATCGGCAAGGCGGCGGCCGGCATGAGGCTTTTCCTAATGAATAGCGGGCGGAAACCGCAGCTTAGGACGCCGGATGTGGCCGTTCCAAGGCAAACGACGGCATAGCGCGCGGCAGACCTACCAGATCTTCGCGACGGGCCCCGTTTGCATCACAAAATCTCGTGACCATCGCTCTATCTTGTGGTTAGATGCGCGCCCTGAACGAGATCTGGTGTTTCGCTCGCTTTTGGGGAGGCGGCGCGGGCCCTTCATCGGGTGCGTTCGGGGGTCAAACAGTCTCATTCCGAGTTGTCGAAAAACCGCGAAGGGGGTTCTTACAGCCATGCGGGTCGCACGCCGATTCACGTCATCCGACCGAGACGTCTACGCCGATATCGCGTTCAAGACCACCAGCAGCGAGATCCGCAACCCCGACGGATCCCTGGTCTTTCAGAACGAGCGGGTCGAGGTGCCGGAAGACTGGTCGCAGGTGGCGAGCGACATCCTGGCTCAGAAGTATTTCCGCAAGCGCGGCGTGCCGAAGCGACTGAAGAAAGTCGAAGAGCCGGACGTGCCGGCCTTCCTCTGGCGGTCCGAGCCGGACGAGGAAGCTCTGGCCGAGCTCTCGGAGGAGGAGCGGTACGGCGGCGAGACTTCGTCCAAGCAGGTCTTCAACCGCCTGGCCGGCACCTGGACCTACTGGGGCTGGAAGGGCGGCTATTTCGACACCGAGGAGGACGCCCGCTCCTTCTACGAGGAGCTTTGCGTCATGCTGGCGCGGCAGATGTGCGCGCCGAACTCGCCCCAGTGGTTCAACACCGGTCTGCATTGGGCCTACGGGATCGACGGCCCCAGCCAGGGCCACTACTACGTCGACTACCGCAGCGGCAGCCTGACCAAGGCGACCGGCGCCTACGAACATCCCCAGCCCCACGCCTGCTTCATCCAGTCGGTGTCCGACGACCTGGTGAACGACGGCGGCATCATGGACCTCTGGACCCGCGAGGCGCGGCTGTTCAAGTACGGCTCCGGCACCGGCTCCAACTTCTCCAGGCTGCGCGGCGCCGAGGAGCCGTTGGCCGGCGGCGGCCGTTCCTCCGGCCTAATGTCCTTCCTGAGGATCGGTGACCGCGCTGCCGGCGCCATCAAGTCCGGCGGTACCACGCGTCGCGCCGCCAAGATGGTGACCGTCGACCTCGATCACCCGGACATTCTGGATTACATCGACTGGAAGGTGACGGAGGAGCAGAAGGTCGCCGCCCTGGTCGCCGGTTCCAAGCTCTGCAACAAGCATCTCAACGCCGTCATCCAGGCCTGTCAGCTCGGCGCCGGCGAGGATCGCTTCGACCCCAAGTCGAACGTTGCGCTGAAGCAAGCGATCCGCGACGCTCGCAAGGCGATGATCCCCGACAACTACGTGCGCCGGGTCATCCAGTTCGCGCAGCAGGGTTACGAGAAGATCGAGTTCCGGACCTACGACACCGATTGGGATTCGGAAGCCTACCTGACGGTCTCCGGCCAGAACTCGAACAACTCGGTCCGCGTGCCCGACTCCTTCCTGCAGGCCGTCGAGCGCGGCGAAAGCTGGGACCTGATCCGGCGGACCGACGGCAAGGTCGCCCGGCAGATCGATGCCCGCGAGCTCTGGGGCCGCATCGCCGAGGCCGCCTGGTCCTGCGCCGATCCTGGCGTGCAGTTCGACACCACCATCAACGACTGGCACACCTGCCCGTCGGGCGGGCGCATCAACGCCTCCAACCCCTGCTCGGAGTACATGTTCCTCGACGACACAGCCTGTAACCTGGCGTCGCTGAACCTCATGACCTTCCGGCAGGAGGACGGCGGTTTCGACGTCGAGGACTTCCGGCACGGCGTTGCGCTCTGGACCGTCGTGCTCGAGATCTCCGTCATGATGGCGCAGTTCCCGAGCCGTGAGATCGCCGAGCGCTCCTACCGCTACCGCACCCTGGGTCTGGGCTACGCCAATCTCGGCGGTCTGCTGATGTCGCTTGGCCTGTCCTACGACAGCGACGCGGGCCGTGCGTTGGGCGGCGCCATCACCGCGTTGATGACCGGCGAGTCCTACGTCACCTCGGCCAGAATGGCGAGCGAGCTGGGCGCCTTCCCCGGCTACCAGGAAAACCGCGACTCGATGCTGCGGGTCATCCGCAACCATCGCTTGGCGGCGCACGGCCGCACCTCGGGTTATGAGGCCCTGTCCATCGCGCCGGTCGCCCTGGACCTGGCGAGCTGTCCCGACCGCGCCGTGGCCGTGGCCGCGGCGGCTGCCTGGGACGAGGCAGTCGAGCTGGGATCGGTGCACGGCTTCCGCAACGCCCAGGCCACGGTGATCGCCCCGACCGGCACCATCGGGCTGGTGATGGATTGCGACACCACCGGCATCGAACCGGATTTCGCCCTGGTGAAGTTCAAGAAGCTGGCCGGCGGCGGCTACTTTAAGATCATCAACCGCACCGTCCCGGCCGCGCTGGCGCATCTGGGCTACGGCGAGGAGCAGGTCGAGGAGATCGTGCGCTACGCCGTGGGTCACGGAACGCTGGCCCAGGCCCCCGGCGTCAACCACGAAACCCTCAAGGCCAAGGGCTTCAACGAGGCCGCGCTGAACGCCCTGGAGTCCGCTCTGGGCAGCGCCTTCGACATCAAGTTCGCCTTCAACAAGTGGACCCTGGGCGAGAGTTTCTGCCGGACGGCCCTGGGCCTCGGCGATGCCGAGCTGGAGGATCTCAGCTTCGATCTGCTGGCCGCCATCGGCTTCACCAAGGACGAGATCGAGGCCGCCAACATCTACTGCTGCGGAGCGATGACCCTGGAGGGCGCGCCCCATCTGAAGGCCGAACATCTGCCGGTGTTCGACTGCGCCACGCCCTGCGGCAAGACCGGAAAGCGCTACCTCTCGGCCGAATCGCACATCCGCATGATGGCCGCGGCGCAGCCCTTCATCTCCGGCGCTATATCCAAGACCATCAACATGCCGAACGAGGCGGCGGTCGAGGACTGCCAGGCCGCCTACGAGCTGTCCTGGAAGCTGGGCATCAAGGCCAACGCGCTCTACCGCGACGGCTCCAAGCTCAGCCAGCCGCTGGCCTCCGGCCTGATCGACGACGAGGCGGACGAAGAGGCCGATGAGCTGGCCGAAGCCCTCGCGGCCGCACCGACGACGGCCAAGGCCGGTCTGGTCGCCGAGAAGATCGTCGAGCGGATCATCGAGCGGGAGGTCAGCCGCCAGCGCCTGCCCGGCCGACGCAAGGGCTACACTCAGAAGGCCGTGGTAGGCGGTCACAAGGTCTACCTGCGCACCGGCGAGTACGAGGACGGCAGCCTGGGCGAGATCTTCGTCGACATGCACAAGGAAGGCGCCGCCTTCCGCAGTCTGATGAACAACTTCGCCATCGCGATCTCGATCGGCCTGCAGTACGGCGTGCCGCTGGAGGAGTATGTGGAGGCCTATACCTTCACCCGCTTCGAACCCTCGGGCATGGTCGAGGGCAACGACGCCATCAAGATGGCGACCAGCGTGCTGGACTACATCTTCCGCGAACTGGCGATCAGCTACCTGGGCCGCAACGACCTGGCCCATGTCGCACCGGACGACGTCCTGCCGGACGCGACCGGCCGCGGCGAAGCGCAGGCCAATCTGGAAGATCAGGTCGAGCAGGCGATCACCGAGACGGTGCGGCGCGTCACCTCGCGGGGCTTCGTGCGGAACCAACTGCTGGTGCTGCCCGGCGGTGCCCAGACCGGGGACCAGAGTGCCCCCCTGGACGCCACCCTGGACACCACGGCACAGCTTGAAGCGACAGGCACCGATGGTCCTGCCTACGCCGGCGACGCGGCCACAGCGTCTGGAGGCGTCCAGACCGCCAGCTTCGTTTCGCAGGAGGTATCGGTCAGCCGCCGGATCGGCACAGAAGTCGACCAGCGTCTGGAGCGCATCCGCGAGGCCCGCATGAAGGGCTACGAGGGCGACGCTTGCGGCGAGTGCGGCAACTTCACCTTGGTCCGCAACGGCACCTGCATGAAGTGCACCACCTGTGGCGCGACGAGCGGCTGTTCTTAGGGAGCGGCGACACAGGGGGGAGCGACCGTTCCACTGCGAAGGTGGATCTTCGTCACCTTCGGAGCAGGAAGACCTGAGAGGAGCGCAAGCGCTGCACCGCTTGCGCTCCTCTTTGATTCAATCTCCGAGCTGATTCTACCTCCGCGCGCCAGGTCAAACGCGCAGGCGTTGGCCGATCTGGTTTTAGAGGTTTCCCCACTTCGGCCTTGATGCGCCCCTTAGTTGTCTTTTAGACTTTAACCTTACTACTTAACGGCCGCTTCATCGGATCTGGTCTAGATCGGGAGCGTCCGGAGAGATGGCCTTGGCCGTCGACGTCCGGCAGAGCCGTTTCGGAGCCGAAGATCCGGCCGCGCGTCCCGTCCGAACTCCACTGGGATCCGTGCCGGGACCTGCGATCGGGGTCATCTTCATGAGGTCGCCACCTTTGGGCCTCGGCTTTGTCATAGGCAACCGGTAACAGGTCCCCCTACATGAAGGGGACGCAGGGATAAGCGTCGAGCAGCGAGGATAAGATGGCGAAGATTTGGACCGACAACCGTGAACCCCGGCTTGAAGACTTGCTCGAGGACGAGCTGACCTGGAAGCTGTTGGCGGTCTCGGGCTCGACGGTCGAGGAACTGCGGAGAGAGATGGCGCACGCCCGATCGCGCCTGCTGGCCCGCAACCAGGCGAAAGCCGCCTGACGCCGCCCATTCGGCAGAGGACAAGGTCCCGCTCCAGCGCTTCCGGATCGACCGCAACGGCTACAGGTCGCCGATCTTGCCGTGTATGCGGCGCTCCCACTTCCCTTCCGGCCTACCGCTCGGCTACTCTCCGCGCGCCGCGAGCGTCCGCCCGCGGCGATCAGCGACAGACACCGAAGAGCCGAGAGGGAGGAGAGCCGCGCCATGGCTGGAACGATCGACGCGAAACTGAAGGAGTTGGGCATCGAGATTCCGGAGCCCGCGGCTCCGGTCGCCAACTACGTGCCCTTCGTCGCCGTCGGAAAACTGGTCTTCATCTCCGGCCAGGTGCCGCTGGTCGACGGCAAGCCCCAGTTTCTCGGCAAGGTGGGCGCGACCTTCTCCGTCGAGGAGGGACAGCAGGCGGCCCGGGTCTGCGCCATCAACCTGATCGCCCAGATGAAGGCGGCCGCCGGGGGCGACCTGGACAAGGTCAAGCAGGTCGTGCGGCTCGGTGGCTTCGTCAACTCGACCCCGGAGTTCACCGATCAGCCCAAGGTCGTCAACGGCGCCTCCGACCTGATGGTCGAGGTCTTCGGCGATAAGGGCCGCCACTGCCGCACTGCCGTCTCGGCCGGCGGCCTGCCGATCGACGTGGCGGTCGAGGTCGACGCCGTAATCGAGCTCGAGTAGCCGACGAACCACGTCGTCATGATCCCAAAGCAGTCATGATCCCGAGACAGGCATGACCGAAGAGTCCTTGCGCGAGGTACGCGCGTTTCTCGCCGAGTTCCCCGATACCCAGGCGGTGGACGTCATCTTCGCCGACCTGGCCGGTGTCGTCCGGGGCAAGCGCTATCCCGTCGCCGATCTCTCCCGCATCTTCGGCGACGGTCTGGCCTTCCCGGCCTCCAGCTTCCTGCTCGACACCGCCGGCGCCAACACCGACGCCGGCGGCCGCGGCTTCTCGGACGGCGATCCCGACTGCTTCGCGGTGCCGATACCGGATACCCTGGACCGGGTGCCCTGGTCGGCCCAGCCACTGGCCCAGGTGCTGCTGACCTGCCGCCAGCGGGACGGCCAGCCGCTGTTCTTCGAGCCGCGCAACGTCCTGGCCCGGGTGGCGCAGAAGCTGAAGTCGGAGCTGGGCCTGACGGCCTGCGTCGCCTTCGAACTGGAGTTCTACCTGATCGACCGGGCGCGCGGTGCGGCGGGTGCGCCGCAGCCCCCCTTCTCGCCCGCCACCGGCGAACGCGACCGGGCCACCCAGGTCTACGGCATGGACCAGGTCGATGCCTTCGGAACCGTGTTGACCGATATCGTCGAGAGCTGCCGCGCCCAGGGCGTGCCGACCGGCGCCATTTCCGCCGAGTACGCGCCCGGCCAGTTCGAGATCAATCTACGCCACGTCGAGGACCCGCTGGCCGCCGCCGACGACTGCGTCCTCTTCAAGCGCGCGGTCAAGGGCGTGGCCCGCAAGTACGACATGCAGGCGACCTTCATGGCCAAGCCCTACCCGGGGGAAGCCGGCAACGGGATGCACCTGCACATCAGCCTGTTCGACGCCCAAGGGCGCAACGTGCTGGACGACGGCAGCGGCGGGATCAGCGACAGCTTCCGCCACGCGCTCGGCGGTCTGCTCGCCACCCTGCCGGAGGCCATGGCCTTCCTGGCGCCGAACATCAATTCCTACCGCCGCTACCAGCCCGACATCTTCGTCCCGATCCGCCGCTCCTGGGCCGAGGAGAATCGCTCCGTCGCCCTGCGCGTGCCGCTCGGCAGCGGCACGGCCAAACGGGTCGAGCACCGCATGCCCGGCGCCGATGCCAACCCCTACCTGACACTGGCCGCCCTGCTGGCCGGCATGCATCACGGCATCGCCAACAAGCTGGATCCCGGACCGCCGGCCAGCGGCAACGCAGCCACCGCCTTCGACCCCGGCCTGCCGATGCGCCCGCGCCGAGCACTGCAGAGACTGCGCCGGGGCAAGCTGCTGCGCGACTACCTGGGCAAGGATTACGTGGACCTCTACGTGCAGGCGAAGGAGGCCGAGTACGAGAGTTTCGAAGCGGCCATCACGCCGCAAGAGTACCAGTGGTATCTGCTGGCCGATTGAGTCGGAGGGTGGTCGGGTCGCGCGATCGGCCAAAGCAGGATCAGCGCTGCGCTCTAGACTTATGACGATCCTGCTTTAAGCCCGGAACATAAGCCTGACCAGGGTCCCCTTGCCCAGCTCGCTCTGGATCTCCAGGGACCCGCCGTGCAGCTCGATGAAGCTCTTGACCAACGGCAGCCCGAGGCCCGTGCCCTGCCGCCCGCTGGTCGAAACGTTGCCGATCTGACCGAAGGGCTCCACCGCAATCGCAATGTCTTCGGGCGTCATGCCCACTCCGGTATCGCGTACGCTGACGGAGACGGCTTTCGCACCCTCCGCTCCGTCAAAGGGCGCCGCGCGCAGTTGGATGCGTCCGCCGGCCTCGGTGAACTTGCAGGCGTTGGACAGCAGGTTGACGATCATCTGCTTGGCGGCCCGGCGGTCGGCGATCAACTGCAGCCCCTCGACCGCCACCTCCGATTCCAGGGCAAGACTGCGCTTTTCGGCGAGACCGCTGACGAGGGAGACGCATTCCTCGATCAGGGCGCGCGCGTCCAGCGGCTCAGGATCGATCTCCATCTTGCCGGCCTCGACCTTCGCCAGATCCAGAATGTCGTTGATGATGGCGAGAAGATGCGCACCGCTGTCATGGATCGAGCGGGCATAGTCGAGATACCGCTCGCTGCCGAGCGGCCCGAGATACTCCTCCGTCAGGAGCGAGGAAAATCCAAGGATGGCGTTGAGCGGCGTCCGCAGCTCGTGACTCATCATGGCGAGGAACTCGCTCTTCGACCGGTTGGCCTCCTCCGCGTGCTGAAGTGCGGATTCCGCCGACTCGCGCGCTTCAGCGAGCTTCCGGTTGGCGGCCGCCATGTCGTCGTGCAGACGCTTCATCTCCGTGATGTCGCGCCGCAGGGACACGAAGCCGACACCCGGCACACGCTGTTCCTGCACCAGATGCCAGTCGCCAGCGGTCTCTTGCTCGAAAGGCACGCCGGAAGCGTTGTGCAGGCGCTCCAGACGCCGTTGCAGATAGGCGTCGGGATCGCTCTCGGCCAAGGGATCGAGCACGACGCCCGGCGCCTCCATGGACCGGCGGACGATCTCGAAGAAGTGGCAGCCTTCCAGAACCTTGAAGGAGGGCATGTAGGGAAAGAAGTCGTGATAGGCCCGGTTGAAATAGACCAGCCGGTCGTCGGTATCGTAGATCACCAGAGCTTCCGGAAGCTGCTCGATCGCGATCTGCAGCAGGACCTCGAAGCGCTCCTGACCGTCGGTCGCCAGGGTCGGCCGCAAGGTGGCGACCAGCCGCTCGCCCTCCGGCAGAGACAATTGTCCCAGGCTGACCCGACAGGCGACCGGGCTTCCCCGACGCGGCCGCAGAATCACGAAGTCGCTGTCGAGTGGCCATCGCGTGGAGAGCGAACCTCCTGAGGACTCCGCTCCGGCCAGAAGCTGCGCCGGCGGCAGCGCGCAGAGCTCCGACGGCGTGTAGCCCATCAGATCGGCGACAACCTGATTGGCCTGCAGGATACGATCCGCCTCCAGCGTGAAAAGAAGCACCCCGGCGCTGACGCCACCCTCGGTCCTGCTCCTCATCGCCTCGCGCAGGTCCGCTCCCCCCAGACCCGACTTGCGCCGAAAGAGTCTTCCCCCAGAGGAATGGCGAGGTCTCAAAGGCTTCCCTTCCGCTACCATTCCAAGCGATGCGGTTCTCGCTCCATAGGCAGATAACAGCCCAACTTTATAAAATTCTCACTCCAGAAAATGGAGATGAAAATTCTACTATAAGATTAATGGCACTGTCGTTTCTCCAACAGGGCGCGGCGATCCAGCGCGCTGGGCTGGAGGGTCGACCCTCCGACATATCTCTCCCATCCATATCTATCAGCGCCCATATCTCCCCTATCAGGCGCCTCCCTTTGCCCGAACCAGGTTTTCCAGCGCCGCCACATAGTGCTGCCAGTAGGTGTCGCCACGGTCCGGGTCGCCCGAGGCCTGTGCCTGACGGATCGCGACTCCCAGGGCCTCGGCGTGCTCGGGCCAGGTAAAGAGGCCGCGTTCGACGAGGTGCTGCGCCAGCGCGAAGGCCCTGGCCTGCCAGGGCGCATCGAAGGGGCGGCCGGAGTCGGGAAGCAGAGCTTCGGTCATCCGGCAGTCTCCCGCGGGGGCACCGCCTCCAGATAGGACTCGAAACAGTCCGCCTGAATCGATCCCGGACAAGCCTGCGCGCCCCAGATATCCGTCGCATCGAAGGCGACGGTGTAGAGATGCTGCGGCAGTTCGCCGGCGCCATCGGCATTAGTGTCCGGAAAAACGTGGGTGCCGTGATGCAGCAGTATCCGGCCCGGCCTGCCGCGCAGGTAGCGCGGCAGCCGGGTATGGCCGCGGGGCGTCATCACCTTGGCGACGACCCGCTGACCGATGGAAAAGGCGGCCGCTTCGCCGGTCGGTCGGGCGCTCGGGCCGCCCTTGACCAGGGTGGCCGCCACCTGCTCCGCCTTCAGCACGCGCGGCACGACGGCCGGCGGCTGCAAGGAGCGGCCCTGGGCGATCTCCTCCTCACTGCAGAGGCCTGCCTGGACCAGCAGCCTTTCGAGGCCGTGCAGCCAGATCTGATAGTAGCTCTTCGCGAGATAGGCGCCGGGGTCCTGGTTCTCGCGGGCATGGCGGGACTCGTCGATATTCCAGCAGCCGGTCGCACCCATGGCCAGCGTCAGCCCGAAGACCCGCCGCTCCCACTCCGCCTTGAAGAGCGCGGCCTCGCCGTCCGGCGAGACGGGGTCCGGCGAAACGGGGCCGAAGCCCTGCATTCCGCCCAGATCGTGGGCGCCGTTCACGATGCGGGCTCCTGCGCAGTCTCTTGCGCCGGCAGGTCTCGCGGCGACTTGGCCAGGGCGGTGCCGATCATGGAGTCTCGCGTGACCAGGTCGGCCAGTCGCTCCTCGCTCCAACCCTCGGTACCCTCGGGCCGTTCGGGGATCACCAGGTAGCGGATCTCCGCCGTGGAGTCCCAGACCCTGAACTCGGTGTCCTCCGGCAGATCGACGCCGAAGTCCTTCAGCACACCGCGCGGATCGAGCACGGCGCGCGAGCGGTAGGGCGCCGACTTGTACCAGGTCGGCGGCACGCCCAGCACCGGCCAGGGATAGCAGGAGCAGAGGGTGCAGACGACGAGGTTGTGCAGCCCCTTGGCGTTCTCGACGGCGACCATGTGCTCGCCCTGACGGCCGCCGAAGCCCAGGTCGGCGATGGCGCCGGTGGCGTCGGCGAGCAGACGCTTTCGATAGTCGGGGTCGGCCCAAGCCTTGGCAACGACCCGAGCCCCGTTGCGCGGCCCGATCTTGGTCTCGTAGGTCTCGATCAAGGCATCGACCGCAGCCGGATCGACGTAGCCCTTCTCGACCAGCAGAGCCTCCAGCGCCTGGACCCGCTTGGTCATCGGATCCGGACCCGCATCGTGGTCGTGTGCGTGCCCGTGGCCGTGCCCGTGGCTGTCGCCGTGGCCGTCCCCATGATCGTGGTCGTAATCGTCGTGCGCCATAAGCGTCTGTCTCCAAGGTCTTGGCGAACGGGCAAGTTTGGACGTAGGCAGCCGGATCCATCAAGGGATCTGATCTACAAATCTTTTTTGTGTTATATTTTCGATTGACGGCGAGCCGCCGTGGAACGATGGTAAGTGGACAGCGCCGCTTTGAGGCTCAGCTTGCGGGGCGCTATACAAATACCAGCTAAAGCGAGTGGGACAGGTCCCGCCGCTCAAGCCGCGCCGGGGCTTTTTTTGTGCCCGATAGCGCGGTCTGATGCGGCTCTCCCCTTCCCGGCATCGCGGAGCCTCGTATCGAAACGGGCCTCCGCGGAGGCCGTAACGAAGCGAGGAGAGTTGTTATGTCGACCCGTCGTTCCTTCCTGTCCCTGGCCGCCGCCGCCCTTGCAACCGCAGGCTTGATCACCGCAGATCTCGCGACAGCCGCCCCGGCCGGGGCCGCCGATACGCCCGCGCGGATCGGCATCGACTGGGCCTACTATAATCCCGTCGCCATCCTGCTGAAGAACAAGGGTTGGCTGGAGGAGGAGTTCGCCGAAGACGGTACCGAGATCCGCTGGGTGCTCTCGCTTGGCTCCAACAAGGCGCTGGAGTTCCTGCGCGGCGGCTCCCTCGATTTCGGCTCCACGGCCGGCGGTGCCTCGGTCGTCGGTCGGGCCACCGGCCTGCCGATCAAGGCGGTCTACGCCTACTCGAAGCCGGAATGGACCGCGCTGGTCGTCCGAGCGGACAGCGAGATCCAGAACGTCGCCGATCTACGCGGCAAGTCCGTGGCGGTCACACGGGGTACCGACCCCCACATCTTCCTGCTGCGCGCTCTGGCCGAGGCGGGCCTGAGCGAGGGCGACATCAAGCCGGTCCTGCTGCAGCATCCCGACGGCTACCGGGCCCTGGAGCGCGGTCAGGTGGATGCCTGGGCCGGCCTCGATCCGCACATGGCCAAGGCCGAACTGGAGTCCGGCGCGCGGCTGTTCTTCCGAAACGCCGACCTCAACACCTATGGCATCCTCAACGTTCGCGAAGCCTTCGCACAGGAGCATCCCGAAACGGTCGCCCGGGTGCTGAAGGTCTATGAGCGCGCCCGGCGCTACGCTTTGGAGAACCCGGAGGAGCTTCAGGCTGGACTGGTCGAGGCGGCGAAGATCGAGCCGGCGGTGGCGGCACGGCAGCTGGAACAGCGCACCGACATCACCGACCCGGCGATCGGACAGGCCCATCGCGAGACCTTCCTGGCGACCGGCAAGGTCCTGCAGGACATCGGCGTCATCGGCGCCGACGTCGAGATCGAAACGGTGGTGGACGAGCTGATCGACGGCAGCTTCCTGACCCGGCAAGCCGCCGATCTGGGTCGGGCCGGCGATCTGAATCAGGCCGGCGAGTGATGCTGGCCGAGAACAGCGAGCGCCGCGTGGCGCCGATCTGGCAGGGGACGGCGGCGAGAGCCGCCGTCTTCTCCGTCGCACGTTTGAAGGGCCTGCTTCTGCCGCTCGCCCTTCTGCTCGCCTGGGAAGCGGCGTCGCGTCTGGAGCTGATCCCGGGCTACCTGCTGCCGTCCCCCCGAGAGGTCTTCGGCGAGCTGGCCGTTCTCTGGCAGTCGGGCGAACTGATCGACCACATCCTGATCACCGCCTGGCGGGTCGCCGTGGGCTTCGCGGTCGGCGCCGCCGCCGCGACCCTGCTGGGGGCGCTGACCGGGAGTTCGCGTCTGCTGCGCGAGCTGCTGGACCCGACCATTCAAGCGCTGAAAGCCGTCCCCTCGCTCGCCTGGGTTCCGCTCTTCATCCTCTGGTTTGGAATCTTCGAGACCTCGAAGGTGCTGCTGATCGCCGTCGGCGTCTTCTTTCCGATCTACCTGAACCTAGTGACCGGCATCCTGGGCACCGACCGCAAGCTGGTGGAGGTCGCCCGGATCTACGGGCTGTCACGGCTCGACCTCATTCGCCGCATCCTGGTACCGGCCACGCTGCCCAGCTATCTGACCGGCTTGCGCGCCGGTCTGGCCTTGGGCTGGATGTTCGTGATCGCGGCCGAACTGATGGGTGCCAGCGAAGGTCTCGGCTTCCTGATGATCGACGGTCAGATGACCGGCCGGCCGGCGATCATCATCGGCGCGTTGATCCTCTTCGCCTTGGCCGGCAAACTCTCCGACGCCCTGATCGAGGCTGTGGCGGCCCGGCTGCTCTCGTGGCAGGACGGCTACGGCGGAACCCAGGAGAAGGCCGATGCTTGAGATCAGCTGTCTCGGAAAGACCTTCGACGCCTCCGCCGGCGTGGCCCACAAGGCCCTGGAGGGCGTGACTCTGACGGTCGGCCAGCACGAGATCGTGTCTTTGGTCGGCACCTCGGGCTCCGGGAAGTCCACCCTGCTGCGGATCGTCTCCGGTCTGGAGACCCCGACCAGCGGCGCCGTCTCCCTCGACGGCCGCAGTGTGGACGGCCCGACGCCGGAGGTCGGCATGGTCTTTCAGGAGCCACGGCTGATGCCTTGGCTCAGCGTCCGCGAGAATGTGCGCCTCGCGCTGCTCGACCTGCCGAAGCCAGAGCAGGACGCGCGGATCGCCGAGGCACTGGACGACGTCGGACTGGCGAACTTCGCGGAGGCCCTTCCGCGCCAGCTCTCGGGCGGCATGGCGCAACGCACGGCCATCGCCCGCGCCCTGGTCCGGCGGCCCAGCTTCCTGCTGCTGGACGAGCCCTTCAGCGCCCTGGACTCCTTCACCCGCCAGAAACTTCAGCAGCACCTGCTGGCGCTTTGGGAGCGCTCGCGCTTCACGCTCGTCTTCGTCACGCACGACGTGCTCGAGGCCGTGACACTCTCAGACCGCATCCTGGTGATGCGCGGTCACCCCGGCCGCATCCACCGCGAGATTCATGTCGATCTGCCCCGTCCCCGCGCCCGCACGGCCCCCGAGGTGCGCGGGTTGGAGGAGGAGATCGTCGCCGCACTCGACCTGTCATGAGGAGATGAAACCGATGAGCGACCCGATCACGGCAGACGACCTGAAGGCCCTGCAGGCTCCCCTGAAGTCCAAGTACCGCGAGGACGCCGCGGCGGGCGTCGTCACCTTCCGCGCCGAGGGTCGGCTCGACGAGGGTATCTCCTGCAAGGTCGACACCGGGCGCGCTCTGGTCGATGCCGGACTGCATCCGGCCGCCGGCGGCCTGGGCGATCAGGCCTGCTCCGGCGACATGCTGCTGGAAGCTCTGGCCGCCTGCACCGGCGTGACCCTGCGCGCCGTCGCGACGGCCATCGGCTTCGACCTGCGCGACGGCCGGGTGATCGTCGAGGGCGATCTGGACTTTCGTGGAACCCTGGGCGTGGAGAAGGAAGCCCCGGTCGGTTTCCAGTCGCTACGCCTGACCTTCGACCTGGAGACCGACGAACCGCAGGAGCGGATCGACCAGCTTCTCAAACTGACCGAGCGCTTCTGCGTCGTCCTGCAGACGATCCGCCAGACGCCCGCCATGGAGACGAAACAGGCGATCAGGCAAGCTGCCGCGCCTTGAGATCTATCTCACAGCTAACCACTACGAACGATTGCAGATTTCGGCGTCAGGCCTGACAAGAGCGCCCGTTTGCGCGAATCATCGTCCGTCGAGGGCCTGTTAGCCGATCCGTAAAGGCAATCCGATATGATCTCGTTCCCCTTTCTTCCCCCTTCGGCGAAGCTCGCCAGCGCGACAGGCGCCGGGCGGGCCCCTGCCGTGAGACGCCGGACGGCGTCACTGTTCTTCCTCGCACTGTTCTGCCTCTCCGCGACCTTCGTCTCGGCCTCGGCGCAGGCCCAGGAGACAACGGGCAACCTCGAGACGGTCGCCCTGGTCGAGGCCGTCAGCGGCCGGGCCGTCCTGCAGCGCGGCACGGCAAGTCTGACGGTGGAAGCCGGACAAGAGATCCAAAGGCTCGACGAGATCCTGACGTCCGGCGACGGACGCCTGCGCCTGGCCTTTAGGGACGGCACCGTCATCACCGTCGGCCCCAACTCTCGCGTGTTGGTCCAGTACTATCTCGACGCCTTGAACCTGCAGGACGAGCGCCCGCGTTTCCTGACCCTCGTCTTCGGCATCCTGCGCGCCAGCGTCCCCAAGATCAGCTCGCTCGGCTGGTCGGTGGAAACCCGCGCCGCCATCGCCTCGTCCCGTTCGACCGAGTGGATCGTGGAAGCCGACGCCGAGACCACCTCGGTCCTGGTGCTCGGCGGCCGCGTCGAAGTCGCCGATACCCAAGGCAGCCAGATCCTGCTGACCGGTGGCGAAGGGGTCGACGTGACGCTGTCGCAGCCGATGGCTGACCAGCCGATCCGCTGGAATGAGACGCGCGTGATAGAGGCCGTCGAGCGCACAACGCTTCGCTAGAGCAGCATCGCCTTAGGTAGAATCGCTTTGGCGATCCAACCTCAGGCGTGAATCCCACTCTCATCATAAGTTTAGAGCGCGATCTTCGCGACAGCCCAGCCGTCGACGATGCCAGGCTTTCGGTGTCATGGCGCGGCCAGACTGCTAACCTTCGGCATCGACTGGCCGCCGTCCCCTTGCGCGGCAGCTTCTGTAGCGGCTGTCTGCAACGATCAAGGGACTTTAGAGAGCCGTCGGCGGAAGACCGGGAGTTGGCGCAATGCGCTCACAGCCATGGCGACCTCAACGATACGCGACGACGGCGGTTGGTTTCCTGGCAGCGCTGCTCGCTTTCATTCTGCTCGACGCCCCCATGGTCCAGCGCTTGGAGGCACCGACCCTCGACTGGCGCTTTCAGTTGCGCGGCCCCATCGCGCCGGGTCCCGACGTTGTCCTGATTCTGATCGACGAGCCCAGTCTGGAGGCCTTGGGCGGCTGGCCGCCCTCGCGATTCGATCTGGCCCGGGCGGTGGAGCGCCTGGCGGCGGCCGAGGCGCGCCTGATCGTCTTCGACCTCCTGTTCGCGACGAGCAGCAATAGCGACGAAGAGGGGCGCGCCGACGCGGCGCTAGCCGCAGCGATTGCCGAGGCAGGCAATGTCACCCTGGGCTACGCCTTCACCTTCGGTCCGGAGATGCTGACGCGCCTGGAGGACTCGAACCGTCCCCCCGACGGAACCGCCCTGCAACGCTACCGGAGATCACCGCAGGCCATCAGCCCTCTGCCCCACGCGAACGGCACCCTGCTACCGCCCCGCTCCTTCAGCGGGGCCGCCGCCTCCCTCGGGCATATGTCGGTGCTGCTTGCGCCGGACGGCGCGCTGCGCAGCGAGGCAACCGTGGTCGCTTTCGAAGGCACGCTCTACCCCTCGCTGACCTTGCAGGCAGCCCGACAGTTCCACCGCCTGCCGCGCAGCGAGTTGACCGCCGACGTGGGCCAGTCCATCAGCCTGGGAGACCGGCGGCTCGCGGTCGACAGTCGCATGCGCCTGCCGGTCAACTTCTACGGACCGGCGGGAAGCTTTCCGAGCTACAGCCTGTTCGCTCTATTGAACGGAGCCGTGCCGGAGGCTGCGCTGCGCGACAAGGCGGTGATCGTCGGTAGCACGGCGGCGGCGGCCGTGCCGGTCTTCGTCACCCCCTACGACCCTGCGCTGCCGTCGGTCGCTTACACGGCTACGGTGTTGGACAACCTGCTGCTGGGCCGCAGTCTTGTTCGGCCGGAATGGTTGCGCGGCCTGGACATTCTGGCCGCCGGACTTGGAGCCGCACTGGCCTATGGCGCCGCGCGCCGCCTGCACCCGCTGGCGGTACCGCTGGCTCTGCTGGTGCCCGGAACGCTCTGGACCGCGCTGGCCTATCTGGCCTTCGTCCAATGGCACTACTGGCTGGCGCTCGCCGTGCCGCTGAGCCTGATGGCGCTCGCCGCCGGCTTCGGTGCGCTGATGCGCAGCCAGGCCGAACAGCGGCGACGCGAGGCTGTCGCGCGCGAGCGGCAGAACCTTTCCCGTTACTTCTCACCAGCCGTCGCAGAGCGGCTGGCCGCGAAGAGCGAGCCCTACAGCCTGACCGGCACCCAGTCGGCGACGGTGGTCTTCATCGACATCGTCGGCTTCACGGGGATCTGCGAAGCCTTGCCGAGCGAACGCACGATCGAGTTGCTGCGCGGCTTCCATAGCCGGGTCGAGCGCGCCGTCTTCGGCCATGGCGGTACGCTCGACAAGTACCTCGGCGACGGCGCGCTCGCCGTTTTCGGGGTGCCCGATCCGCTACCCGGCGAAGCTGCCTGCGCCCTGGCCGCCGCCGCGGAGCTGCAGACCAGCATCGCCGCCTGGTCGGACGAGTTGGTCGCCGAGGGTCTGCCCCGCCTGAAGACCGCCATCGGCATTCATCACGGGCCGGTCATCGTCGGCGATATCGGCGGCGAGAGCCGCTTCGAGTTCACGGTCCTGGGCGACAGCGTCAACGTCGCCAGCCGCCTGGAGGGGCTGACCCGTCAGTTGCAGGTGTCCATCATCGCCTCGGAGACGACGATCCAGCGCGCCCGCGAACAGGCCGGCACGGCAGGCGGCAACATCCCCCTCGGTTTTCACCGTCACGGCGACGTCACCTTGCGTGGGCGCGAAACACCGCTCTCCGTCTGGGTCTGGCGCCCGGCTGAGGAGAGCCGCGTTGCGACGAGACGCGCAGCCGTGTGAGACAAAGCACCAAAGGGTCGCTGGGCCGGTTGCCGGGCAGATGCAGACGGGCGGGCGAAGCTTGTCTTGCCAGCGCGCCAACCGCACCTAAACTCCCACCATGCCCGACGGAGCCGACAGCCTGACCCTACGTGCGGTCGCCTCGCTGAGCGACGTCACCGCCGCGCAGTGGGATGCCTGCGCCGGCGGTGCGAACCCTTTCGTCAGCCATGCCTTTTTGAGCGCCGTCGAGGACTCGGGCTCAGCCACGGCGGAGCGCGGCTGGCTGGGCCAGCATCTTCTGCTGGAGCGGCCGGACGGCACACTCCTGGGCGCCGTGCCGCTGTACCTGAAGAGTCACTCCTACGGCGAGTACGTCTTCGACTGGGGGTGGGCCGATGCCTACGAGCGGGCCGGCGGCCGCTACTATCCCAAACTTCAGTCCTCCGTCCCCTTCACCCCGGTCACAGGTCCACGCCTGTTGAGCCGGCCCGGGGAGGATCGCGAGCGCATCTGCAAAACCTTGATCGCCGGTCTGGCCGAGGTGACCAAGCGGCACGAGGCCTCGTCTCTTCACATCACCTTCCCGGAGCGGGAGGAATGGGCGCGTCTGGGCGACGCCGGCCTGCTGACGCGGATCGGCCTGCAGTATCACTGGCATAATCCCGGCTACGAGAGTTTCGACACTTTCCTGGACAGCCTGGTCAGCCGCAAACGCAAGGCGATCAAGAAGGAACGCCGCAAGGTTCAGGAAAGCGGACTGCGCCTGCGGGCGCTGGTCGGCCCGGAGATCGAGGAGCGGCACTGGGACGCCTTTCACCGCTTCTATCTCGACACGATCGACAAGAAATGGTCCCGGCCCTACCTGACCCGCGAGTTCTTTCTGCTGCTGGGCGAGAGACTCGGTTCCAAGGTGGTGCTGATCGTCGCCGAGCAGGGCGACGAGGTCGTGGCCGGCGCCCTCAACCTGATGGGAGAGGAGGCGCTCTACGGCCGCAACTGGGGTTGCGCCGCCGATCACAGGTTCCTGCACTTCGAAGCCTGCTACTATCAGGCCATAGAATTCGCCATCGCGCGGGGTCTGAAACGGGTCGAAGCCGGCGCCCAAGGTGAACACAAGATCCAGCGTGGCTATCTGCCGGTCGAGACCTATTCGGCGCACCTGATTCCCGATCCCAATTTCCGCCAGGCCGTCGCCGATTTCCTGGAACGCGAGGCCAGAGCCGTCCGCTCCGAGATCGCGGCGCTGGGCGACTGGAGCCCCTATCGGGCCTGCGCGCCGGAATGACGAACCGGCGGTCAGCGGCGGTGTCTCTGTCGCTTTCGCGGCACCTGCCGGTGGCCGTCCTCCTGTCGAGCCTGCTTCTGTCCTTGCCTGACCCGGCTCCGGCATCGGATGCGGCCGTCGATCCGGCGCAGGCCTGCCGGACGGCGCCGCGCGTCGCTGCGGTCGAGCCCTGCCAAGCGGCGCTGCGCGCTGATCCGCAGGACCTGGAGGCTCAACGGCACCTCGCCTGGGGCTTGCTCGCCACTTACCGGGAAACCGAGGCCGTCGAGCGCTTCGTTGCCCTGGCCCGCGCCCGGCCGGACGATCCGCAGGCGCAGTTCGATGCCGCCTCCGTCATGACCGGTCTGCGCATGTACCCGCAGGCGCTGCCCTATCTCCGCCGCGCGCTCTACTTGGCACCGGATCTGCTGACGCACCAGCGGCTGGCCGCTATTCTGTTCCTGCATACAGAGGACTGGGCCGAGGCCCACGCCGCGCACAGGGTGCTCGCCGTTGCCGGGCTGCCGACCGGACTGTTCGACCTGGCACAGGACTTCGCCCAGGGGCGCGGCGTGGCGCCGGATCAGGCAGAAGCCCGGCGCTGGTACGAGCGGGCCGCCGAGGCCGGGCATGTGGGGGCCATGCGGACCCTGGCAGAGAAACTGCGCTACGGTGCCTTCGGAACGCCGCCGGAACCGCAGCTGGCGGGCCGGTGGTCCGCCAGGGCAGAGGCGGCGGTGGTCGGTCTGCCGAAGAGAAGAGATCCGGCGGCTGCCCGCGACGGCCGAGACGGCGAGTGAACGGAAGCGAGTGAACGGAAGACAGCGGGAGTGACCGAAAATATCCCGTCTTGCGATTGATTGTCGCTTGCGCGCTCGTCATGTAAGAGTCAAGAATCTATGATATAGATCGGTCGAGCTGCGAGGAGCGCCGACGATGTATCGCGATAACTCCCTGGTTCCCAGCGAAGCCATTCGACTTCTGGCCTTGGGTCTTCTCGCCGACGCCCCTCGGAGCTATGCCGAGGTCGCCGGCGAGGTGCGACACTTCACGGGCCGCATGGTGGGCCCGTCGCTGGAGTTGCTGGCTTCGCCGCTCGAACTTCTGAAAATCGAGGGCTTGGCCGAGCCGGTGGCGGGGAGCGGCGAGAGCGAAACGCTGCGCATCACCGAGAGCGGACGCAGCGAGTTGCAACGTCTTCTGGCGGCGAACATCCGCCCTCAGGTCACGGACGTGAACAAGCTGATCATCGCGCTGAAAATGCGTTTTCTGCACAATCTCGCGCTTGAGCAGCAGGCCGAACAGGCGGACATGCTGGTCGAGATCTTCGAGCGCGAGCTGGCGCGCCTGACCGATCTGCGCGGCCACGGTCCCGCAAGCGGGGGCGAGCTGCCGGCCTGGCTGGATCTGGAGATCGGGGCAACCCAGGCGCGTCTCGCCTGGTTCGAGGACTTGCGCGACCGTCTTCCCGAGGCCTGAGGCCCCCGGTAGTTGGGCTGCCAATAAACCGTTGGCCTTCTAGGACGCCTTGAGGATTTCCTTCGCCAGGGCAGAGATTTCTTTTGCCGCCTTGCCGCTGGGTTGCACTTCACCGACCGAACGGCCTTCGGAAAGCGCCGAGGCGAAAACGACCCGGTTTCCGATTTGCGCCTTGGCGATGCGCGCGCCGAAATCCTGAACCTCCGACAGCATCTCCTCGTTCAGCCTCGCCCGTGGCGGTACGCGGTTCAGCACCACGAGAACCTGCGTGCCCTCACCGGCCGCCAGATCCAGCGTGGGACGCGTCGCCCAGACATCCATCGGCGACGGCTGAACGGGGATCACCACCAAGTCCGCCGAGCGGACCGCGATCTTGGCCTCGGTCTCCGCATGGGGCGGCGAGTCGATCAAGACCACGTCATGGTCGCGCGCCAGACGCTCCACCTCATTGCGCACGCGCCATCCCTTGATGGGATTGACCAGCAACCCCGCCCCGGCATCGCCGAAACGCTCCTCGCGCAAGCGGAACCACATGGTCAGCGACTGCTGCGGGTCGATATCGACGACGGCGACCTTCTTTCTGGCGGCGGTGTAGGCAACGGCCAGATGCGCGGTCAGAGTGGTCTTGCCGGCTCCGCCCTTCTGCTGCGCCACGGTGATGATCTTGGCGACCATATCTGCTTCCCCTAGCTCCTGTTGCCTCCGTCGTGCTGCGGCGCAGCATAGAGGGCTCGCGAGAGGGATGCACCATAATCGAAGAGCAGCCCGGCAAGATTTGCGTCAGGAACCTTGCCCTATTTACGCACTTGACCTGCGGAATTGGCAGGCGCAGGCTCTCTCCACGTGGTCGTCACCTTCGGCCCAGCCGACGGACGCGACGACGGAAAGCTCGCCGCAATGCCCGTGCGGCGAGGGTGCCGGATGGCCCCCGCATCCCCAGCGGATGATGGCGCGTCAAGCGCCGAGGACCAACGGCCTCACAGGAGCGAAGCCGGAAGCCGCCAAGGCCTTGGCGGCTTCCGCATTTTAGGGTCTCATCGGACAGAGCCAGTCGCGGCAGGAAAGCTTCCTCAAGGCGGCCCAAACTGGACAGATCTGCGGGAAGCAGCTACCCAGCCGCGCCATGGTCAGGACCTCCTCCCGCATTCGAAACGCCGACGGCGCGGCGATCGAACAGGCCGCCCACCTGCTGAGCACCGGCGGCCTGGTCGCCTTTCCGACCGAGACCGTCTACGGCCTGGGTGCAGACGCCCATAACGATGGGGCGGTTGCCAGGATCTTCGCCGCGAAGGGGCGCCCACGCTTCAATCCGCTGATCGCGCACTATCCGGACGCCGAAACCGCTGCCCGGGACGTGCTATTCGACGCGGAGGCGGAGCGTCTGGCCGCCGCCTGCTGGCCCGGCCCCCTGACCCTGGTGTTACCGCGCCGTCCCGACTGCCGGGTCTCGCTGCTTTGCTCGGCGGGCCTGGAGACCCAGGCCGTGCGCGTGCCGGATCAAGCGGTAGCCCGCCAACTTCTGGCGGCGGTCGGACAGCCCCTGGCCGCACCGAGCGCGAATCGTTCGGGCCGGATCAGTCCGACCACGGCTCAAGCCGTGGCCAGCGAACTGGGAAACGCCGTCGACCTGATCCTGGACGGCGGGCCCTGCCGGATCGGACTGGAGTCGACGGTTCTGGACCTGTCCGGGGAACGCCCCCGCCTGCTGCGCCCCGGCGGCCTGGCGCTGGAGCACTTGACCGAACTCTTGGGGGCCGCGCCGGAAACACTTGCAAGCCGAGCCCCAGAGGAAGGCGCCGCGCGCGCCTCGCCCGGATTGCTGGAAAGTCACTATGCGCCGGAGACGGCGATCCGGCTCGACGCCGGCGAGGTCGCGCCCGACGAGGGCCTGCTGGCCTTCGGCCCCTCCCCTCCCGCCGGCGCGGCCATGACGCTCAACCTCTCCCCCAGCGGCGATCTGACGGAAGCGGCCGCCAAGCTCTTCGCCTATCTGCGCCGTCTCGACGACGCCGGCCTTCGGACAATCGCCGTCATGCCGATCCCCGACCGGGAGCTCGGCCGGGCCATCCGCGACCGCCTGCGCCGTGCGGCGGCGCCTCGCCCTCAAGCGTAGCTCCAAGGAAGAGGGGCCTCCCGCGATCCGCTGCTTGGCGGAGGCGTCAGCACCAAGCGGTTCCATAGGCGGGCAACACCCTCTAAGTTCTTGTCATGCCAGAGGGTCTTTCCGTTCCGGAGCGTTACAGCCGCCTGCGCGAGGCGCTGGCCGCCGTGGTCGGCCCGCGTCATCTGCTTGCCGAACCGACCGAGCTCGCGCCCCACCTGGTGGAGGAACGGGGCCGGTACCGTGGCCGCAGCCCCTTTCTGGTGCGGCCCGGCAGCACCGAGGAGACGGCAGAGGTGGTCCGCCTTTGCGCCGAGGCGCGCGTGCCGATGGTTCCGCAAGGCGGCAACACCGGGCTCTGTGCCGGCGCGATCCCCTTCGAGGCGGGCGAGGAGATCATCGTCTCGCTGGCGCGCCTCAAGCGGATCCGCGACCTCGACGCCGACAACTTCACCATCACCGTGGAGGCAGGCTGCATTCTGGCCGAGCTGCAACAGGTAGCAGCGGAGGCCGACCGCCTCTTCCCGCTCAGCCTGGGGGCCCAAGGGAGCTGCCAGGTCGGCGGCAACCTCTCGACCAACGCCGGCGGCGTTCAGGTTCTGCGCTACGGCAACATGCGCGATCTGACGCTCGGGCTGGAGGTCGTGCTACCAGACGGGCAGATCTGGGACGGATTGCGCGGCCTGCGCAAGGACAACACCGGTTACGACCTCAAGCACCTGTTCCTGGGCGCCGAGGGCACGCTGGGCATCGTCACCGCGGCGGTGCTGAAACTCTTCGCCCGACCGCGCGAGATCGTCACCGCCTTCGTCGCGGTCCCGAGTCCCGAGGCCGCCGTGGCGTTGCTTGGGCGTGCCCGCAGCGCGACCGGGGAGACCGTCACCTCCTTCGAGCTAATCCCGCGTCTCGGCCTGGAGATGGCCCTGCGCCGTGTGGAGGGCTGCAGCGATCCTCTCGGCGCTCCCTCTCCCTGGTATCTGCTGATCGAGCTCTATGGCGGCGGCGAGACGGGATCGCTGAGCGAAGCGCTGGAGTGCCTGCTGGAAGGCGCCTTCCAGGAGAATCTGGTCACCGACGCCGCGATCGCCCAGAACGCTCAACAGGCCGCCGACTTCTGGCGTCTGCGCGAGGGGCTCGTCGAGGCCCAGAAGCAGGAAGGCGGTTCGATCAAGCATGACGTCTCGGTGCCGGTCAGCCGGGTCCCGGCCTTCATCGCGGAGGCAACCCGCGAGGTCGAGCGCCGTGTTCCGGGCGTCCGCCCGGTGCCCTTCGGCCACGTCGGGGACGGCAACATCCACTTCAACCTGAGCCAGCCCGAAGAGAGCGAGCGAGAAGCCTTCCTGGCGCGCTGGGAGGAGATCAACGAGGCCGTGCACGACATCGTCGCGCGCTTGGGAGGTTCCTTTTCCGCCGAGCACGGCCTAGGCCGCATGAAGGTGGCCGAGGCCGAACGGCTGAAGTCGCCGGTCGAGATGGAGATGA
This sequence comes from Algihabitans sp., assembly GCF_965226985.1. Taxonomy (GTDB): domain Bacteria; phylum Pseudomonadota; class Alphaproteobacteria; order Kiloniellales; family DSM-21159; genus Algihabitans. Next base: position 2,496,376 of record NZ_OZ245712.1, read on the forward strand.
TGCGGCGGATCAAGCAAACCTTCGATCCGCACAACCTGATGAACCCCGGTAAAGTCGTTTTTCCGGACCGCCATAAACGCCTCTGAATCGCCCTGGCGAAGTCCCGGTTATTCAATCCTTAATCCTTTGCAAGAGAGACTTGGCGGGCCGCTGAACTGACCCCGCAGGCTGTACGGTTTCGGCTTCTCCTTGCCCATGCTTCTGTCTTTCGACACCACCGATCTGAAAAGCCTGCTGGACTCGATCTGCGCCCCGGCCTTCGTTGTCGACGTGCTGTCGAACGGCGAGCTGCGCTACGCGACCTTCAATCGCGACAACGAGCTTCGGACTGGACTGCGTCACGACGAGGTTTCCGGCCAGCAGCCGAAAGATCTGCTCGAACCCGCGTTGGCCGGCTATCTCGCGGGCCGTTACCTCGCCTGCGTCGAGGCCGGCAGAACCATCGAATACGAAGAAAAGCTGACCGTCGCCGGCGAAAACCGCCTTTGGAAGGTCTCCCTGTCGCCCCTGTCCAACGAAGAGGGGCAGATCCGACGGCTGCTCGGCACAGCCATCGAGGTCACGACGCTCGAGGTCACGGCGCCAAGCGACCAGGACTCGCTGCTTGAAAAGCGGGAGTCCTGGCTTTCAACCCTGGTCGACGGCTCTCTGCAGGGCATCCTGATCCACCGCCACAATCGACCGCTGTTCGCGAACACGGCCTTCGCCCGAATCTACGGCTACAGCTCACCGGCAGAGGTGCTGCGGGAACGCGACCTGACCCACCTGATCGCTCCAGAGGAACGCCAGACCATGGCCCTTCTGAGCCAGAGCGCTGGCAAGCGGCAGCAGGTCGACCACTTCGCCCGGGCGCGCGGCCTGACCAGGACCGGCTTTCCCATCTGGATCGAGTTCCGGGCACGCCCCGTCGACTGGGACGGTCAGCCGGCCCTCCAGATCACCCTGCTCGACGTGACCGAGCGCAAGCGCTATGAGGACGAACTGATTGCCTCGAAGGAACGGCTTGAGCTGCAGGCGCATTCGCTGTCCCAGCTGGCAGACGACCTGGAGGCGGCACGGACTGTGGCGGTGAACGCCCGAAAGGCCGCCGAACAAGCCAACCGCGCCAAGAATCAGTTCCTGGCCGCCATGAGCCACGAGCTGCGCACGCCGCTGAACGCCATTCTCGGGTTTTCGGAGATCATCTCTCAGGAGGCCTTCGGATCCTGCAGCGTGTCCCAGTACGTCGACTATGCCCTCGACATCAACGAGAGCGGACGGCACCTGCTGGAGCTGATCAACGACATCCTGGACATCGCCAAGATCGAGGCAGGCAAACTGGAGATCCAGCCGGAGGTGCTGGACCTGGAAGAGGTTCTGGACGCCTGCCGGCGCTTGTGCGCGGTGAAAGCGCTGGAACGCGACGTGCAGCTGCATCTCGACGTTGCGAGCGGCGCGCAGGTGATCCACGCCGACATGCGGGCGCTGAAACAGATCCTCTTCAACCTGCTTTCGAACGCCATCAAGTTTTCCGAATCGGGCGGACGGGTCGACCTGGCCGCCTGCCGGCTGGACAACGACTGGGTCGAGCTGTCGGTCACCGACGAGGGGATCGGCATCGCCGATGATCAGGTCGCCCAGATCTTCAAGCCCTTCCACCAGGTCGACAACAGCTACAACCGAGAGGCGGGCGGCACCGGCTTGGGGCTCGCGCTCGTCAAGGCGCTCGCCGAGCTGCACCAGGGCACCGTGACGCTCGAAAGTCAGCTCGGTCGCGGCACCAGCATTCGCGTGGCCTTCCCGCCCGACCGCGCCGCGAGGCAGGGCGCTGGCCGGCGTGCGCAGGAGCCTGCGAGCCGCAACCGAGGGGAGACGGGGATCGCGGGCGACGGTCCCGCCCTTCGCGTCGGCAGCCCCTCAAGCTAAAGCGTCAAAAACCTCCGGGAAGCAGAGCCGCGCGGCATTGTCAGGGCCCGGGGAGCGACCTACTGTCCGGACAGGAAATCGGCCGCTGCAAGAAGGCCGCGAGCCGCCGGGAGGACTGCCACCATGACCGACTATCGCGCGCCAATCGACGACATGCGCTTTGCCCTGCACGAGATCGCCGGGCTGGAGGAACTCTCGCGCCTGGAGGGTTTCGCGGCCGCGGATCCCGAATTGATCGATCAGGTGCTGGAGGAAGCCGGACGCCTGGCGAGCGAGGTGGTCGCGCCGCTCAACCATGTCGGGGATCGCGTCGGCGCAGTCTTCGAGAACGGCGTGGTGCGTACGCCCGAGGGCTTCCAGGAGGCCTACCACACCTACGTGTCGGCGGGCTGGAACAGCCTGCCCTTCGATCCGGACTACGGCGGACAGGGCCTGCCCTGGGTGGTTGCGGGGGCCGTTCAGGAGATGTGGAACAGCGCGAACATGGCCTTCGCGCTCTGCCCGCTGCTGAACCAGGGCGCCGTCGAGCTGCTGTCGGCGCACGGCAGTCCGGACCAGAAGGAAACCTACCTGCCGAAGATGATCAGCGGCGCCTGGACCGGCACCATGAACCTGACGGAACCCCAGGCCGGCTCCGACGTCGGTGCCGTGAAGACGCGCGCGACCCCGAGCGGCGACCACTATCTGATCCAGGGTCAGAAGATCTACATCACCTACGGCGAGCACGACTTCACCGACAATATCGTACACATGGTGCTGGCCCGCACGCCCGGTGCGCCCGAAGGGACCAGGGGCATCAGCCTGTTCCTCGTGCCCAAGTACATGGTCAACGCGGACGGCAGCCTGGGGCAGAAGAACGATCTGCGCTGCGTGTCCATAGAGCACAAGCTGGGCATCAACGCCTCGCCCACCTGCGTCATGGCCTACGGCGATTCCGGTGGCGCGGTCGGCTATCTGGTCGGCGAGGAAAACCAGGGCATGCGCCAGATGTTCACCATGATGAACAATGCCCGCCTGGCCGTCGGCATCCAGGGCATCGGCGTGGCCGAGCGGGCTTACCAGCAGGCCCGCGCCTTCGCCTTCGACCGCGTACAGAGCCGCGATCTGGCGGATCACGCCGGCGCGCCGGTGGCAATCATCAAGCACCCCGACGTGCGCCGCATGCTGCTGACCATGAAGGCCCTGACCGAGGCGGCGCGAGGGCTGACCTATCACACGCTGGCGGGCCTGGACCGCGCCAACGCGGTGACGGACGAACGCAGCCGGCAACAACAGATGATCGACGTGGTCGAGCTGCTGACACCGGTGGTCAAGGCCTGGAGCACCGACATCGGCGTCGAGGTCGCCTCGCTGGGCGTCCAGGTCCACGGCGGCATGGGCTTCGTCGAAGAAACCGGCGCCGCCCAACACTACCGCGACGCCCGAATCGCCCCGATCTACGAAGGCACCAACGGGATTCAGGCGCTGGATCTGGTCAACCGGAAAGTGGTGCGTCATCGGGGATTTCCGGCCCGCTCCTTCTCGGCCACCGTCCGGCAAGAGGTCGAAGCCCTGGCCAAGCTTCCGGGCGAGCGCTTCGCCGGATTGCGGCGGGAACTGACGGCGGGTGCCGAGGCGCTCGACGGCGCGACCGACTGGCTATGCGAGGTCTGGGCGAACAACCCCCGTCTCGCGGCGGCCGGCGCGACCCCCTATCTGCGGCTGCTGGGAACCCTGGGCGGCGGCTGGGTGCTTGCCCGTCAGGCCGTCGCGGCAGCCCGCCAGCTGGAGGCTGCCAACGGCCAGGCCGCTTATCTGCAGGGAAAGATCACCACCGCGCGCTTCTACGCCGACAACATCCTGCCTCAGGCCAGCGCAGCCGCGGCAGCCGTCACCCGCGGCGCCGAGACCACCCTGGAACTGGAGGACGCCCAGTTCTGATGATCGCCAGGTCTGATGATCGCCGGGCCCGCATAAAGAAAGCCCGGCTTCGCCAGGGAGAACGAAGCCGGACCAGAGGAATTTGGGAGGGCTGCTATCGATGGTTGGATCTTAAGAAATTTGCTACACCGAATCATTGATCTGCGTCAAGTAATACCGCACCCTTAGGGCGATACCACCGGGAACGTCAGGCGCATGAGCGGTTGCCGCACAAGGCACCCAGGACCTTGGCGACCGGCTCGGCAGAGACGATCGCGCTCTAGGCCAACACTTTCGTGAAGCGTCGTGATTCGCGTCTTTCCGGGCTGGTGCGCACCTTGTGCCGTGCGAGCTCGCCATGGTGGGCCGCTGGTTGGGCACAGGCCCGAACCATCCAGATTTCGCTGGAACCCAGGTTCCGAGACAACGAGGAGAAATCGCTGATGTTCGAGAAGAAGCTGACCGCTGCGACCGCCGCGCTGGCCCTTGCAGGCGCCGTTGCCGTCACCGGCCTGGCCATGACCCCGGCGGCTGAAGCTGCCGGCACGAAGTGCTACGGCATCGCCAAGGCCGGCGAGAACGACTGCGCCAACGCCGCCGGCACCCACTCCTGCGCCGGTCAGTCGACCGTCGACTATCATGGCGGCGACTGGAAGGCCAAGGCATCGGCCGAGGCTTGCCTCGAGGCCGGCGGCCAGACCGAGCCCTTCGAAGGCATCAACGCCGAGAAGGCCGGTTAAGACGTCTAAAGACGTCGGTCTTTCCGACTGAGCACTCTTGGGGAGGGACGAAACCATGACCGCTTTCACGCCGGTTGGCTGGACGGCTCAGGGTGACTCCCCCGTTGCGGACCCGATCCCTGCTACGCCAATCCCGATGGCGGCGGGGATCGGGCTGCGCCACCCCCATCTGCCCGACTTTCTGAACGGCCGTCCCGAGGTCGCCTGGCTGGAAGTCCATTCCGAGAATTTCCTGGCCGAGGGCGGGCCGCGCCGACGCGCGCTGGAGAAGATCCGCCACGACTATCCCGTATCCTGCCACGGGGTCGGTCTTTCACTCGGCTCCGCCGAGGGCTTGAGCGAAGAGCATCTCACCCGGCTTGCGACGCTGTTCGACGAGATCCAGCCGGGCCTTGTGTCCGAACATGTCGCCTGGTCGGTCGACCAGGGCACCTATCTGAACGACCTGCTGCCGCTGCCCTATACGGAAGAAGCACTGACTGTTCTCTGCCGCAACATCGAGCAGGCGCAGGAGGCCTTCGGCCGGCGCATCCTGGTCGAGAATCCCTCCAGCTATCTGCAGTTCGATGCCTCGCGGATGGGCGAAGCCGAGTTCCTGGCCGAGGCGGTGCGGCGCAGCGGCTGCGGCCTGCTGCTCGACGTCAACAACATCGTCGTGAGCGCCGAGAATCACGACTTCGATCCCCTCGCCTACCTGCAGGCCCTGCCCCACGAGGCGGTCGGCGAGATCCACGTCGCGGGTCATGCGGAAGTGGAACTGGAGGGCCATCGGCTGCTGATCGACGATCACGGCAGCCGCGTGCCCGCCGCCGTCTGGGACCTGCTGGAGGCGGCCCTTGCCCATTGCGGCCCGTTGCCCGTGCTGGTCGAGTGGGACACCGCCATTCCGGAGCTGTCGGTGCTGCTTGAGGAAGCGGCTACCGCACAGGGAGCCCTCGACCGCCTGACCGCCGAGGCCGCGCGCCATGCTGGCTGAGATGCAGAGCGCCTTCCGCCGCGCCGTGCTGCAGGGCGAGGAAGCCGCGGCGCTCAGCGGCATTGCCGAAGGCGGCTTGCCACCCCACCTGCGGCTCTCGGTCTACCGCAACAACGCCCTGGGCTCGCTGGCCGGCGTGCTCGCCGCCGCCTACCCGGCGCTGGAACGTCTGCTGAGCGTGGAGAACTTCCGACTGCTGGCGCGCGCCTTCGTCGCCGCCCATCCGCCGCGCAGACCGCACCTCTCCAGCTACGGCGCCGAGCTGTCGACCTTCCTCCCGACCTTTCCGCCGACCGCCAGCTACGTCTTTCTGCCCGATCTCGCGCGGCTGGAGTGGGCCCGCAACGAAGCCCTCTTCGCAGCCGACGCACCGATCCTGACCGGACGAAGCCTGGAAGGGCTGCAACCGGAGCAGCTGAGCGGCCTGCGGCTGGCCTGGCACCCGGCGACCCGTCTGATCGAAAGCGACTACGCGATCCAACGCCTCTGGCAGGCCGACGCCCTGGGCCGCGGCGTGGCGGCCGGCGCCCAGTCGGTTCTGGTCACGCGCAGCGCCGATGGCGCGATCCTGCAGCGCCAAGTCGGTCCGGGCGACGCGGCTCTGCTGCGCGCCTTCGCCGGCGGCGGGGACCTAACGGACGCGGCGGAGGCCGCCTTCGCCGCAGAGCCCGACTTCGATATTCAGGCCGCGCTCGCCGAGCATCTGACACAAGCAACCTTCACACGGCCCAACGCGCCCGCTTGATCGACAAGCGCGCCAAGAAGAGCGAGGTATCCGCGATGTCCCTCTCCTCCACCAACGACTCCCGCAGCCCGTCGGCGCTGACGGGGCTCTACGCGCGTTTCGAGCCGGTTCGCGAGCTTCTGGAAAGCTACGGTCAGCCCGTCGTCTCGCTGATCGCACGGCTTTGGATGGCGAAGATCTTCTTCGACGCCGGCTGGAGCCGCGTGAACAACTGGGGTAGCCAGGAGTTTCTTTTCGGCTTCATCCATCCCGTGCCGTTCCTACCGCCGGCCCTGGCGGCGCCGATCACCACCATCGGCGAGTTGACGTTGGCCGTCTTGCTGGCCTTCGGGCTACTGGGCCGCATCTCGGCTGCCGGGCTGCTGGTCATGACCATGACGATCCAATGGATCGTTGGAGCCACGCCCGAGGGGATCGAAAACGGGATCGCGCATCCCTCGCACTATCTCTGGATGCTGATCTTCGGTCTGCTGATCGTCTACGGCCCTGGCAAGCTGAGCCTCGACCACCTGTTGGGCAAGCGCAGCTAAACCGACACCCGATCTCACGACGACAAAAAAAGAAGCGGCGTCTCTCTCCGGAGACGCCGCTTCATTCGTTTTCCATCTGCCATTCTCCATCTGCACGAGGCAGGCGTCGCTTCACCCCTGCTCGCGCGGACTTTGAATCACCCGTGCTCGCGCACGAAGGCTCCGATGGCGGGTTTGATCTTCTCGCGCCAGCGCCGGCCGTTGAAGATGCCGTAATGGCCGACGCCGGGCTGAAGGAAGTTCTCGTGCTTCGACTGATCCAGACCGCTGCACATGGCGTGGGCGGCGATGGTCTGGCCGGGCGCCGAGATGTCGTCCAGCTCGCCCTCGACGGTCATCAGAGCCGTTTTGGAGATCGCGCCGGGGTCGATGGCCTCACCGCGCCAAGTCAGGGTGCCCTCAGGCAGACTGTGACGCTTGAAGACGTGATCGACGGTTTCGAGGTAGTAGCGCGCCGGCACGTCCATCACCGCCAGATACTCGTCGTAAAAGCGACGATGGGATTCAACGGAGTCGCCGTCGCCCTGCACCAGGTGGCGGAACATCTTTACGTGCGACTCGAAGTGACGCGACGGGTTCATCGAGAGGAAGCCGCCGAGCTGCAGAAAGCCGGGATAGACCGCCCGGCCGCCGCCCGGATAATAGGCCGGTACATCGTCGATCAGGCTGTGCTCGAACCAGGCCAGGGGCCGCGATTCGGCAAAGCGGGTCACGGCCGTCGGGGCCGCACGGGTATCCACCGGCCCGCCCATCAGGATCATGGCCTTCGGCTGGGCCGGATCGTCGGCCTGCGCCAGCAGGGAAATCGCCGCCAGGACCAGCGGCGCCGGCTGGCAGACCGCCATGACGTTAAGCTCCGGCGCCAACCGCTTCATAAAGTCGATCAGCGTGTCGAGATAGTCCTCGAGCCCGAAGGTGCCGGCGGTCGCCGGTACGAAGCGGGCGTCGATCCAGTCGGTGACGTAGACCTCATGGTCCGGGACCAGCGCCTCGACCGTGCCGCGCAGCAGCGTCGCATGGTGGCCGCTCATGGGCGCCACCAGAAGGATCTTGGGATCGTTGCGCTTTGTGCCGACTCGCTTGAAGTGAATCAGATCGCAGAAGGCCGTGCCGCCCACCCGCTCCGGCTTCAACGGCACCTCGCGACCGGCGATCTTCGTGTGCGTCAGCTCCCACTCCGGCTTCCCGCGATGACGGGTGGCGGACTCGATGACTTCCAGCCCCGCGACGACGCTTCGCCCCAAGTGGGTGTAGGTCATGGGAACCAAGGGATGGGTGAGAAGCTCGCGCGCCGTTTCGGACATCATCCGAAAAGGCGTCATCGCGATATGCTGAAACTCGTAGAGCGAATAGAGCATTCAGGATCCCCGCATCTGTTGCACCCGCGATCGGCTGTTCTTCAGGCTTTTTCTTAGTGTTGCTTCGTGCGTTTCTGGTCGCCCGGAAGAACCCCGTACCCTGCCGACACGGGTAAGCATGATGCATCGAGATGAAGAAATAGCAACAGCGCTCCAGAACCGATGAGTCTTTGCATAACGACTATGCAACAACGCCGTAGGCACACGATCCTTTTGACAAATCTTTGGAATCCCATCGGTAAAGGGGGCGGAAAGCTGCGGATGACGTCAAAAAACACCGAATCGCCCAACGGTGGCTCACGCCGGCCACAAAACTTCACAATAAAATGATGTGATGAAACGAGAGCTTCGCCTGCCCCGGGCGGCCTCCGCTAGCCCAGCCCGCAGCGAAACAGCGCCCCGAGTCGCGGCGGGGCAGCCTCCACGCCCGACAGACGCAAGGCGTGCCAAGCCAAGGCGTGGTTCGAGGAGGTGACCGGCTTGCCGACCGCCGTTTCGATCTCCGCAACCGACTCCACCAGGCGCACCGAGGTACAGGACACGAAAAGCCCGTCGACATCCGGCTCCGCGACCAGCCGCTCTGCCGCTGCGCGAATCGAGGCCGTATCAATGCGCGCCACGGTCGGATCGTCGCCTTCGTTGAAGGACCCCATCACCGGCACCTGAACACCCCGAGACTGAAAGAAGCCGCGCAGCATCCTGTTGACGGAGGGCAGGTAGGGCGTGAGTAGCGCGATCCGCCGCAGGCCCAGCGCCCGGAAGGCGGCCAGAGCCGCCAGAGCCGGATTCGTCGCGGTCTTCGGACGGCGCGCCGCCAGCAGCAGATCGCGGACCCGCTCCGGCCCGATCACCATCGAGGCCGAGGTGCAGCCATAGGCCAGGCAATCAAGGTCGGAGCCTGGCAGGATCACCTTGGCGCAGTCAGGGATGCGTGCCTCCATGGCCTTCAGGCTCTCCGGCGTAATCGCCGCATCGTTCCAGATACGGCTTTGAAACAGCGCAACGTCGGGCTGGGACGCGAGAACCTGGCGAAACTCCTGCTCGACCGTGCCGTCCGTGGCCAAGACGATCAAGCCGATCCGTGCGGCCGCACCGAGGCCCCGGTCGAGCGTAAAGGGCAAGCGCTCCAAATCGACTCTCGGAGCCTCGTCGGCGACCGGTTCGAAAGGGGGCAAGGCGGCGGCGTCCGTCATCGACCTCATCCTCACTGCAGCAGCAGACCGTCGAGCGGTATGGCGGGCTTGCGGCCGGCGATCAGGTCGGCCGTCAGCCCCGCCGTCCCGCAGGCCATGGTCCAGCCCATGTGTCCATGGCCGGTGTTGAAATAGAGATTCTCATGACGACCCCGCCCCAACAGAGGAGTCCCTTCGGGCGTCATCGGCCTGAGACCGGCCCAGTAGCTCGGCTGCCGATAGTCTGCGCCCTGCGGAAAGAGATCGCGTGCCACGCTCAGCATCCGCGAGAAGTCGGCAGGTCTGTGATCGGTTCCGTAGCCGGCGAACTCCGCCGTGGCGGTGATCCGCAGACGCTCCCCGAAGCGGGCGTAGGCCACGAGGTTGTCCTCGTCCACCCCGCCGAGGCTGGGCGCACGGTTGCGCCCCGCGACCGGCAGAGTGACCGAGTAGCCCTTGACCGGATAGATCGGCAGACGCGCGCCGAGCTGCCGGGCGATCTTCGGACTGTAGACGCCGAGGGCCAGCACGAAGGCATCGGCGGCCACCTCTCCCCTGTCGGTGACTACCGCCTGGACCGCGCCGCCGTCCAGACGAAATCCCAGGACCGTCTCGCCGAAGCGGAAGGTCGCGCCGCCGGCTTCGCAGGCCTTAGCCAGCCCGAGCGTGAAGAGGCGGGCATCGCCGGCTTCGTCGCCCGGCGCGAAGATCGCGCCCGCGAGACCGTCCCGCAGAGGCGCCAGAGCCGGTTCGATAGCCACGGTTTCGTCGGCCGTCAGGGTTTCGAGGGCGATACCCTGGTCGGTCAGGATCCGCAGTCTCTCCAGGGCGCCTGCGAACGATCCCGGGCGCCGGTAGAGGTAGAGCAAGCCGCCGCTGCTCGCGTCGTAGGTCACGCCGCTTGCCGCAACGACCTCGTGCAGCAGAGACTGGGAATAGAGGCAAAGCCGGGCCTTGCGCGCGCTGTTGAGCGCCGCGCGCTCCATCGTGCACTGCCGAAGAAACTTCCAGGTCCAGCGCCAGAGCGCCGGATCCAGTCTCGGCCGGAAGCGCAGGGCCTGATCGCCGCGCCAGAGAGACCGCAGCAGCATGCCCGGCGCCTTGGGCGAAGACCAGGCGTAGGCATGGCCAGGGGCCACCAGCCCAGCATTGGCGAAGGAGGTGAAAGCCGCCGGCTCCTGGGCACGGTCGATCACCGTGACCGCATGACCGTCGCGCTGCAGCATCCAGGCGGTCGCGACACCAACCACTCCGCTGCCGAGCACAACGATATGCATGCCGCACTTCCCACGATGGGCGCCCAAAACCGATCACCTGTCGGGTTCCGGTGCCGAACGTTACGGAAAGTCTGGCGCAACCGCCGCCGGCTGCCAAGGTCTGGAGATCGAGAGAATTGGGATGGGTGGAGCGCACTTTCCGCCCGGCCTGTGGCGCGTTGCCCGATTTTCGACAGAGTTTCAGGGCGTGATAGAGGGTGATCGGGCGGTGCCCGCGGCGAGTCGATTGCGCGAGATTACAACAAGTTAATCCGCCGGACAGGCCGCCGTAAGCCTGCCGCCCTATACTCATCCCGACCCCGTTTTACAGTGGAGACGAGCCACACAATGTCAGTACGTCAAGTGGTCAGCAGCCTCGCCAAGGGCGCTCTGCCAGCAGCGCTTGCAGGCGTCCTGGTCGTGGCAGCGACAGTCGCCGAGGCCAGACCGGCGCCGGAGAGTTTCGCGCCGTTGGTCAAGGAGGTCAGCCCCGCTGTCGTCTTCGTCGCGACCGAGCGGCAGGGCAGTAGGGAGGCACCGCGCCTGCCCTTCCCGGAGGGCTCGCCCTTCGAGGAGTTCTTCGAACGCTTCGGCGTCCCCAACATGCCGGAGGGCCAGCAGCCGAGACCGCAGCGCGGCGTCGGCTCGGGCTTCATCATCGACGACGAAGGCTTCATCGTGACGAACAATCACGTTGTCGAAGACGCGGACGAGATCGAGATCACGCTCGACGACGGCCGCACCTATCCGGCCGAACTGGTCGGTTCCGATCCGCAAACCGATCTGGCGGTTCTCAAAATCGAACCGCGAGGCGACCTGCCGGTTCTGGACTTCGGCGATTCCGATGCGGTGGAGGTCGGCGACTGGGTCATGGCCGTCGGCAATCCCTTCGGGCTGGGCGGTTCGGTCACCGCCGGCATCGTCTCCGCCCGCAGCCGCAACATCAACGCCGGTCCCTACGACGACTTCATCCAGACGGATGCCGCGATCAACAGGGGCAATTCCGGCGGTCCCATGTTTAACCTCGACGGCGAGGTGATCGGCATCAACACCGCCATCTTCTCGCCCTCCGGCGGCTCCATCGGAATCGGCTTCGCCATCCCATCCAATCTGGCGCAGCCGATCATCGCGCAGCTCAAGGACGGCGGTACGGTAGAGCGCGGCTGGCTGGGCGTGATGGTTCAACAGGTCACGCCAGAACTCGCCGAAGCGGTCGGCCTGGACAGTCCCCGCGGCGCGTTGGTCGCAAACGTCGTGCCGCGCGGCCCGGCCGCAGCCGCCGGCCTGGAACAGGGCGACGTGATCGTCAGCTTCGCGGGCAGTGCAATTGAGGAGATGCGGGATCTGCCCCGTATCGTCGCCGGCACTGAGATCGGCGAGGGTGTCGAGGTTCAGGTCTGGCGCGACGGCGAGGAGGAACGCTTCCAGGTCGAGATCGGCCGACTGGAGCCCGAGCAAGCTGCCCTGGCACCGGAGCCTGAAGCGGCACCGGGAGCCTCCGCCTCGGAAAGCCTGGGCGCCGATCTGGTTGCGCTCGACGCGGAAACCCGACAGCGCTTCGACCTGCCCGGCGACGTCGACGGCGTGGTCATTGTCGAGGTACGCGGAGACGGACCGGCAGCCGAGGCGGGTCTGCGCCCCGGCGACGTCATCCGCCGCGTCGACGGCGAAAGGATCGAAACCCCGGCACAGGTGTCCGACGCCCTGTCGGAAGCCGCCTCGGGTCAGCGATCCGCACTGGTTCTCGTCGAGCGCGACGGCAATCCCCTCTTCGTGGGGGTCAAGCCCAGCGTTTGACCCGTCCCGGCGGATGCCCGGCAGACGGACCGGTCGTTCACGACGCTCACCTCGCCGGCAGGCGCCACCCGAGAGGGATCGAGGCCCTGCCGGCTTTTCTTTGTCGTCGGACTGCGGCGGCACGCCAGAGACACCGATGCACGGTCGGCGATCGCCGACCCGGAGCGGAGGCGGGCTCCGGCAATCGAAGAGCACGTCCCGCATCGACTTGAACGCGGGGGGAGCAGGGGGCAGAGTCCATGCAAGACGATCAGCGGACACCCGATCTTAACCAGATCCCTGATGTTAATCGGACAGCCGATCTCAACCGGACGGCGGCAGAGCGAGACTCGCAGCTTCACAGCAAGACCGGACACAAGCTGACGATGCGCATCTTGATCATCGAAGACGACGACGAGACCGCCGACTACATGCGCAAAGGCCTGAGCGAGTCGGGACACGTGGTCGACCGCTCCGACAACGGGCGCGACGGCCTCTATATGGCCTCGAGCGGCGAGTACGACGTGGTCATCCTGGACCGCATGCTGCCGGCTCTCGACGGGCTGAAGGTTCTGGAGGCTCTGCGCGCGGCGAGCATTCAGACGCCGGTTCTGATACTCAGCGCCTTGGGCCAGGTCGACGACAGGGTGAGCGGCTTGCGGGCCGGTGCCGACGACTACCTGACAAAGCCCTTCGCCTTTTCCGAGCTACTCGCACGGCTGGAGTCCATGACCCGTCGCCAAACGGCCGCTACGCCGGAGACGACGCTGACGGTCGGCGACCTGACTCTCGACCGGCTGAGCCGAAAGGTCGTGCGCGCGGGTCAGTCCATCGACCTGCAGCCGCGCGAGTTTCAGCTGCTGGAGTTCCTGATGCGCCACACGGGCCAAGTGGTGACCCGCACCATGCTACTGGAGGGGGTTTGGGACTACCACTTCGATCCCCAGACCAACGTCATTGACGTTCACATGAGCCGACTGCGCCAGAAGATCGACAAGGGCTTCGAGTCGGCCCTCATCCGCACCGTGCGCGGCGCCGGCTACTCCCTTTCGGCCGAGGGCTGAGGCAGCCGACGTGGCGAGCCAGCGCCTCCTCCCCGCCGGAGCGACCGCACGTTTCGCACTGGTCTACTTTGGATTCTTCGCGCTTTCGGTCCTGCTGCTGCTCGGCTGGGTCTATTTCCGCACCGTGCCGATGCTGGACCGTCAGGTCGGAGAGACGGTGGCCGCCGAGTTGCGCGGCCTGGCCGATCAGGCACGCGAACGCGGCCTGTCGGGACTGGTCGAGGCCATCGAACGGCGATCCGGAGAAGGCGGCGACCCAAACGGCGTCTACCTGCTGGTGAGCCCACAGGGCGACAAACTGGCCGGCAACCTGGGCGCCTGGCCCGAGGCCGCGACGGGCGACGGCGACTGGGTGCTGCTGACGCTGCGGCGGCGAACGGACGAGGGCGCGCAGCCCAGGCAGGTCGGCGCCCGCAGCTTCGGCCTGCAGACGGGACATCGCCTGTTGGTGGGCCGCGACTTCGGCGCCCGCGCGCACTATGCCGGCGCCCTGGTCGAAGCCCTCGCCTGGGCCCTAGGCGGCGCTCTGATCCTGGGCGTCGGGGGCGGCTGGCTGATCAGTCGCAACGTGGCCCGGCGCGTCGGTGCCGTCACGGCGACCAGCCGGCAGATCATGCGCGGCGACCTTTCGCAACGCATGCCCAAGGACGGTAGCGGCGACGAGTTCGACCGGCTGAGCGACAGCCTCAACGCCATGCTGCAGCGGATCGAGGAGCTGATGACGGGACTGCGCACCGTCAGCGACAGCTTGGCTCACGATCTGCGCTCCCCCCTGACCCGGCTCAAGGGCCGCATCGAACTGGCGCTGCGCGGCCCCGAAGACAGCGAGGCCTATCGAGACGCCCTGGAACGGGCCCTGGCGGAGGCCGACCATCTGCTGGCGACCTTCAGCGGCCTGCTGTCCATCGCCCGGGCGGAAGCCGGCGCGGCGAAGTCTCAATTCGAACGACTCGATCTCGCGCAACTGGCCGAGGAGGTCAGCGAACTTTACGAGCCGGCCGCAAGCGACGCCGGCTTGCTCTGGCGGAGCGATATCCAATCCCCGGCACCAGTCGAGGGCCACCGTCAGCTTCTCGCCCAGTTGATTTCCAACCTGCTCGACAACGCCCTCAAGTACTGCGGCGCCGAGGGCTCCGTGGATCTGGCCGTTCGGACGGGCGCTGCCGGGGTCGAACTGGTGATCGCCGATAGCGGTCCGGGTATACCTGCGGCCCATCGGGAGACGGTGCTGAAACGCTTCGTCCGGCTGGACGAGAGTCGCCGCGAACCTGGCAGCGGGCTGGGTCTGTCGCTGGTCGCCGCCGTCGCGAAGCTGCACGGCGCCGAGCTGCGTCTGGAGGACAATCGACCGGGTCTGCGCGTCCGTCTGGTCTTCGAGCGAAGCCAAACCGCAGCGGATCCAAAGGCTTGACGGGATACACCCGCGACCTACGGCCACTGGGGTAGACTGGTGTCTATGCGCGCCCCGCTCGTCCTTCTCGCGATGCTCCTAACGACCGCGCCGAGCGCCGCCGAGACGCAAGCGGAGCCGAACCATGTCGATCTGGAGCTCGTTCTGGCCATCGACGCCTCCGGTTCGGTCGACGAGGCCGAATACGGCCTGCAGATGTCCGGGCTGGCCGAAGCCCTGCGCGACCCCGAGGTGGCCGCGGCAATCGCCGGAGGGCCGACCGGCGCCATCGCCGTGACGGCCATGCTCTGGGCCGAGGGCAACCGTCCGAAGCAACTGCTCGGCTGGGCTCGTCTGTCGGACCGGACCAGCATCGAGAGCTTCGCCGCAAAGGTGGCGGGGATGCCCCGGGACCTGCCGGCCGGCGGCACCGGGATCGGCAAGGCCCTGCAATATGCGACTTGGGAGATCGAGCGCAACGCCTACACGAGCCGTCGGCAGGTCATCGACCTGTCGGGCGACGGCCGGGAAACCGCCTTCCGCGAATTCAGCCTGTCGGCCGCTCAGGGCCGCGCACTCGCCGTCCTCAAGGGCATCACGGTCAATGGCCTGGCCATCTTGAACGAAGTACCGGATCTTGCCGACTACTACAGAGCCGAGGTCAGCGGAGGTCCAGGCGCCTTCGTCGAGGTGGCGCACGGTTACGAGGACTTCGCCGAGGCCATGAAACGCAAGCTGCGGCGCGAAATCGAATGGCGACCTCAGATCAGCCGCACCTCTGCTGGCGACGGCGCAGCGGCTACCGCTGAGCGCCGGGAAGGTCGGGCTGCCCGCTAACTCGCTGAAAGGTCTCGTGTCATGAAGAATTCACAAAAGGCCCAACGGGCCGATTTCGAGGCGGCGGCAGTCCACGCAGAAGGGCGCAGCTTGGCCGACCTGCAGGCCGAAACGGGGCTGCCGGCCGGCCCTTCGCGATGGATGCTGGCCGTCGGAAATGTCCGTCTTCCGCTTCGCCTCTTCGCCGCTCTTGCCTTACAGATCAGAGGCTTGAAGACAAGCGCGCCGAGCACTGAAGAGGCCCGAGTCCTGGCCCGAGACGCGGGTCTCACGCCCTATGACGGCCATCTTGCGGAGAGCCCCCTGCGCACCGGATGAACAGCGGGAACCGGCGATCTCCCCACCTACAGCAGGGACAAGGCGGCGCCCCGCGCAGGTGGAATTGACTTGGCGCAAGGCCTATCTAAAGCGCAGCTTCATACTAGGTTATCGGGTTTCGCAGTCAGGACCGATGCCGGTGTAGGTGTCCTTGGTGTCCTACTGTGGATACGGCAGGGCTGATTTTCGGGAGGTCACGACCAAACGCCATGAAACAGCCCAGTGCATCCGATCCTTTCACGGAAGTCGTAACGCAACCGCTCGTCCTGGATGGCCAACTGGCCGGCCTGACCCTGTCCCTGGGCCACAACCTCGTCTTCTTCACGACAGAGCCTGACCTGGCGACACTCGACGGCGGCAGCTTCGCTTCTCTGGCTCAGCTGACGGCACAGGTGCGGCGCGTGCGCGCCAAGCGGGCCTAGAACAGACCCGCCGGACGTCGCTTCCTTATCCGCCTACGTCCCACGTTTCGCTGCGACGGGCGGTCAGGAGCGCTCCAGAGAAACGTTCGGCTCGTGCCGCACCGGGAAGTTGACGGAGCGGGCGATAAAGCAGTTCTCGGCGGCCTTGGCGTGCAACGCTTCGGCCAAATGGAGATCGCCGCCGGCCGCAATCGTCACCTGCGGACGCAGAACGGCCGAGACGAACTGTCCACCACCGCCGCTCTCCATCTCCATCTCCGCCGTCGCCCTGTCGCTGTAGTCCAGAACGAGCAGGCCGGAGGTGGAGCAGAGATGCAGATACCAAAGCAGATGGCAGCCGCTGAGCGCCGCCAGCAGAAGATCTTCGGGATTATGTCGGCTGGCATCGCCCCGAAAGGCCGGATCGGACGACCCTAAGAGGTCGGGCCGACCGGCAATCGAGACCCGATAGCCGCGTCCGTAACTCTTGTAGTCCCGGGTCGGCCCTTGCTCCGCCGCCGACCAGGTCACCGTCGCTTCGTAGCTATGGGTCATGATCCTGTCGCAGGGGACTCCGTTTCGAGAGATATCCGGTCTGACCCGGCGTCTGTCCGACAGGTTGAAGCAGGACCGCCTGGGCGGACTCGCTTGGCGGGTCCACCCAAGGCACGGTTCTGCAATCTGGCCCTACTGCGATCGAGTGTCTGCCCAGCAACTGGGGAGACTACGCGCGGCGGGTCAGGCTCTCGATGATCTTCAGCAGACGGTCGGACTCGGCCTGATGATCCTGCCGGCGCTGTTCCAGTTCCGCCCAGAGACGATCGACCTCGCTGCGCAGGAAGGCGGCATCGCTACCGCCCGCGGCGGCCGCGGCGGTTACGGCGACGGCACGCTTCACCACGGCGGCCTTGCGCCCGGCCGTCGTGCGCCGCGCCGATGCTTTCCGGCCAGCCGGAGCGGCCTTGGGTGCCGTTGCAACCACAACGACGGGGGCCGTCGTGGGAGCCGTTGTCTTCTTGGCCGCCTTGCGGGTCGCCTTACGCGCGGTCTTCTTGGCGGGCTTCTTGGCAGACTTGCTCGGGGCCGGCTTACTCTGGGCCGGCTTACTCTGGGCTGCCGCTGCCGACTTGGCCCGAACGGCCTGTGCCGCCTTACCCGATCCGGGACGGCGTCCACGACGGGGTTTGGAGGCAGATTCCGTCACGAAGCGCTTGAGCGCCTCGACATCGACTTTGCGAACACGCCCCTCGGTTTGAGACGGCACCTTGTTCTGATCGATTAGACGATAGATGTGCGCGCGAGACAGTCCGCTTTCCGCGACAGCCTCGGCGACTTTCTTGAAGTTAGGCATTGCCTATCCTATGCAAGTTCTTGTGGATCAACGGGATCATTACCGGAGAGATTCCGGAGCGTCACGAAAAAAATGAATGCAGGAGACAAGTAACTGCTTCGTTAACTCAAGTGATCACGATTTGGGAAAGCGCAAGGAGTCCAAACGTGCTTTTCCTGGCGAACAGACGTTTCTCACGACACCGGCGTTTCTCAGGAATGGGATGCTTGCGCCATCCCTTCGCCGCATACGAAGACCGACTGCGCAGAGGTCGAGCGTGGCCGTCTCGTCATCTTCTCGCGCCGTCCTTGTACCGTCTTTGCCACCGCCCCTCTGGGAGGCCTGAAGCGAAAGATCCCCGGAAGAGACGCTTCCGGGGACCCTTGGACCGAACCTGGCCGGTCCGGTATCGGCTGGAGCGCGATCGCGCTCGAAACTTATGATGAGAGGCGGAGTCACGTCTGAGATGGAATCGCTCGCCGACCCCACCTCAGACGATCCTGCTCTAACAGAGCATCAGCCGTAGCGGTACGGCGGCCCGGCCTTCTGCATGACTTCGCGATACTCCTTCAAGATCGCGACGACGCGGGCATTCCGGTCGCTCTCGGCGGCGATCTCGTCCCAGAACTTCATCGCCTCGCTCTCGACCTCCTGCCATTCGCTATCCGGGATGGTCGTCAGCTCCAACTTGTCTCCACCGGTCCTGAGCCTCGCTTCGCCACCCCAATACCAGTGCTGACGGTAGTAGTGCGAGCTGTCCATGCAGAGACGGAACAGAGTCTTGAGATGCTCAGGCAACTCTTCCCACCGTTCGGAGTTGGCGAAATAGGAGCCGCACCAGGCGCCGGAAATGTTGTTGGTAAGGAAATAGTTTGTCACATCGGCCCAGCCCACCGTGTAGTCCTCGGTGATGCCCGACCAGGCGATTCCGTCCAGTTCGCCGGTCTGGACCGCGACCTCGATATCCTCCCAAGGCAGGGTGACCGGGACGACGCCGAAGCGCGACAGGAAGCGGCCGGCCGTGGGGAAGGTGAAAACGCGCTTGCCCCTCAGATCCTCCAGGCTGCGGATCGGGTCGACCGTGGCGAAGTGGCAGGGATCCCAGGCGCCGGCCGACAGCCAGGTGACACCGTCGATCTCACCGTAGGCTTCCTCCCAAATCTCCTTCAGGCCGTAGTCGTTGAAGAGGACCGGAACATCCAGGCTGTAGCGGGTCGCGAAAGGAAAGTAGCCGCCGAAGACCGAGATATCGACCGGCGCGGCAATGGAGTCGTCGTCGGACTGCACCGCGTCGATGGTCCCGCGCTGCATGGCGCGGAACAGCTCGCCGGTCGGCACCAGCTGATCCGCATAGTAGAGCTCGATCTCCATCTCGCCGTTCGCGACCTTGTTGAAGGCGTCGATCGACGGCTTGATGACATGCTCGGCCAGGGCGGCACCGGCGTAGGTTTGGAGCCGCCAAGTGATCTTCGACTGCCCGTGGACCGCCGGCGCCGCCAAAGCGGCGGCGCCCGCCGTGGCGGTCGCGACCCCCGCCGTCTTGAGAAACTTGCGTCTGCTCGTCATTGGTCTTCACCTCCTCGTTCGGGTTTTTTGTCCGCGGACACCTGCCCGTCTGAGCGAAACGGGCGGCGCCTTCTTTCGTTCGTCAGCGTCCGTAGTGCAGCTCCGGCAGCCAGAGCGCGATCTGCGGGAAAGCCATCACCAGAACCAACGACACCAGCATCACCGCCACGAAGGGAATGATGGATCGGTAGATGTCCATCAGGGTGATTTCAGGCGGTGCCATGGCCCGCATCAGGAAGAGGTTGTAGCCGAAGGGCGGGGTCATGTAGGCGATCTGGCAGGTGATGGTGTAGAGCACGCCGTACCAGACGAGATCGAAGCCGAGCGACCCGACCAGCGGCACGTAGAGCGGTGCGACGATCACCAGCATCGCGGTGTCGTCCATGAAGGTCCCCAGCAGCAGGAAGGAGAGCTGCATCAGGATCAGAATCTCCCAGGGACCGAGCCCGAGATCGCTGGTGAAGAAGCCCTCGATAGCCCGCACCGCGCCGAGGCCGTCGAAGACCGCGCCGAAGCAAAGCGCCGCCAGGATGATCCACATGAACATGCAGCTAATGGCCAGCGTCTTGCGGATCGTCGCCTCCATCACCGGCCAGGTCAGCCGCCCCTTGATCAGCGCCGCCAGCGTCGCCGAGACCGCGCCGACGGCCGAGCTTTCGACCAGCGAGGTGACGCCCATCAGAAACAGGCCGGTCATGGCGAAGAAGATGGCCAGCGGCAGAACGCCGGCGCGCAGCAACTTCAGGCGGTCGGCGAGGCTGTAGCGATCCCGCTCCTCCCGCGACAGCACCGGGCCCAGTTCGGGCGTGATCCGGCAGCGCACGACGATGTAGAGCACGAAGAGAGACGCCATCATCAGCCCCGGCAGAACCCCTGCCAGCCAGAGCTGACCGACCGGCTGGCGGGCGATCATGCCGTAGAGCACCAGCACGACGCTGGGCGGAACGAGAATCCCCAGGGACGATCCGGCCTGTACGACCCCGGTCACCATCAGCTTGTCGTAACCTCGGCGCAGCAGTTCGGGCAGCGCGATGGTCGCGCCGATGGCCATACCGGCCACGCTGAGCCCGTTCATCGCAGAGATCACCACCATCAGCAGGATCGTGCCGATCGCGAGCCCGCCGGGCATCGGCCCGAACCAGACGTGGAACATGCGGTAGAGATCGTCGGCGATGCCGGATTCCGACAGCATGTAGCCCATGTAGATGAAGAGCGGCAGCGTCAGCAGCGGATACCACTTCATCAGCTTCATGGCCGCCGAGAAGGCCATATCGCCGCCGCCCTGCCCCCAAAGCAGCAGAGCAGCGATGGAGGCGACCGCGCCGATCGCCGCGAAGACGCGCTGGCCCGTGATGAGCATCAACATCATCGAGGAGAACATCAGCAGGGCGACGACTTCGTGTTCCATCAGAGCTCGATCCCGCGCAGCCGGCAAAGGTCGCGGATCCAGGTCGCGATGGCCTGCAGCAGCATGATGAAGATGCCGACGCACATGACGATCTTGATCGGCGCCATGTAGGGCCGCCAGGCGGTGTAGCTGCGCTCCCCATAGACCACGGCGTAGATCGAGCTGTTGATCCCCCCGTAGAGCAGCAGAACCAGGTAGGCGATGAGAAAGAGAATCGTGAAGGAATCGACCCAGGTCTTCGTGCGGTCGGACCAGCTTCCATACAGCAGGTCCATGCGCACATGGCCGTTCAACTGCATGGAGTAAGCGCCGCCCAGCAGGAAGTAGGCGACCATCAGAAACTGCGCGACCTCGAAGGTCCAGATCGCCGGCAGGAAGAAGGTCTTGGAGATCGAGGAATAGAGCAGCACGCCGATCATCGCGAAGATCAGATACATCGCGATCCGCCCGACGACCCGGGCCACTGCCTCGACAGCGCGAACGTAAAGCCTGAGCGCCGCAATCACGTGCCTGTCCCCACCCCCGTCACTGCTCGCCCGCCAAGGTCAGCTCGGCAGAGTTACCCGGCAGTGTTCGCACACGAACCGGATCCGAACCGCCCTGCTCCAGATCGCGAGAGCCGGACGGCGAGCGGGTCTCCGCCAACGCCATATCCCCAAAATCTTTGTGTCATCTTTCCAGATGTCTCGGGACAGTCAAGGCGATTCTGAAACGTTTCTTTCGGGCTCGCGCGACTAGACACATTCGCTTCATAAGCAGTTAGACTGTTCCCCTCCTCCGGCGGCGGGGCGGTCGGCGACGGCGGAAACGAGACCTGGGCTTCGGGACAGGGGACACGGGAGACAGGATGTGGCGAGCACAGCAGACCTCACCGTCGCGGAACGCATCCGCAGCCGCTTCGCAAGCCTGACCCGCGCCGAACGCCAGCTCGCCGACGCCCTGCTCGCCAGCTATCCCGTCCTAGGACTGGACAGCATCGCAAGCGTGGCCGAAGCCTCGGGCGTCTCAGGTCCGACCGTCGTCCGTATGGCCAAGAAGCTTGGTTTCGCCGGGTTCCCGGAACTGCAGGCGGCCCTGCGCGCGGAATTGGAGGCGACGATCTCCACACCGATCGCCAAACACGACGGCTGGGCCGCCGAGGCGCCCGACACGCACATTCTCAATCGTTTCGCCGAGGCGGTGATGGAGAACCTGCGCCAAACGCTCGCCCGGATCGATCCCGAGACCTTCGATGCCGCAGTCGGGCTGCTGTCGGACCGCGAGCGGCGCATCTACGTGGTGGGCGGCAGGATCAGCCGCGCCCTGGCCGACTACTTCTTCACCCACCTGCAGGTCGTGCGGCCCGGCCTGACGCTGATCGCCCCCAACGCCAATACCTGGCCGCACTACGTGCTCAACATGCAGCCCGGCGACCTGCTGGTGCTGTTCGACGTACGCCGCTACGAACACGACCTGCTGCGTCTGGCCGAGATGGCGAAGGCACAGGGCGCGGTGCCGTTGGTCTTCACGGACCAGTGGGGCTCGCCCGCCACCAAGCATGCGGCCCACAGCTTCCATGCCCGCATCGAGGCGCCCTCCGCCTGGGACTCCTCCGTCGTGACACTTTTCATCGTTGAGGCGCTGATCGCCGCCGTTCAGGACTCGGGCTGGGTGGAAACACGCGAGCGGATGCGCAGTTTGGAAGCGCTGTTCGACCAGACACGGCTGTTCCGCAAGTTCGTCTAGTGCCGGCCAGATCGCTGCGCCGACGCCTGCCTTACACTTGGTCCGACCCCAGCGTGTCCGACCTGAACAACAGACGCCGCGCGGCGGCCTGAACGGCATCACCGTCCCGGTCGGCAGGGCGCAGGTCGAAGGTCTCCCGATAGGCGAGACGGCCGTCGGAGGTGATCGCCACCACCTGATCGGCGATGCGGGCCGCCTCCAGGAGGTCGTGCGTCACCAGAACGGCCCCGAGACCGCGTCTTTCGACCAAGGCGCGCAACCTGTCCTGCAGGCTTCGGCGCATCTGCAGATCCAGACCGTTGAAGGGTTCGTCGAGGAGCAAGAGCTGCGGCTCGGCGGCGAGAGCCCGGGCCAGGGCGACCCGCGCCCGCATCCCGCCGCTGAGCTGGGCCGGATAGAGACCGTTCGAGCCGGAGGGGAAGCCGCACTCGGTCAAGAGGCGGGCGGCCTGAGCCGTCCGCTCCCGCCGGTCGGGGGCTGTCGAGACGGCACCGAGCGCGACGTTGCCCAGCGCCGTGCGCCAGGGCAGCAGACGATGATCCTGAAAGACGAAGGCCGTGCGTTCGCCACAGCTTCGGACCCGACCGGAACTTGGCTCGATGAGCCCCGCAAGCAACCTCAGAAGAGTCGTCTTGCCGCAGCCCGAGGGGCCGATCACCGCCACTAGACGAGCGGGTTCCACCGCGAGATCCACATCTTTCAGGATCCGTCGCCCGCCAAGCGCGACGGAGACGGCACGCAGGGTCGCCAGGGCTTCGGGTTGGGGACCTGCGAACCGGGCCGGGGTCGGGGTCTGCTTCGACGACAGCGTCATGAGGTCACCTGCGGCCCAGTGCGCACGGCCGGCTCGCGCCAGGGCTCCAGCTTGCGATAGAGCGGTTGGATCACGCCGTACTGCACGGCCAGGAAGCTGCCGACGGCCAGCAGGATCCAGGCGAAACTCTCGGCCGTATCGAGGTTCGATCTGGCCGTGGCCAGCCCGGACCCGATGCCGCTGTGGGCGCCCAGGAGCTCTGCCATGACAGCGACCTTCCAGGCGATCCCGAAAGCCGTCACCAGCGCCGGCACGAGATAGGACAGCAGATGCGGCAGCATGACCTCCCGCAAGAAGCCGAGAAGCGTCAGGCGAAAACTCTCCGCCATCTCGACCAAGGCGGGGTCGAGCGTCCTGACGCCCTGCACCACCGCCAGGAAGACGATGGGTACGAGCGCGACCGCGATGGTGAAGATCACGGCCTGACCGCCCAGTCCGAACCAGAGCAGCGACAGAACCACCCAAGCGATGGGCGGGACGGCGAGCATCATCGAAAGCAGCGGTCCGACCGCCAGCCGCAGGGGAACCGAAAAGCCGGCGCCCAACCCCAGCAGAATGCCGATCGCGAGCGCCGCCAGGAAGCCGCAGAGAACACGAAAGGCGGTCTCCAAAAGATACGACAGCGCGACGCCGTCAAGCAGGATGCGCACCAGGGCCGCCAGAGTTTCCAGCGGTGACGGCAGAGCGATGGGACTAAGCGCGAGACTGCCCAACCACCAAAGCAGGAGCAGGCCGGACAGACCCACGCCGCTCCAGACGAGCCGCTTCAGCAGCCCCGGCGGAGACCCGCCCCTAAACCTGGAGATCGAGGTAGAAGTCGTCATCGGGAAGCCTGCCCCCAAGAAGTGCCGCGGACTCTTCGGCCAAGGTCGCGTAGAGACGCTCCAGCGACGGGCGCGCCTGGGCCGGCGTTCGGACGGAGAGGTTCATGAAGGGTATCGCCCGTTCCAGAACGGGCTGTCGCAAGCCGAGGTAATCCTCCCCGAGCCACGCGGCCGAGGCCGGATTGTTCGTGACCCAGGCAGTGGAGTCCCGCAGCTCCGACACCAACCGGTTCGGCAGATCGGGAAACCGCTGCCGGAGACCGTCCTGCAGGATCAGGACAGCCATGGGAATGTCGAGCGCCGCGCCGCTCGTCTCGGCATAAAGTTCCTGAAAGTCCAGCGCGCGGACGACGGGCACCGACTGGGCCAGCCCCCGCATGATGGAAGCGGTCGCCGCCGGCTCCTGCAGCACCGCGAAGTCGGCCTGTCCGGCCAGCAGGAGCTGCGCCGCCTCGATGGGGGTCGCGGTATACTGAACGTCCAGGTCGTCCAGCCTCATGCCCTGCGCGCGCAGCAGCAGCTGGAACACCCGGTCCGGCATATCGCCCCGAAAGGGAACGAGGACCCGCTGCCCCGCCAAGCCGGAGAGATCATCCAGACCGCCCCGGGTCGTCATGAGATAGAGCATACCGGTGGTCAGCACGCCCGCGAGGCGCATGCCGGTGCCGCGGTTGTAGAGGTTGGCGGCCGTGGGCGCCGGTGAGGTGGTCAGCTCGATCTCGCCGGAGACGACCCCGGCCCGCATCTCGTCAGGCGAGCGCCAGATCGTCAGGGTCGCATTATCCGCTAGGGGCGCGAGGCTGTTGCGGTCGACCAGGTGGGCCAGCGGCAAAGAGACACCGATGGGCGCTCCAAAGAGTTGCAACGACTGGGCGAAGGCCCTGGAGGGAATGCCGGACAGCGCGGCGGAGACCGTGGCGCCGGCGGCTAGGCCGCCCAGGACCGAGCGGCGTGTGATCGCGAAAGGCATGTGCGGTTCCTTTCTCGGTTAGAAAGTCACGATGGCATTGACCTAGAAGGTCACGATGGCATTGACAAAGAGGGACCGGCCGGGCGCGGAGATCCGCTCTCTCTGCCGGGAGTCGAGCGTGTGGCGCGCGACATGCTCTCTGTAGTCGCTGTCGAAGATGTTCTCGATGCCGAGCCGCAGACCGATCCGGTCGTAAAGCTGAGCACCGGCATAGAGGTCGAGCACGGCGAAACCGTCGGTGTCGCCCTCGTCGAAGCCGGATCCCGTAGCGGCGTTGTCGTCGACGCGGGTCTGATCCGCGACCAAGCGCAGCTTGCCGCCCACGGACCAGGTCCCGAAGCTGCCGAGCCGGTCGGAATAGTCGAGCAGGAAATTGCCCTCGAGCGGCGCAATTCCGTAGAGAGGACGGTCGTCGCTGCTGTTCTGCCCGTAGCTGTAGATCAGGTTGGCACGGGCCGAGAGATTCGTCGTGACGTTCCACTGGCCGTCGAGTTCGGCGGTGAAGAGGTTGGCGTCGACATTGCGGAAGATCAGGGCACCGTCGTCTCTCAGCACACCGGACTGCAAGCGGGCGGAATCGCGGGTGATGAAGTCCTCGACGTGAGAGAAGCGTAAGGCGCCGGACAGCTGCCAGGCACCGGGCAGGATCGTTGTGCCGCCGCGCCTGGCCCGACCGAAGTCAATCCAGTCGGGACCGTCGAAGATGAAGCCGGTGGCCACCTGATAGTGCCGCTCGGGATCGAGTTCCGGATTGCCCACCAGACGATTGGCAGCCTGGGGCGGCGGTGTGGTACCGGCCCAATAGCGCTCCTTAGAATCGGCCGCCCGATCCGTCCGGGCCAGCTCACCGAACAGCGTCAGACGGTCGTCCAGGACTTCATGCTGATAGACGGCTCGGGCTGACAGCAGGTGGTCCGTCTGTTCCACCTCCGTCGCACCGTAGTAAAAGTCGTAGAGATTGGACGCTGTGGCGGGCAGACCCGGCGCGAGATTGGCGAAGGGCCCCTGCCCGGCTCGATCCGTATCCTGAGCATCGGCATGGACGAAGCGGTAGCCCAGACCGAAACGCAGGTGATCGTCCTCGCTGAGACTTGTCGCCGTTTCGAAGGTCGGGCCGACCTCGGCGACCGCGATATCCGGGAATAAAGGCGAGGCCAGGCCGTCCAACTGCGGTTCGGGACTGGCCGCGTTCAGATCGGTCAGACGCTCGCCGTCGCGCCGCTCGACGATCCAGTCGATACCGAGACGGTTCTCGAAAGCACCGGCAGAGAAATCGCCGAACAGCCGGCCGTCGACGAAGAAGCGCTCGTTCTCCACCTCGATCCGCCGGGCGCCGGGCCCGACAGTAAAGTCCCGCACATCGAAATTATTGTTGAGGCGCTCCGCATCGCGGATCCGCACCTCCGCCCTGATGCGCGACAGGGCGTCACCCGGGACGTCCCGCAGTTCGAACCCGAGCCGTCCGACCAACCTGTTCGTTTCGACGTTGTCCAAACGCGAAGACGGCGTCGCGTCGTCATCGATGTCGTCGCGCAGGAAGACGCCGAAGGCCTCGAAGTCGGCAGAGGGCGTCCAGCCCAGCACGAGTTGCTGGCTGTTGCGGGTGTATTCGAAAGGAACATCCTGACCGCCGCCGTCTTCGAAGTCATCGCGGGCGTCGACGCCCCGCGCGAAGGCGCGCGCATAGCCCTCCGGCCGGCGCAGAGTCGCCTGGCCCAGTCCCTCCACCGTGTCACCCGGCGTAGCGTAGCCGCCGGCGACCTTGAAGGGATCGGCGTTGCGCCGCAGCGTCTCGCCCCAGCCGCTCGGCAGGCGGATGTTGTCCGTCCGATAGGGCATGTCTCCCGGCGCTCGGTCGAATTGGAAGAGAGGCGCGATGGGCAGCGGACGGGAGTCCCGATGCTGGCGCAATCGCGGCAGGAAGTTGGTCACCGGCTGGACGCCCCGGCCCGGCGGGCGAGCGCCATCCAGCCCCGCACCGCGAACCGCCTCGAACTGGCGGATCGGGCTCGTGTGGATCGGCTGAACATCGCCGTTCTGGATTTGGAAGAAGGGGGTGCCCGAGCTGCTTTCCTGGGCAAAAGCGACACCGGCCGGCAAGCTTGCAGCCAAGGCCGCGGCGAGGCCCAGGGCGAGGAGATCGATCCGGCCGCACGACGTGCGCCAGCTTGGAACCCGCACGAAGGCGTGGGGCGCCGAATAGGTTTTGGACATTTGACGACTCTTCGTTGGCAGCCGGCCAGTCGAACCGGACTGCGGACTTCCAAGTACCACCGAGAGAGGTTCACGCTGAAACGGGAAAGGCGCCGCAGGCAGCCGGAACCGGTTTCGACGCGTCTGCTCGATGGTGGAGATCGGTACGGGCCGAAACCCGGGCGATCAAACGGTCAAGGAAGCCGGAGGCGCCCGGGCAAGGCAGCGGGCGACGGCGGGCGGCCGAGGCGCAGAGGCCTGCTGAAGCTCCACGATCCGCGCGCCGGAGATCGTCCGCGCGATCTCGGCAAGGATCGGAGCCGGGAGTAGAGCACCGCCGGAAAGAGCGCCGCAGAGGGGACAGGGTTGCTTGCCCTGTTCGGACCCTTCCGACAGATCGACGAAACCCTCGGGCGTCCAGGCCATAAGCTTCATGCCCGAGGGGGTGCAGATAACGATGATGGGGCCAGCGGCGTCGGAGACGTCCACCGGGGGTAAGGACGCCGCCAGCGAGACGTGGCCGGCCAGATTGACCAGCAACGCCACGACGGCCAAGGCGGCGGCAAGACGGCGAAAGGGCCTTTGCATGGGCAGGAGACTACCGGACCTTGTAGGAAGAGTTCCAGTGGAAGCGAACACGCCTCAACCTACTATTTTGACGAACTGAGTCGAAGCCTCGCTCGTTCGGGTTGCCTCCGTCGAAAGCTACTTCACTTTACGCCGGATACAGCAATTTCAATGCGCGAGACTGGGCCAAGTGTCGGAGAGCCGATATCCCTCGGGCCAGGGATCTTCGGGATCCAACAGAAGTTGACGCATCCCGGTGATCCAGGCTCGTCCAGTTACAGTCGGTACAATCGCCGGGCGACCTGCGACCTCAGCGGTCGCCGCAATAGTACAGTCGAACTGCGATCCGATAATCGAGCATGCACGGTAGCTTTGGCCCGTGTGCATCAAACCCTTCCGGTGCAATACCGCCATGCGCGCGGAGCACCCGGTACCTGTAGGGGAACGATCAACCTTCCCGGGCTGCACCACTACGGCTGTACGGCCGGTCAGGGAGCCATTGACGTCCCGCGACAGAGGCCCAGCGAACTGACAGAAGGAAATGTGCTGCCAATCCGGGTTCGTTGGGTGCTGAAATCCCAACTGCTCGTTCGCTGCGGCAGTGATCGCGACGCCGAGTTCGGCGAGCTCGCGGGCCTCGCTAGGCTCGATCTGAAATCCGAGCGCTGCAGCGTCAAGGATGACAAAACTGTCGCCACCATAAGCGACGTCGACCGTTGAGGTGCCGTGTCCGACGACCTCTAACGGCACGTCGAGACGGTCAACAAAGGACGGAAGGTTGGTTAGGGTCACAGCGTCAACCTTGCCGCTACTGCAGCGCGCCCGCACCTCGATCAAGCCAGCCGGCGCCTCCAGTACCAGCCGTGTCTCCGGTTCCTGCATCGCCAGAATGCCTGTTTCCAGCAAGACGGTCGCAACGCAGATCGCGTTGGATCCCGACATCGGCGGCGTGTCTTCCGGCTCCATGATGATCCAGCCCATCTGAGCTCGCGGGTCTTTCGCTGGCACCAACAGATTAACGTGGCGGAAGACACCACCGCGCGGCTCGTTCAAGACGAAGCGGCGCAAGGTCTCGTTCTCGGCAATGAAACTGCGCTGTGCCCAAAGCGTGTCGCCAGGAGGCGGAGGCACACCGCCAACGATGACATCGCCGACCTCTCCCGCTGCATGACAACAGACAATCTGAACAAGCTTCGACGAACGCACGATCGTTTCCATACCTGAGATGAAAGATACGAGTCGACGTTAGCGTGCAACGTTGCGCGTTTGCTCAACAAAGTTCAGGCCTATGCTAGGCGTACCGCTGCGAACTCTGTCGAGTCGTGACGGCAATAACGTATCGCTTCATCTATTTGTAGCGACGCGGCACGGTAGCCCAATCCTCTGATCTCAAGAAGATGGCATTCAGCATCCCCGCTGTCGTCCGCACGCCAACCGTCCTACTGGCTGCAAGGCCGGGTCGGTTCCATGAAATGCCAATCAATCAGTTTGAGGGCACGCTCCGACCGGACGGCCCCCGTTCCAGTCTCGTGACAGCGATGTTCCGAACATCTAGCCTTGCTCAATTATAATATACCCCCCTATATTATCTAGGGAGGAGTCGGATCATGTCTCATGTCGTTCGCGAAAGGGCGAAGCTGCTGGCACGCGTGCGCCGGATGAAGGGCCAGATCGAGGGCGTCGAGCGTGCCTTAGAAGGTGATGCAGCCTGTGGCGAGGTGCTTCGCCAACTTGCCTCCATTCGTGGCGCACTCACAGGGCTGACGAAGGAGGTCGTGGAAGATCATCTGCACGAACATGTTCTGGCTGCATCGACCAAGGCCGAGCGCGCGGAGGGCATTGAAGACGTCCTTCAAATCCTCGGTACCTACATGAAGTGAGCGGATCCGGACGCCCAGAAGGACCTGTTTTGGACAAGCGAAAGCCATCGGCACTCGCCCATGAGCATGTCTTTCTGGGCGCGAACCAGGAACGCAACGAGCGCAAGGTGTGGCTGGTCATTGTCCTGACCGCCACCATGATGGTTGTCGAAATCGTCGCTGGATATGCCTTTGGGTCGATGGCGTTGGTTGCCGACGGGTGGCATATGTCCACCCATGCCGGCGCGATGCTGATTGCGGTGGTGGCCTACAGATATGCGCGTCGTCACGCGCGGAACCCAAGCTTCAGTTTCGGGACCGGCAAACTTGGCGACCTGGCCGGTTTTGCCAGTGCGATAGCCCTGGCGCTTATTGCGCTGCTCATCGGTTGGGAGAGCCTTCTGCGCCTCGCCGACCCGGTCCCGATCAGTTTCGATCAAGCCATCCTGGTCGCGGTGATCGGCCTTATCGTGAATCTGGTTAGTGCCTGGCTCCTGCGGGACGACCACACTCACCATCATGGTCATGGTCATCATCACGACCACGATCATGCGCAAGACCACAACCTGCGGGCTGCCTATCTCCATGTCTTGGCCGATGCCCTGACATCTCTATTGGCAATCGTCGCGCTGCTGCTGGGACGGATCTACGGATGGTCCTGGGCCGATCCGGTCATGGGAGTGGTTGGCGCACTGGTCATCACCCGCTGGTCTTGGGGACTTATTCGCGACGCAGGCGGCACTCTGTTGGACAAAGTGCCGGACAGACACCTGGAGGAGAGAATACGGGAAGCTATCGGGAGCGGCAAAAACGAGATCACCGACCTGCACATCTGGCGCGTCGGGCCAGGCCATTGCGCGGTGATCGTTTCCCTGGTCTCCTCAGACCCGTTACCTCCCAGTGACTATAAAAAGCGCCTGTCGGAGATCCACGAAATCTCACACGTCACTGTCGAGGTACAGCCGATCGCGGCGTAACGGAAGAGCGCCTATTTCGTCACCCGACTTGACGCTCTAGCCCGAGGCGGCTTGTACCTGGGCGACCTCAGTCCAATAGGTGACGGCAATGTCCCGGAAATGCTCGAGAGTCGGCGCCTCCTCGCCGTGCCGCCAAGCCAGCACCGTCGGGATCTCGTAGGGTTCCCCCTCAAGCCGTCGCATCACGATACCCCGGCGCGGCCGTCGCGCGATGCTCTCGATGCTTAGGGTGACCCCGATCCCGGCGGCCACCAGCCCCAGGATCGCCTCGCTGTCGGCCGCCTCCTGCGCCAACCTCGGCAAGAAGCCGGCACCTTGGCAAAGATGAGTCACGTGGGTGTGAAAATGAGACCAGCGTTCGCTGGCACCCAGCACGAAGCCCTCGTCCGCCAGATCGCCAAGCGCGACCCGCCGCTGCTCGGCAAGCCGATGCCCCGCCGGCAGGACCGCAACTATATGGTCGCGCTGAACTGTATGGGTCTGCAGAAAAGGCAGGTTGATCGGCCCCGTCAGGAAGCCGGCGTCGATCCGCCCTTCGCGCAGCGCATCGATCTGCGTCGCCGTCACACCGGGCGTGAAGGTGACGGAGATTTCGGGAAAGGTGGCGCGGAAGGCATTGACGATGTCCGGTAAGGCGCCGGCGATGGCGAAGTCGGTGTAGCTGACGCGCAACTGCCCTAGCAGCCCCTTGTCCGCACGCGCGGCATTGTGGGCGAGGTCCGCCGCCTCCCTCAGCAGACGCGCGCCTCCGGCCGCGAAAATGCGTCCCGCCGCCGTCAGCTCAAGCCGCCGGCGGTCGCGCGAGATCAGCAGCGCGCCGAGTCCCTCCTCCAGATTGCGCAGGGTCCGGCTGAGGGCCGGCTGGGCGATGTTCAGGTGGCGCGCGGCCTGCCGGAAGCTGCCGTGCTCGACCACCGCGAGAAAGCAGGCGACATGCCGAAGGTCGAAGCGTGGACGCAGAGACATTGATGCTCTTTCGGTATCAAAGAGGAACCGAATGATATTATGCGCGACTGCCCTTGCCCACTACGCTTTTGCTTATGGGAAATCAACCGGACGGTCGAACGAGGCACGTCCGTGGGAGGCGAAAATCATGAACACGTCAGTCAAATCACCTTTCGGAACCACAGCCCGCTCGTCCGTGCTGCGGGGCGCCGCCGTCGCAGTCCTGAGCGCCGGCATCGCTCTGGCATCGGGCAGCGGCGCGGTCCTGGCCCAGACCACCATGAACCTCGGCTGGGGCACACCGCTGGACTCCAACAACGGTGTCTTCGCGAAGAAGTTCGCAGAGTTGGTCGACAGCTACACAAACGGCGAGGTCGAAGTGAAGCTCCGGCCCTCCGGACAGATCTCCAGCGAGGACGACGCCTTCAAGGCGCTGCAGCTCGGCACGGTCGACAGCTATCTGATCTCGCAGAACAACATCTCCCCGCACTTCGGGATGATGGACGTCTTCGTCCTGCCCTACGTCTTCCGCAGCCGCGATCACGCGATCGCCGTGCTGGACGGTGAGGTCGGAAGTTTCATTCAGGAGAGGCTTTTCGAGCAGACCGGTGTCCACCTGCTCTCCTTCAACAACGTCGAGCATCGCGATCTCTACAACAGCGTGCGGCCCATCGAGACCTTCGAGGACTTCGGCGGCCTGAAGTACCGGGTGCCGAAGAACGAGGTGATGATCGAGACCTTCAGGGCCTTCGGCGCGGAGCCGGTGCCGCTGGCCTGGTCGGAAACGCCGACGGCGCTGCAGACCGGTACTATCGATGGCGGCGACAACGGCACCAGCGTCATCCTGGACATGAAGTTCTACGAGTTCGCTGACAACCTCGCGATCCTGGAGCACTTCTCCGGCTTCACCCCCTTGCTGGTCAGCGACCGCTTCATGTCGCGCATCGACGAGGAGCAGGCCGAGGCCCTGCGCCGCGCCGCCCTGGAGGCGCAGGATCACCAGCGCACCGTCATGAAGGACGAGATCCAGAAGGTGCGGGATGCCCTGGCCGGTCACGGGATGCAGGTCACCTATCCCGAGAAGGCGCCCTTCATCGAGGCCGCCGAGAGCGTGCAGAACAAGTTCGCCGACGAGAAAGGCGAAGACTTCCGCAACCTGCTGGTCCGCATTCGCGAGACCGAAGGCTAAGGCGCGCGACGAACGGCCGGCGGGGCGCGCTCGAAGAGCGTCCCGCCGGACAGTCGTGTCGCGATCCCTTTTTCCCGGAAGAGGCCATACAGAGGCCTCTTCCTGCTGCCAGCGGTATCTTCAATCATGAGACTGCTTCTCGACCGTGCGGAAGAGATCGTCGCACAGGCCGCGCTCTGTCTGATCGCCGTCTGCGTCTTCGCGCAAGTGATCAGCCGCTACGTGTTCAGCACCGCCATCACCTGGACGGAGGAGCTGGCTGGCTTCGCGATGGTCTGGGCCGTCTACATGGGCGCCGCCGTGGCGGTGCGGGATCGCTTCCACATCCGCATCCTCTTCGCGGTGGAGGCCCTGCCCCGCCCCCTGGCCCTGGCTGCCATCCTGCTCGGCGACCTGCTCTGGATGGGCTTCTGCACGCTGATGCTGGTGGTGGGCTGGGAGTACATCTCCCTGCTCTGGCAGCGAGAGTTCATTTCCCCCTCCCTGGGTATCGACCAGAAGTGGCCGCAGAGCATCGTCATCATCGGCTATGTCGCGATCATGTTGCGGGCCGCGCAGCTCTACGTCCGCTGGTTCGCGGGCGGGCGTGTGGGTCTACCGGGCATCACGCCGTCGTCTCCCGACGAACCCCAGCGGGCCGAGGGAACCGGTAGCCGATGAGCGCCTCCCTGATCGTCGTTCTCTGCTTCGTCGGCTTCACGCTGCTGGGCATGCCGCTGTTCGCGGCGGTCGGCCTGACCACCGCCGTGGCCCTGGTGCTGATCGACATTCCGGTGACCCTGCTGGCGCAGAACGCCTTCACGGCGCTGCAACCCTTTCCGCTGCTGACCATCCCCCTGTTCATTCTGGCCGGCCGTCTGATGGAGACCGGCGGGATGGCCTCGCGGATGATCGCCATCGCACAGTCCTTGGTCGGGGCCTATCGCGGCAGCATGTCGATGGTCACGATCTTCGGCTGCGCCCTCTTCGCCGCGCTCTCGGGGTCCGGCCCCGCGACCACGGCGGCAATCGGCAGCGTCACGATCCCTGAGATGGTGCGCCAAGGCTACCGGCCGCGTTTCGCCGCCGCCGTAGCGGCCTCCGCCGGCGCGCTCGGCAGCATGATCCCACCCAGCAACCTGATGATCATCTACTGCCTGGTGGCCGAGGAATCGATCCCACGCATGTTTCTCGCCGGTTTCCTGCCCGGCATTTCGGTCGCGCTGATGCTGATGGTGACGGCCTACGTAATCTCGGTTCGGCGCGGCTACGGCTCGACCGGCGACCGCTTCTCCTTCCGCCCGCTGCTGCAGGCCCTCTGGCGGGGCAAGTGGGCGGTCTTCGCGCCGGTCCTCATTCTGGGCGGCATCTACGGCGGCGTCTTCACGCCGACCGAGGCGGCCTCGGTCGCCGTCTTCTACGCCCTGTTCATCGGCGTCTTCGTCTATCGCGAGCTGACCTGGGACCGCTTCGCCGACGCCCTGAAATTCACAGCGTTGATGAGCGGCATCCTGATCATCATCGCGCCCTCGCTCGCCTTCGGACAGGTCCTCGCCTTCTACGACATGCCGCAGGCGGTCCAGGCCTTCCTGGACACCGTCGCGGCCAATCCCTTCTGGGTCATGGTGATCGTCGGGCTGATCCTGATCGCCGTCGGCACCTTCATGGAGTCCCTGGCGCAGATCATCCTCTTTACACCGATCTTCCTGCCGGGGCTGGTGGCGATGGGCGTCGATCCCATCGTCTTCGGCATCTTCATGGTCATGAGCTGCGAGATCGGCTTCCTGACCCCGCCGCTGGGCGGCAATCTCAACGTCGCCGCGCGCCTGACCAACATTTCCATCGAGCAGGTGTCGGTCGGCGTACTGCCCTTCATCCTGCCCTACATGGTGATGATGCTGGCGATGATCGTCTTCCCCGAGATCATCACCTTCCTACCCGATCTGGTCTATGGACCGCGCCTGTGAGACCGCAGAGCGGAAGACGGCCCGGATGATCGAGACGCTGCTGCTCAACGGCCGGGTGATCGACGGAACAGGCAGCCCCGCCGTCATCGCCGACGTGGGGATCGCCGAGGGGCGCATCGTCGCGGTCGGCGACCTGAGCGAGGCCGAAGCGCAGACGCGGATCGACGTGACCGGCCTGACGGTGACACCGGGCTTCATCGACATCCATACCCACTCGGACGCGATCCTGCTGGCCGACGGCAAGGCCGACAGCCAGGTCATGCAGGGGGTGACGACCGAACTGGCGGGCCAGTGCGGCTACAGCTTCGCCCCGGTGGGCGACGCCCGGCGCATGGAGCGCTGGATGGTGGGACGGCTGCCCGGGGTCGAGGTGACCTGGCGATCCTTCGGCGGCTACCTCGACGCCCTGGAGCGCAAGTCGCTGGGCCTGAACGTCATGGCCATGGTCGGGCACGGCGCCGTGCGCGGCGCCGTCCTGGGCGACGAGGTGCGTCCGCCGAACGAGGACGACCTGGAGCGCATGACCGAGTTGGTCGCGGAGTCCCTCGACGAAGGCGCCTGGGGCCTGTCGACCGGACTGGAGTACTGGCCGGGGTTGGGCGCGACGGCGAGCGAGCTGACGCGGCTCTGCCGGGTGGTGGCCGAGCGGGACGGCTTCCACGCCTCCCACGTGCGCAATCGCGACGTCCACTACGACCTGGGCTTCATGGAAGTGCTGTCCGTCGGACGCGTCGCCGGGGTGCGCACCCAGATCTCGCACATTCAGCCGAAGTACGGGCGCCCGGATCACGCCATGACCCATACCCTGGAGATGATCGACCAGGCCCGCGCAACCGGCCTGGACGTCGCTTTCGACGTGATCCCGCACGAGTGGTCTCATACCGGCGTCGCCGCGATCCTGCCCGCCTGGGCGCGGGAAGGCGGCGTCGAGAAACTGCTCGAACGGCTGCGGGATCCTGAGCTGCGCAGCCGCATGAAGGTCAACCCGGCCCCCATGTGGCGGCTGGTGTTGGACGACCGTTGGGATCTCATCCATTTTCTGCGGGCCGATAACCCGGACATTCTCGGCAAGACCGTCGCGACCGTCGCGGCGGAGCGCGGTACCGCACCTTACGACACGGTTCTCGACCTGCTGCTGGAGGCCGGCGAGAACGCCCTGCATATGCTCTGGACCTCCAAAAGTTTCTTCGAGGAAGACCTGCGGCTTTGTCTCATCCGTTCCGACTGCGGCGTCATGTCCGACACCTTGGCGCTCAGTCGGCGCGGCCCAACCGGTGGCCTCATCGGCTCCCTGGCCGGCTACGGTTGGGCCGCGCGCTTTCTCGAACACTACGTGCGGAACCTGGAACTGATGCCGCTGGAAGAAGCCATCCGCCGGGTCACCAGCTTCCCGGCGGAGCGCATCGGGATCGCCGACCGAGGCGTCCTGCGGCCCGGCGCGGCGGCGGACGTCGCAGTCTTCGACTACGACAAGGTGACCTACAAGGGCAGCCTGGAGGACCCTCGGCAACACCCGCGCGGCTTCGTCCATGTCCTGGTCAACGGCCGTTTCGCGGTGAAGGACGGGATGCGGACGGAACAGGACGCAGGCGAGGTTCTGCGGCGCGGGGCGTGACCGTCCCGACCGTCTCCTACACGGCAGGATGACCGCCGGCCGAACCGTCGTGATCGGCGTCGGGATCGTCGGTCCGGACATGACGCCCTATCGCGGAACGCGCTTTGGCGGGGGCCGCTCGCCAGGCCGCTGACAGAGAGTCAGCGGCCCGCCGCGTAACCTTGCATGAAGCGAGGGTTAGCGGCCGCCCTCAGCAGCTCGCCGTCGCGCGCGGCGGCGCTGACGCGGCCGAGTGCCCAGTCCTCCTCCACCACCAGGTCGTGACCGCGCCGCTTCAGCTCCTCGACCGTCGCCGCCGGGAAGCGCCCCTCGACGGTCAGCCGGCCCGGCTGCGCCTGGCGCGGGTAGAAAGAGCTGGGGAAGTGCCCGCTCTGGAACTCCGGCGCTTCGATGGCTTCCTGCAGATTGAGACCGAAGTGCACATGGCGCAGGAAGACGTTCAGGGACCATTGGTCCTGCTGATCGCCGCCGGGCGTGCCCCAGGCCAGGTAAGGCTCACCGTCGCGCAGCGCGAAGGAGGGACTGAGGGTCGTGCGGGGGCGCTTGCCCGGCGAGAGCGCGGCCGGATGGCCGGCGTCGAGCCAGAACATCTGTCCCCGCGTATTGAGGGGGAAGCCAAGTTCGGGGATCACCGGAGAGCTGGCCAGCCAACCGCCGCTGGGCGTAGCGGAGACCATGTTGCCCCAGCGGTCGATCACGTCGATATGACAGGTGTCGCCGCGCGTGGCGCCCTTGGCCGTCACCTCCAGGTCGTCGTAGCGGGCGACCGTCGGCTCGCCCGCGCCCTGGGCCGCACCGCCGGCGGCCGGCGCGATCCGGGGCGGCGGTGCGCCGAAGCCCTCGATGGTCCCGGGGCGCAGGTCCAGCGAAGCTGCGGTGCGATCCACGAGAGCCCGGCGGGCGTCGTTATAGTCGGACGAGAGAAGCTGCGCGATGGGCACCTCGACGAAATCCGGGTCGCCGTAGAAGGATTCCCGGTCGGCAAACGCCAACTTGGAACACTCGATCACCAGATGGACGAAGTCGGGATCGGTCGGCGACAGACCGGAGAGGTCGAAGCCCGACAGCAAGGCGAGCTGCTGCAGCGCCACCGGCCCCTGCCCCCAGGGCCCCGTCTTGCAGACTCTGTACCCTTGATAGTCGAAGGTGAGTGGCGCCTCGAGACTGGCCGACCAGCCCGCGAGATCGTCGCCGGTCAACAGGCCCCGATGACGCCGGCCGCTGGTGTCCATGACCTCCGTCTCGCGGCAGAAGCGGTCCATGGCCTCGGCGACGAAGCCTTCATAGAAGACCCTGCGCGCCGCCTCGATCCTATCCTCGCGGCTCTTACCGCCCGCCTGCGCCTCCGCGACGAGCCGCCGCCAGGTCGCCGCCAGCGCCGGGTTGCGGAACAGGCTGCCGACCGCCGGAACCTGACCGTTCGGCAGGTAGACGGCGGCCGAGGTTGGCCATTCGGTCTCGAAAAGCTCGCGCACCGCCGCGATGCCGTTGGAGATATTGGGGACGAGGGGGCACCCCCGCTCGGCATAACCGATGGCGTAGTCCAGGACCTCCCCCAGCTCCATCGTCCCGTGATCGCGCAGCATCAGCAGCCAGGCGTCGAAGGAGCCGGGCACGACGGCGGCCAGCAGTCCCGTCCCCGGAACCGCGTCCAGCCCCAGGTCGCGAAAGGCCTCGATGCTGGCGCCGGCCGGTGCGACGCCCTGCCCGCAGATCACCTCGACCCGCCGGTTCGCCTCGCTCCAGAAGAGGATCGGCACCTCGCCGGCCGGGCCGTTGAGATGGGGCTCCGCCACCTGAAGGGTAAAACCGGCAGCGACGGCGGCGTCGAAGGCATTGCCGCCGCGCTCCAGCACCGCCATGCCGACGGCGGTCGCCAGCCAGTGGGTCGTCGCGCAGACGCCGAAGCTGCCGCGAATCTCGGGCCGGGTGGTGAAGGTAGGCATGGCTGTGGTTCCTCCGTTTCGTTTCTTTTGGACAGCAGCCCATCGCGGTCGAGACGCGCGACGGCCTCCGCCGTTGGACACTTCGCCTTACGGTAAAGCGACGGCACCTAGGATCAGGGTGTCCCGGCCGTTTCGCGCACGTCCAGGAAGTCGCGGAGCGCGTCGCCCAGGAAGTTGATCGAGAGCACCGTCAGCATGATCGCAACGCCTGGGAAGATCCCGAGCCACCAAGCACGCGAGATGAAGCTGCGCCCCTCGGCGAGAATCAAGCCCCAGGTGGGCGTCGAAGCCTCGACGCCCAGACCGAGGAAGCTGAGGCTCGCCTCCGCCAGGATGGCATAGGACACGCTGACCGTCGCCTGAACGATGATCGGCGCGGTGGCGTTGGGCAGAACGTGGCGCAGCATGATGCGCAGGTCGGAGGCACCGACGGTGCGCGCCGCCTGCACGTACTGCTCGTGCTTGATCGACAGCACCATGCCGCGCGCGATCCGGGCGAAGTCGTCGACGAAGGCCAGCGAGATCGCGATGATCAGGTTCCAGATGCCCGTCCCGAAAACGGCGACCAGATAGACGGCGATGATGAAGTTCGGAAAGGCCCACTGCAGGTCGATGTAGCGCATGATGACCTGATCGATCCAGCCGCCGCGATAGCCCGCCAGCACGCCGAGGAAGACCCCGACGACCAGCGCCAGGGTCACGGTCGAAACACCGATGAAGAGGGACACCTGCGTCCCCACGACGATGCGGCTGAGCAGGTCACGCCCCAGGTCGTCGGTCCCAAGCGGATGCGTCAGGCTAGGACCCGCCATCATCTGCAGGGTCATCTCGTTCGGATCGTGCGGGACGATCAGGGGACCGAAGACCGCCAGCAGCAGGAAGACCGCCAGAACGACGAGTCCGAAAAGGGCCTTCCTGTCGGCGCGCAGCACGGCCCGCAGCCGGCCCCAGCGGGTCTGGCGGCGCCAGACCCGGGGTTCTGAGGCGGCTTCGCCGGAGAGCGGCTCTATCGTGCTGTCGCTCATCAGTCGTACCGAATGCGCGGGTCGACGGCGGAGTAGAGCAGGTCGACCAGCAGGTTGGAGAAGACGAAGATGGCGGAGACGACCAGGATCGCCCCCTGAACGACCGGATAGTCGCGGTGCAGGATCCCCTGGATCAGCATCCGTCCGAGCCCCTTGATGGCGAAGACGTTCTCCACCACGACTGCGCCCGCCATCAGCAGCGCGAAGGCGATACCGATGACGGTGATCACCGGGATCAGAGCGTTCGGCAGGGCATGGCGCAGGATCAGGACGCGGGTCGGCAGGCCCTTGGAGCGGGCGACGCGCATGTAGTCGGTATTGAGAACCTCCAGCATGGCGGAGCGGATCATGCGGGCGATGATCGCGGAGAAGGCGGTGCCGACCGCGATCGAGGGCAGGATCAGATGCTCCAGCCAGGGCCAGAAGCCCTCGGACAGAGGCATGTAGCCGACCGCCGGCAGCCACTGGAGCGTCGCGGCGAAGAGGATGATCAGCAGGATGCCGAGCCAGAAGTCCGGCATGGAGAGGCCGAGAAAGGCCACGAAGGTGACCGAGGTGTCCCACCCGCTGTTGCGCCGGGTCGCCGCGATCAGGCCGGCCGGAACGGCGATGGCGACGGCCAGCAGGAAGGAGAGAAAGGCGAGCGACAGCGTGCGCGGCAAAGCCTCGGCCAGCAACTGGGAGACCGGCACGCGGCTACCGTAGATCGAGGCCCCCAAGTCGCCCTGGAAGAGGTTCCAGAACCAGAGGCCGTACTGGACCCAGACCGGCTGGTCGAGGCCCATGCTGCGGCGCAGATCCTCGACAGCCTGGGCATCGCCGGCATCGAACAGGATCGCGCCGATGGGATCGCCCGGCACCAGCCGGATCATGAAGAAAACCAGCGTCGCCACCGCCCACATGACGATGACGGCGCCGAAGGTTCGCCTGAGAAGATACCGGGTCATGGCGCTCCGCAGCCTTGTCTTGAAGCCGGCCGCTCCCCCGCCCCCTTCGAAAAGGGGACGGGGCAGCGAGCCGGGGGAGCTGGAGGAGACTCAGCTCAAGGTGACGCGGTCCAGATCCACCAGACCGGGGATCCGGCTTTCGGCCGGGAAAGTCACCGACCGGGCGTGTACCAGCACGTCCGAAGGGTGATAGAGGAAGGCCGAGGCCACCTTGTCGGAGGTGATGCGGTTCGCCTCCAGCACCATCTCGCGGCGCTGCTCGAGGTCCGCCGTGGCGCTCTGCTGTTCGGAGAGTTCGTCCACCCGCGCCTCGGAGAAGAAGCCGAAGGGATGAACCGCCGTGTCGCGCAGACGGCCGTTGAACTTGGAGGCGGTCGACATCCAGTCCTGCAGCGCGTCGTCAGGGTCGTAGTCGCCGCCGGAGCCGAGCCGCACAAGATCCCAGTCCATCCGGTCGAAGTCCTCGATCAGGACGGGGAAGTCCTTGGTCTGCACCTCGACCTCGATCCCGAGGTTGCGCCCCAGAATGTTGGCAACCACCAGGGACTCCCGGCGGTTCACCGGCGTGGTCAGCAGACGCAGCTTGGGAAAGCCCTCGCCGCCAGGATAGCCGGCCTCGGCCAGCAGGGCCTGAGCCGCCTCCACGTCGTAGGTCTGACTGCTTTGCTCCGCCAGCTCACCGTCGAAGTAATAGCCCATCGCCGGATTGACCGACCCGAAGGCGGGCGTGCCCCGCCCGAAGTGGGCCTGCGCGATGTAGGTCTCCCGATCCAGGGCCTTGGCCAGGGCCATGCGGACCTTGAAGCCCGGCTCCTGCATCAGCTCTTCCAGGGGTTTGTCGAAGTCGGTGACCTTCATGGCCTCGTGCCAGGGATTGATCCAGACCGACTGGAAACCCGGCAAGGGCGTCTCGTCGACGACCAGGTCGGGGTTCTCGACGAAACGGTCGACCAGTTCGCCGGCAACGGGATTGCCGCCGATCAACTGGATGTCGCCGGCCTCCAAGGCGGCCGCGAGCGGTTCCGCATCCAGGATCGGCAGGATTTCCACCGCGTCGAGCTTCGGCCGCTCCGGATCGTAATAGTCCTCGAAACGCTCCAGGAAGACGCTCTGACCGAGCTGATGGCGGACGACCCGGAAGGGTCCCGTCCCGACCGGCCGCAGACCGTAGTCCGAGGTCCCCATGGACTCCAGGGCGCCCCGGCTGACGATGGTCATGGCACGGCCGGAGGAGCGTTCCAGGGTCTTGACCAGGAAGGAGGCCTGCGGCTGCGCCAGGGTGAAGCGCACCCGGTGGTCGTCCAGCTTGTCGAGCGCCTGAACGTTGGAGAGCGTGCGGCTGTGGATCGACTGCTGCGGATCCTTCGAGCGCGCGTAGGTGAAGAGAACGTCGTCGGCGGTGAAGGGATCGCCGTTGTGGAAGGTGACGCCCTCGCGCAGCTTGAAGGTCCACTCCAGCCCGTCTTCGGACACCTCCCAGCTTTCCGCCAGATCGCCTTCCGCAACCAACTGCGCGTTGATGTGGGTGAGACCCGACAGAACGTTCGAGGCGATCTGGAACTGCAGCACCTGGTTGATCTGCGCCGGATCCAGCGTGACGATCTCGCCGACGCCCGACCAGCCGCAGCGCAGGGTGCCGCCGCTCTGCGCCTTGGCTGGCGCGACCGCGCCGAGAGGCCCCGGCAGAAGATGCCAGGCCCCGAGCGTACCGGCAGCAGCCAGAAGACGCAGAACGCTGCGCCGTTCCAGCCTGGGGCCGCTCAACTGTTCGCGCGACAACCCGAACAGGGGATCGCGACGGTCGAAGTCGTAGGCCTCGCGCAGTTCGCGCGCGACCCCTTCGTCGATCTGCGACTCAGTGGATGGTGTCTTCCGGACCATGATGTTCAGCCTCCTCTCGTTTTTGTTGGCTTTCCGGACTCGTTCGGCCCTGTCGACCCGCTCGGCTCTCCGGCCTTGAGACAGGCGGCGACATGACCCGAAGCGATAGGGCGCAGGTCCGGCACCGTCTGGCGGCAAGCGGCGTCGGCCAGATCGCACCGGGGATTGAAGACGCAGCCGGGCGGCGGTGCCATCGGGCTGGGGACCTCGCCCCTGGCCACCCGGTGGGCGCGGGCGCGCTCCAGCGTCGGATCGGGAACGGGGACGGCGGACAGCAGCGCTTGGGTGTAGGGATGCTGCGGGTTTTCGAACAGCTCATCGGTCTCCGCCAGCTCCACCAGATTGCCGAGATACATGACGGCGACCCGATGACAGATGTGACGGACGACCGAGAGGTCGTGACCGATGAAAAGATACGTCAGGCCGAACTCAGCCCGCAGATCCTCCAGCAGACGGATGATCTGGGCCTGAATGGAGACATCAAGCGCCGAGACGGCCTCGTCGCAGACCAGGAACTCCGGCTTCAGCGCCAATGCTCGGGCTATGCCGACGCGCTGACGCTGGCCGCCGCTCATCTCATGGGGATAGTGGTCCGCCAGCCGAGCGGGTAGCCCAACGGTGTCCAGCAGGTCGCGCACAGCCCTGGCGCGGTCGCCCGGAATGCCATGCACCAGCAGGGGTTCCGAGACGATTTCCTGCACGGTCATGCGTGGGTTCAGCGAACTGAAGGGGTCCTGGAAGACCGCCTGGACCCGGCGGCGGAAGCCGCGCAGACCGGCTCTATCCAGTTTCGAGACGTCCTCGCCGGCGAAACGGATCTCGCCCTCGCTCGGGTTCTCAAGGCGTAGCAGGCAGCGGCCTATGGTGCTCTTGCCGCAGCCGCTCTCGCCCACGAGACCGAAGGTCTCCCCACGCCGAATGGAGAAGCTGACACCGTCCACCGCCTTGACCTGCCCGATCGTGCGCTCGAACAGGAGGCCTCGCTTCACGGGGAAATGCTTCTTGAGGCCGCGCAGCTCGACCAGAACCTCGTCCGAAGGACCGCTATCCGCGCCCTTCGCCGCGCCCCTCGCCACGCCCTGCGCCGCAAGCGTCGCCGTCGCACTCACGAGACCGCGTCCGCTAGCAGGGCTTCGCTTTCGAAGCAGGCGCTGCGGTGAGACGGCAGGTTCGGGCCGGACGCCGCCTCGATCCGCTGCAGGGGCGGCGCCGACTGCCTGCAGTGCGGGAGGGCAAAGCCGCAGCGCGGCTGAAACTGACAGCCGGGCGGGCGATCGAGAATATCGGGCGGATTTCCGGGGATCGGTTCCAGCGGCAGCCCGCGCGGGCGGTCGAGCCGCGGCACGGAATTCAACAGACCCAGGGTATAGGGATGGGCACTGCGGTGATAGACAGCGTCGGCCGTGCCCTCCTCCACAACGCCACCCGCGTACATCACCGTCACGCGGTCGGCATAGCGGGCGACGATGCCCAGATTGTGCGTGATGACCACCAGGGCGACGCCCAGACGACGACAGAGATCCTGCATCAGCTCCAGGATCTGAGCCTGAATGGTGACGTCCAAGGCCGTGGTCGGCTCGTCCGCGATGATCAGTTCCGGGTCGCAGCTCAAGGCGATGGCGATCATCACGCGCTGACGCATCCCGCCGGAGAGGTGATGGGGGTACTGCTTGAGACGGCGTTCCGGCTCGGAGATACCGACCATCTCGAGCAGTTCGACGGCGCGGGCCTGGGCGGCGCGGCGGTCCAGCTTGCGATGTTCGCGCAAGCCCTCGGTCAGTTGACGACCGATGGTGAGAACCGGATTGAGGCTGGTCATGGGTTCCTGAAAGACCATGCCGATCCGTCCGCCCCGAACCGCCTGGATCGTCCGTTCGTCGGCCGCCAGCAGGTCGGTTCCGTGAAAACGGATCGCCCCCTGTGCGATGCGGGCCGGCGGCATGGGCAGCAGGCGCAGGATCGAGAGCGCGGTGACAGACTTACCCGAGCCGGACTCGCCAACCACCGCGTGGATCTCGCTCGGCGAGACATCCCAGGAGACGCCGTCCACGGCCCGGACCCAGCCGGAGGGTGTCTTGAACTCGACGACCAGGTCCTCGACCTCCAGCAGCGGCGCGCTCATCGCCGCGCCCTCCCCGTCGACAGAGGCCGGCAATGAAGAGAACACCCCCGACGAACCTGGGACCGGGCTGCCATCACACTCCTTGTCGAAGGACAGCGCAGCGTGAGGATAGCGCTGCGGCCAGCATCGAATTGCGGACTCGATGCAACATCATTATCAATATCGATAGTGATCGTAACCGGGATTGCGTAGCTGTCAACCATGTCGAACGAAACGTTCCCTTGGGCGGAGGTGCTGGGTGTCACCGGCACCGCAGCCCCGCCGCGCAGCAAGGGCGAAGCGGTCTATCACGCACTGCGCCGGGTCATTCTGCTGAACACCGTCGCGGCCGGCGCGGCCCTGCTGGAA
Source organism: Algihabitans sp. (assembly GCF_965226985.1). Taxonomy (GTDB): domain Bacteria; phylum Pseudomonadota; class Alphaproteobacteria; order Kiloniellales; family DSM-21159; genus Algihabitans. Next base: position 2,540,940 of record NZ_OZ245712.1, read on the forward strand.
ACCGGGATCGCCGGCGCCATGAACTGCAGCCAGGGCACGGTGCGCGAGGCGCTGCTGCGCTTGGAACAGGAAGGGCTGGTCAGCCGACGCGGCTATCAAGGCACCTTCGTGTCCGACACCACGCCGGACGAGGCGGCGCAGATGGTCCGCATCCGCTTGGCGCTGGAGGTGGACGGCGCCCGCCGCGCCGCGCCGCGCCTGGGGCCGGCGGAGACGACGGCGCTGGAAGAATTGGTGGAGCGCATGGCCGAGGCGGAGCGGGAGGGCGACGCCTACGCCCTGGCCGAACTCGACCGCGCCTTTCATCTGACGATCTTCCGGGCCGCCGGCTTGCGGGCATTGGAGCCGATCCTGCTGCGCTGCATGCTGCACATCCACCGTCACACCTTCGGGCTGGACAAGGAGCCGCTGCAGGTCGACGAGCCCGGCTTCGCGCGCGGATCGGTCCAGCATGCAAAACTGCTGAGCGCGGTCACGAGCGGCGCCCCCGAGACCGCCGCGGCGGCGATGGAGGCACATATCCGCGCGGTCGTGGAGCGCTGGTCGCCGGAAGTGGACCGGCAGGTGCGGCAGTTCGGGTCGGAGCTGCCGACTCCGGCCCCGTCGTAGAGCCGGATCTCCACTCGCCTCAGCGCGTCGCGAAACCGCTGCCGACGTCGAGCCGTCCTGAGCGGAGAAGTGCGCGGGCATCGCTTAGAAAGCGCCGCGCGTAGACGAGACTGCCCAAGAGCAGAGAGGCCAACAGGACCAGCTTGACGGCCGCCATGAGCAGGATAGCGGCCGGCGTCTCCGATTGCGGTAAGGCATGCAGCAGCCGTTCGATCTCGGGCGACGCTTCACCCGCACCCCAAGCGGAAACCGCTGCCCGCACGGCCCGCCGTTCGATCTCCAGGCCGTAGCGGCCGGCAAGCGCGTTCAGGATCGTCTCGGCGGCGCGTTGCCGCTCGTCGCGCATGATCAGGAAGAGCTGCGCCTGCAGCAGAGCGCCGCTGAGGCCCGAGGTATCGAAAGCCGCTCCGATCTGGCGCGCGACGAGACGCGGGTTGCCCTCGCGTCCCAGCGCGCGCGCCTCGCTCAGGGCCGCCGAGGCGACGGCTGGCTGCGGCGCGGTGCGCAGCAGCCAGTCCTGCAAGGTCCGGGTCAGGTCATCGGTCCGGGGTGCGCCCTTGGCGACCGCGATGGACAGCTCCGTCAGGTCCGCCGCGACCTCGCGCAGCGAAAGCGCGCGCTCCGCCTGGGCGACGCTGCGAAAGCCGCCGTGCAGGGACAGTCCCGCCACGGCCAGCATGACGAGCGCCATCAGCAGATAGAGCAGCGCGCTCAGGCGCGGCAGCGGAACCGGGCGGGTCTCTGCGGGCACGGGTCAGGCCTTGCCGCCGCGCAGGTCGGCCAGCAGCCGCTCGGCGATATCTACCCGCACCTTGCCCATCTCCTTCAGCTTCGCCGCGACCGCCTCGACCTCTTCCCCCTCGGCGCCCGCCATGGCGGCGATGTTCTTGGCATGCAGAGACATATGGCCCTTCTGCACACCGGTCGTGGCCAGCACCTTAAGCGCGGCGAAGTTCTGGGCCAGACCGACGGCGGCAATCAGTCGGGCGAGTTCGTCCGCCTTCGAGACCGCCATGATCTTCAGCGCGACCTGCGCCGTCGGGTGGATCTTTGTGGCGCCGCCGATCAGACCGACGGCCAAGGGCATCTCCAGCAGTCCGACCAGGTTGCCTTCGCCGTCCCGCTCCCACCGCGTCAGGCTGCGGTAGCGGCCGCTGCGCGCGGCGAAGGCGTGGGCCCCTGCCTCGATGGCGCGCGTGTCGTTGCCGCTGGCTAAGACCACGGCGGTCACACCGTTCATGATGCCCTTGTTGTGGGTGGCGGCCCGATAGGGATCGGCGTCGGCAAAGCGGAAGGCGGAGAGCATGCCGTCGCGCACCTCGGCACCGCCGATGTCCTCCAGTTTCCAGACACCGCGCGCCCGCACCAAGCGCCGATCGGCCAGATTCGAGAGGATGCGCAGGAAGACGCGGCCGCCGGTCCAGGCCTCGATCCGAGGGCCGACAGCCTCCGCCATCGAGTTGACGGCATTGGCGCCCATGGCATCGCCGGTATCGACGATCAGATGGGTGATCACCATCGGGCCGTCGTCGGTCTCCAGCACGCGCACCTCCAGGTCGCGAAAGCCGCCGCCGAACTTCAGCAGAACGGGATCGGTCTCGTCGCAGATCGACTTGATCTCCTCCCGCCGCTCCAGGATCTTGAAGCGTGCGTTTTCGGGATCGCTGACGCCGACGAGCTGCACCTGCGCGATCATCAAGGGTCCGCTGCTGGAGGTCGCGATCCCACCGGCGGAGCGGCACTGTTTGGCCGCGTTGCAGACCGCCGCCACCACCGAGCTTTCCTCAGTCGCCATCGGCACCAGAACCTCGCGACCGTCCACGATCAGGTTGGTGGCGACGCCGACCGGGATGTTCATCGTCCCGATCACGTTTTCGATCATGCGGTCCGCCGTCTCGGGCCGCAGGTTGCCGGTGTCCGAAAGCTGGGCGACCGCGGCTTCATCGAGATCGGTCAGCTCGGCCAGTCGGGCGAGGCGCGCCTCGATCGACATGGAATGGAAGCCGGGAATGCGGGACGTGATGTTCGTCTTGCTCATGGGCTCTCTTACTCTGGGATTCTCTTATCGGTTGCTCGTCGTTTCGGGAGGCCTCGTCACCGCGCCATCATCTGCTGGGGCAGCCAGAGCACCAGCTCGGGCCAGACCACGCAGATGAGCAGGCCGGTCACCTGCAGAAAAAAGAAGGGAACGATGGCCCGGTAGATCGTCTCCATGCCGATGGAGGGCGGGACCACGCCCTTGAGATAGAAGAGGGTGTAGCCGAAGGGCGGCGTGATGTAGGCCATCTGGGCGGAGATCAGAAAGATGATCCCGAACCACAGCGGATCGAATTCGAGAAACTCGATGATCGGCAGGAAGACCGGGACGCAGAGAAGGATGATTCCGATCTCGTCGAGAAACATGCCGAGGAACACCAGGATCAGCATCATCACGAGCAGGATCACGTAGCGGTCGGCCTCCAGCGCCTCGATCTGCGCCAGCATGAAATCGGCGCCGCCGGTGCCGGTGAAGATCGCGACGAAAGCCTTCGCGCCGATGGTGATCCAGAGGATCATGGCCGAGACCTTCAGGGTGTCGAAGGCAGCCCGGCCCAGCATCCGCGCATCCAGGCGCCGTTGGGTCGCCGCCGAGATCACCGCCCCGGCGACCCCGACCGCCGCTGCCTCGGTCGGCGTCGCAATGCCGAGGTAGATGCTGCCGAGTACGCCGAAGATGATCAGGCTGGGGATAATCAGCGCTTCGAGCGCGCGTAGACGCCTCGGCCAATCGACGCCCTCCGCCGTCGCGCCGGTCGGCGCCAGGCCGGGCTGCAGCAGGGTCCGGATCACGATGTAGGCGATGTAGAGACCGGCCAGCAACAGGCCCGGCACGACCCCGCCGATGAACATCTGTCCGACGGAGATCTGCGCCGTGACGGCATAGACGATGGTGATGACGGAGGGCGGAATGAGGATGCCGAGGGTGCCGCCGGCGCAGATGGTCCCCAGCGCGAGACGCTGGTCGTAGCCGCGCTTGAGCATGGAGGGCAAGGCCAGGATACCCATTGCCGCGACGGCGGCCCCGACGATCCCGGTCATGGCCGCCATGATGGTGCAGATCACGACGGTGCCGACGGCGAGACCGCCCGGCAAGCGGACGAACCAGAGTTCCATCGCGCGATAGAGCGCATCGATGATACCGCTGCGCTGCAGCACAGCCGCCATCATCACGTAGAGGGGAATCGCCAACAGCACCTCCGACGACATGGTGTCGAAGGTCTGCAACACCGTCACCACCAGGGCCTGCGAGCCCCAGAGGGTTACCGTGAAGAAGAGCGCCAGGGCGCCGAGCGCGAAGGCGAGCGGCAGACCGGTCAGGATCAGCAGAACCAGACCGACGAACATGGCGAGCAGAACGAGTTCGGAGCTCATGTGCCGGGTCCGCCGGTCACCAGGTCCTCGGCCGGCGCGACCGGCGGCGGCGCCGGATCGGGATACCCGAGGACGCGGAACAGGGCGCGCAGCCACTCCGCCGCGGCCTGGGCGATCAGGAGAGCGAAGGCGAGCGGCATGACCGCCTTGGCCGGCCAGATCTGCGGATTCCAGGCGGAGGTCGAGGTCTCCCGATGCTCCCAGGAGGTCAGTGCCAGCGGCAGGCTGTAGCTCAGCAGAACCCAGCCGAAGTAGACGATGAGTGGAACCGTCAGCAGATCGACGAGCTTCGCGGTTCGCTCGGGGAGTTTGCCGTAGACGATGTCGACGTTCACGTGACCGCCGATATGCAGGAGGTAGGGCCCGGCCAGCAGGAAGTACGGCCCCAGCAGCAGACGCGCCATCTCCATGGCCCAGACCGTCGGCGCGTCGAAGGCGTAGCGGGCGATCACCTCGTAGCAGATCACCGTCACCATGATCGCGATCAAGCCGGTCGCGGCGATCATGATCCAACGGTTCAGCACGGTGACGCCGCGACAGTAGAAGGCCAGGACTGGCATCGGTCGGTTATCTCCAGGGAAACGGCGGCAGGGCGCGTTGACTACGGTCGGGCGCCCCGCCGCCGCACCGCCCGCGTCAGAGCAGGCCGAGCTGACGCATGAAGTCGAGCTGGCTTTCCAGGATCCGGTTCGCCAGTTCGTCGTCGCCTGCCGCCGCACGCCAGGCTTCGACCGCCGTCGGACGGGCGGCCTGAACGTCCTCCTCGTCGAGACGCAAGACCTCGATCCCCGCATCGCGGAAGGCCGCCAGGGCGACCTGATCCTGGACGAGGATGTGCTGGCGCAAGGCACCAGAGACCTCACGCGCCGCCATCTCCAGCGCCGCCTGGTAGCTGCGGGGCAGCGCGTCCCAAGCCTCTTGATTGGCCACGTAGGCCGTGGCCGTCACCGGCTGATGCACCCCCGGCAGAACCACGTAGTCCGCCACCTCGGCCAGTCCGGCCTCCAGATTGGCGGTCAGGTCGCCCCGGTCGGCAAAGTCGATCACGCCGCGCTCCAGCGCCGAGTAGACCTCCCCCGTCGCCATCGGCGTGACCGCCACGTCGAAGGCCGCCATGACCTGACCGGCCAGGCCGACGAAGCGCCCCTTCTGACCCGCCATCTCCGCGATGGACTCGATGGGGAAGGTGGAGTGGATCGGCTCCTCACCGTAGACGCTGGGGGCCACGTAGTGGAGGCCGTAGTCGTCGTAGGCGTCGCGTGCCAACTCCAGACCGCCCAGTTCGTAGAACCAGGCCTCCATCTGATCCGGCGTCTCGAAACCGAAGGGGACGGTGCTGGTGAAGTAGAAGGCCGGCACCGTGCCGGCCTCGTAGCCGTCGAAGGTCTTCATCATCTCGAAGGCGCCCGACTGCACCGCCTCGAAGGCCTCCGCCGCCGGGACGATCTGACCGCCGGAGAAAAGCCGGATCTGGAAGTTCCCGTCGGTCAGCTCGGCAACCCGCGCCACGAAACGCTCTTCGAACTCCTGTGGCGTGGTGTTGGCGTCCCACAGGGACTGCATCCGCCAGTTGACCGTTTCCTGTGCCGCAGCGGCACCGGCGAAGACCGACAGTCCGGCAGATACCGCTGTCGTAATCAGCCATTTACGCATCTTAAGAGACTCCTCCCACTTTCTATTGAGACCGCCGGGTCGTTGGTCGATCCGGCGGGTCCGCTCAGTCCCCTTCGGTGTCCGGGGGAACGATGACAGCCAGGGCCGTAGCGGGTTCTCCGCCGTAGGCCAGGCCTCGGTGCTGAATCGCGGCGTCGAAGTAGATCGCGTCGCCGGTCTCCAGAATCAGTTCGGTTCCGCCGTAGACGAAGCGCACACGGCCGGTCAGTACGAAGAAAAGCTCCTCGCCCGCATGGCTGAAGAGCTCCGGCGGTTCGTCGATCGGCGGCAGCGTGACGACGAAGCACTCGGTGCGGCGGTCCGCCTTTTTGTGGTTGACCAAGTCGTAGAGGTAGCCGTGCTCGCCGCTGTCGCGGTTCATCGCCAGCCGGTCCGCGACGCGCACGACCGAGATCTTGTCCGAACCGCCGGTATCCAGAAGTTGAGACAGCGGCGCGCCGTAGGCCTGGCTAATGCGGTTGAGGACGGCAATGGAGGGACTGGCGAGATCATTCTCGATCCGCGACAGGTAGCCCTTCGTGATCTCAACCTTCTGCGCCGCGGCGTCCAGGCTCAAGCCGAGCGAGCGACGCCAGCGCCGCAGGCGCTGTCCGAGCGTTGCCATCTCTACCTCACGTTTCCTCAAGTCCCCGGGTTTCGCGACATCGCGTCCCAAGGGTCGTTCCCCACGTCCGGGGGTCCGGTCCGTCAGGGTTTTCTATTGGTTTTCTGATGATAAACTTAGAAGCAACAGAGGCGTCAATAGGACCTGCGCATGAAACCCCGGGGCGGGTTTCAACGTCGGGTTTTAGGCTAGGTTTCCGGCCAGGTTTCCGGTCCGGCCTCCGAACCGGCGCCGAGGCCTGATTTCAACGCAGTTGTGATGAAAGCCGGCTTGCACGGGGGGTCTCTAGCTGCATAATAAACTGTATACAGTTTTGCGCACAGGACCCCGGATATGCCGGAAATCCCGCAGACGACAGGGCGCGCAACCGCGCAGGAGGGGCCGACGCAACTCTCGCAGCGGGCCTACGACCGACTGCGCGAGATGGCGATCAACTACCGCTTCAGGCCCGGCGAGCGCCTCAACGAAGGCGCGCTTGCCAAGGAGCTGCAGATCAGCCGGACCCCCTTGCGCGAAGCGATGCATCGGCTGGTCTCCGAGGGCTTGCTGCAGTCGGTCGGCGGCCGGGGCTTCTTCGCCCGCCCGCTCGACGTGAAGGAGGTCTGCGACCTTTACGAGGCTCGGCTTGCCTTGGAGACAGCCATCGTGCGGCTGGCCTGCGGCCGTGCCTCGCGGGACTGGCTGGAAGCCATGCACGGCTACCTGGACCGCAGCGTCAGCGCCCACGAAAGCGAGCCCCTGGAGCGCCTGCTGGAGCTGGACGAGGGCTTCCATGAGCGCATCGCCGAATGTACCGGAAACCTGGAACTGCTGCGCATGCTGCGCAGCATCAACGCACGGATCCACTTCTTCCGTTGGGTCGACATGCAGGGGCGACGCGACAACACCCAGGCCGAGCACCGGGCCCTGATCGCCGCCATCGGCCAAGGCGACGCCGAAACGGCGGTCGGCATCGCCCACAGCCACGTCGCCCGGCGGCAGGATCAGATCATCGACGGCATCCGCGAAGGCTATGCGCGCCTCTACATGGGCGAAGGGCCGCAAGCGGCAAACGGCGAAGGGCCGCAAGCGGCCAGCGGCGAAGGCCCGCAAGCGGCCAGCAGAGTCTCCAATTCCCCGTCACCGGAGGATCAATGAACCAGCTATCCGGCGCCGAAGCGCTCGTCCGCCTGCTCGATCTCCACGGCGTCGAAGTGATCTTCGGTCTTTGCGGCGACACCAGCCTGCCGTTCTACGACGCGCTCCACCGCCTCGACCACGGCATGCGCCACGTGCTGACCCGCGACGAGCGATCGGCCGGCTACATGGCCGACGTCTACGCCCGCGTCTCCGGCAAGGTCGGCGTCTGCGAAGGCCCGAGCGGCGGCGGAGCGACCTACATCCTGCCAGGCGTCGTCGAGGCAAACGAGTCCTCCATCGCCGTCCTGGCCATCACCACCGACATCGCCGTCAGCTCTCACGGCAAGTTCGCCCTGACCGAACTGGACCAGGAAGCGCTCTTTCGGCCCCTGACGAAGTGGAACAAGGTCATCGAGAGCAGCGCGGCCCTGCCGCGCAGCGTGCGGACCGCCTTTCGCCAAATGAGCAGCGGCCGCCCCGGCGCGGTCCATCTGGGCCTGCCCTTCGACGTACAGAAGAATCCGGTTGATGCCGATGACATCTGGGGCGAGGCCGCGCAGGGCAGTTTTCCGGCGGCTCGGGCAGCCCCGGCGCCCGACCGGGTGGAGGCGGCGGCCGAGGCGCTGACCTCGGCCGAGCGGCCGGTGATCGTCTGCGGCGGCGGACCGGTGATCGCCGGCGCGCGGGCCGAGGTCACGGCTCTGGCCGAACGGCTGGGCGCGGTGGTGGCGACCTCCATCAGCGGCCAGGGCGCGATCCTGGACGACCACCCCCTGGCGCTCGGCGTCGTCGGTTCCAACGGCGGCGCGGAGGAGACCCGCGCGGTGCTGGACGAGGCGGACTTGGTGCTGCTGGTCGGCTGCCGCGCCGGCTCGGTCACGACCGAGCGCTGGCGGCACCCCGCCGCCGACAAGCAGCGGATCCTTCACATCGATGCCGAGCCAACGGTGATCGGTGCCAACTATCCGACCGAAATCGGTCTGACTGCCGACGCCAAGCTGGCGCTGGCCGCCCTGCTGACCGCTGTGGATGCCAAGCTGGGCGAGACCCGGCGGCCGGCCGAAGGGGCGAAAACGGCGGTCGCCGAGGCCAAGGCAGCCAAGTTCGCCCGCTTCAACGCTCTGGCCGAGTCCCTGGACCGGCCGATTCGTCCCGAACGGGTGGTGCGCGAGCTCTCGGAGCTGCTGCCCGACGACGCCATCGTGGTCGCGGATCCCGGCACGCCCTGCCCCTACTTCTCGGCCTATTTCGAGCTGAAGCATCCCGAGGCGCGGATGATCAGCAACCGCGCCCATGGCGCGCTCGGCTACTCCCTGCCCGGCGTACTCGGCGCCTACTACGCGCGCCCCTCGGCCAAGTGCGTGGCGGTGATGGGCGACGGCAGCTTCGGCTTCAACGCCGGCGAAATGGAGACTCTGGTGCGCAGCGGCGCCCCGATCACGTTGATCGTCTTCTCGAACAGCGTCTACGGCTGGATCAAGGCGGGCCAACATTCCGGCTTCGGCCAGCGCTACTTCTCAGTCGACTTCAACCAGACGGATCATGCCCGCGTCGCCCAGGCCTTCGGGCTGAAGGCCTGGCGGGTGGAGGATCCGGCCGAGCTGCGCGGCGCCCTTGCCGCCGCCATCGAACACGGCGGTCCCTCTCTGGTCGACGTGGTGTCGCAACCGCTACACGAAGCGGCCGCCCCGGTGACGGAGTGGATCGCTTGACAGCGGCCTACTGCCCGAACGGCAGAGGCCATCGGAGGGCCGGCTCACCGCACGGCCGAGACTTGGGAGGCAAAGGGAAAACCTCATGACGAAACGTCGTAACAGTCTGAATATGCCTGAAGTCAGCCGCCGCAGCGTTCTGCGTGGCGGCCTGATGGGCCTAGCCGCCGCCGGTGCCGGCTCGGCCGTCTTCCGCAGCAGCAGCGTGCTTGCGCAGCAGAACCTGCAATGGGGCTCCTCCTCGATCGGTTCGACCGGCTACGTGATCATGGAGGGGCTCGCCAACACGGTGAACCGCCACAGCGACTTACGGAACGCCTCTATGGCGACCAGCGGCGGCACCGAGAACATGCAGCTCTTCTCGGAAGGCATCATCCAGTTCGGCCAGACCACCTCGACCGACTGGAAGCCGGCATCGGAGGGCCAGGCCCCCTATCCCCAGCCGATCGAGGTGCACCAGATGTTCGCCTACACGCTGTTCAACTGCACGCCGATGGTCCGGGCGGACAGCGACATCGAGACCCTGGACGACCTGCGCGGCCGCCGCTGCATGCCCTCGCCGGCCGGCAGTTCGACCGCGACCATGTGGAGGGTGCTGTTCGAGGCGGCCGGGATCCAGGACGATGTCGAATGGACCTACGGGTCCTGGCGCGAGACCTACGACGCCCTGCGCGGCGAAGCGGTCGACTGCATCCCCTCGCTGCTGACCAACGGCCGCCCGGCCCCCATTCTCTCCGAGCTGAGCGCCACGGTCCCGGTGCGGGCCCTGCCCGTCTCCGACGAGATCCTGGCACGGGCGCGGGAGATGAACCCCGGCGTCGCGCGCGGCGAGATCCCTGGCGGGGTCGTTCCGGGCATCGACAGCACGGTAGCCGCCGCCTCCTTCTCCGGCGTCCTGGCCGCCTCGCCCAATGTCGAGGCCGACGTGGCCTATGAGGTCATGAAGGCCATCTTCGAGAACGAGGAGGACGTGCGGGGCTTGGGCGTGCAGTTCCAGGACATCGGCCTGCCCTTCGGCACGGACTACCTGGTCGCCGGCTTCCCGGTGCATAAGGGCGCAGCGCGCTACCTGAAGGAACGCGGCGCGTGGCACGACGGTCTGACCGAAGCCTCCTGACCCAAACGGTCGGGCGGACCGGCGCGGCGGTGCGGCCTGAGGGACCGCATCGCCGCGTCCCGTCTCCGCGACTGCGGAGCCCCCTGTAATGCATTCTTTGACCGATAGGCTGGCCGGCGCGCTGACCGACGACAGGGGCAACGCCCCAATCGTCGCTGTTCTGGGCGTCGTGGGCATCCTCTACGTGCTCGCCCATGCCGCTCAGGTGATCTGGTTCGTCCTGCCCTCGGGCCAATTCAAGATCCTGCATGTCGGCGGCGCCGCCACGCTGATCTTCCTTTCCCTGGCGGCAAGCGCGCCCAGGGTGACGGGACGCCTGGCGCACCTGCTGCTGGCCCTGCTGGCGGCTGGTACGATCTGGTACGTCGTCACCGAGATCGGGGCGCTGACCTCGCAACGCTCCTTCCTGCCGAACAGCATGGACATGGCTGTCGCCACGGTCCTGCTGCTGCTCTGTCTCTATGCCTCGCTGCGCGAGTGGGGCTGGGTCGTGAGCCTGATCGCCGTCGTCGGTCTGCTCTACGGCTACTTCGGTCAGGCCATGCCCGACGGGCTGCTCTATCACGGCGGCCTCTCGCTGAAACGGCTGATCGGCTACACCTCGATCCCCTATTTCAGCGGCCTGCTGGGCGGTTTGGCCGAACTGTCGGCCGGCACGATCTTCCCCTTTATGCTGCTGGCCGCCGCCCTGCAGGTGACCGGCTGCGTCGACTTCATCATGGGCGCGGCCTACCGGATCGGGGGGCGGACCCGCGCAGGACCGGCCCAAGTGGCCATCCTCTCCAGCGGCATGATGGGCATGGTCTCGGGCTCCAGCGTGGCCAACGTCGCCTCCACCGGCGCGCTGACGATCCCGCTGATGAATCGGGTCGGATTCAAGCCCGCCTTCTCCGGCGCGGTCGAGGCCGTCGCCTCGACCGGCGGGCAAGTGACGCCGCCGGTGATGGGACTGGCCGCCTTCCTGATCGTCGGCCTGACCGGCGTGCCCTACGGCGAGGTCATCGTCGCCGCCGCCTTCCCGGCACTGATCTACTACCTCTATCTAATGTTCGCGGTGCACCTGCGGGCCGTGCAGCAAGACCTCGATGCCTCGACCCAGGACGTGCTGCGCGACAGCCTGGGTTCGGAGGAGAGCTTCTGGCGGACCTGCCTCTACAACTTCCACTTCTTCGTGGCGATCATCTATCTGATCTGGACGCTGATCGAGACCAACCTAGCCGGCCGCGCCTCAATCCAGGCGACCGGCCTGCTGCTCGGCCTCTACATCCTGCGCGAACTCGCCGGATCCTGGCGCGGGCTTCTGTCCTCCCTGCGCGGACTGGGCCGGGTCCTGGCTCACATCGCCGGGCTGCTGGCGCGCACCGCCTACCTGGGCGCCCTGCGCGGCGCCCAGATCGCCGTGGTCGTCGCGGTGATCGGCGTGCTGGTCGACATCCTCTCGGTCACCGGCTTCGCGCAGAAGCTCTCCTTCGCCATGCTCGAACTGGCGGCTGGCAATCTCTGGCTGCTGCTGGTGGTCGCCGCCTTCGCCTGCCTGGCCTTCGGTCTGGGGCTGCCGACCTCCGCCTCCTACATCCTGGTGGCGCTAATGGGCGCGCCGGCGCTCGTCAGCCTGGGCGTCCCCTTGCTGGCCGCGCACTTCTTCGTCTTCTTCTTCGCGAACGTCTCGGCCATCACGCCGCCCGTCGCCGTGTCCTGCCTGGTGGCGGCCAAGATCGCCAACGGCGACTTTTTCCGCACCAGTTTCATCGCCGTGCGGCTCGGCCTGCCCGGCTTCATCCTGCCCTTCATCTTCGTGATCCATCCCGAGCTGCTGGGGATCGACTCCAGCCTGGGCTACACAGCCCTGATCGCAGCCATGGCGTTGCTGGGCGTGGTGGCGCTCAACGTGCTGCTGGAGGGGTTCCTGCTGCGTCCGCTCACCTGGCCGCAGCGACTGAGCCTGCTGCCTGCCACCCTGGGCCTTCTGCACCCGAACCTCGTGGCGTCCCTCGTCGGCATCGCCATCCTGGGCGGACTGCTCGGCTGGCAGTGGATGACCGCGGAGCGCCGTCAGGACGCCCAGGACAGCGCGGACAGCGGGGCCTCGGCCGGTACGACGCTGGCCGAACCGCCGACCTCGGGCGGGAAGCGGTAGAGCGTCTCACCCGACCCCGCCGCCGTCGCTTGCAGGCCGCCGGCCTGGAACCGCTCTCGGGTCAGTCCCGGATCGGAACTGCCGAGCGCCGTGGCGACAATGGCCGGCGACGTCGCCGCAGCGGGCACCCCAGGCGCGACGGTCTCCAGATCCTCGGGCACGACGAAGACGCAGATGCCGCGCTGCAGCTCCAGCAGCCAGCGAGCGTCGCGGCGCTTGGGCCTGCGGCCGAGAAAGCGGCCGAAGCGCTCCGCCGTCTCCTGCGGGTCGGGAACGGCGAGCAGCACGCCCTTCAATGCGACCACGCCGTTGTCGTGGGCCAGGTGGCGGCCCTGCCAGACCAGCGATTCGGTGTGGTGCTGCAGCACCTGAATGCGCCCCTCGGGCATAGTCTCGGGCGGAACGCGCAGGACCGTGAAGCGGGCCTCGCCGACCTCGCCCTCTGGACCCTCCACCGGACGGGTCAGCGTCACGGGCGGCTTCGGCCGGAAGCCCTCCTCCGCCAGGCGTGCATGGGCGGCCTGCGGATCGGCGAGGCTGAAGGCGATCAGGTGCAGCCCGACGTAGCGTCCCGTCGCGGCGTGAAACTGGCCGGCCAGTTCGGTGTCGCCCACGGCGGTCAACAGTTCCAGGTAGCCCTCGCGCAGCATGGCGCAGCGGTTGGCCATCCCGGCGGAGACCAGCCCCTCGGGCGTCCGGTTGCGCTGCTCCGTGAAGGGCGTCAGCCGGAAGCCGATCCGCTCGTAGAGCGCCGCCGCGCGGTCCAGGTCCGGCACGAAGCTGGCCACATGGTCGAGAAAGATCTCGTCTCGCTCGGGGAGTTGTCGTGTCACGGTGCCTCGCTCGTGGTCCGGAAAGACGGTTCGGCCGACCCTACAACAGCAGGCTCGGCAGCCAGGTGGCGATGGCCGGAAAGGCCGTCAGCAGCGCCACCAGCAGCATAGAACAGAGAATATAGGGGATCGCCGCCCGGTAGATCGTGGCCATCGAGGTTCCGCTCGGCGCCACGCCCTTCATGACGAAGAGCAGCAGGCCAAAGGGCGGCGTGGAGAAGCTGATCTCCAGCGCCAGCAGCACGATGATGCCGAACCAGATGACGTCGAACCCGAGTGCCTGCGCCAGGGGGAAGAAGAAGGGCACCGTCAGCATCATGATCGAGATCTGCTCCATGAAGGTGCCCAGCACCAGGAGCACGGCGAACATGGCCAGCAGCATAAGCAGCGGCGACAGCTCGAACCCGATGCCCCATTGGATCAGGCCGCCGGACGCGCCGGAGAAGGCGAGCAGCTGACTGAAAGTCGCGGAGCCGAAGACGATCAGATAGGCCATCAGGGTGACCCGCAGGGCGCCGACCACCGAAGCCTTGAAGGCCTCCCAGGTCATGCAGCGGAAGACGAAGGCCAGCAGAATGACGCCCAGCGCCCCGAAGGCGGCGGACTCGGACGGCGTGGCGAAGCCGACCAGCATCAAGGTGATGATGACGATCATCACGCTGATCATCGGCAGGATATCGCGGAAGAAGAGGACCAGCTTTTCCCGCAGCGAGATCCGCTCCAGCTCGTAGGCCGGCGCGGCGGCCGGATCGAGCCGCGTCTGAATCCAGATCGTGACCATGTAGAAGACCGCGAGCAGCAGCCCGGGCAGGATGCCGGCGATCAGCAGCGCGCCGATATCGATCTTCGCCAGGGTGGCCAGCAGAACGGCGAGCGCCGAGGGGGGAATGATGATGGCGAGGCCGCCGGTGCCGAGAATGGGACCGATGGACATGTGCTTCTTGTAGCCGCGCCGCTCCATCTCCGGCACCAGCAGCGAGCCCATCAGCGCGGTCGATCCCATGGAGGAGCCGCTGAGGGTCGAGAAGGCCGTGCCCCCGGCCACGGTCACGTAGGACAGACGGCCGGGTACCCGACCGATCAGCCGATCCACCGCGTTGAACATGCGCAGACCGAGACCGGTTCGGAAAAAGAGCTCGCCCATCAGCAAGAACAGGGGAATGGGCACGAGGTTAAAGCTGGAGATGGCGCCGAAACCGTTGTCCAGCATCTGCACGACGCCGGCCTCGCCCCCCATGAAGTACCAGGCGCCGATCACGTTCGCGGCCAGGAACGCCAGTGCGATCGGGGTCCCGAAGGCCATGAAGACGATGACCAGACCGAGCAGAAAGCCCAGCGCGAGGTACCATTCCATTATTCTTTAATTCCCGCTTCGCCGCTGTGCAGGATTTCCGGCCCGAAGAGAAAGCGGGAGAATTCGATGGCCATCAGGCCGAAGGAAATCGGAAAGGCAATCGTCAGGATCCACTTGGGAACGAAAAAGGCGCGTACGTCGAAGTCGTTGCGGGCGATATTCATCGACACGAGATCCAGCCCCTTCCAGGCCAGCACGAGACAGACCGCCACACAGAGCAGAGCGACCAGACGGCTCACGGGCACCAGAAGCACGCGCGGCAGGGCCGAGGTCAGCAGCTCGATATGCACATGCCCCCTCTGCCGAACCAGCCAGGGTGCGCCGAGAAGCGTCAGGTAGAAGAGCGCATATTCGGTCGAGAGAAAGAACCAGGCCGACGGCTGCAGGCCAAGGTTACGGATGACCACGGAAACGACGATGGCGACCATCAGCCAGACCAGCAGAACACCGGCAACCAGGGCCATTCCGTTCAAGAGATAAGAATAGAGACGCAGCGCGTGTCTCATGCCGTCATCCACCCGGCGGGCACCGCCAGAAACGGGACTGAAGGAAACCGAACCGGGGCTGCCTCAAGAGGCAGCCCCGGAGTCTTTCAGAGATCGTTGAAGGCCTCGATCAGCGCATCGTAGTGCTCCAGCCCGCTCGGGTGGCGCTCCATCTGCGTGCGCATGCGGTTCCAGGTCGCCTCTCGCGCCGCCTCGGAGAAGGCGTCGGCCGCCGCACCCTCGAGCGTGACGACAGTCATGCCGTCGGCCTCCAGTTCAGCCTGCTGCTCCTTCGCCACCTCGGCGAAACGCTCAGCGCTGCTGCGCTCGTGCTCGATGGCGACCTCCTGCAGGATCTGCTGGGCCTCGGGGCTGAGCGCGTTCCAGCTCTCGAGGTTCACGATCGCGCCCATGTCGGTGGAGAAGAAAGCAGGCTCAATCCGGTAGTTGAGGAAGCGATCCCAGTTCAGATCCTTCAGGCCAATCTGGGTCCAACCGGTGGCGTTGACGACGGAGCGCTCCAGCGCCGCGTAGACGTCGGTGGTCGGCAGACTGATCGGCTGAGCCTGCAGGTAGTCCTGGAAGAAGGCGTCGTAGACGGGATTGCTGCGCAGCTTCATGCCCGAGACGTCGAGATTGCCATCGGCGTCGAGCTGCGGCTCCTCGATGGAATAGAGGTTGTAGCTGACGCCGCTGTCGAACCAACCGAGATAGTAGACGCCCATCTTCTCCTGATGGATCTGGTTCATCAGGTCGATGCCGCCGTTTTCGCGCGCGTAGATGGCGTTGGTGTTGGAGGCCACCATGGCGTCCCGCTCGGGCACGGTTCCGGCATAGAAGCTGGCGGCGGTGTAGGCCATGTCGACCACACCGTTGCGCACGGCCTCGGGCTGTTGCGCCAGACCGATCACCTCGGGTCCGCCGCGCACGTCGATCTGCACGACGCCCTCGCCGCGCTCGTTCACCTTTTCCACGAACTCAAGGAAACTCTGGGTGTAGATCAGCGAAGGCGGAAAGGCGTGCACCGCGCTCAGACGGTCCAGCGCCATGGCCTGCGACGAGGCGAAGACCGCCGCACCGCCGAGAGCCGCAACAAAGTACTTGTTCATTCTAGCCATCCCTATTCGGTTTTCATGGTTTTGGTCGTGTTGTTCAGGGTTTTGACCTGTTACTCAGGCTTCGTTAGGCGACGCCGGCGGGACCGGAACCACCCAGGGAAAGTCGCGCAGGCGCGTCGCGGCGAAGGCCTCGATGGCCGCGCGGTGCCGCTGCGTCATGCCGATGTCGTCCCAGCCGTTGATCAGCTTGGTGCGCCAGACCGGGTTGACGGTAAAGGGAATCTCCTGGTCGCCGGCTCGCAGCCGGCAGCTTTCCAGATCGACCTCCAGCTCCGCCGTCTGACCGCCGAGGTAGGCGAAGAGCCGCTCCAGATCCGCCTCCGCGACCGTCGCGGGCAGCAGGCCGTTGTTGACCGCGTTGGCGCTGAAGATATCGCCGAAGCTGGGTGCCACCACGCAGCGGAAACCGAAGTCGACAAGTGCATAGACAGCCGCCTCGCGCGACGAGCCGGCACCGAAGTTCCGCCGCGTGATGAGCGTACGCGCGGCCTGCGCGTCCGGGCGGTTGAGGACGAAATCGGGCCGGGCCTTACCCTGCGCGTCGTGACGCAGGTCGTGCAGCAGGAACTGGCCGTAGCCGGCACTGCGCGGCTGCTTCATGAAGCGCGCCGGCACGATCTGGTCCGTATCGACGTTGGCCAGGGGCAATGCACAGGCCGGCGCCGAGAAGCGGGTCAGAGGCTGCATCGCACCATCCCCATCATGACGTCTTCATGCCCGGCGTCTCCATCAGAGCGCCCGCACATCGGTGAGTCGGCCGGTGACCGCCGCCGCAGCCACCATGGCCGGCGACATGAGATGCGTTCTGGCACCCGGTCCCTGGCGGCCCTTGAAGTTGCGGTTCGTCGTCGAGGCGCAGCGCTGGCCGCTCGCCACCTGATCGCCGTTCATCCCAACGCACATGGAGCAGCCCGAAGCACGCCACTCGAGCCCCGCCGCCAGGAAGACTTCGTGCAGCCCCTCCGCCTCCGCCTGGAGCTTCACCAGGCTGGAGCCGGGCGAGACCAGCCCCGGCACGCGGGCCCTGCGCCCCTTCAATACGGCGGCTGCAGCGCGCAGATCCTCGATCCGGGCGTTGGTGCAGGACCCGATGAAAACGCTGTCTATGGCGACATCTGTGAGCTTCTGACCCGGCGTCAGCCCCATGTAGTCGAGGCTGTCGCGCGTCTGACGCGCCTTCTCCGCATCCTCCATGGCCGCAGGGTCCGGCACCTGCCGGTCGATCGGCAAGGCCTCCTCCGGCGAGACACCCCAGGTCACGGTGGGGGCGATCTCCGCCGCCTCGATCACCACGTCGCGGTCGAAGACCGCGCCCTCGTCGCTTCGAAGGGTCGACCAGTAGCCGGCCGCCCGCTCGAAATCCGCACCCCGGGGACCGAGCGGCCGGTCGCGCAGATAGGCCAGCGTCTTCTCGTCGGGCGCGACCAGCCCGCAGCGCGCGCCGCCCTCGATCGAGAGGTTGCAGAGCGTCAGACGGGCCTCCATCGACAGCTCCCTGATCGCCGCACCGGCATACTCGATGGCATGCCCCCGCGCGCCGTCGGCGCCCAGACGGGCGATCCAGGTGAGCGCGATGTCCTTCGCCGTCACACCGGGAGCCAGTTCGCCGGTGACCGTCAGGCGCATCTGTTTCGGGCGGGTCTGCCACAGGGTCTGGGTGGCCAGGACATGCGCGACCTCGGAGGCACCGATGCCGAAGGCAATGGCGCCGAAGGCCCCGTGGGTCGCGGTGTGGCTGTCGCCGCAGACCATGACGAGGCCGGGCTGCGTCAGGCCCTGCTCGGGACCGACGACGTGCACGATGCCCTGGCGCGGATCGTCGAGGCTGAAGAGCGCGATCCCGTTGCGCTGGGTGTTGTCGTCCAGCTGTTCGATCATCCCCCGGATTGCCGGGTCGCCGACCGGCTCGCCGCGTCGGCGCAGGGTGGGCACGTAGTGATCGGCGATGCCGAAGGTGAGGTCGGGCCGCGCCACCGCCAGGTCACCCTCGCGCAGCTTGTCGAAGGCGTGGAACGAGCCCTCGTGGACGAAATGCCGGTCGATCCAGAGCAGCGACCGGCCGTCGTCGTCACGTAAAATCTCGTGAGCGTTCCAGACCTTGTCGAAGAGCGTGGAAGGCTGACTGGCCGGCGTCGTCATGGCTCTCACTAGATGGAGATGCAGTCGTTCCGCTGCAAACTGTATTTCTTTTAATACATTTAGACCCCCGCCAAATGACCGGTCAAATGTATTTTCCCAGCCAAGACCAGCCGGCCGCCCGCCCTCTCAACCAGGGCGTCTGGACCTTTTCGGCGTTCGGCGGGCCTTACGCTTTGCGGCCTCGCCGCCGGCTTCCTCCTTTGGCTCCCAATAGCGTCCGTCCTCGCCCTGCGCGCGGTTCAACTCGATCTGAAAGCGATAGCGGTCCGGCCTGTAAAGCGCGTCGAGATGCTCGACCCCCCGCCCGTCCTGGTCGCAGACCACCCGGGTCAGCGCGATGAGCGGCGAGCCGACCGCGACCTCCAGCGCCTGCGCCACCTCCTGATCCGCCAGAACCGCCGAGATGGTCTGCGTCGCCTGGCTGACTCGCACGCCACTGCGTTCCAGCAGGACGAACAGCGGCGTATCGGCAAGGTCCGCCTCGTTGTAGTTTAGCGCGATCCGGGCCGGAACGTGGGTTACCAGATGCGAGAAGGGCTTGCCGTTCATGGAGCGGACCCGGATAGAACGCTGCACCCGCTCGTCCGACGCCAAGCCTAGGCGTTCCCTTATGACACCTGTGGGCTCGACGTAACCGAACTCCAGCAGCCTGACATCTGAGGCCTCGCTCATCCGCACCATGTTGGGCAGCAGATTGGAGACGCTGGCGGTCAAACGCGCGTCCAGGGGCTGCTCCAGCACGAGGGTGCCTATGCCGGGCCGGCGGGCGACCAGTCCCGCCTCCCGCAGCGCCTGTAGCGCGCGCCGCACGGTCACCCGGGAGACGCGATGCCGCTCGGCCAGCTTCAGCTCGCCCGGCAGCTTCTCCCCCGGCTCCATCCGCCCGCTCAGGATCGCATCCTTCAGCAGCAGAAAGATGCGATGGGCCTTCATACCGCCGACCTCGGCTGGCCCGGCCGGGGTCTCGACGGACGGCGCGGCTTTGGCGGCGGATCGCGTCATAGGGCAGGCAAGCCCGGAAGATACCTGGCGCAACGCTCGCTTTCGCTCCGATGGAGACTTGACGTCCATCGGCAGCCGGTCATAGTAAATGTATTATTCATCGTACATTTCTATGTCTCTCCTGCCTTCAGGCTTATCAGATCGGCAGGGCGAAACATAGAGGGGGATCGGTGTATGCCCGTCATCCAGGTCAATCTGATCCGAGGCTACTCGAGCGGGGTCAAGCAGCGCCTCTGCCGGCGCCTGACCGATGCGACGCGCGGGGTTCTGGGCGCCGCTCCCGAGGCGATCACCGTATTTCTGCACGAGGTCGAGATGGACGGCTACGCGAGAGGCGGACGCGCACGCGCGCCGGCCATCGCCAGCGAGGAGACGCCGGAGGACCGGGTCCGCGCCTTCCTGGCCGCCATGGAGGCACGGGATCTGGAGGCGGCCAAGCGTCACCTGGACGACGGCTTCATAATGGCCTTTCCGGGCAGCCCCGAAATGACCGAGCTTTCGGAGCTGATCGCCTGGTCGCGCGACCGCTACCGCTCCCTGCGCAAGACCTTCCTGGCCTTCGAGACCTGCGACAAGGAAGACCACAGTGTCGTGATCTGCCACGGCCACCTCTCCGGCGAGTGGCCGGACGGCACGACCTTCGAGTCCGTCCGCTTCATCGACCGTTTCGAAATCCGGGACAACCGGCTCACGCGCCAGGACGTCTGGAACGATCTAGCCCTCACTCTTCCCTCAAGGACCACCTCCGTATGACCGCCGATCCCAGCCGGCTCAAAGATCGACTGCACAGCCCCTCGATCGAGGTGGCGCCGGGCGTCTACGACGCACTCGGCGCATCTTTGGCCGAACAGGCCGGTTTCGAGACCATCTACCTCTCCGGCGCCAGCCTGGCCTACACCCAACTCGGCCGCCCCGATATCGGCTTGCTCGGCCTCAGCGAGGTCAACGACGCGCTGCTGCACATCCGCGAACGCACGGAACTGTCGATCGTCGTGGACTGCGACACCGGCTTCGGCAACGCGATGAACGTCATGCGCAGCGTCAGGCTGCTGGAACGTTCGGGCGCCAACGCCATCCAACTGGAGGACCAGACCTACCCGAAGCGCTGCGGCCATCTGCGCGGCAAGAGCCTGGTGCCGACCGGAGAGATGGTCGGCAAGCTGAAGGCCGCGCTGGACGCAAGGGCCAGCGAGCGGACGCTGATCATCGGCCGCACCGACGCCATCGCGGTCGAGGGCACCGACAGCGCCCTGGAGCGGGCCGAGGCCTACCGCGAGGCCGGTGTCGACATTCTGTTCGTCGAGGGTATCCGCAGCGACCGGGACGTGGAGCAGGTCATGGCGCGCTTTCGCGGCCAGGTGCCGGTCATGGCCAACATGGTGGAGGGCGGCGACACGCCGCTGAAGACGGCGGAGACGCTGGAGCGCCTCGGCTTTTCTCTGGTGATCTTTCCCGGCGCTCTGGTGCGCGCCGTCACCCACATGGCTGCCCGCTTCTTCGCCACCCTGCGCCGCGACGGCAGCACCGACGCCTTTCGCGAAGAGATGCTCGATTTCACCCAACTCAACGGATACCTCGGAACCCAGGCCATCCTGGCGCTGGGTGAGAAGTACGAGAACCGCGACGCCTCAGGAGAGACAGGATGATCACGACCGACAAGACCGCCAAGGAACTGTTCCACGAGGTCATCGCCAACCCTCAGCGCGTTCCCTTCGGCTTCGGCGAGAAGGCCGTTCTGATCAACGTCGATCCGCAGAAGGCCTACACCCGCACCGACCTGTACAAGACGGCCTACGAGACGGACCCCAAACAGCTCGACTACGTCAACGGATTGGCCAAGTCCTTCCGGACGCTCGGCTGGCCGGTGGTCTGGACGCACGTCGCTTTTCTCGACTCGGCCGAGGACGCCGGAATCTGGGGCACCCGCAGCGACACGCCGGACTCCCTGCAGAACATCAAGTACGACTCCGACCGTGCCGCCTTCGACGAGCGGGTCGAGATCGACCGCAGCCGGGACGTGATCTACACCAAGCGCATGCCCTCGGCCTTTTTCGAGACGCCCCTGCAGTCGCTGCTGGTCTGGCACAGAGTGGACACGGTGATCGTCACCGGTGGCTCCACCTCGGGCTGCGTGCGCGCCACGGCGGTGGAGAGCCTGTCGCGCGGCTACCGCACCATCGTTCCCTTGGAATGCGTTGCCGACAAGCATGAAAGCTACCACTACGCCAACCTGACCGACATGCATCTCAAGTACGCCGACGTCCTACCGGTCGCCAACGTGCGCAGCTGGCTGGAGACGCGGATCGCGGAGGCCGCGTGACCCATACTGCAGGCCCACGCGGGAGGGACGCCCGGTGAAAGAGACGCTGGACGCCTACGACTACTGGCCCTACGAGGGCCGGCCGAAGATCGAGTGGCCGGGCGGCGCCCGCGTCGCCTTCTGGGTCGCGCCCAACATCGAGTACTACGAGATCGATCCGCCGGCGAACCCCCACCGCAAAGCTTGGCCCACCCCGCATCCCTCGGTGCCCGGCTACGGCATCCGGGACTATGGCAACCGCGTCGGCCACCAGCGCCAGATGGCGCTGCTCGACAAGTACGGCATCCGGGGATCGGTCTCCCTGTCGGTGGCACTCTGCGAGCACCACCCGGAGATCATCGAACAGTGCCGCGAGCGCGACTGGGAGTTCTTCAGTCACGGCATCTACAACACCCGCTACACCTACGGCCTGAGCGAGGCGCAGGAACGGGAGATGATCCGCGACGGGATCGAGAGCATCCATCGCCATACCGGCCAGACCTGCGCCGGCTATCTGGCCCCGGCGCTGTCCCATTCGGAGCGCACGCTGGACCTCTTCGCCGAGGTGGGGCAGGAGCTGTTCGGCGAGGAAGCCGGGATCTACACCTGCGACCTGTTCCACGACGACCAGCCGACGCCGATCCGGCTGCGCTCCGGACTGCGCTTCCTGTCCGTCCCCTATTCGCTGGAGATGAACGACACCATCGTCTTCGCGGTCAACAAGGTGGAACCGCGCCACTACCTGACCATGCTCAAGCGTCACTTCGACCGGCTCTACGCCGAAGGCGCCGAGAGCGGCACGGTGATGTGTATTCCGACCCATAGCTATCAGGTCAGCTGTCCCCACCGCATCAAGGCCTTCGAAGAAGCGCTGGAGTACATCACCGGCCACAGCGGCGTCTGGGTCACCACCGGGCGGGAGATCGCCCGGCACTACTTGGAAAACCACTACGACAGGGCGCTGCAAGACATCGCCGCCAAGGCGGGAGGATAGGGCGCATGGCTCTCGACGACGACTACCTGCACTACCCCAAGCGCCGTCATGGCTACGACCACGCGCGCTACGACTGGTCGGTGCTGGCCGAGCGGCCCGCGATCCGCTGGCCCGGCGACAAGCCGCTGGCGGTCTGGATCAATCTCTCGCTCCAGTTCTATCCGCTGAACCAGCGCGGCGTGCCCTTCAAGGTACCGGGCGGCATGACCATGCCCTACCCCGATCTGCGCCACTTTACCCTGCGGGACTACGGCAACCGGGTGGGCATCTATCGGGTGCTCAAGGCCTTCGAGCGCTACGGCATACGCCCGACCTTCGCGGTCAACGCCCAGTTGGCCCAGCAGACGCCCTATCTGCTCGCCCGCCTGCTGGAGCGGGACGGCGAGCTGCTGTGCCACGGCTGGAACATGGACCACCTGCACCACGGCGGTCAGGACCGGGACGAGGAGGCGGACATCGTCCGCCGCGCGCTGGAGACGCTGCGCGAGCTGAGCGGCCGGCCGATCCGGGGCTGGCTGAGCCCGGCGCGCAGCCAGAGCTGGAACACCCTCGACCTACTGGCCGAGAACGGCGTCGCCTACTGCGCCGACTGGGTCAACGACGACCTGCCCTATCCGGTCACGACCCAAAGCGGGTCTCTGACGGCCATGCCACTGTCCAGCGAGATCGAGGACCAGTTCGTGATCACCCAGAACCTGCATTCGGAGGACGCCTGGGTCGCGCAGGTCAAGGACGCCTTCGACTACCTGCTGGCAGAAGCCGAGCGCGAGGGGGGCCGCCTTTTTACCCTCAGCCTGCACCCCTGGCTGATGGGACAGCCGCACCGGATCGGCTGTCTGGAGGAGGTGCTGGACTACATCGCCGGATCGGACCGCGTCTGGCAGGCGCCGGCCGGCGAGATCCTGGAGGCCTTCCTGGCGCAGACTCAAAAGGTCGGCGGATGACCGTCACGCGCGTCGCGCCGAACCTGTCCTTCGAGACCCGGGTGCCCCTGCTGATCGTCGGAGGCGGCGCCTGCGGACTGGTGGCGGGCCTGGCCGCACGGGCGGCCGGCGTGCCCGCCGTCGTCCTGGAGCGCGACAGCGTCGCGCGGGGCAGCACCTTCATGTCGTCGGGCTTCATCCCGGCGGCCGGCTCGCGCCTTCAGGCAGAGAAAGACATCCCCGACAGCGCGGAGATCATGGCCGCCGATATCCAGCGCAAGAACGGACAGGAAGCGGACCCCGCCATCGTGGCCGCCTTGGCCGAGGAGTCGGGTCGGGTGATCGACTGGCTGGCGGAGAGCCACGGCATCCCCTTCTCCCTGGTCGAGGGCTTCCTCTATCCAGGCCACAGCCACGTCCGCATGCATGCGACGCCTCGCCGCACCGGCGAGGAACTGATGAGCTGCCTGCTGACGGCGGCCGAGGCGGCCGGGATCGACCTGCTGACCGATGCGCGGGTCGTGGAGCTCCAGGCCGACGACGCAGGCCGCGTTCGCGGCCTCGTCTTCGAACGCCCGGACGGCGGCCGCGAGACGGTGGGCTGCCAGGCCCTGATCCTCGCCTGCTCGGGCTTCGGCGCCGATGCGGAGCTGGTGGCGCGTCACCTGCCGACCCTGCGCGACGCGCTCTACTACGGCCACGAGGGCAACCGGGGAGACGCGCTCAAGTGGGGGGAGGCGCTGGGCGCCAGCCTGCGCGACCTGGGGGCCTGCCAGGGCCACGGCTCCCTCGCCACACCGCAGCAGACGTTGATTTCCTGGGCGCTGATGATGCGCGGCGGTATACAGGTCAACGCCGCCGGCCGGCGCTTCTCCAACGAGCACGGCGGCTATTCCGAACAGGCGGCGAAGGTGCTGGCTCAGCCTGGCGGGACGGTCTGGAACCTCTTCGACGACCGCATCCACGAGACGGCGCTGGAGTTCGAGGACTATCGCAACGCCCAAGAGGCCGGGGCCGTGCGCGTTTTCGACGACCTCGCCGCACTGGCCGCCGGCCTGGATCTGCCGCCGGAGGCGCTGGAGGAGACCTTCGCCGAACTGCGCGACCTGGCCGCCAGCGGCCAAGCCGACGGCTTCGGCCGCCGCTTCGCGCCTGACACCCTGCTGGCCGCGCCCTACCGGGCCGTACGCGTCACCGGGGCCCTGTTCCATACCCAGGGCGGGCTGGAAGTCGACACCAGCGGGCGCGTCCTGGATCGGACGGGGCGGTCCTTCCCCAACCTCTTCGCCGCCGGCGGCGCGGCACGCGGCGTCTCGGGCTCGGGCGACAGCGGCTACCTGTCCGGTAATGGTCTTCTGAGCGCCGTGGTCATGGGCGCCATCGCCGGGCGGGCAGCTGCGGACCTGGTCGCAGCCGAACACTCTTAAGCCGACAAACCCAGAAAGCCGCACCACTCCGCGCTGTGGCCTGACCGCCTCGCAGCTTGTTCCGCTCGTCGCGAGGTTCTATTCAGGGGATCCGCTCCAGAGGCCCCGTGCGCTGCGCGCCCGGCCCCCCATCGAGCCTCGACCCGAGTCAACCTGGCGTGCCGCCCGAGCGGCCGGCCGCCGAAGAGTTCAAGACGGCATGCTGAGCGTCCTGCGGATCTTCTTCAACGCCAAGGGCACCAATTCCTGGACGGTGCTGGCCGGCCTCGTGCTGGCCGGTCTGGCCGAGGGCATCGGCGTAGCCAACCTGCTGCCGCTGATCACCATCATGATCGGCGCGGACACCGACGCCTCGCCCTTCTCCGCCATGTTGATCGACCTGATCGAGGCGGCGGGGCTGCCGCCCGAACCCTACGTGCTGGTACTGCTGATCATCGCCAGCATCACGGCCAAGGCACTTTTCACGCTGATCGCCATGCGCCATGTCGGCTACGCGGTTGCCGAAGTGGCGACGGGGCTGCGCGCGAGCCTGGTCAGCAACCTGCTGCGGGGGCGCTGGACCTACTTCGTGACGCAGCCGGTCGGCCGTATGGCCAACGCCATGAGTAACGAGGCCACCCGCGCCGGTCGCGCCTACCAGATCGCCGCCGAGTTCATCTCCGACACCATTCAGGTGCTGGTCTACCTGATCATCGCCCTGCTGGTGTCCTGGCAACTCACGCTGCTCGCCCTGCTAGGCGGCGCCGTGATCGTCGGCGTGCTGGGATTCCTGGTGCGCACGGCACGCAAGGCTGGCCTGAAGCAGACCAACCGCACGCGCTACATGGTCACCTACCTGACCGACGTGCTGAACAACATGAAGACCCTGAAGGCCATGGCCCGACAGGCCGCCTTCGCCGCCTACCTCGACAAGCAGATCGCCGGCCTGCGCAAGGCGCTGCGGCGACAGGTCACCAGCACCGAGGCGCTCAAGAGCTTTCAGGAGATCCTGACGACCGTGGTGATGGGCGCCGGACTGATCTTCGCCATCGAGGTCTCGGCCATCCCGCCCAGCGAGCTGATCGTGATGTACGTCGTGATCCTGAAGCTGGTGAAGAACGTCATGCGGATGCAGCGGCAGTATCAGAAGGCGGTGCTGGGGGAGAGCCCCTATCACGCGATCGAGGCGCTGATCGCCGAAAGCCATGCCGCCGCCGAGAAGGCACACGGCGGTGCGGCGCCCACCTTCGAGCAGGGCTGCCGGCTGGCCGGCGTCAGCAAGGCTTTCGGAACGCACGAGGTGTTCCGGAGTATCGACCTGGAGATCCCGCGCGGCGAGATCACCGTGCTGATCGGCACCTCCGGCACCGGCAAGACGACCTTGGCAGACCTGATCATCGGCCTGCAGGACCCCGACAGCGGTCGCATCCTGATCGACGGCGTCCCGCTCGCAGAGCTGGACCTGCAGAGCTGGCGGCGCATGATCGGCTATGTCTCCCAGGATCTGGTGCTGTTTCACGACAGCATCCTGATGAACATCACCCTGGGCGATCCCACGATTTCGGAAGAGGACGTGCGCAGAGCGCTCGAACTGGCGGATGCCGCCGACTTCGTGGAGGCCCTGCCCGACGGTCTGGACACGGTGGTCGGCGAGAAGGGCGGCAAGCTCTCCGGCGGTCAGCGGCAGCGGATCACCCTGGCCCGCGCCCTGGCCGGGCGGCCCAAACTGCTGGTGCTGGACGAGGTGACCAGCGCCCTGGATGCAAAGTCGGAGGAAGCACTCTGCGCCACCCTCGGCGGCCTGACGCCGGAGCTGACGATCCTGGCGATCACCCACCGCCCCCAGCTTCTGAAGATCGCGGACCACGTCTACCAACTCTACGAGGGACAGGTGATGAAGGCCCCGGAGCCGTCGGCTGGGCAGCCGCCGCTTCTGGTGCCTGCGGGCGTAGCGGCCAGCGGAACCGCCACCACCACGGCAGGAAAACAGTCCTCCTCATGACGAAACCCGGTTCAGCCTGGTTGTCTTTACCGACCCGCTGCTCGGCGGTCTGACGAATCGCCATGGCCTCCGCCACCCGCGAGTCCCGGCAAGAGGAGAGAACCTCCGCTCCCGCCACGCCTCCGGCCGGGGATGCGCCGCGGATCTGGCTGCTGATGGGCGACAAGCTGGGCGACAATGCCCAGGTCGAGATCGTCGCCGAAGCCCTGGGCCTGCCATTCGAACGCAAGACCTTATCCCTGCAGGCGCCCTACGTGCTGGGCAAGCCCCGCTTCCAGCCATCCCTGCACCATCTCGATTCCGCGCGCTCGGACAGCCTGTCCCCACCCTGGCCGGATCTCGTGATCACCGCCGGGCGCCGGCCGGCCATGGCCGCGCTCTGGGTGCGCGAACAGTCCGGCGGGCGCAGTAAGCTGGCGCTGATCGGCCGCCCGAAACGCTGGCTGGAGCGCTTCGATCTCGTGATCTCGACGGTGCAGCAGCGTTTGCCCGAGCGCGCGAACGTCCTGCGCCTGGGCCTACCGCTGATGCGCCCCGACGCCGCAGCCATCGAAGTCGGCGCCGCCCGCCTCGCGCCAGAACTGGCGGACCTGCCGAGGCCCTTGGTGGCTCTGCTGATCGGCGGCGCGACCGAGCCCTTCGCCCTGACGGCCGCCCAAGCCGGCAAGATCCTGGAGCAGGCGCGGGCTCTGGCCGCGAAGCAGGGCGGTAGCCTCTACGTCTCCACCAGCCGGCGCACGCCCGAGGCCGTCAGCGAGGCGCTGGCGGCAAATCTGCCGCCCGACGCCCGGCTGTACCGCTGGCGTGCCAGGGATGCGGCCAACCCTTATCTGGGCCTGCTGGGCCTGGCCGATCAGTTCGTCGTCACCGGCGACAGCAGCTCGATGCTGGTGGAGGTCGCCCGGCTGGGACGGCCGCTCGCGATCGCCGAGCTGCCGCTGCGGCGATCCCCCTGGACCCGCCTGCAGCAGAGCCTGGCGCGGCAGCTTCACACCGCCAGTTTCGGCGATCCCCGGGGAGGGCGGCTGCGCGCCCTCGGGAACGCTCTTTACCGGCTCGGCCTGGTCGGCTATTCCCGTGATCTGACCGCCGTCCACCGCTTGCTGATCGAGCGCGGCCTCGCGGTTCGGCTCGGCGAAGCTTTTCCGGCTGCCGGCCAACCCGTGGAAGACGACCTGCCGAAGGTGGTCGAAAGACTTCAGACACTTCTGTTCCCCAAAGCGAGAAGCTAGAGAGGCCATGTCCGAAACTTACAGCCGACAGTCGCCCAGCCCGCGCTTCCAGGAGCTCCTGGTCCTCTACAAGCGCATGCACACCGAGGGCGATACGGTCAACGACGTCCCGGCGGAGCGCACCTTCACCGGCAAGAGCCTGCCGCCGCATGCCATGGCGATCAAAAAGATGATCGACGCCAACGCCGCGCGCACTCTGCTCGACTACGGCTCCGGCAAGGGGCTGCAGTACACTTGGCAGGATATCGAGCTGCCGGACGGTCAGCAGATCAAGGATCTGAACAGCTATTGGGGCCTGGAGGAGATCACCAAATACGATCCGGGCTACAAGGAGTTCTGGACCCTGCCGAGCGGACAGTTCGACGGCGTGATCTGCACCGACGTGATGGAGCACTGCCCGGAGTCGGACGTCCGCTGGATCGTCGAGGAACTCTTCGGCTTCGCCCGCAAGTTCCTCTACGTCGGCGTGGCCTGCTATCCCGCGAAGAAAGTCCTGCCCAACGGGGAGAACGCCCACTGCACGGTTCAGCCGCCGGAGTGGTGGGCGGAGCTGGTCCGTGAGATCGCGGCGCGCCACCCGGATGTGCACTACCGCTTCGCGCTGGGCGTCAAGAGCGACAGCAAGCGCTACTTCGGCCTGTTCGGGAAGCCCAAGCGCTACTGGGCGATCCTGGAGGGCGGCGGCGAAAGCAGCGGCGGCGGCAAGCTGGTGAAGTCGGACGATCCCTAAGGCGAGACGTCCGAGGCAGCCAACCGTGGCCTAAAGAGGCTCGGCGGGCGACCCTGATTCGCCGCTGTCGAGCTCGTGGCCGGCCTCGGCCATCAGACGGCGGATGCGCGCCACCACCAGCGGCAGATCGTCCGGCGGCCGGGCGGTCGGCGGCGTGATCGGCGCGCCGAAGTAGCTCGCCCAACCGCCCTGCACCAGCCCGCGATGAAAATGTTCGAAGTCGCGCTGGTAGCCGATGCCCACTTGGTGGGCGGCATCGCTGAGCAGACGCCGCAGCGGTGAGATCGCGCGATCCGCCGAGAGCTGTGAGCCGTGCAGGTAGTTGCGCACGGCGCTCTTGACCCTTTTGCGCAGCGACCAGCGCTTGGGCATGTTGTAGATGGCTAGCGGTTTGCCCAAGCGGACCACCTCGGTCAGCATCGAGGCGCTGTCGCCCGTCACCACGAACTGGTCGGCCAGGGCCAGAAAGGCGAAGTAGGGATTGGTCTCGGAGTCGCTGTTCCAGCGATAGACAAAGTCCTGCGGCCGCGCCGCCGCAACCATGGCGGCCACCGCTTCTTCGGGGGTGCGGCGGCTGGTACTGACCAGCAGAGAACCGCCCTGACCGTCGGCATAGGCCTGGAGCCGGCGCATCATCTCGGCAGCGAAGTCGGCGTCGAAGCTGAAGGGCCAGGCCGGCCCGCCGACCATCGCGGCGATCCAGGGTTTGGGCCGCCCGGTGAAGCGGGCTTCCCAGCGGGCACCAGCCGACTCCAGGCGCGCGGGGTCGTCGCGTCGCTGCAAAGCGAGCCTAAGATTGAACACGTTGGGACGCGGCGGCACGCGGAGCTGCGGCGGCGCGATCACCAGATCGAAGGCGTCGAGTTCGAGCGGCCGGTTGAACTGCACGAGCCGCGTACGGCCACCCGACTGCTGCTTGATCCAGGTGACGACCGGCACCTGACGCCGCCCGGCCGAGATCACCAGGTCGGGCCAGGGTGGCTCCAGACTTGGCGACTCCTCGACGACGACATTCTGCAGCGTCGGCCCCTTCCTCCGCTGGTGCCAGCGCCACTCGCGGTCGCCGAAGACCATTTTGCGAACCTCGAAGGGCCAGCCCAATGCCTCCGCCACCAGCAGGCTCTGGCTGTCGTCGCCGATCTTATCGCTGATCAGCACCCAGACGCGGGGCGCCGTTGCGCTCTTCGCAGCCGGAGCGCTTGCCCCAGATGCTGCCTGGGATGCTGCCTGCGATGCTGGTTGAGATGCGGACTGGGACATGGAACCGAAGCTTGCAGCAGAGCCAGGAGACGGGGAAAGAGCCCCGTCCCGCTCCCTCAGTCTTCCCGCTCGATGTTGATGGTCAGGGTCCGCCGCAGGGCCGTGCTACCCTGCCCCGTCATCGGCCGGACCGAATGCCAGGAGTTGTGCGTCTTGACGAAGATGATTCCCTGATTGGGCTGGAAGTCGAAGGTCTGGAGAATCTCCATGTCCTCGAAGGCGCTCTGGCGGTTCAGCCAGTTGTAGCTGAAGCGCGGCTCCTTCGCCCGGTTCACGTCGGTCCCGCCGCCGAAGGCCGGGTTCCACTCGTCCTCGCCGACCATGGAGACGATGAGGGTGATCACCTTCTCCGGCGTATCGGTGTGGGGCAGCAGGTGCCCGCCGTCCGCCGGCAGCATGGAGAACTCGAACCGCGTATGCAGACGGCCGGGATCGGCCCAGAGGCGACCGCGCCGCAGCTCCTTGACACGCTTGCCCAGGGTCAGCGAGCGGCCGGTCTGAGGCTTGTAGCCGAGGTCGAGGTGATGGCTCTGCAGCGTCGCCAGAACCTCGTCGATGAAGGCGTCGCTTTTGATCCAGCCGTGCAGCTCGCGCCAGAGCGGAGTCGAGGCGATGAAATCCTTGTATTGCTTGGGATTATAGCGCTCTGAGAGCGAATACTTGTCGCCCAGCTTTGGGATGTTGGCGAAGATCTCCAGCGGCGGATAGGCGTTCAGCAGCTCGCGATAGGCCTGCGCGTCCATCAGCGGACGCGCGCAGCCGATCGGGAAGGGCTCGTAGCGAAAGGTCAGGTGATCGTAGTCGAAGCGCATCTCGGACCCGGAGAGTTGAGAGAGACCGGGCGGAACCCGGAAGGTGCAGTCGTGTCGTTCTGGTCGGCGAACTGGCGGCGGCTAGCCCCCCGGTGCCACTGGCGCGGACGGCGGGTCGACCGGGGTCCGCTCCGTCGCCGCCGGCAGCAGCGGCAGGCCGGCCCGGTCGCCGACCGTCGGCTCACTGGTATAGAGGCGGGGAAAGCGGCGGGCAAGGCAGCGCAGAACGGCGATATCGGTGTCCGCATGCTTGCTGCGCGTGCTGCCCCACTCGCGGATGAGTGGGTTGTCGGCGTAGGCGTGGCTGATCTCGAAACTGAAGCCGCTCATGACGACGCGATCGTAGCTGCGCTCCCCCAGGCCGAGAGCCAGAGTCACGATGCCGGTCGAGGGCACCTTCCGCTCCATGCAGGCCAACACCTCCGGATCCTGGCCGCAGAGATCCCGGATCAGTTCCAGGTAGTGGTCCAGGCCGGGGGCGAGGAACCGTTCGTAACGATAGCCACGCGCCGCCAACTGGGCACGGAAGTAGAGCGAAGAGGTGCGCAGCCCCTTGATCCGGTGCAGAGCACGCTTCCAGGCGGTGCCGCCTCGCCGGGGGCGCGGAAAGAAATAGAGGTTTTCGGTCCGCAGGCCGCGCAGGGCCTGGAGCGCCAGGCGGTTCGGCGCCTTGCGGCCGGAGGTGAGGATCGCGGACATCACGGTGTAGCGCGGTTTCGGCAAACCGAGCCGCGCCGCCGAAGCACCCGAGGCATTGGCGCAGGCCAGATCGTCGTAGCTGCCTGGCGGCGGCAGGCTGGGATCGGGCTTTGAGCCGAGCACCAAGAGCGTTGCCATCGGGTCGAGGGTCCTCCTGCCCGGCGAGCGCCATCCTGCGGGCGCCCCGGGAGCGTCTTGTTCGGTCGGGCAGGTCCCGCTTGTCAAGGAAGGGGACGCAAAGGACTCGATTGTCAGGGCGCAACGCAGGCGCCAGGATCGAGTCCATGCTGACAAGTCTTCCCGATTCGCCCATCGCGCCGCTGCCCGCCTTCGCCGCCAGCGACGCTGCTCTCGCAATTTCGACCCAGGAACTGGCGTCCGCCTTCGCCCCCTTCGTCGCGCAGTATCCGAGCGCCGAGGAGGAGGTCTGGCGCACGGAAATCGAGCGTCGCCAGAAGAAGATCCGAAAAGGTTATCTCAAGCGCCAACTGCTCGGTTGGTTGCCGAGTCGTCAGCGCCGAGAAGACACGGTGGTCGAGGAGTACGACCGCGCCTGGAGCAAGATCGACGTCAGCACCTACGAGATCGGCGGAGAGCTGCCGCGCCTGGCACCCTGGGACTGGCGCGGTCAGCCGATGTTCGCCAGCGACCTGGGCGCTACCCGCGTGCGCCAGGTGATGCTGGTGCGCATGCTGGAGCAGCTGCGACCGCGCCGCGTGCTGGAGGTCGGCTGCGGCAACGGCATCAATCTGATGCTGCTGTCCGGCCGCTTCCCCGACGTCGCCTTCACCGGCGTCGAGCTGACCCGCGCCGGTCAGGCCGCCGCCCAGGACTTTCAACAGCAGGCCGAGATGCCCGAGGCATTGCAGAGCTATGCCCCGCTGCCGCTGACCGACATCACCGCCTTCCGCCGTGTCGATTTCCGCCAGGGCAACGCGGCGGATCTGCCCTTCGAGGCGGGTGCCTTCGATCTGGTCTACTCCTGCCTCGCGCTGGAGCAGATGGAACGAATCCGCCGGCAGGCCCTGGCCGAGGTTGCCCGGGTCTGCAGCCGTCACGCCTTCCTGATCGAGCCCTTCCGAGACATGAACGACAGCGGCTGGCCCCGCCGCAACGTGATCCGGCGGGACTACTTTCGAGGGCGGATCGACGAGCTTAAGGACCACGGGCTGACGCCGGTTTGGGCCACCAACGATTTCCCGCAGGAAGCCTTTCTGAAGGTCTGCGCCGTGTTGGCGGAAAAGCGCGCCTGACGCCGCCATGCGAACCCGCCCCTTTCCGAACGGCGGAGCGTCTTGCAAGCCGGCGCGCGATGCCTATTGTGTCGCCTCACGAGAAACCTGACGGATTCTGCCTCATGCCCAAGCCCTGCGCCTTCATCCACACCAACGAGCGGCAGTATCTCGGCGCCCTGGTGTCGCGCCATTCCATGATGCGCAACTCGCGGAACCGCGAGTCCTTCGACGTGAAGATCATCCATACGAAGGACCATCCCTTCCTGCGCGCGCGGGAGGGTCAGCCCTTCCTGCGCGAGGGCGGCTCGCGGGTGTGGCGCTACGACGACCTGCAGTCCTTCACGCCGCTGCGCTTCATGCCACCGGAACTGATGGGCTACGAGGGCCGCGCCGTGGTGGTCGACCCCGACATCTTCGCCGTCGGCGACGTCTGGGAGCTGCTGAACCGCGATATGGAGGGCAAGGCCATCATCTGCCGGGCCCGGACCGGCAGCAAAGGCCTGGACGGCTGTATGGCCAGCAGCGTGATGCTGCTCGACTGCGCGCAGCTGACCCACTGGCAGGTGGAGAAGAACTTCACCGAACTGTTCGAGCGCAAGCGCGACTACATGGAATGGATCTGCCTCAAGACAGAGCCGCGCAGCTCCCTCGGCAAGCTGGAAAACCGCTGGAACGACTTCGATCACCTGGGGCCCGAGACCAAGCTTCTGCACAACACCAAGCGCCAGACCCAGCCCTGGAAGACCGGCCTGCCCGTCGATTTCACCGCGGCCTCCAAGAAGTTCAAGGCGACACGGCCGAAGACCTGGATGCGGCCGTTGAAGCGGGCGATGCTGGGCTGGGGCGGCGCCCCCTCCCACTATCAGCCGCACCCCGATACGGCGCAGCAGAACTTCTTCTTTGGACTCTTGCGCGAATGCCTGGACGAGGGCGTCGTCACCGAAGCGCAGCTTCAGGAGGAGATGCGCCTGAACCACATCCGCCATGACGCCCTGGATGTGCTGGACCGGACTCCGCCGCTGCCCGCCGCCGCCTAAACGGCCTTGCGGCCAGGGTCGATTCGGCCAGGGTCGACTGGGGGAGTGTCGATTCGGGTAGCCTCGGTCGAGGCAACAACCGCAGGATCCGCCGCGCCCGACAAGTCGGATGCGACTTCGGACGACGGCGCGTCGTCGAACAGCGCGGCGACGGCCGCCACGGCCCGGTCGACGCTCTCCAGCGGCGGGGGCGGCGTATCCGGGAAGGGATCGCCCAGCCAGACAGCGCGGCCGGTTTCGATGAGCTTGCGGTGGACGATGCGGATGTCCCGGGTCATCCGCTTCGGCGGCACCTTCATGGCCATGCGGAAGATAAAGGCGCGCAGATAATCGCGCTGCCAACCCTCGCGCGACTGGCGAGCGGCGCCCGCCTCCTGCCCTGGACGCATCGCGTACTTGCCCTCGCCGAGATCGAAGATATGCACCGGTTTACGCGTTGCGCAGGCCTCGGCCAGCATCGACATGCTGTCGCCGGTCACGATCAACTCCTTCGCCAGGGCGAGGTAAGCGAAGTAGGGGTTCTCCTTGGCCTTGGCGCTCCAGCGGTAGAGATACGCGGGTGCGTCCAACGCCTGCTCGAAGGCCGCGAGGGCGTCCGGCGGCGTGCGCGCGCTGGTGGTCACCAGCAGCGAGCCGCCGCGCGCCTTGGCGAAGGCGCTGGCTTGGCGCGCCAGCCGCGCCCCGGCAGCGGGGTCAAAGGTGTAGGGTCCGCTGTTGCCGCCCATGATCACCGCGATGTGGGGTTCCGGCAGATCGGCGAAGCGCGGCCGCCAGGCCGTAGCCTGAGCCTCCAGGCGGTCGTCCTGGATTCGATGCAGCGGTGTCTCGTTATGCAGGATGTTCGGCAGTCGAGGCAGCCGGTACTGCGGCGTCGTCACGATCAGGTCGAAACGCTCGATCGCCGCCCAGGTCCGCCCGACATGGACCAGCCGCACCCGCTGGCCGGCCGCCTGCTGCTGGATCCAGCGGCAGATCGGCTCGTTCCGCCGTCCGGCGGTCAGGATCAGATCGGGCCAGGGCGGCTCCAGGGGACTGGAGGCGCTCTTGACCATACCCAGCAGGTTTCCGCCGAGCAGCAGGTTGGTCGCCAGCTCGGTCCGGCGGTAGACGAAGCGCTTGATCTCGAAGGGCCAGCCCAGACGGCTTTGAAGCCCCTCGGCCAACGCCAGAACCTGGGAGTTGTCGCCGGCCCGATGCCCCGTCATCAGCCAGATTCGCGGCGGCGGGGCAATACCGGCTTGCTGCGCTGCTCTCTCGGTCACCTCGACCCTCCGATGTCACGCCCCACGGCGAAGCCGAGGCCCCCGGGCACGGCGCATTGCGCTTTGCCGGCATCGCTGCTAGGAGGGGCGTAATTCCAATGACACACCGCTGCAAACCCGGCTGCGAAGCTGGCCGCAAACCTGGATAGCCTAGCCATGCGTGATGCCATGGGGCGGATCCTGCGGGCGCTCGTTCTGCTCCTGCTGTTCTTTCTGCCCAAACCCCGCAAACTCCGTCTCGAACGCTGGCTGCGCGGCCGCGAAGATCTTCGGCGCCTGCGCCGCGCGGACTGCGTCGTGGTGTCTTTCGGCAAGAGCGGCCGAACCTGGTTGCGCGTCATGCTCTCGCGCTTCTTCCAGGTCAAGCACGACTTGCCCGAGGGGGCGCTGATCGGCTTCGAGAACCTGCACCGCAAGAACCCGG
The DNA here is from genome assembly GCF_965226985.1 of Algihabitans sp. GTDB lineage: Bacteria > Pseudomonadota > Alphaproteobacteria > Kiloniellales > DSM-21159 > Algihabitans. The sequence goes on from NZ_OZ245712.1 coordinate 2,576,569, forward strand.
CGATCCCCAAGATCCTCTTCACCCATGACAACTACCTGAAAGACTACACCGGCAAGGTGTCGGACAAGTCCGACTACGCGCACAGCAAGGTCGTGCTGCTGGTGCGCCATCCCGCCGATGTCGCCGTTTCGCAGTACTTCCAATGGAAACACCGCATGCGGCCGGCCAAGAAGGCTTTGAACGACTATCCGCCCCACGGCGCCGAGGTCTCGCTGTTCGACTTCGTCATGCGCGAGTCGAGCGGGCTTCCGAAGATCATCGACTTCATGAACGCCTGGGCCAAGGCCATGCCGGAGCTGTCCTCGCTTCTGGTCGTGCGCTACGAGGACATGCGGGCTCGCCCGGAGGAAACCCTCGGCACGATCCTGGAGTTCGTCGGCACGGCGGCCAGCGCGACGGAGCTGAACGAGGTTGTGGAGTTCGCCCGCTTCGACAATATGAAGAAGCTGGAGAGTAAGCGGGTCTTCTGGCTCAGCGGCGGCCGCATGGTACCCGGCGACCGCAGCGACCCCAATTCCTACAAGGTGCGCCGCGCCAAGGTCGGCGGCTACCGCGACGACTTCAGCGCCGAAGAACTGGCACAGATCGACGCCCTGGTCGCCGGCACCCTGGATCCGAGTTTCGGCTACGACCGGCCGTCCGGAGCATCCGCGCAGACAGCGGCAGGGGCGGCAGCAGGCACGGCCGGCAGCTAAGGCGACCGAGAGAACAAGCGCGGGACGGAGAAACTGACGTGGAACACTGCGTTTTCATCCATACCAACGAACGGCAGATGCTAGGCGCGCTGGTGGCCCAGTACGCCCTGAAGCGCAACTCGCCCAACGCCGACAAGTTCGAGGTCCGGCTGATCAAGACCGAGGACCACCCCTTCCTGCTGTCCTACGAAGGCAAGAGCTTCCTGCGCGACGGGGTGGAGCGGGTCTGGCGCAACGACGACCTGCAGTCCTTCACGCCGCTGCGCTTCATGCCGCCGGAACTGATGGGCTACCAGGGCCGCGCCGTGGTGATCGATCCCGACATCTTCGCGGTCGGCGATATCTGGGAGCTGCTGAACCGCGATATGGGCGGCAAGGCGATCCTTTGCCGCTACCGCTCCGGCGTGAAGCGTCTGTTCCGCTTCTGGGCCTCCAGCGTCATGCTGCTGGACTGCGCGAAGCTGACCCATTGGCGCTGCGAGGAGCAGTTCGGGGAGATGTTCGCCTTTAAGCGCGACTACATGCAGTGGGTCAGCCTGAAGCTGGAACCGCAGGACAGCATCGGCCTGCTGGAGGATCACTGGAACGACTTCGACCACCTGGGGCCGGAGACGCGCATGCTGCACAACACGCGCCGCCTGACCCAGCCCTGGAAGACCGGCCTGCCCGTCGACTTCACGCCGGCCGAGCGCCACCGCCTCTTCCCGCCGCTGGGCTGGATCATGCGGGCGCGGCGGCACCTCTTCGGTCAACACGGCATGCTGGGGCGCTATCGCCGGCATCCGGACAGCAATCAGGAAGCGCTCTTCTTCGGCCTGCTGCGCGAGTGCCTGGACCAGGGGCTGGTCAGCGAGGATCTGGTCCGCGCCGAGATGCGGCAGAACTTCGTCCGCCACGACGCCTTCGAGGTCTTGGAGCGCACGCCGCCGCTGGCGGCCTGAAAACGGGCGACGCCGGCCAAGAGGCCCGCTGGGACCTTCCGCTGGGACTTCCCGCTGGGACTTCCCCTTGTCGGATTCCGGCCGGCTGATTACTTTGGTGTTCGGTTCGCAGCAAGGCGAATCCGAGAAACGAGAGGGGTTTGCGCGGTGAAGTTCGGAGTCTGGTCGGGCCGGAAGTACTTCCTCGACAAGATGAGCCTCGGCGAGCTGGTCAAGGCTTACTTCACCTACTATGCGATCCTTGTCTACTTCGCCCTGGCGGCGGCAGCGATCGCGGTGTCGGTCGCCCTGGCGGAGACCGCCATGGCGCCCTTGCTGTCCGCCGTGGCGGTGGTCTTGCTCTATCCCCTGGTCGAGTATCTGCTGCACCGCTTCGTGCTGCACGCGCGCTTCCTCTACAAGTCGCCGCTGACGGCCAAGCTGTGGAAGCGAATCCACTTCGACCATCACCAAAACCCCAACGATCTCAGCGTTCTGTTCGGCGCTCTTCATACGACGCTGCCACCGATCGCGATCATCACCCTGCCGCTGGGCTGGGCCATCGGCGGACCGGCGGCGGCCGCGGCCGCCTTCGCCGCAGGCCTGCTGGTCTTCGCCTTCTACGAATTCTGCCACTGTGTGCAGCATCTGCCCTTCAAACCGCGTTCGGCCTGGCTGCAGCGGATCAAGAAGAGCCACGTGGCCCATCACTTCCACAACGAACAGGGCAACTTCGGGATCACCAGTTTCGTCTGGGATCGCGCGTTCGGCACCTACTACGCCCACGCCAAGCAGGTGCAACGCAGCCCGACCGTGTACAATCTGGGCTACACGCTGGACGAAGCCGCCCGCTATCCCTGGGTCGAGGACTTTACTGACGCGCCCCGCAGACCCGACCCGGTGTCCGCCCCGGCCGGTGAGTAGCTCGGCCTGTGGCTAGCTCGGCGCAGGCCGAGACCGGCGCCGCCCTCCCCCGGAACCGGGCGGCCGCGCCCCTGTCCGTCGAGCAAGGGCAAGGTCGCCGCGACCTGAAACGCTTCTTCGCGGTGGCCGAGGCTCTCTACGCCGACGATCCCAACTGGATTGCGCCGCTTCGCTTCGAGCGCCTGCGCCACTTCGATCCGCGCCGCAACCCCTTCTTCGCGCACGCCGACTTCGCCTTCTGGACCGCCTGGCGCGGCGGACGCCCGGTCGGTCGTATCAGCGCTCAGATCGACCGGGCCCAACTGGACCGGTCCGGAGAGACCATCGGCCATTTCGGCTGCCTGGAGGCCGAAGACGATCCGGAGGTCTTCGCAAAGCTGTGCGGGACGGCGGAGACCTGGTTGCGCGAACGCGGCATGACAGAGGTCCGAGGACCCTTCAGCCTGTCGATCAACGACGAGTGCGGCCTGCTGGTGGAGGGCTTCGATTCGCCGGCCTGCTTCATGATGAACTATGCGCCGCGCTACTATGCCGCGCGCCTGGAGGAGCAGGGGTACCGCAAGGCGAAGGACATGGTCGCCTACTACTACGATGTAGCGGCGGCCGAACCGCCGGCGGCGCGCAGCTTTCTGGAGAATGCCCAGCGCGCCAAGAAGCTGACCTTCCGCGACGCGGATCTGTCCGATGTCTCCGGCGAGCTTCGGCACATCAAGGAGATCTTCAACGACGCCTGGTCCGACAACTGGGGCTTCGTCCCCATGACGGACGCCGACGTGACCTACCTCGAGACCAATCTCAAACCCTTGCTGACCGCCGACTCCATCTGCTTCGGCATGGTCGAGGGCGAGGCGGTCGCGATGTGCGTGATTCTGCCCAATATGAACGAGGCCTTCGCCGGGCTGCGCGGGCGGCTACTGCCCTTCGGCTGGCTCAAGCTGCTCTGGCGCCTGAAGGTGCGCCGGCTGAAGAGCGGACGCATGGCCATCATGGGCGTCAAGCGGCGCTTCCACGGCACCACGCGGGGTACGGCCCTGGCGCTCGGCGTAATCGACCGCATCCGCAGCCATCACCGCAAACGCGGGCTGGTCTGGGCAGAACTCTCCTGGGTTCTGGAGGACAATCTGGCGGCCCGGCGCATCGTGGAATCCTGGGGCGGCGAGGCCTACAAGACCTATCGCATCTACGAGAAGTCGCTGTCGTGAGGGAAGACACCAGCTTCACGGAACCGACGACCTTCACCGCGCTCGTTCTGGCAGGCCAGAGGCCCGGACGCGATGCCCTTGCCGAGTCGTCGGGCGTCAGCCATCGCTGCCTGGTACCCACCGGCGGCGTGCCGATGCTGGCGCGGGTCGTCGAGGCCCTCAATCGGAGCGCCGACGTCGGCCGGGTCGTCGTCTCGGTCGAGGCCCCCACGGTCCTCGACGCGATTGCCGACTTCGTCACCCAGGACGGAGGAGCCGCGCCCGATGCCGTAGCGACGGCGGAGAGCCCCAGCCAAAGCGTCCTGCGCGCGCTGAAGAGCCTGCCGGAAGGGCCGCCCTACCTGATCACGACCGCCGATCATGCCCTGCTGACGCCCGCCTTGGTCGAGCGCTTCGTCGCCCTGGCCCGCGACAGCGGCGCCGCCGTGGTGACCGGCGTCGCCAGCGCCGCGACCATCCAGACCGCCTACCCCGACGCCAAGCGCACCTATCTGAGACTGCGCGACGGCTCCTACAGCGGTTGCAATCTCTACGCGGTGCTCGATCCGGCGGGGCTGCGGGTCGTCGACTTCTGGGGCCGTGTGGAACAGGAGCGCAAACGACCCTGGCGCATGGCCTGGGCGCTTGGGCCGACGATGCTGCTGCGCTACCTTCTCGGCCGGCTCAGCCTTGACGATGCGGCCTGTCATCTCTCCAAGCTGACCGGCGTCTCCTGCGCCGCCGTTGTGCTGCCGGTCGCCGAGGCCGCGATCGACGTCGACAAGGCCGCCGACCTGACCCTGGTCGAGAGCATCCTGCGCGAACGTTCCGACGCGGCCGCCTAGGCGATGTTCAGGCTGGCGCACCTCTCCGACCCCCACATCGCACCGCTGCCGTCGCCCAGCTGGCGGCAGCTGACGAACAAACGTCTGCTCGGCTACCTCTCCTGGAAACGTCGGCGGCAGCATGTCCACAGGCGCGAGGTCCTAGACGCCGTGACCCGCGACCTGCAACGGGAGCGCCCGGATCATACGGTCGTCACCGGCGACCTGACCAACATCGCCCTGCCCGCCGAGTTCGATCAGGCCGCCGACTGGCTGCGCGAACTGGGCACGCCCGAGTCGGTCAGCGTGATCCCGGGCAATCACGACGCCAGCGTCACGGTGCCCTGGGCCGAGTCCCTGGGGCGGATCGCGGCCTACATGACCTCCTACGGCGAGACCGACGCAGCGCCAGCCAGCAACACGCACTCCGCAGCGGCCGCCTTTCCCTTCCTGCGGCGCTGCGGCGAGGTCGCTCTGATCGGGCTCTCGACGGCCCTGCCGACACCGCCGGCCTTCGCGACCGGGAAGCTCGGCAGCGGGCAGATCGCGGCGTTGGAGGACGACCTGGCACGGCTGGGCCGGGAGGGTCTGTTCCGCTGCGTACTGCTGCACCATCCGCCGGTCGAGGGAGCCGTGCGCGCGCGCAAGCGACTGATCGATGCGGAGGCCTTTCGCCAGGCCGTTGCGCGAAGCGGCGCGGAGATGATTCTTCACGGGCACGACCACCGGCTGACTCGGGCCGAGATCCCGGGCCCGAACGGTCCGGTGCCGGTCTGCGGAGTCCCCTCGGCTTCTGCGCTGGCCAGTCACGGCCGGCCAGCGGCGCTCTGCCAGTTCTACGGAATCGGCCGCCAAGACGGCGCCTGGCGCATCGATGTCAGCGCACGAAGCTACTGCGAAGAGAAAGGAGAGCTGAAACCGACCCAAACGCGCGAAACCATCCGGATTTCGTCCCGCGAATAACAGTCGACAGGCCGCGAAGCCTGTTGCAGGGTGCGCGCGGCTGAAGCTGGCGGGTCCGTCGAGATTCGACTGCTCGCCGCAAGGCCGGTTGGCGGAGCGAGTGCGCGCACGGTCGCTCGCAAGGCGCGGATCGCACCGGACAGATCACGAACTCGACAGGTAACGCGTTCGACGTAGCAAGCCCGGCCTCGGCCTCCCACGTCACGGGGTCGGCCCTACCAGGTCCAACGGACCCCCAACGACGTTCGAAGGAGTCTGTTTTTCGGCGCAGGAGCTTCCGGCCCGCGCCGCCAGCGAACCGCAGCCATGAAAACCCTCGACCGCTATCTTCTGAGCGAGACCTTGCGCCCCTTCGCGGTGACGCTGCTGCTCGCCTTGCTGGTCCTGCTGGTAGAACGCTTGCTCCGACTTCTCGACCTTGCGTTGGGCACCGAGGGGCCCCTGCAGGTTCTGGTGCAGATGCTGACCTACCTCGTGCCCCACTACATCGGGCTCGCGCTGCCCTTTGGCTTCTTTCTCGGCGTGCTGATCGGCTTTCGCAGGCTGCACCGCGATAGCGAGCTGGACGCCCTGCTGGGGAGCGGGGTTAGCCTGCATCGACTGCTGCGACCCAGCATGGCGGTCGCCCTTTGCGTCGCGGCCGTTTCCGTCGTAACCCTGGGCTACCTGCAACCCTACAGCCGCTACGCCTACAAATCCATGGTGCATACGGCGACCGGAACGGTGATCCAGGCGATCCTGGAGCCCGGCACCTTCACCAGCGTCGAGGGCACCACGCTTCTGGCCGAGGAGATCTCCACGGACCGCCGCCAGTTCCGAGGCGTTTTCCTCTACACCCAGAACGATGACGGCGCCTGGAGCGCCGTGACGGCTGAGGAAGGCCTTCTGGTGGTGGGCCAGGAGGGACGGGCCCCAGCGGTCGTCCTGCGGAACGGCGTACTGCTGCATGGACCGGGCGCCGCACCGGGCTCGGGACAGGACGAAGGCGAGGCCGGCCCGGTCGAAAAGGGCACCCTGCGCTTCGAGAGCCGCACCGCGAGCCTGGCGGACGGCTCCAGTACGCTCTACCCGCCGCGGGGCAGCCACGAGCGCGAGATGACCCTGACGGAGCTCTGGCAGCAGCGACACGTCCCCAACGCGGAGGTCGGCTCGGCAGACATGGTGGCCGAGTTCCACGGCAGGATCGTCAGGATCCTGTCCGTCTTCGCCCTACCCTTTCTGGCCGTGCCCCTCGCGCTCGGCACGCGCAACCGGGGACGCGGCCGCCTGGTCGGCATCGCCATCGGTGTGGTCGCCCTGGTCGGCTACCACGAGGTCCTGAACTTCGGCGAAAACCTTGTGGAGTCGGAGGAGGCCCATCCCTTCCTCGGTTTGTGGCTGCCCTTCCTGGTCTTCCTGACGGTCAGCCTGATCGCGTTCCTGCGGGTCGCCCAGAGGCTCTCGCTCGGAAGCGTCCTCGCCTGGTCCGGGCGTGCCGCGGCGCAAACCGCCGAAACGCCCGAGGCGCCGGTCCGAGAAGAGGCGAGACGATGCGCGTCCTGAGCCTCTACTTCACGCGCCTCTTTCTCGCCAGATTCGCCCTGGTGCTCTTCGGCATGGTCACGATCCTGCTGAGCTTCGAGCTGCTCGAGCGGGGAGACAACGTGCTGAACGCTGCGGACGGCGAGCTGGCCGCGCTGCTACGTTTCGCCCTGTGGCGGCTACCCGATTTCGTGTCGCACCTCTTGCCGATCGCCACGCTGCTCGGCGCCATCATGACCCTGGGCGAGTTGGCTCGGCACCATGAACTGGAGGTGATCTGGAGTACCGGGACCTCACCGGCGCGCCTGATCGTCGGCCTGCTGCCGGTCTCGCTGCTGCTGGTCGGCTTGCAGTTCGCCGTCGATAACTGGGCCGTGCCGCCGGCGATGGAGAAGGTGCGCGCCATGGGCATGGATAGTTTCGAGAGCAGCAGACTGGGAGACGACACCGGCAACGTCTGGCTGCGCAGCGGCTCCGACTTTCTGCGCATCCCGACCGAGGCGGCCCGCTCCGGCGAGCTGAGCGGCCTGGTTATCTTTCGCAGGGACGAGTCCGGCGCCTTGATCGAGCATCTGAGCGCCGCCGAGGCCGAGCCGACCGAGGACGGCTGGCTGCTGCGCGATGTCCGCCAATACGACGCGCAGACGCAGCAGAGCAACAGGCGGGCCACGCTCTTCTGGGCCGGACGCCTGGACCTGGATCAGCTCGTGCAGTTGTCGGTCGAACCGCGGGAGCTGGATCTCGCCGAAATGCGCACCCTGGCGGCCAACAACGCCTTCGGGCAGCGCCGGGTCGAGGTTTACGAAACCTGGCTCCATCAGCGGCTGGCCTCGGCGCTCGTGCCCTTGTTGATGGTGGCGCTCGTCGTCTCGCTCGGCCAGTACCTGCGAGCCCGCCGCACGGTCGCCTGGATCTTCATGGCGGCCGTCGCCATCAGCTTCGGCTACCTGGTCTTCGCACGCGCGACGCTGGCAATGGGCGAACTGGGTGTCCTGCCGCCCTGGCTGGCGGCCTGGGGACCGGCACTGGCCCTGGCCAGCCTGGTCGGCAGCGTTCTTCTGTTTCGGGATTCCGGCCGGCAGCCGCCGCAGGGTGCGGTTCCCTCCACTCACTGACTCGGGTCTGTGATATTGCTATGTAAAGCCGGTGGCGCTCGGCTCGAAACTGTCGGCCGAAGGCCGCGCAAAAGCCTCCTCTCCCTCGAATAGCAGGAACGCTATCCCTAAATCGTGCGTACGATCCATCGAAGGATACGTACGGTTGTCACGAGACAGAACTGCGATAGAAGACCTTGGCACGCACCTACCTTACGCCTTCGCTGGATCGAGCCGCACAGCGCTCACCGCTGATCAAAAAAGCGATCTGGGGTGCCGAGTACGCCTGTCTCGCAACCTTCTGGGGCTTCTGTCGTCTCGTTCCGCCGCGCATCGCCTCGGCAATCGGTCACCGGCTCGTCTGGTCCTACGCGCCCCGCCTCTCGAAGTTTGGTCATTCGGTCCGCAACCTGAGCATTGCCTTTCCCGGCAAGAGTCAGGGGGAGATCACGGACCTGGCGCGCCAGAGCTGGGCGGCGACCGGGCGCGTACTGGCGGAGTATCCGCATGTGCGCAAGATCTGCACCCGCAGCGACCAAGAGGGCACCGAACTGCTGGTCGACAACGAGGTCGAAGCCCTGCTGCGGGACGGCAAGCCGATCATGTTCATCACGGCCCACATCGGCAATTGGGAGCTGGCCGCCGGTGTGATCGCCCATCGCCTGAAGCTGCCGCTCAGCGTCATCTACAGCCCGCAGCAAAACCCCTACATCGCCCGTATGGTCCTAGGCATGCGGCGCGGTCTTGCCTGCGAGCTGATCGAAAAGCGCAACTCGATCCGCGGGAGCCTGACCGCCCTGGGTAAGGGACGCAGCATCGGCATGCTGATCGACACCCGCTCCGACGAAGGCGAGTTGGTTCCCTTCTTCGGGATCGACGCCATGACCTCCCTGGTCCCCGCTCGCCTGGCCGTACGCATGAAAGTGCCGATGGTCCCGGTCCGGGTGGAGCGGCGCGAGGGGGCGCGCTTTCGCATTCACCTCATGAAGCCGATCCCCCTCTGCCCCGAAGCACGCGACGAGCGGGAGACGGCCTTGGCGCTAACGAAAGCGATCCTGTCTCACTACGAAACCTGGATCAGCGAACAGCCCGGAGACTGGCTCTGCTCCAAAAGGCGTTGGCCGAAAGGCGCCTCCCCCCGAGCGGCTGCTTCCAAGGCAGTGACCTCCGACGCCAGCGCCTAGAGCAGGATCGCCTTAGGTGGAAGCCAAACGCTTCCACCTAAGGCGATCGCGCTCTCATCATAAGTCTTAGAGGGCGATTCACGTCTCAGGTGGAGGCCAAACGCTTCCACCTGAGACGATCGCGCTCTACAGCCGCGTCATGGCGGTCTGCGCGACTTCCCGCGTGTCGACCAGGAAGGACTCGAACATCTCGGTCAGTACGGCCGTGGCCTCGGGCGGCGCGGTCTCCGGCGTTCCGGCGTCGAAGGGCGGCGCGGGATCGTACTCGGCGAAGAGCTGAACCATCTCGGCGTAGGGCCGTCCTCGCAGAGCCTCGATGATGGACAGCCCGAAGTCGATCCCGGCGGTCACGCCGCCGCCGGTGATGCGGTTGCGGTCCGTGACGACGCGATCCTTCACGGGGATCGCACCCAGCTCCGGCAAGATGTCATGGGTCAACCAGTGGGAGGTCGCACGATACCCCTGGAGCAAACCGGCGGCCCCCAGGACCAGAGACCCGGTGCAGACACTGGTCACCCAACGGGCGCGGCTGGCGCGATCCTTCAGGAAGGCCAGCGTCTCCTCGTCTTGCATGGCGGCCAGGGTGCCCAGCGTGCCGCCTGGCACGCAGATCACCAGCAGGTCTTCGGGGCAGTCGGCGAAGGTGGTGGTCGGCTGGACCAACACACCGGTATCGGTCGGAACGGGATCGGCCGTCTTGGCGACCAGGTGCGTGGTCTCCCCCCAGAGATTGATGAACATGTGGTGGGGACCGAAGACGTCCAGGGCCGTGAACTCGGGATAGAGCAGCAGCGCGAGATGTCCCTCGCGGCGGCCGCCCAGAAGCTGTTCCAGTTCCGGCGACATTTCGTGAGCGGCCTCCTTTTCCGCACGGGCCACGGCAGCGGCCAGCAAAGCGAAGGGGGCAGCCGCCGTGGCCGCCAAACCGGTATTGAACAGGCGTCGGGTGATGGTCATGACGGTGTCATCCTTTTAGAAGATGAAGAGGCAGGTTCAGAAAGACGCGGAAACGCTCAGGAAGACGGAGCGCGGCTGGGTCGGACGTACGACGGACTGGCCGAGAAACTGATAGGGCTCGAAGTGGTCTTCGTCCGTCAGGTTCTCCACGGATAGCCGAACATCGAGGGGCCCCAGTTCATAGGAAAGCTGAGCATCGGCAACGAAATGGGCCTCCGTCTCCAAGTCGTTCTCCAGCGTGATTTCCCGCTTCGAAGCCGCGCTGACGCCGAAGCCGAGACCGAGACCGTCGAGAGGACCGTCCAGGAAATCGTAGCGGGCCGCCACGCGGCCGCTGTGGCGCGGAATACGGGTCAGACGATCGCCCTCGGGCAAACGCAGATCCTCGGTGACCTTGGCGTTGGTGTAGGCGTAGTTGGCCAGGAAGGTCAGCTCCGGCGTCGCTTGCCAGATGACATCCAATTCCGCGCCCCGCGACCTCTGTTCGCCGGTCTGAACCTGAGAACCGGTATTGCCCGGCTCGAAGGTGGGAACGTTCTTGCGGATCAGCTGATAGCCAGCGACGGAGCCGCTCAAGCCGATGCGGTCGAAGTCGAAGCGCAGGCCGGCCTCAAACTGCTCCGACTCTTCGGGCTCCGGCGGGCCGTCGCCGGTAAAGGCCTGCACGCCCCGGAAGCCACGGCCATAGCCTGCAAAAACGGTGACCTGCTCGGTCACATCGAGGGCCGTGCCAAAACGCGGCGTGACTTCGTGCGCCGTGAAGTCCTGACCGCGCTCTTTTTCCTCGATTGTCAGCCGGGTCCAGCGCAGGCCGCCCAGAAAATGAAGCCGGTCGAACCAGGTAATCTGATGCTGACCATAGGCCGCGTAGGTTCTGTAGGCGTTGTCCTGCAAGATCAAAGGTGGATCATCGGGTGCGACGAAATTGAAATCGCTGGAGTCATCGGCGTAGTCGAGAAAGCCCAGGATCTGGAAGTCGAGGGAAGCCGGATTCTCCGTTCGGTCGTATTCGAAGCCGACCAGCAAAGTGTTGGGCGCCCCGCCGACGTCGAAGTCGTAGGACAGGTTGGCGTTGGTATTGAATTGCTCGACATCCGTCTCGAGGACGCCCGAGGACACTGCGTAGACCGACGGCGTCGCGGGGCTGATCGGACCGCCCAACGCGAAGCTGCTGTTCTCCTTGAAGTAGCTGTCGTAGTAGCTGGCTTGGACGGAACCTGTCAGCGCATCGCCGAAATCATGGGTCAAACGGGCCAGCACGAGCGCATTACGCACGATCGTGTCAGGCGTATCTCTTGCACCGGAAAAGCGAAAGCGGTCGATCGGGAAGTCTCCGCCGACGGCTCCGTCGGCGGGCAGGCCGGAATACTCGAGATATTCGTTCCTAGAGTAGATCCCTCGGACCAGGAGCTCCGTATCCTCCGTGAGGGTCAGGCGCAGGCTGGGAGCCAGCAACACACGCTCGCTTTCCTCAGCATCGATGAAGGAGTCGGCGCGCTCGAAGTCGCCGGAAAAGCGGAACGCGATCCGATCCTCGACAAGCTGCTGGTTGAAGTCCCAGAAGGGGTTGAAGGTTCGGAAACTGCCCGCACGCAGGCCGGCCGTATAGGAGGACTCGAACTCCGGCGTCCGCGGAACGACGTTGATGAGGCCACCGACGGGCGCGCCCGTACCGCCGCCGAAAAGCGTGGCCGAGGGTCCCTTCAGAACCTCGATCCGCTCAACGTTCACCAAAGTTCCCGTATCGAAGACGTTGGTCGCCCCGAAGATCGGCGTCCCATCGAAGTATTGGTCAGCAGCGAAACCGCGCACGAAGAAGGAACTCAGCAGGCTTTCCTGGGCCGCCGGCGTGCGCACGCCGCTGACGTTCTCCAAAGCGTCCTGGAGCGTCTGGTCCTGCTGGTCCTCGATCAGGGAGCGCGGAACGACCTGAATGGATTGAGGAATCTGTTCGAGCGGCGTTTCGGTCCGGGTGCCGGTGACGGCGGTCAAGGCCCGATAGCCGTCGACCGGCCCTGCCGGCGTCTGCGTCACGGCCGGGGCCGTCACCTCCACAGGCGATAGCACCGGAACTGGGCTGTCTGACAAGGCCTCCTCGTTCGTCGTTTGACTTGGCTCCTGCGCTTTCGCGGGGTCAGGGACAAGCAGGTGAAACGAGCAGACGGAAAGGATGAGAACAGGTGTGTATCGCCAGGTACGGCGCAGTGGGGACATGACTTGCTCCCGAGACTCCGAAGACACAGGCAGAGGCCACCGGATGGACGGATCGGGACCTCTGGATCTTGACAGGAGAAGCCTTCGTCGTGCCCGAAGACGCGATGGACTCGCGCCGGCGGAAGATGTCGCGCCAACCTAGTGCCGAGACTGCAAGCGTCGAGCAGACGCACGAGATCGACCCGGCGCGAGAGCGGGCATCAACGAAGGGTCAGGAGCGCAGGGGCGGCGCCCGAGGCTGTAGTGCAGTCGGCCGATAGCGCAGGTGGCCGGCGGCCAGGATCGGCGACCAGGGCTTCGGCCCCGAAAGCCCCACTTGCGATACCGGGACCAGGTCCTGGCTCGACGGAAGTGCCGGCCCGATCGGGGCGAAGAAACAGGCGGAGGCCGTCTCGGTCTCGTGGTTGGGGTCGGTCTCGACCGGATCGCCGTTGGCGTCGAGCGTGATGGTCGAGAAGCCGCTTCCGTTGCAAATGACAAGCTTGAAAACGCCCTCGCGCGCCGCAGCCGGGTCCGGCATGAACCCGACCGGGATCATCGCCCGCAATAGCAGGGTAAAGGCGATCAGGCCTGTGAGCGCGCGAAACACATTGTATTCCAGATACTTGACAAGCAGCCTGGCTTATACGTTGTGCAAGCTGAGGTTTCAACGCGTCGATTGAGCACAGCCACAAGCGTCGCGAGCGATCCCTCGCCGCAGATGCGATTTACCTGTTCGGTGGAAGCAGATCGGCTTCCGTCAAACATGATCGCGGTCTGGATCGGATAGCGAAACGCTCTAGCGAAACGCGCCCTTGCGGTAGAGACGCCAGGCCAAGCCGGGCGCGGCCAACAAGGGGTGGCGGCGCTGCCAGGCCGTGGGCTCCGTGCGGATGCCGGAATGGGTCTCGATCTTCCAGAGCACGTAGTCGAGGCCGTCGGTAAAGGTGTGCGCGTTCTTGATCAGCCTGAGAACGTGCAGACAACGGCCCGCCTGACGGCGCCAGTACCAACGCCGCTCCGCCAGCCGGCGCCGTCCGGGATCGACCGCATGTTCGAACAGGGCCGTGCGCCTCTCGTCGATCGATTCGCGATCTCCCTCCACCTCGACCGGCCACGCCTCGCCAGCCAGCGCCGCCTCGGTGAGGTTTGCATAGCGCTCCACCGCAGCACCATGCAGCACCTCCGATCGCCCCACACGTTCCGCCCGGAACTCGGTCCGGTAGCTCTCGCGAAAGGCACGGGTCCAGAGATCGCTGGCGGAAAAACGCGCCGGCAGCAGCGGGAGAGTCTGACCGGCGGTGGTCCGCACCGCTTGCACCAGGGCATCGCGTACAGCGTCACGCACCCACTCGTCGTGGGCGTAGGGCAAGGCGCAGGGCTGGGCCATGCGGGCCCAGATGGTCGGAACCAGAGCGGCGGGCGAGCTGTCGCGAAACAAGGCAGCCATAGAGACCACGGCGTACTTGGCCCGCAGCGTCCGGCCTTCGAAGGGCATCTCAAGATAGTAGACGTTGGGCGGTATCAGCTTGTTTAGAAAGGCCATGACGCGCCCCCGGTGAAAGGCGCGGTAGCTGTCGACCAGGGTGTAGAAGTCCAGGACGCGGCCGTCGTCCTGCCCGTCGCGCAGGCAGGAGCCGTAGAAGAGGCAGCCCAGAACCGCTTCGCCGTGGCGCCGTCGGATCTCTTGGGCAACCGCGACGACGGCGTCGGAGACGGGCTGCCGCAGTTCGGCTTCGACGATCCGGGAGAGCTGGGCGCTCTGCCCCTGCTGCTCGGCCATCAGCACCTCACAAAGCTCAGGGGGCCGGCTGCGCTCAGCTCGAGCCAAGCGTCCGGCGCGGTCTCGTAGAGTTCGCCGTCCAACGCGAAGGGCAGACCCGGGCCGATCCTGACCTGGGCCGCAGCATAGCTTCGATAGCTGTCGCCCGGCAGGCGGCGTCGGACGCCCCCGTAGAGGACGCGGAGCGCACGTCGGATCAAGCGGTCGGGCGGGTGGCCGAGCGCCGTGAAGCGAAGATCGCCATCGCCGCCTCCCCAGTAGGGCTGAAAGCCGAGCACCAGGCGGTCCAGGGTGGTCGCTAAGGCTAGCATCAGGGTAACGTCCTCGGCCTCCGCTCCGTCGACGCCAAGCCCGACGCGATCGCCGCGCAGGATCCGGTCGGAGGCACCGCCGTTCGCCAGGTGACGGACAATCAGAGACCCGAGCGTCCGCAGGGTGTGCAGCCGTGGATGGCTTTGACGCCCCGGGACCTCGTCGTAGCTGTAGCGGATCGCGCGGTAGAGACTGCCGAGAGCCAGGAACATGCCGTAGAGGGGCCTGGGCTCGCCCTCGCGACGGACGCAAATGGCATGGCGTTCAACGAGTGTATCGGTCAGCTTACCGGCTTCGACGCGGCGGACCAGCCGCGCCAGCGCCCGGTCCCTGGACCCGTGGAGACCGACATCGCCGGCGCACATGTTCAGCGTGCCGCCGGGCAACAACGCCAGGGGCGGCAAGGTAGGAAACCGGGGAGTCGTAAACAGTTCGGTCAAGACGGCGGAGACGGTTCCGTCGCCGCCGTTGATCGCGATCACGGCCGTCCCGGCGGCGGCGAAGTCGTCCAGAGCCTCCGCCAGACCGCTCAGCCCCTGGATCGGGCGATGGAGAACCGAGGCGTCGGAGGCAGCCGCGGGAAGCGCGCCGGCTCGGTTGCTCAGACTGAGAGTATTGCTGACGAGCCCGACGGGCAGGCGGCTCACGGAGCCTGTTGAGCTGTCGAGGCGGCAGGGCGGGGACGTGAACGCGCCGGCTTGGTCGGCGGCTCGGTCGGCGGCGTGTGCACGATCCGGCTGTAGGTCGACATCGCCGGATTGAAGATGAAGTTGACCAGGACTCCGGTCCAGGAGCGATAGGACTTCAGACCATCGTAGAAGTCCGGGGCCGCCTTGCGCAGTCGCGGCAGGTTGTTCCAGGGCACGTTGGCAAAGTCATGGTGCTCGTTGTGGTAGCCCATGTTGAAGCAGACGGCGTTGAGCGGGCCGTAGTAGGAGTAGGTCTCCTGCCCCGGCTCCGTCAGGTAGTGCTCCTGAATCCAGCGTCCGCCGAGCGGGTGCAGGCCCAGCGCGAAAACGGTCGAGAGCAGCAGATAGGCCAGTGCCGCCGGGCCGAGGAAGATCAGGACCGCCAGATTGACCACGAGCTGGGCAACCACATTGGCGACGATCCAGGGATCCCAGAACTCGGTGCCCTTCACCATCATCGGCCGCAAGGCCTGGGAGATGGAAAAGAAGAACATCCACACCGCCTTGCGCCAGGCCGAACTACCGACCAAGCGCGCCTCCGCGTGACTGACGATGTCCGGGTCCGATCCGTGCTCGCCCAGATGCTTGTGGTGCATCAGGTGGTACTTGCGGAAGGCCATCGCGCTGGGGATCGCCAAGGCGAAGTCGCAGACGATCCCGAGGACCTTATTCTGACTGCGCTTGCGGAAAACCAAGCCGTGGGTGCACTCGTGGATCAGCACATAGAGGGCGTGATTGAGAAAGGCCCCGAAGCAGTAGGCAAGGACCAGAATCCAGGCCCAATGCAGGTCGACCGCCAAACCGGCGACAACCAGTTGAGCCGCCACGAGGCCGATCACCCAGGCCGCCGTCCAGGGATTGCGGCCCATCAGTTGCTTGACCTCTGGGTGCTTGGCCAGAATGTCGCGCCGACGGCCGACATGGCTGCATTGGCCCTCGACGTAGGTGAAGTCGACGCTCATTCTCTCGATTACCCCTTAGCCTGTCGCCTTTGCGACAGCCGCTGCGCGAGCCCGTGTCCCGCTCTTGTCGCTAATTCAGTCGCCTGCCTGAGCCATCATCGCCGAAGCCGGCTCGGCTTGCGGCGCATGGGCGGCGAGTTCGCGGGCGATGCCCTCGAACTGTCGGCAGATGTGATCGATCTGCGCCTCCGTATGGGCGGCCGAAACACTGCAGCGCAGCAGCGACTCGCCATGCGGCGTTCCCGGCGGAACGGCCAGATTGACGTAGACGCCGGCCTCCAACAGGCGGGACCAAGCGTAGTAGGCGGTTTCGATGTCGGGAAGCTGGACGGCGATGATCGGACTCATCGGCGCACAGATCTTCAAGCCCAAGGCGAGCAACCTCTGATAGACCTGATCCGCGTTGCGCCAGAGGCGATCGCGCAGGGTGGAGTCGTTCCGGATCTGCCGGATGGCGGCGACGACCGAGGCGACGTTCGCCGGCGCGGAAGAGGCCGTGTACATGTACGGCCGGCTGCAGTAGCGCAGCACTTCGAAACGCGGGTGGTTCGACGCGCCGAAGCCGCCGACGGAGCCTAAGCTCTTACTAAAGGTCCCGACGTAGAAGTCCACCTTGTCGGAGACCCCCTCAGCCTCGGCCGCACCCCGGCCGTTCGGCCCAAGCACGCCGAGCGAGTGCGCCTCGTCGACCAGTAGATAAGCACCGTGCTTCTCCTTGACCTCAGCGAACTCGGCGATCGGCGCACGGTCGCCCAGCATGCTGTAGATGCCCTCCACGACCACCAGATGGCTCTGCCCCTCGCCTTCGAGGCGGCTGAGACGGCGGTCAAGATCGGCGGGATCGTTGTGGCGGAAGCGCACGATTGTCGCGCCGCTGAGCCGCGCGCCGTCGTAGATGCTGGCATGGGAGTCGGCGTCGATCAGCATCACGTCCTTCGGACCGGCCAGGCCGACCAGCATGCCGAGGTTGGCCTGATAGCCCGTGGGAAATCCGAGCCCGTAGCGGCAGTTCATGAAGCTGGCAAGCTCGTCCTCGAGCTGGCGGTGGTTGGCATAGGTGCCGTTGGCGATGCGCGACCCGGTCGTTCCAGTGCCATGCTTACGGATGGCCTGCGCCGCCGCTTCGATACAGTCCGGATCGAAAGTAATACCAAGATAGTTGTTGGTTCCGGCAAGAATAGTGCGCCGGCCGTTCACCTTGGCTTCGGTCGGCGAATAGACCTCCTCAAGGCAAACATTGAAGGGATCCGCGCCGGCGTCGAGCAGACGGTCGCGGCGGACGGCGATGTCGCCATACTTGTCGAAAATATCGGTCATGCCTGGGCTTCCGTCCGCGCGACGACAATCTGAACCAGATCCTGCGTGGTCTCTACGTCGGAGACCATGTTGACTGGGATGTCGATCTCAAAACGATCTTCGATTTCCATTATCAGATCCATAGCTGCCACCGAATCGATGTTCAGGTCGGACATCAGTTTCGTGGAGGGCGTGATTTCGATGCCGTCGGCATTATAGCGCTCCAATATATTCCGAATGCTTTCAAAGGTAGCTGTGTGATCGGCCTCAACCATTTCGGATTCGCTTTAACCATCCTGCCGCAATTCGCCGGGATTGTAGGAATGGAGAAAAGGGCGTCAAGGCTTGACTCCCGGTGATCGATACAGGTCGTCGGTTACAGCCATCCGGCCTCCCGATACCAGGAGATAGTTGCTACAAGCCCTTGGTCCAGTTGCACTTCCGGCTGCCATCCTTCCACCTCCGTCGGCCCAGGTCCGCGACTGACCCAGTCGGAATGAGAGAACTCGTTCAACTTGCCTCGTGTCCAGATCGGGGCCTGCCCGAACAGGGCGGCGATCCCCTCGCTTCCCGTGGCGGTTGCCCAGAGCAGAGAGCGCGGAATCGAAACCGCGCGAACCCGCCGATCGAGCTGCCGCGCAGCGATCTCCGGAAGCTCGCCCCAGGCGTAACCGCCGGGTCGGCCGTCGTCCACCTCCGCGATCCCGCCGGACCAAGCGCTCTGGCGCAGCAGATGTTCGACCAGCTTCTCCAGATCCGAGATGTAGAGAAGCGAGAAGCGGTTGGTCAGGGGCGCCGGCAGAATCCCGACACCGCGGCTGAGCTGCTGAAACAGCCCGAAGGTAGCGCGGTCGCCCGGACCGTAGACGGCTGGCAGGCGCAGACAGAAATGTTCCAATCCGGCGGCCTCGCGGAGCAAGGCCTCCTCCCCGCCCCGCTTGCTGGCCGCGTAGGCGGAGACGCCCGGTTCGCGTGCCGCGAGGGAGGACAGCAGTAGGACGCGGGGCCGCGCGGCACTTTCCGCCGCGAGCCGAACCAGCCGCGCCGTCCCGGTTTCGTTGACGGCGGTAAAATCGGCGGGCCGGCGCGCCCGGATGGCGCCGGCGCAGTGGACCAGTGTCGTAGCGCCCTCCAGCAAACGGCGCAGACTGTCGTCCCTGTCGAGAGCCCCCTGCACCACCTCGACGCCGAGCGCCTCGAGTTCCGGATCGGGACGACGTAGCAGCACCCGCAGGGGTACGTCCCGGTCGCGCAGGCGCCTGACGAGCGCGCGGCCGATGAAGCCGCTCGCGCCGGTCATTGCGACCGGTGCCTTGGCAAGCACCGACGCCTTGGCCTGCGCGTAGGTCGTCATTCGCGTTCAGCCGCTGTCGGTCGCGGAGCGGACGGGCTCCAACGCCACCACGGGAGCTGCCGGGCGGCCCAGGCTGAGAGGCTCCAGCCGATCGCCGAGGTAGCTGGCCTTGACCGCCGCCCGGCTCAACTTGCCCGAGGAGGTGAAGGTCAGCGAGCGGGTCGGCACCAGCATGACTTCTGGGTCGACGCCCGCGACGACACGGCTTGCGCCCTGCATGTCCCGCACCAGGGCCTGGCGCGCCTCCTCGTCGTTCAAACGGCATTCGGCGACGATCACCACCCGCTCGCCCTTGACGTCGTCGTCGACGCAGAAGGCCGCAACGCCACCCGTCCGCAGATCAGGCAGTTTCTCCAGCGCCCATTCCAGATCGTGCGGCCAGATGTTGCGACCGTTGCTGATGATCAGATCCTTCTGGCGACCCGTCACCACCAGCTCGCCGTCGGCCAGATATCCAAGGTCTCCGGTGTCCAGCCACCCGTCTTCGCTCATGGCACCGCGGGTTGCCGCCGGATCCTGGAAGTAGCCTTCCATCAGGCTGGGACCCTGAACGTGAATACGGCCGATCTCCCGCTCGGGCAGAACCCGGCCGCCGCTGCCGCGGATCTCGACCTTGTGATCGGGCAGCGGATGTCCGCAAACCACGACGGTCCGCGCCCGCTTTGCCGATCCGTTGCCAAGCTTGGCTACGGGAAGTGCCTGATGCAGAACCTCGCAGGCACGGCGGTCGATACGATCCGTCTTCAGGCCGCGCCCCAAAGGCGCGAAACTCACCGCCAGGGTCGCTTCGGCCAAGCCGTAGCTCGGCAGATAGGCGCGCCGGTCGAAGCCGAAGGGACTGAAGTGAGACGCGAACTGCTCCAGCACCTCCGCCCGGATCATCTCCGCCCCAACACCCGCGACGCGCCAAGAGGACAAGTCGTACGTCCCCCCTTGCGCCTTCGCGGCACGCCGTACGCAGAGGTCGTACCCCATGGTCGGCGCAAAGGAGATGGTTGCACCGTGGTCCGAGATGATTTGGAGCCAGAGCAGCGGGCGCTTGGTAAAGGCGGAGGTGGGTAGGTAATCGGCGGAGAACTGACCGAGCAGCGGCGTGATGGAAAAGCCGACCAGCCCCATGTCGTGATAGAGCGGCAGCCAGGAGGCGCAGCGATCACCAACCTCGAGCGCTAGGCCGTGGCGGGCGATACCCCGTACGTTGCTGGTCACACTGCGTTGGGTCACCAGCACGCCACGCGGCAGGCTGGTGCTGCCCGAGGAGTACTGTATGTAGGCCGGCTCGTCCTTGCCCAGCGGGCGAAGATCGCCGCCCGCCTCCGACAGATCCCAGAAATCGGCCGGCGTGCCGACCAGCTTGATCGACAGACCTTGGCAGGCCTCGCGCAGCTCCTCGATCGTATCGGCTTCGGCTACGGCGAGAGACACATCGGCCGCCGACAGCATCGCGCGCAGCCGCTCAATGTAGGCGCTGCGGCCGCCAAGGTTGGTGCTGATCGGCAGGGGCACCGGCACCAGCCCGGCGTACTGGCAGGCATAGAAGAACACCATGAAGTCGGCGGAGGTGGTGGCGATCAGCCCGACCCGACTGGCACGCGGCAGCCCGCAGGCGGAAAGCCGCAGCGCCAGCGCCACACTGCGATCGCGCAGGTCGGCATAGGGCAGCACCACCTCAAGCGCACCGCGACCGGAGAAGAAGTTACAGCCGGTTTCCCCGCGCGCCGCGTAATCGAGACCTTCGGCAAGAGTCTCGAAGGTCGCAAGTCGCAGATCAAGCTGGGAGTTGATCGTGGGTGTCGTTTGAAGTGTCACTGCTGCTCTATCATCCCGGTAAAGCCGCAAATCGCTCAATTGACTCACGGCCGCTCTCTCCTCTCGGGCTTTTCTCGTCCAATAGTCTGCCACCCCTGCGACAGGCAGGGTTGCAAGCACGCTCGTCTGTCGGATCGACCCGACGCAGATCTAAAGTCTCAAAGCTTTTCGAGCAATAGTTTCCCACCCCTCGAAAAGCGCCAGATGCCAACGACGCTCCCGATCATCGATTGGATGATCCCAGGGAGGTTTCGGGCGAAGAATGCTGCGTGTTTCCCCTGTCATTCTTACGCCACTGCCCACAATGACGAGGCATAGTCACGGCAACCACGTGATACCAAGGAGTTGAGCCTGTCATATTCAAGAGCGATTCGCCTTCAATTTTCCGATTTACCCCTGTTTTTACAGCTTTTTTCGTAATCTTCGCTTTGCCTCACAGACTGACTTGCCGTTTCGGCGACCACTTCGTCTTGAAGAACGGTACGACCGGACGTCTTGAGCCTTCCCCTTATCTTAAGACGTCCATTCGATAACCAACAAAAGCTCTACTCAGCAGCCTCACGTCATTGAAGCGTTTCGACAAATCAACTTTTGCTACAGAAGCTGAAGACGCGCCCAGCCGCCGGAAACGCGTCACGGCCGGCTTCCAGGTGACAACTGTCGCTGGACTGCGCGGCGGCGAGATACTCGATCCATCTGCTTGCTATTGATTTTCACTCGCAATACAGAGGAGATGCCAGCACGCTGTTTTCCTTGGAAATAGGATCGCGGCAACAAGACCGCGAAAGTCGAGCGGATGAACAGACACATATCCTTCCGCCCGAACGGTCGGCAGCGGTCGAGATCCCTTTGGCCGGGACTTAGGCCGAGGCCCGCGTTGGGAGCGGCGGAACGACGAGCCGCACCCGAAATCGGAAGCACAGAAGCGAGAGGGCTGTTTGCGGGTGCGGGGCTCTAGAACAGCACTCAGTCTTTTCGTAACGCACCGGAGCGCCCTGGTCGATTATGCCGCCGGTATCGTCGGCAATCGTGCACAGGCGGAAGATCTGGTCCAGGAAGCCTGGCTGCGGTTCGACGAAACCGCCGCATCCCGCCATCTGGAACAGCCACTCGGCTATCTCTATCGCATCGTCCGCAATCTGGCACTGGACGGCCGCCGACGGCTTAAACGCGAGCGGCGCATCCTGCCCGGCAGCGATTTCGACGTTGCACTAGGGACCCGCGCCGACCAAGGCCCGAGTCCGGAGAAAGTCGCGCTCTACAAGGACCAGCTGGACGCGGTGATGACGGCCCTCGACGAACTGCCCGAACGCACCCGCATCGCCGTGGAGATGCACCGTATCGGCGGGTGCAAGCTGAAGGACATCGCGGCTTTCTTGGACATTTCGGTAGGTCTGGCTCATGTCCTGGTCGCGGAAGGCGTTCAACACTGCAAACACCGACTGGGCTGGCCATGACACATCGACCGCATTCCCCTCGACCGTATTCCCCTCGACCGTATTCCCCGCGGCGCGAGAGTGTGCCGTTCTGCCCGCTAGGAAAGACCTTCTGAAAAAACGCATGTCAGGAGCGTTTCGTGAGTGACACTTCGCACCTCCGGCGGCCGGAAGACTGGCGACGACGACAGGCATGACCGAGACATCCCTCGCAAACGCACAGAAAGCCTCCAGAGAAGCGACGGACTGGCTGATCCGCCTGCAGGAGACGCCCGACGACCAGGATCTGCTCGACCGCTTCGATGCCTGGCTGGACGCAAGTCCGGTCAACCAAGCAGCCTGGGCAGCGACGCAAAGGACAGCCCGCCTCATCGAGGAGACGCCGCTGCGTAACCCCGCCAAAAACGATCGTCGCCCCAGCGACGTGCCACGCCCGCGCGGTGCGGCGCGGCGCGGCAGCGGCCGTCGACCGACCTCTCGGAGCATGAAGACCCTTCGCCGTGCCGCTCTCGTCGCCAGCCTCGGCCTCACTCTTGCGATTCTGGCCCCCGATCTCTGGCTGAGAGTTCATGCGGACCACCGAACCGGGACGGCGGAACAACGGGATCTGCGATTCGACGACGGCACCCTCGTCGTTCTGGCACCGGGCAGCGCTCTCACGGTCGCCTACAGCGAAACCGAGCGACGCTTCGATCTGCTTGCCGGCGAAGCCTTTTTCGATGTGGCGCGAGATCCGACGCGGCCTTTTCAGGTGACGACGGAGGACCTCAGCGCACGCGTGGCCGGGACGTCCTTCAACCTTGACGTTCACGGCGACGGAGCGACCGTCGCGCTCAAGAAGGGCCGCCTGGAGGTCGATCGCCCGGGCGCCCCAGGACAGAGTCAGCCCGCCAACCTGGAGGCTGGCGACACACTGCGCCTCGGCAAGGAGGGGGAGGTCCAGCGCGGCCACCGGGCGCCGGCGCTGATCGCAGCTTGGCGGCAGGGTCAGCTGGTCGCGGAAGATCAACCGATGAGACAGGTTGTGAACCGGCTGGGCCGCTACTACGCCGGGCGGATTCTCCTGACCGATCCGGAACTCGGGCGGCTTCCGGTCACCGGAGTCTACAATCTCGCCGATCCCGTCGAAGCGTTGCGCGCAATTGCCCGTGCCCATGGCGCGAAGGTCCGCCGGATGACCCCCTGGCTCCTCGTCGTTTCACGGTCGTAGCACGATTTTATCCATATATCGCAATAGCCTAGAAACCACCTCGCTGTTTTTTCTGAAAATCCCCCCGCCACCGTCGTTGCTGCAACGAAGCAAGTGCGTGCGTCGCACTCGCATCAATGGACGATGCGGGTGCGCGCCTCGCCGGTCGACGCTCGGGTGCCATGGGGGAAACGGATCGAATGCAAAAGATGGAGACTGCGGAAGCCGAGGGGCACGTCAGGCCTGCGGATCATGTGAAAGCCAGAAAGCAAACAAGACAGCAGGCGCCGAGGAAGGAGCCTTCTCCGCGAAGACACGGGCTCCGTCTCGCCACGGTGACGGCGGCCGCCATTTCGACGGCCTTGGCGCACCTTCCCGGCGAAGCCCAGGCAGAGGATTGGCAGACTCGCCTGCGACAGCTCGAACCGGCGGCCGTACAAGCATGGCCCGCGCTCGATCCAAGCCGTGGGGGTCCTTTAGATCTCCAGACCGCTCAAACGCAGCGGACCTTCGATATCCCGGCGCAGGGGCTGACCGGCGCCTTGGCCCTCTTCGGCCAACAGTCCGGTTTGCAGGTCACCCTCGACGGCGCCCTCGCGAGGGGCCGCACTACCTCCGGGGTGAGCGGCAACCTTACGGATGAGGAAGCCTTGCAGCGCCTCCTGGCCGGTACCGGACTGACCTACAGCCGTTCAGGGGAAACGGTCGTCGTCGAAGAGCTTGCGCAAGCTGTCGTCCCGGCGCCACGGGAACCTTTCGTACTCGATCCGCTGGTGGTGCGCGGGCAATTGCAAATCCGCACGCTGCAGGACACACCGGAGAGCGTGGCGATCCAGACCGGCGAAGAGCTGGAGCGACGCGGCGACTTCGATCTCTACGACGCCATCGAGCGCATCCCCAACGTCAATCAAAGCCCCCAGGAACGCGGCTTTTCCATCCGCGGCATCGACCAGCGCGGTCCGGCGGCCGGCGCCGGCGGCGGCCAACTCGTCTCGACCCAGGTCGACGGCGTCGCCCTGACGAACGTCGGAACCTTCAGCGGGCCCTACAGCTCCTGGGACCTGCAGCAGGTCGAGGTGCTGCGCGGCCCGCAGTCCACCCAGCAAGGGCGCAACGCCCTGGCCGGGGCCATCGTCCTGCGCAGCAACGACCCCACCTACGACCTGGAGCTGCGCAGCCGCGGCGAGGTGGGCTCGCGCGCCACGCTGGGCGGTGCGGTCATGGTCAATGTCCCGCTGATCGAAGACCGTCTCGCCCTCCGCTTCTCTGCCGACCGCCTGCAGACCGACGGCTTCGTCGATAATCCGACCCGGAACGAAGACGACTACGACGCCCGCGAGCAGACCAACCTGCGCGGCAAGCTGCGCATCGATCCGACCGACGACCTGGAGATCATCGCCTCCTTCTCCCAGACCGACAGCTCTCGGGGCAGCAACTTCATCGAGGAAGCCTTCTTCCCCGACGACCGCGTCAACCTCTCCAACCTGGAGGCGGATGAGGATTCCCTCCACCGCAACAGCGGCCTACGGCTGACCTGGCGGATCGACGAGGCCTTCTCGCTCGAGTCCGAGACCAACTACTACACCCTCGACTACGAGCGCGTTGCCGACCGGAACCGCCCGGCGGCCGACGACCTCGGCTTTCTCGATAGAAGCAGCGACGAGACGGTGTTCGAGCAGGACCTGCGCCTGCGCTACGAAGGCGAAGACCTCAGCGGCGTCCTCGGACTGTTCTACACGCAGACCGAGGGGGATTTCTTCAACCTTACCCGGGATCCGGCGAGCCGTTTCACTAACCTCGCCCCGCCCGGCGTATTTCTGGAAGCAGAGTCGAACTCAAAAACCGAGGTGGAGAACTTCGCCTTCTTCGGGGAGGCCGACATCAGCGTCGACTGGCTCCTGCCCGGCCTGACCTTCACGCTCGGCGGACGCTACGACCGGGAAACCGTGGACAACGACATCCGCACCGTCGCAACGCTGGACCCGGCCATCCCCTCGCCCATCCCGCTGCCGAACGATCGAAACGAGACCGACGCGAGCTTTTCCGCCTTCCTGCCCAAGGTCGGCCTGACCTACGACTGGACGCCCGATATCGCCACCAGCTTCACCGTGCAGCGTGGCTACCGGGCCGGCGGCACCCAGGTCAATGGTTTCAACCAGCAGGTCAACGAGTTCGATCCGGAGTTCACCTGGAACTACGAGCTTGCCCTGCGCAGCCAGTTTTTCGACCGCAGGCTGACCGCCAACGCCAACCTCTTCTACACCGACTGGACCGACCAGCAGGTACCGGTCCGTGGCCCCTCGGGAAACTCAAGCGACTTCGATATCGTGAACGCTGGCGAGTCTCGGCTCTACGGCGCCGAGGCATCCCTGGAAGCCATGGTGACGCCTAAGCTTGACGTCTTCGGCTCGATCGGTCTGGTGCGCACGGAGTTCCTGGACTTCGAAAGCGGCGGCCAGGACTTGTCGGGCAACGAGTTCCAATCGGCGCCGGAGGTGACGGCGGCCTTCGGCGCGACCTACTTCTTCGACAACGGCATCTCCGTCGGGGCCGACGCATCCTACACCGGCGTGTCCTTCGTCGATGCCGACAACGATCTCGCCGCCAGAGCCGATGCGCGCTTTCTGGTCAACACCCAGATCACCTACGACCACGACAGATGGAACGCCGGCTTCTTCGTCCGCAACCTCTTCGACAACGACTATGCGACACGCCGCCTCCCCCAGCAGGACGGCAGCCGGGTTCTCATCTCCGGCGAACCTCGCACGTTCGGGCTCTACATGGGGTTCGAGTTCTAAAAGGCGATCTTGTTCGGATCCGAAACCCAGGAGAGTTGGAAGCCAGGGTTGCGGCACGCGGTCGCGGCTCTTTCGCCTCACCCCTGGTAGCGGAACGTTGTCAGACGCCGCCGATCACAGTAGAAGAAAGCCCAAGAGTGCGAGTGCCTCGCATTATCATGGAATTCTGGGTCGGATAGCGGGAGGGCCACGATGGCCGTTGAGTCCCTGGGTCAAACGGATGCCGGTTACAGGGGTGCGGCCGCGCGCGGACGTCCGAAGCGCAAGCGCACGGCCTCCAACATCGCCTTCCTGATCCACTCGGCGTCGGGACTCTGGCTCACGATCCTGCTGGCGGTCGTCATGATCAGCGGCACGATCACCGTGCTCTATGCCGAGATCGACTGGCTGATCCACTCCGAAATGCGCATCTCCCCAGGCGAGGAGCGGGTCAACCCGGGCGTGCTCTACGACAACCTGCTGGAGGCCTATCCCGACGTCGGCGTGAACAGCCTGAACACCGCCGTCATGACGGATCGCAAAGCTGCCTCGGCTCTCGTGGCCGTTCCCGACGGTGGGTTCCGTTCGGTCTGGATCAACCAGTTCACCGGCGAGGTGATCGGCGACACCCCCTTCGTCACGGTCGGCCAGTTCATCAACATCCTGCACACCAACCTCTTCCTGCCGGTGGTCGGGCGCTATTTCGTCAATTTCTTCGGCGTCCTGCTTCTGATCTCCATCGTCACAGGCCTGATCACCTACAAAAAGTTCTGGCGCGGCTTCCTGCGCCGCCCCCGCTTCCATCGCGATGCGCGCACCTGGCTAGGCGATCTGCACCGCCTGACGGCTCTCTGGTCGCTTTGGTTCCTGCTGATCATCGGGGTGACCGGAACCTGGTGGTTCTATCAAGACCCGCTGGTCAGCGCCGCCGGCGTGCCGGACATCATCGCCGAGCGACCGACGCCGCCGACCATCACGACGGCCGAACTGAACTTGCTGGGGCCCGAGACGCCCGAGCGGCGCTCCGGCGCCGAGATCGTGTCCGCCGTTCAGACCGCCTATCCCGACATGCGCGTAACGCTGCTTCTTCCGCCGGACGCCGCCGACCAGCCCTTCAGCGTCTTCGGCGACAGGGGTGAAGTGCTGATCAATGGCGGTGCCAACAGGATCTACGTCAATCCCTTCACGGCGGAGATCATGGGTGCCCACCTGTCCGAAGACTGGACGGCTGGCCAGCGCGTCGATGCCGCGATGCACCCGCTGCATTACGGGAACTGGGCCAAGGGCGGGGCGGCCGATCTGACCGTCAAACTTGTCTGGTTCCTGGGGGGCGCCATCATCAGCTTCCTGACGGTTTCAGGCCTGATCATCTATCTCAAGCGTACGCGGCATGCCGCCGGTACGCTGCTGGCAGGCACGAAGCTGGCCGCGGCGGTGAGAAAAGGCTGGAACTGGATCAAGCCCTGGGGCGGCCCCATGGGCGCCCTGAAGTACGTCAATATCCTGGTCGTCGCCGGCATCTGCGCGGGCGGCGCTCTGGTGCTGTCCCTCGGTGCCGAAGGTCTGGGCGACAAAGGCAGGCAGTTCGAAACCCAAACGGCCGGCCCCTTCGATATCGGAGCCGTTGCAATCGCCGGACTTCTGGAGGCCGACTTGCCGCCAGTGCGCCCCGGCGCCCACATGGACGTCTATCCCAAGATCGCCGACGGGCGCTTTCGCGATGCCCGCTTCATCCGGGTTGGGCTATCCGACCGAGACGGCGAGGAACTCGACAGCGCAGTGGTCGAAGGCGCCGACGGTATCGGCAACGGCCATGTCCACCTGCCGGAGACGCTGGAGGGCGTCCGCCTCTGGATCGAGATCGAAGGCTGGGATAACCAGAGGCATCGCGCCTATTGGCCGCTGATCAGCGATGCAGGAGAGGCATCACGGCAAGGCTAGCCGATGCGGTTGGTCGGGAGAAAGCGTCCGCGGCAGCCTGCCCCAGGTCGCGAGGCGCGGCCGTCTCCGCTTCTCGGCTTGCCTGCACTTTCGAGGGCAGCCGGCGGCGCGGTCGCACATGGATGACCTGACTGCCGAAACCTTGCCGAAAGGAGCAGCCGGCGAAGGGTCCGGCACCGGCCTGAGCGCCTTTCCCTCCGCGTCAGAGCAGGCTCGGCACGCGACCGCCCTGGCCAGCCTGCACCGGGATCACTGGCGCGACCTCTGCCGCTATCTTGCGGCCACATTCGGGCAGGGACCGCCGGAACCCGAGGACATAGCGCAGATCGCCTTTGCCCGCGTCGCGGCGCATAAGGACTTCCGCTCCATAGAGAATCCGAAAGCCTTTCTCTGGCGCACCGCACAGAACATCGCGGTCTCGGAGAAGCGATCCCAGGCGGCGCGGCGGACCGAGCCTCAGAACGTTGACGGAGTTGCCGCCGAACAACAGGGCGACGAAGTCACGCCCGAGCGCCTTCTGGCGGCGAGGGAACAGATCGCCGCGATCGCGACAGCCCTCGACGCGATGCCCGCGAAGCGGCGCCGCATGCTGGTGCTGAACCGGATCGAGGGCCTGAGCTTCGCAGAAATCGCGCGGCAAACGGGTCTGTCGCAAACGGCCGTGAAAAAGCACGTCGCGCGCGCCATGATCGACCTGGATGCGGTCTTGGCCGAGGGATGATCGAGGTCTTTGGAGAAGCAGGCGCCCTACGACCTGTGGGCAGCCATTCTACAGCGGGTATCTTTTGAGACAGGATCCAGTGGAGTCCAGAGACGAGACGATAGAGGCCATCCGGGTCGCAGCGCACGATTGGCACGCCCGGATCGAGGCTGGAGAGATGACGCCGGCGGAACGGCAGGCGTTCGAGACTTGGCTCGCTGCCGCCCCCAGGCATCGCGCCGCCTACGAACGCGCGGCGGCCTTGTGGCGCGAGGTCGGCGGGATCGAGAGAAGCGCCCTATCCCCGCGCAGCTTGCGACCGCTCGCGCGCGAGCGCTTGATCGCCTGGGCTGGCCGGACAAGTCGGGATGGCCGCAGACCACGGCGGGCCTTGCGCTTCGCCGGAGGCTCGGCCGTCATCGCGGCCCTGCTTCTCGCCGTGCTGCTGACCGGCCTCCCGGGCTTGCCGTTCTCCGGTGGAGAACGCTTCGAAACGCAGATCGCGGAAACGCGTAGCGTCGCTCTCGCCGACGGCAGTCGCGTCACGCTCGGCGCCCGCAGCCGCGTGACGGTCGAGCTGGAGGAGACGCTACGGCTTGTCCGGCTACGCTCCGGCGAAGCCTTCTTCCAGGTCGCAAGCGACCCGACCCGTCCCTTCGTCGTCGAGGCCGGCGACACGCGCGTCGAAGCGCTCGGCACCGCCTTCGACCTGCGTTACAGAGACAGCGGGCTGCGCATCGCCGTAGCCGAGGGAACGGTGGAGGTCCGCACCGCAGGGGCGAAGGAGGCCACGACTTCGGCACGCCTGTCGGCCGGTCAGGAGATCTTCGCCGACAATCAAGGCGCGCTCGGCGACATCGCGGCGATCAGACCCGACGCGGTCGGCCTCTGGCGGCACAACCGCTTGGTCTATACGGGTGCCCGCCTGTCCGAGGTCGTGGCAGACGCCAATCGCCATCATGAAGACTGGATTTTCCTGCGCGACGACGCGGCGGCACAACTGGAGATCACGGCGGTGTTCGACGCCGGCGACATCGAGGGCCTGCTCGCAGCGCTCGGCGAGGCCCTGCCGATTGCGATCCGGCACCTGCCCGGCCCTGTCATCATGATCGATCGCAAAGCTCGGGAAACCGGCGACTAAGTTACCACCCCGCAGGAAAAGTCCGGCAGAGGGGTGACGATTTCCCTCCCTAAAGCGTCGTTGGATTGGATGCGATTGCGACGCATTCATATCTATTGGGGGGAAGACTCTTGAAAATTGGGTGCGTTCGGTCGATCCGCAGCTTGGCAATGGGTACGGTCCTGTCCCTGTTGCTGCTCGTGTCACACAGCTCGCTTGGCGCGGCACAAGACAGTCGAGCGGTTCCGCTCGACCTGCCGTCTCAGCCACTCGGACAGTCGCTGGTCGAGGTCGCGGAGCAGACCGGCATCACGATCATCGCCGAAGAGACCCTGGTGGCCGGCAAGGCCGCCCCGCCCCTGTCGGGCACCATGGCGCCAGAGGAAGCAGTGCGACGCCTGTTGGCCGGCAGCGGGTTGTCGCTGCGCATCGGCACAGGCGGTGCCCTGATCGTCAGTCAAGCGGAGCCTGCGGCGGAGACCGACGGACCGCTTCGGTTGCAGGCCGTCACGGTCGACGCCGTCCTGCCCGGTACCCTGACGCAGAGCTATGCAGCGCCCGATTCCTTCGGCGCGACCCGAACGAACACGCCGATCATCGAGACGCCGCAGTCCACCCAGGCCATTACGCGCCAAACCCTGGAGGACGCAGGCGCCACGGATGTGGCCGACGCTTACGACTTTCTGGCTGGAATTCAGCGGGACAATAACATCGGCGGCCTAACCGGCGACGCCTATCTGGCACGCGGCTTCGTCGGCGACAACGTTCTCCTCAACGGAAATCGACTCGGGCGACCCGCCACCCTGGACACCGCCAATGTCGAGCGTATCGAGGCGTTGCGAGGCCCCACGGCCACGCTGTTCGGCCGTGCCGAACCCGGCGGCGCGATTAACATCGTCACGAAACAGCCGCTGTCGGAGCCCTTCCATCAAGCGGAGGTGAGTGGCGGCAGCGGGTTCGCCGGCGAGGGCGACCGCTATCGCGACGTTCGGGCGACCATCGACAGCGGCGGCCCTATCGACGAAGGGGGCCGCGCGCGCTATCGCTTCAACGCCGCCGCCGAGTACGAGCGGGACTTCCGGCAGGACTTCGACAAGTCGCTGTTCTTTGTATCGCCGGTGGTCGACGTGGAAGTCGACGAAAAGACCGTCGCCAACCTGGAACTGCTGTACCAGTATCGGAAAGACACCTTCGATCGCGGCACCTTCTTCGTCGACGGCGACCTGGACCTGCCCCGAGACTTCTTCCTCGGCGAGGATCAAGGCGAGGACCAGAGTTCCCATGTTCTGGCGGGTACATTTCGGATAGACCGCGAGCTGTCGAACGCCGTGACGGCGAGACTAGGGCTCTACGCGGGCTATGGCGACCTCTTGAGCGAAGGCGTCGAACCGAGCGCCGTCATGGGCTCGCAAGTCTCCCCGGTCCGCATTACCAACGACGGGACGGAACTGTTCCTGACGGCTCAGCCGGAACTGGTGGCGGAACTCGCGACGGGACCCGTCGGTCATACGCTTTTGTTCGGTCTGGACGCCGCCTACCGGAGAAGCGAGATACTCGCCTTCCGCGGGGGGCCGGGAGCGTTCGTCGACGCCTTCAACCCGGATTTTCCCCTGGAGGTGCCGGGAATCGACAGGGAGCTATCTGCACTCGGGAGTTCGAGATTCGACTCCGACTTCACGGCGCGATCCATCGCCCTCTACGCACAAAACCAGATCGACTTGAGCGAACAATGGAAGCTGCTGCTCGGCGCACGCTGGGAATCCGTTTGGCTGTCGAGCGAGGTCACGACCGCGTTCAATGCCGGCACCGTGGTCACCGATGCGCGAGACGAAGACTTCAAGGACAGCGCTTTCCTGCCACGGGCGGGTCTCGTCTATCAGCCTATCGAGCAGATCGGCCTCTATGCCTCCTACTCCGAGAGCTATCGTCCGCCGCCGGGCCGTGCCCCTGTGCGAGACGCGAACGGCGAGCAGGTCGATTCCGAGACGGGACGCAGCTTCGAAGCCGGCGTGAAACTAGACGTATTCGATGGACGGCTGACCGGTACGCTCGGCGTCTTTCGTATCGAAAAGGAAGACGTCATCGACGTTGATCCCGCCGATCCCTTCGCCGTGACCAACCTGGGCGAAGTCCGCAGCCAGGGGGTCGAGTTCGACCTGTCAGGCGAAGTCTTCGACAACTTCAACCTCGGTGTGACCTACGCCTTCACGGATGCCGAGATTGCGAGCAACGACAGTGGCATCCCAAGCGGCACCGCGTTGCGGAATGTGCCGCGCCATGCCGCCTCCCTCCGCGCTGCCTATCGCTTCACACAGGGTCCCTTGGACGGTCTGCGGATTTTTGGAGGTGCCGTCTACGAGGGCGAGAAGCCAACGAGCACCGAAGGAGGATCGCCACCAGACCTGCCGGATTATGTCCGCTTCGATCTCGGGGCATCCTACGAGTTCACGGAAAACCTGCAGGCCCGGCTTCAACTTCAGAATCTTACCGACAAAGCGTACTATACCAGTGCAAATGGGCCGAACCGCGTGACCGTAGGGCAACCCTTCAACGCGACGCTGGGCATCAGGGTAAGGTTCTAAGCGTATTCGACCGCTCATGGACGACATGATCATGGGCGACATGATCCAGGCGTTATTTTGGAAGCCGTCGGAGCATAGAAGAGACGGCGACGCCCCGCGCAACAGAAGACTTCGCCTGGAACACCTTTAGAGGGCGATTCTCGTCTTAGACGGAAGCGCCGTGCTTCCGCCTAAGATGATCGCGCTCTGGTTCACCGTCGAACCATTCGTCGTCAAAAGCGCCCAGCGCGAAACCCTGCACCTTCAAGCCGGAAGACCGCGGCCCGACCTCGACGCCGACACCGTCCTCAGGCAGAGCGCCATTGTTCCGACCGTAAATCGATGCTAACCGAGCACTGCGAATCATTATTAATCGTATTGCAGCTCTGTCGGCATGCCGTGTCAAAGGCGCCAGCTCCATGCTCGGCCAAGACAGGCATTCGCTCTGCTCCCTTGCCACCCGGCGATCGAAGCGCGAGGAAATGCTCGAAACCATGCGTCGTGAGCGAGAGCTTTTGGCCCTCTACATTGCCCATCGTGGCGCACTGGTGAGCTACGCCAACGGAATCGTTCAAGACCACGCACGAGCAGAGGACGTTGTGCAAGAGGCTTGGGAGCGGGTTTCGGCCATTGCCCAACATCAGTCCCTGAGCGAGCCTCTGCGCTACTTCTATCGTGTCGTCCGTAATCTCGCGCTTGACGGACGACGCGCGAGGAAACGCGAGCTGCTGCGCGGCGACCGTTTTTTACCCGACATCGCGGAGAGCGTGGCAGACGATGCCCCGTCCCCAGAGGCCGAGACCTCGCTGCGGGAAGAACTGCGGATCGTGCTGGAGAGCATGGCCGAACTGCCCGAGCGGACGCGGCTCGCACTTACGCTCCACACGGTCGAAGGACTGAAGTTAAGGGTCGTAGCCGAGCGGATGGGCCTGTCCGTATCCTATACCCAGCAACTCGTCGCGGAAGGCAAGCTGCATTGCATCAAACGCCTGTTGCGCCGACGCTAAGGCGCGGAACCGAACACGAAAGGGATGCCAGAGGAGAAGCGCAGACTTCGCACCTGCGTTGTCACGCAGGGAAAGAGGCTTTTCGGCCCCAATCTGCCAAGATACAGGGAACTCTCAATGCGTTCGTCGGCGCCGCTGTCAGTGAAAGGACGAAATGACCTCGTCATCTGATCCAGACAGTGGCGGTAACCGCACGTCTCATCTGGGCGCCTCTCTTCGGCGAACAAGCGTGACCGACTGGGACCGCGCCTTGCGAGAGGCCGTCAACTGGTCGATCCTTCTCGACGAGGATCCGGAAGATCGGGACGTCCGCGCGCAGGTTGCCGCCTGGCGCAGAGAGGATCCCTTGCACGACCGAGCTTGGAACGAGACGGTTTCAGCCTCGCGCTTGATCGCAGACACCAAGCATGTGACCTCGCACCAGCGGGCGCACAGTCAGGCCTATCGTATCGCCAACAAAAAGAAGATCCAGAGCCGGGTCGGAGCGCTGGCCGGGTTGGCTGCCGCCGTCGCCCTCGTCTGGCTCGCCGGTCCGCACATCCTGCTGAGCCTCACAGCAGATCACGTCACCGGAACAGCGGAGCAGAGAACGGTCGCGCTTCCCGACGGAAGCAACGTGCGCCTCGCGCCCGCCAGTGCCTTGAGCTTCAACGACGCAGAGGACGCGCGGGAAGCAAGGATCATCGCCGGCGAGGCCTACTTCGAGGTCGCACGAGATCCCCAGAGGCCCTTTACCGTGGTTCTAGAGCAGGCGACCGTCACAGTCGTGGGTACGGCGTTCAATGTCCGGCTGGGCGCTGAAACGACGACCGTCGGCGTGAAGCACGGCAGCGTGCAGGTCGACGCACGGGACGGAAACGAGGAAACCGTCATTCTGGAGGCAGGCCGCTGGGCAGAGATATCCGACGATGGCCGCATCGCAAGCGGAAGCCGCGATCCAGGGCAGGTCGGCGGCTGGACGGGGCAACGGATCATCGCGGTCGACCGCCGCTTGTCGGAGGTCGTCGCCGATCTGCGTCGCTACTACTCCGGCGTGATCGTCTTGACCGGAGAGTCTCTGGCGCAGCGAAGCGTTACCGGCGTCTTCGATGCCAGCGACCCGGTTGCCGCCGCGCGCATCATCGTACAGCCCCATGGCGGCAGCGTTCGCCAGATCACGCCTTGGCTTCTGATGATCTCCCCTTCCTAAGCCTCTGATAACTCGGGCTTTTGGAAGTTTGTCCGGTAACAGATGAACTTTCTGCCGGAAAAACGCCTGCCTGCAACGTCGAAGCCACGAAGACGATAATGCGTCGCATTATTAGATCGGTACGGTGACTTGCGAATTGGGGGGCATTGGGGTGGGGAAAAGAGCGTTACGGCGTGCCACGCGTGCAGGCCGAGCCGCCGCGCTGGCAGTTCTGACGGCAACGACGGCAGTCACAGCAGTAGTCACGGCGTCGATCTGGCCGGAAACCGCGCGGGCGCAGGAGAGCGAGGACCTTCAGTTCGATATCGCCGCTCAGCCGCTCGCCGACGCGCTGGTCGAGTTCGGATTGCAATCGGGCTATCAAGTCACAGTCGACGGGGCCGCGATCCGCGGCGTCGGCACCAGCGGCGTCAGTGGCCGGCTGACCGCGACCGAGGCGCTGAGCCGACTGCTGGCCGGCACGGGGCTCGGCTACGACCTCGACGGCACCGTGGTTACGGTCTCCCAGCTCGGTCCGACGCAGCTGGCCCCGATCGTCGTCGATGCAGTTCTGCCCGGCACGATCACCGACAGCTACGCCGCCCCCGACTCCTTTTCCGCAACCCGAACCAATACGCTGGCCATCGATACACCGCAGTCGAGCCAGGCGGTGACGCGCCAGGCCCTGGAGGACGTCGGCACCACGGACGTGGCCGACGCCTATGACTTTCTGGCCGGAATACAACGAGACAACAACGTCGGCGGTCTGTTCGGCGATGCCTATCTGGCGCGCGGCTTCGTAGCCGACAACATCCTGCTGAACGGAAATAGGAGCGGCCGACCCACGACCCTGGACACGGTCAACGTCGAACGGATCGAGGCCTTGCGTGGTCCCACCGCGACGCTGTTCGGCCGCGCCGACCCCGGCGGCCTGATCAACATCGTCACGAAACAGCCCCTGTCCGAACCGCTCTATCAGGTAGATCTGAGCGGCGGCAGCGGTTTCGCCGGCGAAGGCGACAGGTACCGCGACGTCCGTGCGACCCTGGACAGCGGCGGCCCCATCGACCAGGCAGGGCGTGCCCGCTATCGCTTCAACGCCGCCGCCGAACGCGAACAGAGCTTCAAGGAGGACATCGACAAGACCGTCTTCTTCGCCTCGCCAGTGGTCGATCTGGAGGTCGACGACAAGACAATCGCCAATCTCGAGCTGATCTATCAGTACCGGGAAGACGTCTTCGACCGAGGCAGCCTCTTTATCGACGACGATCTCGACTTGCCTCGGGATTTCTTCATTGGCGAAGGTCAGGCATCGGACCTGACATCCCACTTCGCGTCGGGAACCCTGCGGGTCGACCGGGAAGTGTCGGACTCGGTCACAGCCAGACTCGGGCTCTACGCCAGCTACAGCGACAGTAGCGGCGAAGGGGTCGACCAACGCGGCATCGGCGGATCGCAAGTCTTCGCCCAGCGTATCGACAACGACCTGTCGGAACTGTTCCTGACGGCCCAGCCAGAACTGGTAGCGGAACTGTCAACGGGACCGATCGGTCACACACTGCTGGTGGGCCTCGACGCCTCCCTCCAGAAAACCAAGCTGCGTTTCCTGCGCGGCGGGCGCGGCACCCCGTTCGACGCCCTGAACCCGGACTTCCCGGTTGACCTGCCGGCAATCGACCTTTCGCTGCCCGGAAACTCGGATTTCGATTCGGACTTCACCGCGCGATCCCTCGGCCTTTACGCCCAGAACCAGATCGATCTCAGCGACCGCTGGAAGCTGCTGCTGGGCGCGCGCTGGGACTCGGTCTGGCTGTCGAGCGACATCACGACCGCCTTCAATGTGGGAAGCGTCGTCACGGACGACGACTTCAAGGACAGCGCCTTTCTACCCCGCGCCGGGCTCGTCTATCAGCCGATCGAACAGATCGGTCTCTACGCCTCCTATTCGGAAAGCTACCGCACCCCTCCCTCCAACACTGCCCTGCGGGACGCCAATCGCGAACAGGTCGACGCCGAGACGGGCCGCAGTTTCGAGGCGGGCGTAAAGCTGGACCTGCTGAACGGACGATTGGGCGGGACGCTGGGCGTTTTTCGCACGGACAAGAAGAACGTCATTCAGACCGATCCGGCCGATCCCTTCGCCGTCACCAACCTGGGGGAAGTACGCAGCCAGGGCGTGGAGTTCGATCTGTCCGGCGAGGTCTTCGACAACTTCAACCTCGGCGTCACCTATGCCTTCACCAAGGCCGAGATCACCAGCGAGGACGGCGGCCTCCAGAGGGGCACCCGACTGCGGAACGTCCCGCGCCATGCCGCGTCTCTGCAAGCGGGCTATCGCTTCACCCAGGGGGCGCTGGACGGTCTCCGGATTTTTGGGGCCGCCGTCTACGAGGGCGAAAAACCGTCGGAGACCGCCGGCGGTTCGCCGCCGGACCTTCCCGACTATCTGCGCTTCGATCTTGGCGCGTCCTATGAATTCACCGAGAACCTGCAGGCCCGGCTTCAGCTCCAGAATCTGACGGATACGGAGTACTACACCAGCGCCAACGGACGGGACCGCGTCACCGTGGGGCAGCCCTTCAATGCCACGCTCGGTGTCCGAGTGCGGTTCTGAGTCTCGCCACCGGCCGTGCGCTCGGCGCCATAGCGGACAAAGGGATTTAGGAGTCCGTGCCGCCGTCACGCACGGCGTTCGGCGGCGGGCTCGGCCGGGAGGCGATGAAGGTCGCCGAGAGCCCGAGCACGACCACCTGTATCCCGAGGATCCAGGGCGGGGTGTTCATAGCGACCGACAGGAGGAGGACGGCGGCGATCGAGATCAGTCCGAGGATCTTGGCCCGTCGGCCGATCGCCCCGTGCGCCCGCCAGTCCTGGATCAGCGGGCCGAAGACGCGATGGCCGAGCAGCCAGTCGTGTAGACGCTGCGAGGAGCGAGCGAAGGCGAAGGCGGCGAGCAGCATGAAGGGGGTGGTCGGCAAAAGCGGTAGGACGGTCCCCAACGCGCCGAGGGCCAGTGCCGAAAGTCCGAGCGCAAACCAGAGAAGACGCGCCGGCGAGAGGCGGGAGCGCAGCTTCACCTCACGTCACCGCCGCAGTCGGTGCCGTGTCGTCGAAGATTCGGGAGGTCCTTGGCCATGGCCCTCCATAGATAGCGCATAACCGTGGAATCGCAGCCTATCCCTTCGACTCCCACGACCAAATGCTCAAACCAACCAGCTTGAGAATGATAACCAATTGCAAAATGGATCCAAAGAGGCCAACCTGCGGCGCTTCGCCATCCGGTGGGCCGCGTGAGCACCGGTGGATCACAATCGAGGTCAGGGGACGGCGGTGGGGAGCCGAGACTGGACCAAGACACGGGGTGACACCGATGTGCTGGGCGGCGACGAGCCGGCATGGCTCGACGTCTTTCTGGCCAATCAGAACGAACTTCTGGCTTTCTTGGGCCGCAAGGCGGGCAGGCGCGACCAGTCCCGCGATCTGCTGCACGATCTCTTCGTCAGGATGTCCCAGACCAGGACGGGGACCGGGACCGGGGCGGGCATCGAAGATCCGCGTGCCTACATTTTCCGCGCAGCAACCAATGTCGCAATCGACGCAGCCCGTGCCGACCGCTACCGCAGAACGGAACCGCCGCCGAGTGAGGAAGACCCTCAGAGCCGCGACCCCTCCCCCGATGCGCTGCAGACCGCGATTGCCCGGGATCGTCTGCGTAGGCTCGACGAGGCCCTCGCGCAACTGCCGGAAGAAACACGGGCCATGATCTATCTGCTGCGGATCGAGGGGCAGAGCTACGACAGGGTGGCCGCCTTGTTCGGTCTGTCCAAAAGCACGGTCGAAAAACGCGTCGCGAAGGCCCTGAACCGCTGCAGGACGCAACTGGAGACCGGCAAGCGCGAGGCTCGATGATCCGCAGGGTACGGTTTTCGGCCCACCGAACGTCCTAGATGTGTGACGAAGCTCCGAATCCTTTGACAGAGAAACGCTGTTGGACCGACGGTTGAGCATGGCCGACCAGCAACCGCTAGACGATCCCCTAGACAGCAGCCGGCCGCTGCCCGGCCTCCAGGACGCGGAGCTGCGACGGCTGCGGGGCGGCAAAGCCTTTCCGCCCGGCTTCGATCCGGAGGCGATCGCACGGCGGGCGCGGCAACGGTCGAGGCGGCGGCGGCGCCTGATTCGCGGCGGCGGCCTCGGCCTACTGACTGCCACGTTGCTGTTCGTCGCCTTCGACCCCAGCCTCATGGCCGACTACAGCGCCCCGGTCGGCCAGGTGGAACGCATCGCCCTGCCGAACGGTGTGAAGGCCCAGCTCGACAGCGGCGCCGCGCTCTCCTGGTCGGAAAGGGAGGGCGAAAGCCGCGTCCGGCTACACGCGGGCGTCGTGGCTTTCGAGACGACGGTCGAGGCCGAGCGCACCTTCGTCGTCGAAGTCGGGGCCCTGGAGG
The DNA here is from genome assembly GCF_965226985.1 of Algihabitans sp. Classification (GTDB taxonomy): domain Bacteria; phylum Pseudomonadota; class Alphaproteobacteria; order Kiloniellales; family DSM-21159; genus Algihabitans. The sequence continues at coordinate 2,615,577 of NZ_OZ245712.1, forward strand.
TTCGCCCCATCGGGACGGTCTTCGCAGTGTCGGCCGCAGATGCGGCAGGATGGAGGGCTGTTGTAGAGTCGGGGCAAGTCCGCGTGACCCGAAGGGACAGCGGGGCGAGCCGGGTCATCGGGCCAAACGAAGCGGCTTGGGTCGACGTCGAGAGCGGGCAACTGACCAGCGCGGCGGTTAACGTCGAGCGGACGCTGGCCTGGCGGGACGGCGTCCTGGACTTCAAGAACGCATCGCTGGCGGAGGTCGTGAGAACGCTCGAACGCTACCGGCCGGGACGGATCCTCCTTCTGAACGAAGAGGCCGCGCAACAGCGCTTCGACGGCGTCCTGGCGTTGGACGACATCGACGAGGCCCTGCGGATCGTCGCCGAGTCCAGCGGTTTGAAGCTGGAGGCAGCTTTGCCGCTGTTGGCCGTCCTCCGCTAAAAAGCACGTCCATTCCGCGCCGTCGTTACGGTTCTTCGTTTTTCATCCGTCGTGTCCTGTGAAGCGGTTGTGCAAGGGGGTGCAGCCGCCGTTGGTTTTGATACCAAGGGGACATCGGCATGCGGGTTTCACGGCGTTGGGCGGAGCGGTCTTTCAAGGCGGCTCTGATGATCACGGTTGGCTTTGCAGCGGTCGAGCAGGCAGCCGCGCGCGAGCACGGCGATACGCCAAGCGAGCTGCCGCGCTCATCCGGCCCGACGAGTCAAACCGCGCAAACCGTCCAAACCGACGTCCTGACAATCGATATTCCATCGCAGCCCCTGAGCGACGCGCTGCGAGCCCTGAGCCGGCAAAGCGACCTGCAGTTCTTCGCCGACAGCGATTTGACCCAGGGCCTGACGGCGCCCGCCGTGTCCGGAACGATGAGCGCCGAGGAGGCCCTGCGGCGGCTCCTGGCCGGCTCCGGCCTGGACTACCGCATCGGCGAGACGGGCGCGGTCGCGTTGGACCGAGTGGCGGCTCAGCCGGAAAGCGGCCCCCTGCAGCTCCAGCCCATCACGGTCGACGCCGTGCTAGCCGGAACCGTGACCGACAGCTACGCGGCGCCGGATGCTTTCGGTGCCACCCGCACCAACACGCCGATCATCGACACGCCAGTATCGGTTCAGGCGGTCACACGCCAGGCCCTGGACGACGCCGGAGCCACCGACATCGCCGAGGCCTACGACTACCTCGCCGGCATCCAGCGCGATATCGACGGCGGCGGCATCTTCGGGGATGCTTACTTGGCCAGGGGTTTCGAGTCGGACAACCTGCTGTTCAACGGCAACCGGGTGGGCCGTCCGGCAACCCTCGACACCGCCAACGTCGAGCGCGTGCAGGCCCTGCGCGGTCCGACGGCTGTGCTGTTCGGGCGGGCCGACCCCGGCGGTCTGGTCAACATCGTGACCAAGCAGCCTCTGTCCGAGCCCTTCTACGAGGCCGACCTGAGCTTCGGCAGCGGCTTCTTCGGCGACGGCAGCCGCTTTCGCGAAGGCCGTGCGACCGTCGATGCCAGCGGGCCGATCGATACCCAAGGACGGGTGCGCTATCGCCTGAACGCCGCCGCCGAGCGGGAGAAGACCTTCCGCCAGGATATCGACGAGACGCTCTTCTTCATCTCGCCGGTCGTCGACGTCCAGATTGACGAGGACACGGTTGCCAACGTCGAGCTGATCTATCAATACCGTCAGGATGTCTTCGACCGGGGTGTCCCCTTCATCGACGGCGAACCGCTTCTGCCGCCGGACTGGAACGTCGCCGACGGCCGGGACGAAACGCTCGACAAGCACTTCCTGTCGGGAACCGTTCGGGTCGATCGCCAGTTCACCACGGCTCTGACAGGCCGGCTGGGTCTGTACGGAAGTTACGGCTGGCTGGACGGCGAAGGTTTCCAGGTGGCCTCGGTGGACGCGGCTGGAACCGCCACGGCACAGCGCCTGGGCTTCGATGGGTCGGATCTCTTCCTGACGGCGCAGCCGGAACTGGTCGCCGAGTTCGCCACCGGATCGATCGGACATACGGTGTTGTTCGGCGTCGATGCCTCCTACCAGAGGAACCGCAGCAGGATTCCCTTCGGTCGTCCAGGCGCAGCCTTTAACGTCTTCGATCCGGACTTCCCCGTGAACATTCGGGAGCTTTCCGAAGGCGCCTCGGTCTTCAATGAACGGGTCACCGCGAAGTCCGTTGGAGTCTATGTCCAGGATCAGATCAATCTGACCGAGCAGTGGAAGCTGCTGGCCGGTCTGCGCTGGGACAACGTCTGGCTGACAGAGGAATCCTTCACCACAGCTTTTGTCGAGCCGCTGAACAGTTCGGTTATCGCAAGCGATCTAGACGAGGACCTGCACGACAACGCCCTGCTGCCGCGCGCCGGGATCGTCTACCAGCCGATCGAGCAGATCGGCCTCTATGCCTCCTTCGCCAAGACCTATCGCCCGCCGGTGGTCGGCGGCGACAGCAGCCTGACCGACGCCAACGGCGAGCGGGTCGAGCCGGAGGAGGGCCGCAGCCTGGAGGTCGGGATCAAGCTGGAGGCCTTCGACGGCAAGCTCGGCGGGACGCTGGCAGCCTTTCGCGCCGATAAGGAGAATGTCCGGGAAACCGATCCGGGCGATCCCTTCTCCAACATCAACCTCGGCCGTGTTCGCAGTGAGGGCGTGGAGCTGAACCTAAACGGCGAGATCACCGAGAACTTCAGTCTGGGCTTCAGCTACGCCTACACCGACGCCCGTATCGATAGCGACGACAACCCGGCGCTCCCACGAGGCACGCGCGTCAGGAACGTACCGCGCCACGCCGCCTCCCTGCAGGCTGCCTACCGCTTCACCGAGGGGTCTCTGGACGGCCTGAGACTCTTCGGAGGCGTGGTCTTCGAGGACAACAAGCCGGCCGATACAGACGCCGCGGACGATACGAGGCTGCCGGAGTTCTTCCGCGTCGACCTGGGCGCCGCCTACGACATCACCGAAAACATCCAGACCCGGCTGCAGATCCAGAACCTGACGGACGAGGAGTACTACGTCTCCGGTTCGACGGCCCGCAACGTCGTCCCCGGCCAGCCCTTCAACGCGACGGTGGGCCTTCGGGTCCGTTTCTAGAGCGAAGACAGCCTTGGATAGGGACGCCTCGGCGATCCTATCCAAGGCCAGACCGCGCCAGGGGTTGAGCGGTCGGTGAAGCCGCTTGCAGCACAGGTGGCGTCATCGCAAAAGAGTTTATTGCGAATAATTATCATTTGCATTAAGCTGACTTACTCGAGCGAGGAGGTCGACTTGACGACGCCGCCCCATTCCAAAAGCCCAGCGCAGCGCATCGTTTCCTTCCTGCCGCTGGTTGTCTGGTTCGCATTTATCGGCGCAGCCCTGTGGCGCTGGGAAGCCCACCACTGGGGCGCTCTGGTCTGGCTCGCCGGGTCCGTTGCAATGGGATTGACCCGGCTACCCTTCGCACGGCGAACAAGCGAGAACGTCATCGTCGAGGATCGCAAGACGCTGAGCGAACGTCTGTTGCTGACCGGCATGTTCCTGACCATGGCGTTTCTCCCGATGCTGCAGCTGGCCACCGGGCTTCTGGATTTCGCCAACTACGAGCTGCCGATCTGGGCGACGGCCGTGGGCGCGGCGCTGCAGGTGCCCTTTCTCTGGCTCTTTTGGCGCAGCCATGCGGATCTCGGGCGCAACTGGAGCCCGACTCTGGAGATCCGGGAGCAACACAGCTTGGTCACGCGAGGCGTCTATGCGCGCCTGCGTCATCCCATGTATGCCGCTATCTGGATTGCGGCCGTCGCCCAGCCGCTGCTCATCCACAACTGGATCGCCGGCCTGCTGATCCTCCCCGCCTTCACAGCCATGTACCTGCTGCGGATTCCGCAGGAGGAAGCGATGATGCGCGCGCAGTTCGGCGACGACTACGATCGCTACGCCGCACGGACGGGGCGTGTCTGGCCAAGGCTGCGCACAGCCCCGGCCTTGGCGCCCTGAACGCAGGAGCGATCCCCTCCCCAGCAGTCGCCTCAAGCTCGGCTCTTGTTGCAGACAGGCCGCCGGGATAGCCTTCGCGTTCGGCAGACACGGCCGGCCGCTCGCACCCGGGATCGGGATAGGTGAACGTGTCATTCGAGAAGACGCTCCGCCCATTCAGGGTCCTTTCCATGCAGGCCGGCGTCCCGTCAGCAACGCGAGCACTGACAAGAGCGCCGACACTTGCGAAAGGATGAGCAAGGATGCGCAGCTTTCTCGATGCCAAGGCGATGGCGAAATCGCTTCGCTCGAGCCTGTCCCGTCTGGACATCGCCCTGACACATAGCCAGTCCCTGGAAATGACGGCGGCCCAGTTCGATTGCGACAGCTGGAACGTTCTGGCCGCGAAGATCGAGGCCGAAGGGCAGCGGGGTTCCGCTGCCTTCAAACCGGCGATCCCGATCTTTCGGATCTTCGACGAGGCCAAGGCCCGGGAGTTCTACCTCGACTACCTCGGCTTCTCTTGGGATTGGGAACACCGCTTTCACAGCGGCGCCCCGCTCTACGCCCAGGCCTCTCGCTCCGCCTTTACCCTTCACCTGAGCGAGCACCACGGAGACGCCAGCCCCGGCTCCACGGCCTTCGTCTGGATGTCCGCTATCGATGGCTACCGCCGGGAACTCAAGGCGAAGGACTATGCCTTCCTGAACCCCGGCATCCAGGAGCTGCCCTGGGGCCGCCAGCTAGAGGTCATCGACCCCTTCGGCAACCGCATCAGGTTCTGCGAGCAAGCCGAGCAAAACTGACATTAGAGAGACCCCGAGGGGAACCGGTCAGCTTCGTTGCGCGCCGGTCCCCCGGACAACCGGAATCCAGATGTCGCGCTGGCGACCGTAGTAGGCATCGACCTCCGCCGGCGTCATCGCCGCCGGCACGATCGACCCGAGGTCCTTCAACCGGTCGCGAATGGCGTCCGACTGGACCACGGCATTCACCGCCTGGTTCAGTTCGGAGACGATTTCGTCCGGCGTGCCGGCCGGCGCGGCGATGGAGTTCCAGGTCTGGGACACGAAGTCGGGAAGCCCGGCCTCCGAGACGGTCGGAATATCCGGCACGGCCTGCAGACGCTCCGGCGCGGAGACGCCCAGCGGGCGCACGGCGCCGTCGCGCACCTGCACCACCGCGGTCAGCGAGGGGTTGAAGACGAAGCTAAGACGGCCGGCGATGAGATCGCGCATGGCCTCCCCGCTTTTCGGATAGGGCACATGAACGATGTCCGTGCCGATCCGCGAGAGAAAGAGCGCGCCGGTGATGTGGGTCGTGGTGCCGGTGGGGCCCGATCCGTACTGGAAAGCGCCGGGATCGGCCGTCACGCGGGCGATCATGTCTTCCAGGTCTTCGGCCGGATCGTCGTTGTTGATGCAGAGGATCATCGGCACTTCGTTCATCATGGCGACACCGCGCAGTGTCTGCTCGATATCGACCGGCAGTGGCTCGAACAAGGCGATGTTGTGGACCAGCTGGGAGGAGGTGCCGACCAGCAGCGTGTAGCCGTCGGGCGCCGCCTTGCTGACCGCCTCGGTCCCCTGCATGCCCGAGGCCTGAGCCAAGTTCTCGACCAGGATGCGCTGTCCGATCCGCGGCTCCAGCTCCGCCGCGACGATCCGCGCGACCACGTCGGCGTTGCCCCCGGCGCCCGAAGCCACGACCAGACGGATCGGGCCGGCCTTCGGCCAGTCGTCGGCCCGCGCCGAACGCCCGAGCGTGGAGAGAAACGGCGTCGCCAGCGCGGCGGCAAGGAACGTGCGTCTCTGGATCATGGCTGGTGTCCTCTTCTCTCCGCAGAGTAAGCTCGTTGTGGCTTGTGCGATTCTGTATCTGACCATCGGCCCTGTATTTGACCGTCGGCAGCGCGTGAATTACTGAGAGCGATACTCATTATCAATTCGTTCAATGCCTTCGCAAGCTGAAACGAAAAATCGAGGCCTATCAGAGCAGTGCCCTTTCCGAAGCTTTCCCTCCCACCCGGCACTCTCACCAGAGCCCTACTGGCGCCGCTCACGATTGCCGCATTCGGCGTCGTATTTTTCGCGCTGGCCCAGACGCAGCCCGCCTGGATCGGCGCCGGGACCGCGCAACGGATCGGGCCGGGGCTCTTCGCGCAGTGGCTTTCACTCGGCATCGTCGGGCTGTCGCTGATCTGGGCGGCTGTCGAGCTGGCTGTCCTGCGGCGCGGCCGGCCGGCGGCTCCAACCACTGAGGCCGACGGCGATTCACAACACGTCCGTCTGGACAGCGGCGTGGCACCCGGACTGGCCCTGCTGACGGCCGTGTGCCTTTTCGCCCTGCTGCTGCCAGTGGCGGGCTTGGTCGCAGCTTGTGCAGCCGCCGCCGCCGTCGCCGGCTGGGGAGCCGGAGATCGAGGCCCGCGCGCGCTGGGCCTGTCGGCTCTGCTCGGCATGGCGGTCGCCGCAAGCATCGGCCTGACGCTTCTGCCACCGACGGCCCGGCTCTGGCCTTGGAGCCTCCTTTGACCTTGAGCACCTTTTGAGATGGCAGACGTCGCGGCCTGGTTGGGGCAGTTCGCCACCGCCCTGACCCTGGAGAACGTCGTTCTCTGCCTCACCGGCGCGCTGATCGGGACCTTCGTGGGCGTCCTGCCCGGCATCGGACCGGCCGCCACCCTGGCACTTCTGCTGCCAGTGACCTTCACGCTGGAGCCGACCGGCGCCCTGATCATGCTGGCGGCGATCTACTACGGCGCGCAGTACGGCAGCTCGACCACGGCGATCCTGCTCAATTTGCCCGGCGAGACCTCGGGGATCGTTACGGCCCTGGACGGTCATCGCCTGGCTCTCTCGGGCCGGGCCGGGCCGGCCATCGCCATCGCGGCCATTTCCTCCCTCTTCGCCGGTCTGGCGACGGCCGTCTTCATCGCGGTCGCGGCGGGCCCGGTGGCACAGTGGTCCCTGCTGCTCTCACCCGCTGGGCTCGCCGGTCTGATCGCGCTCGGCCTCTTCGCGGCGGCGGTGATCGCCCCGGGCAAGCCCTTGCCGGCGGTCATTCTGATCCTGCTGGGCGCCTGCCTCGGTCTGGTGGGAACGGACTCGGGCGGCGGCCAGCCCCGCTTCACCATGGGCATCACCGAGCTGCGCGACGGGATCGGCTTCGTGCCCCTGGTGATGGGGCTGTTCGGCATCGCGGAGCTGATCCGAGCCCTGGAAACGGGAAGCCGGCCCGACCGTATCCCGCCCATCGGCTGGCCCTGGCCGACCCGGCGCGACCTGCGCGCCAGTCTCGCCCCCACCCTGCGCGGGACCGCAATAGGGGCGGTCCTGGGCGCCATCCCGGGCGTCAGCACCGTGATGGCGTCCCTGGCCGCGCGCGGTCTGGAGCGCGGCTTCAAGACGCCCGACCGGCCGCTCGGCGAGGGCGCCATCGCCGGCGTGTCCGCGCCTGAGGCGGCCAACAACGCCTCGGCGCAGAGCGCGCTGATCCCGCTTCTCACGCTCGGCCTTCCGGGTAACCCGGTGATCGCCGTTCTGGCCGGCGCCCTGATGATCCACGGCCTGGCGCCAGGCCCGGGGTTCATCCCGAACAACCCGGATCTGTTTCACGCCCTGATCGCGAGCTTCGTGATCGGGAACGTCATGCTGGTGATCCTCAATCTTCCCCTCGCGGCGGTCTGGGCCTCACTGCTGCGCATTCCCTTTCGCAAGCTGGTCCCGCTGATCGTGGTGCTGAGCGTCATCGGCGTCCACTCGGTCAACAGCTCACTGTTCGACGTCTGGACCATGCTGGCCTTCGGGGTCTTCGGCTGGCTGCTGGTGCGGCTCGGCCTGCAGCCGACACCCATCGTCTTGGGCTATATCCTCGGCCCCGCACTGGAGGAGTACCTGCGCCGGACCCTCCTATTCTCGCGCGGCGATCCGACCGTGTTCCTGACCGACCCCTTCAGCCTGGGGTGCCTGCTGCTCATCGTCGGCGGTTCGGTTGCCCTGATGCTTCGTCATTTCCGCCGGTCGGATCGAAGCTGATCCGCCGCACTGAAAGTGGAACTAGCTGAAGCGATGCGTCCTGAAGCCGGTCCTGCATTGAGGCTTGCGGAGACGACACCTTCTTCGGCAGACTTGAGAATGCGTATCATTCCTATAATTTGGATAATCCTTTGAGCGCAGAGACCGGAGCCGCGGCAGAGACATCGGACGACAGACCGTCCGTTTTCCGCTCGCTGCACATGCAGCCAAGCACAAAGACGCCGGCCTTTGCGCGCAGTCGACAGGTCGCCACTGAGCCCGGCCTTCAAATCGTCGAAATCGCATCCGGCGCGACCCTGTCCGCCTTTACTGGCCGCAACTCGGTCGGCGATCCGGAACGCGCGATCTTTCTGGGCGGCGCCTTCTTCTGCCTCACCTTCGCCGGCTTGCGCGCTAGCCGGGTGGGGACGCGGGAAATCGAGTTTCCGTCGCGCGAGAACGCCTTCGCCCTGCTGTCTTCCGAGCCGGTCGAGCTCACCTCGATCGCCGCCGCAGATGCAACCCGACAGAACGTCGCCCTCTTTCTCTCAGACGAGGCCTTGGACCGCCTGGACATTGGCCTGTTGAGGTCGGGAAGCAGCGGATCGGGGCAGGTACGGCACTGGCGGATGACCTCCGCAGCACGCGGCCTGGCCTTGGCGATCCTGAGAAGCGGGACGTCCAGACAGGTCCGGCGCCTACGCGCCGAGGCTCTGGCCCTGGAACTGCTGGCCGACCTGCAGGAGCAGGAGGGTTACGATAGCGACTCTTCGACACGCGACTTGCAAAGCTCCACCTTGGCAGCCGTACAGCGTGCGCGCGACCTCATGATCGCCACCCCCTCCAGCGATCACAGCCTGCTGTCCATCGCGACCACAGCCGGCATCAGCCCCACGACCCTGAAACGCGAGTTCCGGAGAGTCTTCGGCATTTCGCCGATCGCCTTCCTACGCCAGCTGCGGCTGGAGCAAGGCCGTACACTGATCGAACAGGAGGGACTGTCGGTGTCGTCCGCCGCCTATGCCTGCGGGTACGACCATCCCGGCAACTTCGCGCAAGCCTTCCGCAAGCATTTCGGTTTCGCGCCCTCGCACTTGAGACGCTGACCCGATCGCAGGGGTTTTTGGCCCTCTTGCAACAGTTCCAGCTATCGCGTCCCCGCCGCCGCATCAGGATACTGCGAGTCATTCGCAAATGACAGTCGGATCCCCCCATGCCCTCCCGTACCCCCGCCCGTCCCCCTGCCCGTACTCTTGCCCGCGCCCTCTGCCTTCTCAGCGCCTGTATCCTGCCGCCGGCAACGGCAACCGCGCAGGATCAATCGCCCCTGGCGGAGACCCAGGCCGAAAGCCGACCCCTTGTCCTGAGCCCGGTGAAGGTGACGGCGCGCAAACGCGAAGAGCTGCTGATCGACGTTCCCATCGCCGCGACGGTGGTACGGCCGGAAAACACGACCCTCTCGTCCTTCGACTCGGCGGGATCGATCTCACGTGCCGTGCCGAACTTCACGATCAACGATTCCGGCAACACGCGCCTGACCTTCGGCAGCATTCGCGGCGTCGGAATTCTGACGCAACCGCTCAGCCCCGTGGACACGGCGGTCGGCTGGGCGATCGACGGCACCGTACAGCCGACCTTCGGCAGTAACTCGCAGCTGCTCGACGTGGAGCGGATCGAGGTCCTGCGCGGTCCGCAGAACACGCTGTTCGGTCGCGGCACCCAGGGCGGTGCGGTCAATCTGGTAACCAAACGTCCGTCTTTCGACCGCGAGTTCGCGCTGGCGAGCGAGGTCGGCGAGAGCGAATATCGTCAGGTCGACGCCATCGCCAACGGCGCGCTTCTGCCCGGTCTGGCTGCCGGACGACTGGCAGTGCGCTACAGCAGCTACGGCGGCGATATCGAGAACATCTCGACCGGCGGCCAGGATGGCGAAACCGATCTGGGCGCCGCGCGGGCCAGCCTGCTGCTCACGCCGGGCGACCGCACGACGGCCGTCTTGCGCGGCTATTACGAGGACGACCGCCGCGATACACCGGCCTTCCTTCTCAGGGATGCGTCCGACTTCCCAGCCTCGGCCATCAACCCGGAGAACCGGCTGGACCGCCGGCTCGTGAACGCTTCCCTGGAGATCGAGCACGACTTCGACCGGGTGCTGCTGACATCGGTGTCCAGCTTTCACAGCAACAAGCAGGAGTTCACGAGCGACCTGTCCGACGGATTGATCTTCGGCGCGCTGCGGGGATTGCCGCCGAGCGCCTTCGATACGCCGGGGCAAAGCGAGCGGAGGGCCGAGGTCTCCGAGACCGCCTTTCAGCAGGAGCTGCGCCTGTCGTCGCTCGGGGACTCCGCCGTCGATTGGCTGTTCGGCGGCAACATCTACTACTCCGACCTGGAGCTGGACGGCGACGACCGCGACCCCCTTTCCCCCTTCAACAACGGCCTCGTCGATACGAACATCGACACGCTGAGTTATGCAGCCTTCGGAGAAGCCGGCTTCCCGCTCTTCGGCCCGCTGTCCGGAACGGTCGGACTGCGCGTGGGCCGAGACGAGCAGGATCTGGACAGCCTGTTCATCTCGCGCGGAGACCCCGGCATCGTGCCTCGCTTTGCCGAGGAGGGGCGTTTCGAGGACACCTATGTGGTCGGCGGCGCATCGCTGACCTACAGCATCAGCCCCGACCACAACCTCTATACCTCCGTCCGCCGCGGCCATACGACTGGCGGCTTCGCGACCTTGAACCGCAACCAATTCATTGGACAGCCACAGGATGCCCGCCCCGCCTCGGAGTCCTGGACCTACGAGGTTGGTGCTAAGCTCGAGTTCCTAGACGGCCGAGTCCGTCTCGACGGTGCAGCCTTCTTCAACGACATCGAAGACGCCGCCCTGATTTCCTTCGATCCCGGACAGAACCGCTCGGTTCCCGTCCCCCTGAACTACGAGTCTTACGGCTTCGAACTGGAGGGCGCGGCACAACTGGGCGCAGGCTTCACGCTGCGCGGCGGCGTCGGCTTCACGAAGGCGGAGTTCGTCGACGTCGAGGATGGTGATTTCTCCGGCGCAGAGGACGGAGGAAAGATACCCAACGTTCCGCGCTGGACGACCTCTCTGTCGCTCGAAAACAGCACGCCCATCTCCCTGGTCGGCGAAGACGCCGAGTTCCTAGGCAGGTTCGAATGGCAGTATAGCGGCGAACGCGAGGCGGATATCAGCAACAGCTTCACTCTCGACAGCTACCACGTCTTGAATGCCCAACTCGGTTTTGCCTTCGATACCGTCTCGCTCTACGGCTTCGCCCGAAACCTGACCGACGAGCGGTTCGAGACCCTTGGCGTGCGCTTCGGTCCCGAGGTGGAGACCGTCTCGGTCGGACGCGGCCGGGTTCTCGGCATCGGCGCGAGCGTGAGGTTCTGACCCATGGTCCTGGCCGCCCTCGCGGTTCTGACCGCAGCGCAGTACCTCGCACTATTCTTTTTCTATGGGGCCGTCCCGACGGTCTTGCGGCAGGCCGGCGCGCCGCTTGAGCTTCTCGGCTTCTTCGGGCTGGCCTATGGCGCCTTCGCCCTCAGCTTTCTGTGGGCCCCCTATGTGGATCGCCTGCAGATACCCGGTCTCGGCAGACGCCGCAGCTGGATCCTCGCGATGCAGTGCATGGCCGCGGCCTTCGTGGCGACCGCAGCTTGGCTCGACCCGGCGGAGGACGCCTTCGCTCTGCTGCTGATCGCCTTCGGTGTTTCCTTCGCAGCAGCGACCCAGCGCATCGCCACGCTCGGCTATGCCGTCGAAAAGCTCGCTCCGCAGCGACGAGCCTGGGGCAGTACGGCCATCGGCTGGGGCGGCGCGGTGGGGCTGCTGCTCGGCGGCAGCGTGCTGCTGGCGGTCGTCGAACGGTTCGGCTGGTCGACCGCCTGCCTCGTCCTGATCGCCGTGATCGCCGCTCTTCTTCTGCTGCTGCCTTGGCTGCGCGAGCCACCCGACGCGACTGCTCGGGAGGCCGCGCGCGCCTCACTCGCCGAGCTGTTGCGCCGGCCCGAGACACGCCGAATTCTGGCGGTGGCCCTGCCCCTCTCCTTCGCCAAAGGCCTGTCCTTCACTTTGATGCAGCCCCGGCTGGTGGATCTGGGTGTCGGACTAAGCGATATCGCGCTCGTCGTGGGCCTGGCGAACGCCGCCGGTTTCATGGTCGTCGGGCCGGCGGTCAGTCTCGCTTTGGCCAGGGTGTCCCTCGCCGGCGCCTTTCGCTGGATGGCGGCGAGTTCGACCGCCACGCTCTCCCTGATCGCGCTGATCGAGTTCGCAGGCCCTCCGTCCGTCGCGCTCGCGATGACCTCGGTCGTGCTGCTGTTCGCGGCCTTCACCGTCATGCAGGTGGTGATCACGACGCTTTTCATGGGTTTGAGCGATCGAACCCAGGGCGGGACCGACCTCACGACCTTTCTGTCGCTTTTCGCGTTGGGCGCCCTTCCCGGAACCGTCACGGGAGGCTTCGTCGCAGGGGCCTTCGGCTATGGCGCCGGTTTCGCCGTGGGGTCGCTCAGTTGCTTCGCCGGCCTGGCTATCTCGCGACTGCTCCCGCTCGCGCTGCCGGCACCGCAGGTCACGGACAGAGCCGTCGCGCCGCAGCGTTGAACCTGGCTCGGAACACCAGAGGGAGGAATCGATGCAGACCCCAGACGACACATCCCGGCAGCGGCAGGCAGGGACAGTCCCGGCCAGCGCGAACACCGAGCTCACCAAAGAGATCGAAGCGCTGCTGGCGACCTTTCAGGATCGCTTGCTCGCGCGCGACTTCGACGCCCTGGAGTCCCTGATGACCGACGACTTCACCTATGTCGACCCGAAAGGCTCCAGCTTGGATCGCCCGTCGCTTCTGGAGCGCGAGCGGCGCGGCGCCGAAGGCAAACCCGAAACGCAGATCGAGCATCGCCTCTTGAGCGCGAAAACCATCGGCCCCGATGCGGAAGCCCTGATCGAGCTGCGGTTCCGCACCGTGATCAGACGCGGCTCGTCCGAGGTCGTCTACCAAGGACGCGGCCGGGAACGGGTGACACTTGCGCGAGTAGAGTCCGGATGGCGCTTCCGCACCGTCGTGATCGAGGAACAGGAGATGACGCGGAACGGACAGACCGCCGGGGACGAGGCCATCGAAGAGATGCACCGGGGCGCCTGACGCCAACCTGAGGATGCTCTTCCAAAGATCCCGCAGCGCCGCCTCAACCTCCCCCGAACAGGGTCAAGCGGGTGAAGCCGTCCTCAGCTTCACGACTCCGCGGGACGCACGATGTTGGGGCCGAGGCGTTTCAGGACGTCCCGCGCGTCGAAAGCATTGGGATCGTCCTCCGGCTTCTCGCCCGGCCGCACAACGATCTGAGCATAGGCGGTAAAGCGGTCGCTAGGGCGCGAGGTCGAGGTGCCGAAGCTGGAACCGGCGAAGCCCCCGGAATAGAAGCGCGAGCCGTGGAAGCTGGAAAACGTTCCGAAGCCGGACCCGGTCGTGCGGAAGGTGGTGAAGCGTTCCGTGTCGTGATCGACCAGCAAGAAGTAATCCTGCCCCTGGTCCAGCGTCACCTCGGCGGCCCGATAGAGCAGGAAATCCTCGACCGTCTCGCGCGGCGTCAGACTGTTGCCGGCGAAGCTGACCCGGTAGCGGTCCGACTCGAGCGGCTGGACGGCATAGCCGAACTGCTTCTCCACCGGCTGGTAGGGTGTCGGGCTTGCGCAGGCGGCCAGGAAAGACAGCACGGCGACGGCGAAAAGGCTGCGATACACGATAGGCTTCATGGGAACACCGCTCCGAACCTGGATTTCGATCGAACGGCCGCAATCCAAAAAGTCTGCGGGAAACTCGATCGGTTTCACGAAGCAAACTTTATCCACCCACTCACGACTAGCAGTGAGATCGTTCACAAGACAATAAGATCGCTCTACGCCAGATCCAGTGCGAGGTCTTCACAATTCCGAGCGGCCGCTGAGTCCAGGACACGGCACAGACCGTGCCCCGAATGCCGGAGCGGACCGCCCCACGGCTACCACCTCATCGTGTAGCGCAAGCTCAGAGTCGTTCCCGGGAAAGGAACGTTTGCGATCCGGCCCAACGTCCCGTTTCGATTCACCTGCGCCGTCGGATTGAACTCCGTCCTATTGAAAAGATTCTCGACTCCGAGCTGCAGCCTCCCGGGTCCGATATCCGCCTCTGAATAGAAGTCGACGAAAGTCAGAGGCTCGACGCCGAACTCGTTGAGCTGGGGAGTTGCATCGGCTGAGATCTGGTGCGACACCTGAATTCGATTCCGCCACCAGTCAAAGGGACTGTAGGCTGCATAGCCGATGAAGCGCAGAGGCTGAATGTTGTCAGCGCTCAAGTCTACTATATCGCCGTCTTCCAGCTCCGTCGTGCCCTCGCTGAAGGAGATGCTGCCGCCGAAGCCCCACCGATCCCAAGGCTGTGTATCCAAGGTAATCTCGGCGCCCCAAATCTCTTGAGGCCGCCTGACCGGCGCGGCGAAGGCAGTTCCGGGGACGACGGTGAACTGACTCGCCAGATCGGACTCGCTGTAGAAGACGGCGGCGGTCGCCTGCACCCGGGGCCAAGAGCCGCGAACACCGACTTCGAACTGATCCGTCGTCGCCGGCTCCGGTTGGATGTCGTCGGCCGCGGTGATCCCTTCTAGACGCGGCGCCCGGGCCAGATCGAGCACGTCGGCCGCCTGGGAGAAGCTGCCGTAGACTTCCACCTCGTCGGTGGCGAAGTAGACCAGTCCGGCGTTGAAGAGGGCCTGATCGAAGTCGACGCTGCCTCCCTCGAAGGGCCCACCGAAATCGAGCGCCAGATTGGCGGAGCCGATCTCCACGTCGGTCGCCTCGTAGCGAACTCCACCGGTGATGAGGAAGTCGTCAAGAAAGGGAACCCGGAGCTGTGCGAAAACCGCTCCGCTGTTCTCAACGGCATCAAGAATGGTGAAACCGAAGGGAGGTGTAGGATCCAAAATCTCCTCAGCCTCATAAACGAAGCGCTGCAGATCGGCACCCCAGGTCACTGAAGAGCCGGAGAACCAGCTGTCGTCGACGAAAGGGATCGGCGTTTCGACGTTCAGACGCGCACCAATGCGCCGATTGTCCTCACGGACCTGAATGATAAGCGGAGGCACCAGTTCGCCGGGGATCTGCTGCAGGGCGCGATCCTGGTAGAACAGTGTCAGATTCAAGCGATTGCCGAAGATGTCGTCGTTCTCGTAACTGGCCGTTCCGACGTACTGACGCCGGAAGGACTCCTCGAAGACATCGTCGAAGTCGGAGAAACGTTCGGTAGAGGTCTTCCGTCCAGTGTCGGGATCGCCGTCAGCCACCGCCAGAAACTCGGGATCCTGATCGGTGTGCACGAAAAAATGGGTCGTCTTGAGTCTCTGCTGCTCATTGATATTGAAGATCAGATTTGCGTTGAGATCGATGAGATCGCTATTGGCAAAGTTGGTATCGCTATCGGGGAGCGGATCCCCATCCGGATCGAAGAGCGTCTGATTGATCTCGCCGCCGATCTCTAGCCAGTAGTCGAGACGACCCAACGACCCGGTTGCGCTCTGCCGAAGCTCGGGGCTCACGCTATCGTCGATATCGGTCGGCTGCAGGGACAAACCGACCGTCGTCTCCAGTTGCAGCTCGCCGGGTACAGGTTCGGGCGTGCGAAAGTTGACGGCGCCGCCACTGGCGCCGAAACCGAAGGTGGCGTCCGCACCGCGCACGACCTCCACGCGCCCGAAGGCGCCCGCAGGGACGTCGAAAATCGCATTGCCTGTCGGCCGGAACCTTTGATTGATCTCAATGTTATTGATTCGAAAAGAAGCTTCCCGGCCGCGCAGAGTGCCTCTGCTGCCGAGAGGGCTCGTAAAGTTGAAGCCCGGCACGACCTTCGCGAGGCCTGCAATGGCGTCACGCTGGAAGGTGGGCTGAGCTTCCAGGTCTTCGCGTTCCAGGATCGTGTTGGAGGAGGGCAGCTCCGAGATGGGGGTGGCGAAGCGAGCGCCCGTCACCGTGACAGGATCGAGCCGCAGCGGTTCCTCGCCCTGCCCTCCCGACTGTGGGTCCAGACGGACCAATGTCACCGTATCGGCGTTGGTAAAACGGTAGGTCAGGCCGGTACCGGCGATCAGAATCTGAAGCGCCTGTTCCGGCTCGTAACTGCCTTGAACCCCCCGACTCAGCAGCCCAACCGTGAGATCGGCCGGGTAGAGAAGCTGCAGATCGACGGCCTGGGAAAAGCTCAGGAGAGCCGCCTCCAGGTCGCCCGCCGGAATGTCGAAAGTCTGCGCCACCGACCCCTGCGGATTATCCTGGGCAAGTTGCACCCAACCCGGATCGAGGCGCGCCAGGGCGCCGCTATCGAGATCCCGCAGCTGCTGCTGCCAGTCGGCGGCGCGTGCGGGCGCCGGCAGAGCCATCGCGAACAGCGACGCCCCCAGAAGGAGGGCCGTCGCCGGTCGCAGCCTCCGCTCTTCCTCCCCAGGTGTCCCAGTCTTCGCCTCAGCACCACAGACCGACATACCGTCCCCCCACTCCCCCTCACCAAGTCCCCGAGCCGTTTCCTTGTTGGCGCACGGGCACAGCTACGCGCGCGACCCGGCGGGGTGCACGCTTCATTGAGTAGACCTGTCGAGACGCGAAACCCCTGACCCTGGGCGGCAAAAAAAGTTCGATAAGGGAGATTGGGCGCCGTGGAACCGACGCGATCAGGCAGCAGCGGTTAAACCGCAGCTTCCGTCAGTCGCGAGCCCGTAGGAGCGTCAGCCAAGGCGTTACGCGAAGGGCCTCGACCGGAAGCGTCGTCTCGATGGCGTCCAAGGCGCGGTCGCTATCGCTCAGGCCCAGGACACCGGTGAAACGGGCCTCCGCGAGGGCGGAGTCGAGAAAGAGGATACGACCGGGACGATGCCGGTCCAGTTCGGCGATCACCGCACGCAAGGGCCGATCAACGAAAACAAGCCGGCCCTGCCGCCAGGCGGTGACCGCCGCAAGATCGACATTCCGCGTCTCGATCGCGGTGCGCGCAGTCCGCCCCGTCGCGTAGCCGGCCGCCTGTCCGGCGGCGAGCCTCACCGCCTCGTCATCGGACCCTCGCTCGAAGGGTCGAGCCGGCGGCCTGCGCAGCTCGACCAGCCCTTCGGCGACCGCGACCTCGATCCGCTCCGCGACGGCCCGAACGTTGAAGGAGGTCCCGACCGCGCGGGCGACCCCCTCCTCGACCGCGACCTCGAAGGGGCGCTCGGGATCGCTGGCGACCATGAAGAAAGCCTCACCACGAGAGAGACCGACGCGACGGCGATCCGCCGTGAAGTCGACGGTCAGCGCCGTGCCGCCGTTCAGATGGACGCGCGAGCCGTCCGGCAGAGTCGCGACGCGGCGCTCGCCGGTCGTCGTGGCATGATCGGCCCGCCAGCTATCGTAGGCAGCGGCTGCCCAAGGCGCGCCCGCCCAAAGACCGAGACCGACCGTAAGCACCAGGCTGGCGGCCAGTCCGACAGCTCTCCATCTACCGGTCTCGCGGCGGGAAAGCCGGCGCCGACTGCCAGAATTCGCCCGTCTCTCCCCAGGGGCCGAAGGCGCGATAGAACGCTCGCTCGCCTTGGCAACGCGGGGGTCGGGCAGGTCCTCTAGTTGCGCCCAAAGCGCCTCGGCCTCTGCATAGGCCGCCCCATGATCGGGGTCGCGCGCGAGCCAGATCGCAAAATCACGCCGGTCGGCGTCGGTCACCAGGTCGGAGGTCATTCGCACGAACCAGGCCGTCGCATCCGAGGCCAAGCGGTCGTCGCGCTGCCCGTGCTGCTCCGACCGACCGTTTCCGTTTTCGAGAGAGGTTGCCGTCATAGCCTCATGCTGCCAGTCGCGGCGGCGCTTTTCCACTCCGCCCCGCGCTATTCACCCGCGGCGGTCAGGCGGCGACGACAGTGCAGCATGGCCTTGATGATGTGCTTCTCGACCATGTTTCGGGAGATACCGAGACGGGCGGCGATCTCGCCATGCCGCAAGCCGTCGAGGCGGCTCATGAGAAAGACCTCGCGGCAGCGCGGCGGTAGCTCCTCGATGGCCTCGGCGACGAGCGAGAGACGTTGGCGCGCGGCGGCCGCCGCTTCGACATCGACCTCGCCGGAGGGCACGGCCTCCGGCGAGGTCTCTTCATCGAGCAGGCCGTCGCGCGTTCGCTCGCGCGCCAGGCGGTCGTGCGCGGCATTCGCGGCGACCTGGAAGAGGTAGGCCCGGGTATCCTCGATGGCGCGGCGCGGGGCGAAACGCAGCAGGCGCAGGTAGGCCTCCTGCGCGACATCGGCGGCCGTTTCCTCGCAGCGCAACCGCCGCAGAAGGAAGCGGCGGAGGTCCGCGTGGTAACGCAGGTAGAGATCCTCCAGCTGCAGCTCCTGCGCACCGACGTCCATACACCGCACCCACCGATATCGCGTTCGCCCTAAAGAGGGTGGCTCAGATCGAGGCGGCCGCGGTCCGGCCCGTCTGTCGCCCAGCGAACGATCGGGAGACGATAGTGCGAATGAAAACCATTCTCAAATCAAATCGTAGACAATCGAAAGAGGCGCCTCACCGGCCGAGGTTCCCGGCCGCTCGCTAGCGCGCCGCGTCGTGGTGTGCCGCAGCCTGCCGCCCCGCCGCAGGTTGATCCGATGGGGGCCGACCCGAAGAGGGCGCGTCCGACTGTTGGGCTTGCACCCCGGTCACCGCCATCATGGCGTAGATGTCATCGGCATCGCAGCCGCGCGATAGGTCGTTGGCCGGGCGCGCCAATCCCTGGAGGATCGGCCCGATGGCGGCAGCGCCGCCGATACGCTGGGCAATCTTATAGCCGATGTTGCCCGCATCCAGATTAGGGAAGACGAAGACGTTCGCCTGGCCGCGCGTCTGCGACGCCGGTGCCTTGGCACGGTTGATCGCCGGCACGAAGGCAGCGTCGAACTGCAACTCCCCGTCGATGGCCAACTCGGGATCGAGCGCACGGACCTTCGCCGTCGCCTCCACGACCTTCTCGATCCTCGCGTGTTCGGCACTTCCCAGGGTCGAGAAGGACAGCATGGCGACGCGCGGCCGCTCCCCCGTCAGCAGGCTGCAGGAGCGCGCGGAACTCAGCGCGATCTGCGCCAGTTCGTCGGCATCGGGATCGACCACGAGCCCACAGTCGGCGAAGATCATGGCTCCCTTCTTCTTGTGCTCCGGCGCGCAGAGCAACATCAAAAAGAAGCTGGAGACGAGCGGAGTCTCCGGAGCCCGGCCGATGATCTGCAGCGCCGTGCGCACGGTGTGCGCGGTGGTTGCCACCGCCCCGCCGACCAGGCCGTCGGCCTCGCCCTCGCGCACCATCATGGCGGCGAAGCCCATGGGGTCGGTCATGGCCGCCAGCGCGTCCGCCTCGCTCGCACCCTTCGCGCGGCGCAGGTCGAGATAGCGCTCGACGAAGCCGACCCGCAGCTCCGACGCCGAGGGATCCTCCAGCCGGAAGCGTGCGGGCGTGGCGCCCCGATCCCGCAGCTCAGTCTCGATCGAAGCCCGGTCGCCAAGAAGCACCGGCATCGCCAGCCCCTCGCGCTCCGCTCTCACCGCCGCCGCCAGCACGCGCGGGTCGGTTCCTTCGGGAAGCACGACGGAACGCGGGCTGGCCTTGGCCGTGCCGATCAGACGCTCCAGCGGTTTCATGCCGTCCTCTCTCGCCGCGCAGGTCCGGCCCGGCGCCTCAACCGCCCCCACGGAGCGACCGGGCGCCGGGCCTGTCCCTGGTGGGCCGGCGGATCACACAGGCGTCTGCTCACGCATGTCCGCCGGATCGATGCCGGCAACCGGCACGGGCTTCTTCATGGCATCGCGGCGGAAGGGCTCACCCAACTCCTGGTTCAGGATCACCTCGACGAAGGTCGACTCGCCCTTCGCCTGATCCTCGACGGCCTGGCGAAGCGCGGCCGTCAGCTCGTCCTGGCTGTGCACGGTAACACCCTTCAGCTGGCAGCCCTCGGCGACCTTGGCGTAGGAGAAGTGCGGGTTCAGCTCGGTGCCGACGAAGTTGTTGTCGTACCAGAGGGTCGTGTTGCGCTTCTCCGCACCCCACTGGAAGTTCCGGAAGATGACCATGGTCACGGCCGGCCATTCCTCCCGGCCGATGGAGGTCATCTCGTTCATCGAGATCCCGAAGGCACCGTCACCGGCGAAGCCGATCACGGGAATGTCGGGGCAACCGATCTTAGCGCCGATGATGGCGGGGAAGCCGTAGCCGCAGGGTCCGAACATCCCCGGGGCCAGATAGCGGCGGCTGTGCTCGAAGGTCGGGTAGGCGTTGCCGATGGCGCAGTTGTTGCCGATGTCGGTGGAGATGATGACATCCTCCGGCAAGGCCGCCTGGATCGCCCGCCAGGCCTGACGCGGCGACATGCGGTCGGCGTCGCGCTCCCGCGCCTCCTGGTTCCAGACGGTGCCCGGATCGTCGTCCTCGTGATCGAGGGAGGAGAGCATCTGCAGCCAGGCGGACTTGGTCTGATGGATCTTCGCCTTGCGCTCGGCGCGGTCGGCATCGCCGGCGTCCGGCTTCAACTGCGCGAGGATCTGCTGGGCCACCTGCTTGGCGTCGCCGCCGATGCCCACCGTGACCTTCTTGGTCAGACCGATGCGGTCGGTGTTGATGTCGACCTGGATGATCTTCGCATCCTTCGGCCAGTAGTCGATGCCGTAGCCGGGCAGCGTCGAGAAGGGGTTGAGGCGCGTGCCCAGCGCCAGTACGACGTCGGCCTGGGCGATCAGCTCCATGGCCGCCTTCGAGCCGTTGTAGCCGAGCGGGCCAACGGACAGGGGATGGCTGCCCGGGAAGGCGTCGTTGTGCTGGTAACCGCAGCAGACGGGGGCGTCCAGCCGCTCAGCGAGGGCCTTCGATTCCTCGATGGCGTTGCCGACCACCACGCCGGCGCCGTTCAGGATGACCGGGAAGCGGGCTTCCGACAGCAGCTTGGCGGCCTCCGCGATGGCCTGGGCGCCGCCGGAGGGCCGCTCCAGGCGAACGATCTGCGGCAGCTCGATATCGATCTGCTGAGTCCAGAAGTCGCGCGGAATGTTGATCTGCGCGGGCGCGCAGCCGCGCCAAGCCTTCTCGATGACCCGGTTGAGCACCTCGGCCATGCGCGAGGGGTCGCGCACCTCTTCCTGATAGCAGACCATGTCCTGGAACAGGGCCATCTGATCGACTTCCTGAAAACCGCCCTGCCCGATGGTCTTGTTCGCCGCCTGCGGCGAGACCAGCAGCATCGGCGTGTGGTTCCAGTAGGCGGTCTTGATGGCCGTGACGAAGCCGGTGACGCCGGGGCCGTTCTGCGCGATCGCCATCGCCATCTTCCCGGTCGTCCGGGTGTAGCCGTCGGCGATCAGGGCCGCGTTACACTCATGTGCACAGTCCCAGAAGGTCACGCCGGCCTTCGGAAAGAGGTCCGAGACCGGCATCATCGCCGAGCCGATGATGCCGAATGCATGGCGAATGCCATGCATCTGCAGAACCTTCACGAAGGCTTCTTCCGTCGTCATCTTCATCGCGTCGTCTCCCTTGATGTCCTTGAGCGGTCCCGGTGTCACTCCGCGGCGGCGGGCGGCATGGTCGTGCCGACAGCGGCCCCGGCGCGCCGGTCCTCGCGAATCATGGCACTGGCCTTCTCGCCGATCATGATCGCCGGTGCGTTGGTGTTGCCGGAGACGATCTCCGGCATGATCGAGCAGTCGGCCACACGCAGACCTTCGACGCCGCGCACCCTCAGGCGCGCGTCGACCACGGCCGAGGCGTCGGACCCCATCTTGCAGGTCCCGGTGGGGTGATAGATGGTCGTTGCCGTCTCGCGCACCCAGGCAAGCAGCTCTTCGTCGCTGACCGCGCCGGGACCCGGCCGAAACTCCTCGGAGATCTTATTGTTCAGCGGCGCGCAGGCGGCAATCTTCCGGGCGATGCGCACGCCGCTGACGACGGTGTCGCAATCGAGCTGCGTGGCCAGATAGTTCGGATGGATCGCCGGATGGTCGCCGGCCTCCGCGCTCTTGAGCCGGATCTCGCCACGGCTCTCCGGCCGCAGCTGGCAGACCGACGCCGTGAAGGCGGAGAAGGGGTGCACCCCCTCGCCCGGACTGTCGGCCGACCAGGGCTGGATGTGAAACTGAATGTCCGGCGTCGCGACCTCGGGCCGTGTCTTCAGGAAGGCTGTGGCCAGGCTGGCCGCCATGGTCATGGGACCGGCGCGGAAAGCAAGGTACTTCAGTGCGATGCGCGCCTGATTGAAGAGGCTGCGCACCTCGTCGTTCAGGGTCGGTTCGTTGCACTTGTAGACGAGCCGCGCCTGCAGGTGATCCTGCAAGTTCTTACCGACGCCCGGAAGCTCGATGCGCGGCGCGATCCCGTGCTCCGCGAGCGCGGCGCCCTCGCCGACCCCCGACAGCATGAGGATCTGCGGCGAACCGATCGCACCCGAGGAGAGGACGATCTCGCCCTGCGCCCGGACCAGCTGCTCCCTACCGAAACGGTCGCGGTAGACGACGCCTTTCGCCCGCCGCCCCTCGAAATCCAGGCGCAGGACCTGGGCGTTGGTGACGACCGTGAGATTGGGGCGCTTGCGCACCGGATGCAGGTAGGCGACGGCTGAACTGCAGCGGCGTCCCTTGCGGGCGGTCAACTGGAAGTAGCCCACCCCCTCCTGACTGGCGCCGTTGTAATCCGGATTGAAGGGGTATCCGGCCGCCTGGGCCGACGCGACCCAGGCGTCGCAGATCGGGCGCTGCAGGCGCATGTTGGACACATGCAGGGGGCCGCCGGTCCCGTGATAGTCGTCGGCGCCGCGCTCCTGATCCTCGGCCTGCTTGAAGAAGGGCAGGACGTCCTCCGCCGACCAGCCGACGTTGCCCATCTGGCGCCAGCGGTCGTAGTCCTCGTGCTGACCGCGCACGTAAAGCAGTCCATTGAGCGAGGAGGAGCCGCCGAGCACCTTGCCGCGCGGCCAGTCGAGCGAGCGCCCGGCGAGTCCGGGATCCGGCTCGGTCCGGTAGCACCAGTCGACGCTGGGATTGTTCATCACCTTGAAATAGCCGACCGGGATGTGGATCCAGGGGTTCCAGTCGCGGCCCCCCGCCTCCAGCAGGACGACGCGGACAGCGGGGTCGGCGCTCAGGCGATTGGCCAGGACGCAGCCGGCAGATCCGGCGCCCACGACGACGTAGTCGGCCGTCAAACCGCTCATCGCTCCGCCCCTGGGGTCGGCTGCACCTTTCCCGCAGCTCGTTTCATGACCAGGCCTTCCTCCCGCCAAACTACCGGCTTGTGGGGTCGAACTTATTCTGCAATTATTGAGACTGCAAGTCTCATTTTATAGGGAGGAAAAAATGAACATATCAAAAAAGCTCAATGGCCTTTCCCGTCGTGACCTCTTCGCGCTGACGGCTCGGTTCGGCATCACCTCGACCCTGATGGCCGCCGGCAGCCTGGGCGGCGCGGTCACCATGGCTTCGCTCGCGCGGGCCGCGGAATCGACCTACGAGAAGCGTTTCGCGAAGGAACCCAAGCATCAGCTGAAGTTCGGCGCGTCCGGCTTCAACGCCCGCAATCTTCTGATCGAACGGGCGGGCTGCCTGGAATTCGCGCGGGACCTGGAGGAGCGGACCGAGGGCGAGATCCGCGTCGAGTTCATCGGCGACAACCAGATCTGCGGGCAGCTCAACTGCGTGGAGAAGACGCAGCTGGGAATCACCGAGATCTTCGCCGCCTCGACCCAGAACTCGGCCGGCGCGGCGCCCTACTACAACGTGCTGGACTACGCCTACATGTTCCCCAACCGGGCCTCCCAGTACTACTTCCTCTTCCACCCCGAGAGTCAGCGCATCCTGCGGGATCCCCTGGAGAAGCGGCACGGCATCAAGTTCCTCTTCTCCCACTGCGAACTGCGCGGCATCCAACTCGGCCAGACCTTCGCCGACAAGCCGGTGGTCACCAAGCTGGAGGAACTCTTCGGCACCAAGAACCGCGTGACCGGAACGCAGCTCGGCCGTATCGCCATGCAGCAGCTCAACCTCAACCCGGTTCCAGTCGCCTGGGAGGAAACCCTCGACGGGCTGAAGCAGGGCCTCATCGACGGCGCCGAAACCTGGGCCTCGGCCGTCGCCTACGCCAACATGTCGCCCGTCGTCACGCAGTCGGTCGACCTGCGGTTCTTCTGCGGGACGGAGCACACCGCCATGTCGGCAACGGTCTTCGACGCCATGGAACCGCACCTGCAGGACGCCATCATGGAATCGGCCTACCTGGCCCAGGTCCATGTGCAGGCCGCCAACGAGGCCGCCCTGGTCAAGACCGTCGGCTTCTCCGACCCGCAGCTCCCCGACACGATCTTCGTCGAGCACAACGTGCGGCCAGCCTTCCTCGCCGACGACCAGATCAAGATGGCCGAGGAGATGTGCTCGCCCGAGCACAACCCCGAGCCCTGGGCCCAGTGGCGCGAGCGCCTGAACAACTGGGCGGATGGTATCGACACCTACCAGGAGATCCATCGGGTCGCCCGCGAGATCCCGCTCGACACCAAGCCGGAGAACGTCGAGCCCCGGCGCTGGTGGCGCAGCGCCTAACCTCCGGCTGCGGAGGGCCAAGGGCCGTCGTAGCCGGACGGCCCGCCCCACCCGAACCGCTGCCGTTCCATCACAGGCCAGCGGTTCCACGCACATAAGACGGCAGATCGAAAGCAGGCCGGTCCCGGCCGCAGCGAAAAACCCGCGACCCCTGGAGTTGGATCCAGACGGTCGCGCTCGCGTCCGGGACCGCCCCGCTTCGCCACTGTCGCACTTCCAAAGCAAGCGGCGGGAACCACCGCCGACCGGTTCGGGAGGAACCGCTCATGCTGCCTTTGATCGAGGACGCCGCAGGGCTGGTCTCAGCCATCGGCTCGAACGACGCCTGGGCGATCAGCAGCGCCATGCGCGGCCCGGGCGCCTGGCTTTTCGGTGCGCTTCTGACGGCGGTCGGCGGCGGGGCTCTCGCCCTGCTGTACTCCCTGTCACCGCTGGTCGACCGCTACTTCGAACGCCTTCTGATGGTGACCTGCTACCTGTTGATGGCCGGCATCATCTTCGTCGAGGTCTTCCGGCGCTTCGTCCTCAACGAACAGGCGCCCTGGTCGACCACGCTGCCGCCCTTCCTCTTCCTCATCCTGACCTGGTTCGGCTGCGCCTATAACGTCAGACTGCGCACGCACCTGGCCTTTTCCGAGCTACGCATGGCGCTGCCGCGTCTCGGGCAGTTCGCCTGCCTGTGCCTCGACCACCTGCTCTGGCTCGTCTTCTGCTGGATCGTCGTGGTGACCTCGCTGCGCGTTGTCGCCAACTCCGCCTCCAACTATCAGATCCTGCTCGGCACCGACAACGTGATGCAGTGGTGGCTGCTGACCAGCATCCCCCTGAGCTTCATCGCGATGGCCGCGCGCACTTTCGAGAACGCCGCCGAGGACATCGGCAACTTCCGGCATGGCAGAAACCTGATCCGCCTGCAGGCGATCGGCGCGGACTGAGGGGGCTACGATGGACGGAAACTGGATCACGCTCATCTCGATCGGCGCCACCCTGCTCTTCCTGCTGGGCGTGCCGGTCTTCCTGGTTATCGGCTATTGGGTGATCGGCGCCAGCCTGGTCCTGGGACTGACGCTCGACAACATCGGCGCGGCCCTGGGCGACGTCTTCACCGACGGCTTCGCCCTGCTCGCCATGCCGCTTTTCATCCTGACCGGCGATCTGATCAACCGCTCCGGGATCGCCCGCCGCCTGTCGGACTTCGCCTACGCCTGCCTCGGCTGGATCCGCGGCGGGCTCGGCATGGCGAGCCTCGGCGCCTGCGGTTTGTTCGCGGCCATCTCCGGCTCCAACTCGGCGACAACGGCGACCATCGGCTCCATGCTTCATCCGGAGATGGTCAAGGGCGGCTACGATCCCCGCTTTTCCGCCGCCACCGCCGCCGCGGGCGGGACCGTCGGCATCATCATTCCGCCCTCGATCATCTTCATCGTCTACGGCTTCCTGCTGAACCTGCCAATCTCCGACCTCTTCGTCGCCGGCATTCTGCCGGGCGCGCTCATGGTCATCGCCATGCAGCTGGTCTGTTGGATCGTCTGTAAGCGGAACGGCTGGGGGTACCTGATTCCGCTGCAGTTCGTCCGGATCGCCAAGACGGGTCTGGGCGCCTGGCTCGGCTTCTTCGCTATCGGGCTGGTGCTCTGGGGGATCTACACCGGCAAGTTCTCGCCGACGGAGGCCGCCGGCGTGACCGTCGGCTTCTGCGTGATCGTCGGCCTTCTCAGCCTTCCGCTGCATCGTCTGATCGGCGACCGGGACGAGGCGCGTCCGGCGACCGAGCGAGGCTACGCCGAAATGCTGGTGGTCGAGGGCTTTCGCATCACCGAACTGCCCTCGATCACGATGCGCTCTGCCCAGATCACCGGCATTCTCGCGCCCCTGATCGCCGTGTCGGTGGTCATGCAGCAGATCCTCTCCCTGCTCGGCGCGCAGGAGGTGATCGGCGGCTTCGTGACCGGCATGGGTGGCTACTACGCGGTTCTCTTCACCGCGATGGTCATCATCTTCATCGCCGGCATGGTGCTGGAAAGCTTGCCGGTCACCATCATCCTGGCGCCGATTCTGGCGCCCATCGCCCACTCCATCGGTATCGAGCCGGTACAGTTCGCCGTCATCTTCCTGATCGGCGCATCGATCGGCTTTATCACCCCGCCCTATGGGCTCAATCTCTACGTCGCAAGCAGCGTGACGGGCGTGCCCTACTTCAAGCTTATCCGCTACACCTTCGCCTACATCGCCGCACTTCTGACCGTCTGGCTAATCGTCGCATTCGTCCCGAGCCTGTCGACGGCGCTGTTGCCATCGCGCTAAACCGAACCGCGATCCATTGGTGATACGAGCCGGGGCCGGTCCGTTGCGTCGACTCCGGTTCGGATTCAAAAAGTTAGGATGCGATGCTTATGATCGATGGAGCCGCAGCGCGGTTCAATCGGTCACGACAGGCTCCAGAGCGGATCGCCCGAGGCGGAAGAGCGGATCGCCCGAGGCGGACTCGCTTCGGCAATCCTGCGCGAGCGCGACGCTGAGACGAAGGCGACAATTGGCGGATGCACGGCAAAGAAGACCAGGGCGACACGATTCCAACCAACCTGCGTCTCCTTTTGGTGATGGAGGAGGTCGCCCGGCTGGGCGTTCCGGCGACGCCCACCGAGATCAATCAGAAGCTCGGCCTGCCTAAACCGACGATCCATCGCCTTTTCTCGACACTGGAGCAGGCCGGCTTCCTGCAGCGGGAGATCGACGGCCGGGCCTACACGCCCGGACGCCGGATGCGCACGCTCTCGCTCGGCGTCCTCTCGTCGCTGAGGGTCCGCACGGCGCGCCTGGCCGTGCTAAGCGCAGTGGCCGAGGATATCGGCGAAACCTGCAACATCGCGCTGCCGGACCGCGACGCGATGCTCTACCTCGACCGCATCGAGACGAAGTGGCCGCTGCGGATCCAGCTGCCGGTCGGAACGCAGGTGCCCTTCTACTGCACGGCCAGCGGCAAGATCTATCTCAGCAGTCTCGCGGATTCGCATCTCAAGCGCTACGCAAAGGCTGCCGTCTTGACGCCCCACACCGACCGCACACTGACGACGGCCGAGAGCCTTCTGGAAGAGGTCAAGCGCACCCGCGCCCGCGGCTTCGCCCAGGACGACGAGGAATTTATGGAGGGTATGATCGCGCTGGCCGTCCCGATCCTCGATCCCAACGGACGTTTCCTCTCCTCGCTCTCCTTCCACGCGCCGACCCAGCGCATGACCCTGGACCGCGCCACGACGCATCTGGAGCGTTTGCGGCTGGCGGCCGACGAGCTGTCCAAACTGGTCGCGGACGACTGACCCTGCCCGTCCGCCGCGCCAGGCATCGCGCTGCGGCAGACGGTAGAGCGCACACTACGCCTCGGTCCAACTTGTAAAGATGTCAGACCGCCAAATTGACAGGACATCGCCAGCTTGCGCACTCTTGCGACATGAACCGTTTGGACGCCAGACCGTGCCGATAGCACGCCGTTCCGACGCAACGCTCCTGGAGGTCAGCGCTCCAGTGCGGCAGTCCAAACTGGCCGACCAGCTCTACGAGCAGATCCTGGAGCGGATCGTCTCCGACCAGCTAAAGGAAGACGACCGCCTGCCCTCGGAAACCGAGCTATCGCGGATGTTCAGCGTCTCGCGTCCGGTCGTGCGCGAGGCGCTGAGCCGCCTGCGCGCCGACGGGCTGGTGATCTCCCGGCAAGGATCCGGCAGCTACGTCAGCCGCAGGCCGCCGCGCGACTTCATGCGTCTTGCGCCGATCGGCAGCGTCGCCGACCTGCTGCGCTGCTACGAAGTGCGCATCGCCCTGGAGAGCGAGTGCGCCGGGCTTGCCGCTCAGCGACGCACGGATAAGCAGCTTGAGACCCTTCATCAGGCTCTGGAGGATCTCGAGCGGGCGATAGGCAGCGGCGCCGTAGGCACGGAGGCGGACATCGGCTTCCACGCCGCCATCGCCGCGGCCTGCGGCAACGCCTGGTTCGAAACCCTGACGCACAGCTTCGGCCGGCATATCGAGAACGCCATCATGCTGGCCCGCAAGCTGTCGCTCCTGAAGGACAGCGAGCGCCTGGCGCGCGTTCAGCGCGAGCATGTCGCCGTCTTCGAGGCGATCGAACAGGGCGACGCGGAGGCCGCACGTCTCGCCATGCGCCGGCATCTGGACAACTCGCGCACCCGCATTCTCAACGAGCAGGCGGAGCCGTAGACCCACTCGCTTCAGGTATCCGGGCCGACGCGCCTCCCCGGATTAACGTCACCGGCTGCGAGCGGCGGCGTAACGGAGGCGTCGCGCGGACGCAGCCACAGTTGGGTAGCGATTACCAGACCGAGACAAACGGCGCCGATCAGGTCGGTCCCAAGGCCCGGCTTGATCAGCACCAGCGCCGCCGTGACCAGAAGCAGGCGTTGCCAGATCGCGGCCGGCCCCAGCAGGTAGCCGGTCAGACCGCCAGCGAGGCAGACGACCCCCGTGATCGCGGTCAGCATCGACAGGGCGACGTCGGACCAATGGCCGATCAGCAGCAGCGAGGGACCGAAGACGAACATGAACGGCACGATGTAGCCGGTCGCGCCGAGCTTGAGCGCCGTCAGGCCGGAGTCCCACAGGCTGGCGCGTGAGATGCCGTTCGCCGCGTAGACCGCCATGGCGACCGGCGGGGTGATGGCCGAGAGGATCGCGTAGTAGAAGACGAACATATGCGCCGCTTCGACGGCGATGCCGAGGTTGACGATCGCCGGCACCAACAGGGCGACCTGGACGATGTAGGCCGGTGTCGTCGGCATGCCCATACCGAGAATGATACCGGCGATCATGGTCAGCACGAGCGCTAGGATGAGACTGTTTCGCGAGGCGTCGAGCACCAGGCCGGTGAAGTCGATGCCGAGGCCCGTCAGGGTGATGACGCCGATGACGATGCCCGCGCAGGCGCAGGCCAGCGCCACGGACACGGTGTTGCGCGCGCCGGCGACCAGAGCCTCCAGAAGGCTGCCCAAGCGCACGTAGTCCCGCGTCGAGCGCCGTAGCAGCGCCGTCGGGATGACCGAGACGATTCCGCAAAGCGCGGCGAAGGGCGCGCTGTAGCCGAGCAGCAGCACGGTGATGATGATGACAAGCGGCAGGAAGAGGTGACCGCGTTCCAGCAGCACGTCGGTCATGACCGGCAGTTCGCTGCGGGGCAGGCCTTGCATGCCGGTGCGCTTGGCCTCGAAATGCACGGCGGCGAACAGCGCCACGTAGTAGAGCAGTGCCGGCAAGAGCGCGAAGGCGGCGACCGAGAGGTAGCTGACGCCCAGAAACTCCGCCATCACGAAGGCGGCGGCCCCCATGATCGGCGGCATGATCTGGCCGCCGGTCGAGGCCACCGCCTCGACGGCGCCCGCGAACCCTGGGCGATAGCCGATCCGTTTCATCATCGGAATGGTGAAGGTGCCGGTGGTCATCACGTTGGCCACCGCACTGCCGGAGACAGACCCGAACAGACCGCTGGTGATGCAGGCGACCTTGGCCGGCCCGCCGGCGCTATGCCCCGTCAGGCTCATGGCGAAGTCCATGAAGAGACGGCCGGTTCCGGTGCGCTCGATCAAGGTGCCGAAGAGAATGAACAGCATCACGTAGGTGGCCGAGACGCTGGTCGGGATGCCGAACACGCCCTCCGTTGTCATGTAGAGCTGATCGAGCAGCATCTCGAGGTCGAAACCAGCGATGAAAACGGCATAGACCAGAAAGGCGGCGGCGGTCAGAGGCAAAGCCAGACCGACGGCGCGGCGGGTCGCCTCCAGCAGCAGGACGATCATCGTCACGCCCAGCACGAAGTCCATCGCGCGCAGCGGATCTACGTAAGCCATGCGGTTCACGATGTAGTCGTTGAAGACGATGGGATAGGCCGCCGCCGCCAGCGCGCCCACCAACATCGCGAGATCGTACCACCGCGGCCGCTCCGCCGCGGCCGTGGCGCGCCACGGCAGGATTAGGAACGCCAGCGTCAGCGCGAAACCCAGGTGCGTGCTGCGCAGCACGTAGGCGTCCGGCGGCCCGAAGAAGGCCACGTAGAGATGGAATCCGGACATGGCCAACCCGACGACCGCAATCGCCCGAGCGGCCCATGACTTACCCGCAAACATCCGGCTGATCCCCTTGACGGAAAAAGCGCGCGGCGGGGAGAGAGCGGGCCCGGACGGCCCGCGCCCTCCCCGACGTCGAAGCTACATCGCGCCTTCTTCCTTGAAGAACCGGACGGCGCCGGCGTGCATCGGCACCCCGATGTCGGCCCCCATAACGTCGGGCGTGATGCCCTGCATGGCGCGGGCGATGGACGCCAGATCGTCGACGTTGGCGTAGAGGCTGCGGACAACGTCGTAGACGATGTCCTCGTCCAGCGAACACTGGGCGACGAGATGGGTGGCGTAGCCGATCGTCGGCACGTCTCCCTCCTGGCCTGGATAGCTGCCCGACTTCACCATGATCCTCTGATAGCCGGGATTGATTTCCTGCATCCGGGCCAGCCCCTCGTCATCGATCGGGACCAGCTTGATGTCGCGGGCGCTCGCCAGATCCATGACCGAGCCCGCAGGCACCGTGGTGCCGAGGGTGAAGAAGTCGGCGTTACCGTCCTTCATCATCGCCACCGAGTCGGTGTAGGAGCCGTGATTGACCCGCGACATGTCCTCGTAACTCAGTCCATAGGCCTGCAGCATGTGGACCGTGATCGCCTCGCCGGTATTGCCCTTCGGCTGCACGGCCGCCGCCTTGCCCTTGAAGTCAGCCGGGCTCTGCAGGTCGGAATCGGCCAAGGCCACCACCTGAAAATACTGGGGATAGAGCGTCGAGACGTTGCAGACGTTGTCTTGAGGCGAGTCGAAGGGCGCATTTCCCTTCACGCCGTCCACCGTTGAGACCGAGTTGGCGAATCCCATATCCGCGCGCCCGACCTGCACGGCCTTGACGTTGGCGATACCGGCGCCCGGCAGCACCTGTACGCTGGTGCCTTCCATGTTGGACTCGACGATGTTCTGAATTGCGCCACCAAGTGGATACCAGGAGCCGCCCTGCGGCCCCGTCATGAGGCGGAGCCGCTCGGCCGCCGCACTCCCGGCGGTCAGAGCGAGGCCGGCTATGAGGGCGACGCCGATCACGCCGTCAAAAACGGATTTTCTCATTTCATCCTCCCTTTCAGGACGCCGGCGGCATTTGTTCGCCGTTCCGGCTGAAGTGTCGGCCCCTGTCGGAGCCCTGTCCGCGGTTCAGGTTCGTCGGTCACCTCCTTCGTTTCGTTCTGCGTTTCCGCCGCCGAGATCCGTCAGCCGGCGGGCGTCTCCAAAAGGTAGCGGGAACCACAGCGCTCTGCGACATCGCGAATCATAGCGGCCAGCTTGCGCGAGATGGGGATACCCGCAACCTCGCGTTCCCGCTCCGCCGCGACTTCGGGGTCGCCCGGCACCAGAACCGGCAGGGCGGGGTCGACCGACCGGCTGGCGCGCAACCTGTCGATCATCGCGTCCATGTCCGCCTCGAACGCGCCGCGATCCCGAAAAGCCGCAGGGTCGAGCGCGAGGAAGAAGTGCCCGACGTTCATGCGATCCGCATCTGGGTCGCGCAACACCGCGAAGCTTCCACCGGACAGCATGGCCGAGAGCACCTCGACCATGGCCGCCAGACCGTAGCCCTTGTGGCTGCTGAGTTCGGACCTGCTGCCCAGGGGCGTCAGCAAGCGCGAGGCCAGGGCCACTGCAGCGTCCCGGGTCGACAGACCTTGCTCGTCGAGGGCCCAGCCGTCCGGCAGACCGCGACCGTCGTGCCAGGCCAGACGCAGCTTCCCGATCGCCACGGTGCTGGTTGCCATGTCGAGACAGAAGGGCGGGTTGCGCCCGGCCGGAGCCGCGAAGGCGAGCGGATTGGTACCGAACATCGGTTCGCGACCGCGGGTCGGCACCACTGCCGCATTCCAGACGTTGCTGGTCGCGAGTCCGATCAGGCCCGCTTCAGCCGCCATCAGGGCATAGATGCCGGCGGCCCCGAAGTGATTGGAGTTGCGCACGGCGACCGCCGCGAGCCCACTCGACCTGCATTTCTCGATTGCCAGGCGCATTGCCCGCTCGCTCGGGGAGTGACCGAGACCGCCACCGGCATCAAGCAGTGCGGTCACCGGAGTCTCCCGCAGGACCTCGACCTTCGGCGCCATCGTCAGTTTGCCAGCCATCCGAAGCTCGTCGTAGAGCGGCAGCAGCCCGATCCCGTGGGAATCGATGCCGCGCAGATCAGTCGCCAGCATGATGCGCGTCGTGATCTCGCTGTGCTCGGCCGGCATACCCCAGGCGGAGAGGACGTCACGCAGCTGCGCCTCGACCAGGCTCACCGGCACCGTCAGCTTATCGCCGTGATGCTCGCCGACTTCGGTCTGCCTTTGCTGGGGCGTGGTCTGCCGGGGCGTCATGGCATCAGCTCTTGAAGCGCGCCGCGAGCGCGTCCGACTGACGCGCCAGAAGGCCGACGTCCGCGCCGACGGCGACGAAGAGACAGCCGGCCTCCAGCCAGCGCCGGGCCTCCTCCTCGACCGGCGTCAGGATTCCCGCCGCCTTTCCGGCGGCCCGAATGCGCTCGACCGCGCCGGCGATCTCCGCCTGGACATCGGGATGGCCCGGGTTCGCCAAGTGGCCGAGATCGGCGGAGAGATCTCCGGGTCCGATGAAGACGCCGTCCACCCCCTCCACGGCCGCAATCTCGTCGAGGGCCCCCAGCGCCTTGCGGCTCTCGACCTGGACCAGAACGCAGATCTCTTCCGCCGCGCGGGCATAGTAGTTCGGAACCCGGCCGAACTTCGTCGCCCGCGTCGTACTGGCAAAGCCGCG
The DNA here is from genome assembly GCF_965226985.1 of Algihabitans sp. Lineage (GTDB taxonomy): Bacteria > Pseudomonadota > Alphaproteobacteria > Kiloniellales > DSM-21159 > Algihabitans. The sequence continues at coordinate 2,648,994 of NZ_OZ245712.1, forward strand.
CACGCCGTCCGGCGGATAGCGGGTCGCGGCCACCGCCGCCTTCGCCTCCGCCGCCGTCTGCACGAAGGGGATCAGGAAGCTTTGCACGCCGATGTCGAGCAGCCGCTTGATCACCACCGTGTCGTTCCAGGGCGGGCGCACGATGGGTGTCGTACTGCCGGCGGCCACCGCCTGAAGCTGCTGGTGAACCGTGGTTAGGTCGGCCGGCGCGTGTTCGGTGTCGAGCAACAGCCAGTCGAAGCCTGCATCGGCCAGCACCTCCGTCGAGACATGGTTGGCGAGGCTGCACCACAGGCCGATCTGCGCCTCCCCCTGTGCGAGGGCCCGCTTGAAACGGTTGATCGGCAAGTCCATGGATTCTCCCCTGTCTAGACGTGTCTTCTTGTGTCGGCGCGTCAGTGGATCTCCGGCTCCGGCACCGCTGCGCCGGCATGCAGGAAGTCGAAGTCGCAGCCCTTGTCGGCCTGCGTGATGTGTCGAGCGAAGAGCGCGCCGTAACCGCGTCCATAGTGCGCGGGCGGCGGCTGCCAGGCGGCACGGCGGTGCGCAAGTTCCGCCTCCTCCACATGCAGCCAGAGCTTGCGCGCGGCCACGTCCAACTCGATCTCGTCACCGTCGCGGACCAGCGCCAAGGGTCCGCCGACGAAGGATTCCGGGGCGACGTGCAGCACGCAGGTCCCGTAGCTGGTGCCGCTCATGCGGGCGTCGGAAATGCGCACCATGTCGCGCACCCCCTGACGCAGCAGCTTCTGCGGGATCGGCAGCATGCCCCATTCCGGCATGCCGGGGCCGCCCTGCGGACCGGCGCTCTGCAGCACCAGCACGCTGTCCGCGTCGACCGGCAGTTCGGGATCGTCGATCCGCGCGGCCATGTCATTGTAGTCGGCGAAGACCACGGCCGGTCCGCGGTGCTGCAGCAATCCGGGCTCGGCCGACAGCGGTTTGATCACCGCCCCGTTGGGCGCCAGGTTACCGCCGAGCACCGCCAGACCGCCCCCTCCGGCCAGGGCCTGCGCACGCGGACGGATGACCTTCGGATTGTGGATGCGCGCGCCGGCGATGCCCTGCCCCAGCGTTTCGCCAGCGACCGTCTGACACTCGAGATCGAGCAGGTCGCTCAACTCGGACAGCAGCGCACGCAGACCGCCTGCGTAGTAGAAATCCTCCATCAGGAACCGCCCCGCCGGCCGGACATCAGCCAGGACCGGCACGCGCCGGGCCAAGGCGTCGAAGCGCGCCAGCGGCAGGTCGACTCCGGCACGCCCCGCCATGGCAACCAGATGAACGATAGAGTTGGTCGAGCCGCTCAAGGCCAGCACCGTAATCAGCGCGTTGTCGAACGCGCTCGGCGTCAATAGTTTCGCGGGACGCAGGTCCTCCCACACCAGCTCGACGATCCGGCGGCCGCAGGCGGCGGCCATGCGGCCGTGGTTCGAGTCCGCGGCCGGTATCGAGGAGGCGCCTGGCAGCGCAAGGCCCAGCGCCTCGACCGCCGCAGCCATGGTGGAGGCCGTGCCCATGGTCATGCAGGTGCCGGGGGAGCGTGCGATCCCCTCCTCGATCTCCTGCCAGTCCCGTTCGTCGATGGTCCCCGCGCGCAGCTCGGCCCAATACTTCCAACTGTCGGAACCGCTGCCGAGCACCTTGCCCTGCCAGTTGCCCCGCAGCATCGGCCCCGCCGGAACGACGATGGTCGGCAGATCCATCGAGGTGGCGCCCATCACCAGGGCCGGCAGCGTCTTGTCGCAACCGCCCAGCAGGACACAGCCGTCGATGGGATAGGACCGCAGCAACTCCTCCGCCTCCATCGCCAGAAGATTGCGGTAGAGCATCGTCGTCGGCTTCTGAAAGGGTTCGCTGAGGGAAATGGCCGGCATCTCGAGCGGAAAGCCCCCGGCCTGCCAGATCCCGCGTTTGATCTCCTCCACGCGCTGGCGGAAATGGGTGTGGCAGGGGTTGATGTCGCTCCAGGTGTTGAGGATGGCGATCACCGGCTTCCCGGCGAACTCCTCACGTCCGTAGCCCATCTGGAAGGTGCGCGAGCGATGGCCGAAGGCCCTCAGATCCTCGGCGCCGTACCAGCGATGACTGCGCAACTCCTCGGGTTTCTTCCTGCGGGTCGCCATCGCCGGTCTCTCTCCCTGCCTCAGCCGGTTACGAGCCTGGTGGGCTCGCCTGGGCTGCGCAAAGCAGACACCGATTTCTCCGCACGGCTGCCTGACCGTTCGATCATCGTCATACGACTGGCTTTCTTTCGCTGGAGCGAAAACCCCACCGTGAACTTTAGGAAGAGGTCGAACAAAGGGTCAATCGATTTGTAAAGACGTCTGACAAATCTAACGACGCAACGCGACCCGATCCCGGATCTTTGCCGGTCGCGGCGTCCTCGGAGACCGCCTGGAGAAGCGCGATGGAACGGAGAAGCAGACGAGCGGAGACGTCCGGCGACTCAGGCGACGGATTTGGAGAAGCCGCGCTCTTTAGCCAGTACGGGAGCAAGCGTCACCGGAAACGCCGCCCCCGTCCCTGGAGTGCGCTTCAAACCTCAGGTGGGGTCGCCAGAGCGCTTCCACCTGAGGCGAACCCGCCCTAGAAACCGACGGCTTGCCCGTCCTTGCGCGGGTCGGAGCCGGCGGCATAGCCGCCGTCCGACAATCTCTGGATCAATTGGGCGCCGCCGAAACCGAAGGCGTTGTCGGGAGTCTCCAGAGTGATCTCATGTCCCAGGTCGCGCAGACGCTCCAGGGTTTGAGACGCCATCGTCGTCTCGCAGGCGACACCCTTGCCCGAGGTGACGCGCCAGCGCGGCGCGTCGACGGCGGTCTGCACGTCCTGCCCCCAAAGCTGAGTCCGGAGCATCATCTGAAGGTGACCCTGCGCCTGCATGGGGCCGCCCATTACCCCGAAACTCATCAGCGGCGCCCCGGCCTTCATCAGAAATCCGGGAATGATGGTGTGGAAGGGGCGCTTACCCGGACCGACCCGGTTCGGATGCCCCTCCTGCAGCGTGAAACCGGCCCCCCGGTTCTGCAGGTGGATGCCGGTGCCTGGCACAACCACGCCCGATCCGAAGCCGGCGTAGTTCGACTGGATGAAGGAGACCATCATGCCGCTCGCGTCGGCGGTGCTGAGATAGACCGTCCCCCCGTGCTTCGGCGCTCCCGCCGCGAAGTCCCGTGCCTCGGTGGCCGAGATTTCGGCGGCACGACGGGCGAGGTAAGCCGGCTCCAACAAGGCCTCGACCGGCACCGACTGCATGGCGGCAAGGTCGCCGACGTAGGCCTCGGCGTCGCGAAAGGCGAGTTTCATCGCCTCCCACTGGTAGTGGAACGCCAGGGGGCTGTCGGGCTCTTCATCGCGCAGTGGCGTATGATCCAGGATGCCCAGCGCCATCAGGGCGGCAATCCCCTGACCGTTGGGCGGAATCTCGTGCAGCTCGACGCCGTCGAAGCTCTGATGGATCGTCCCGCACCAGTCCGCGCGGTGGTTGGCCAAGTCCTCGCGAGTCAGCGCCGCGCCATGCTCGACCGCGAAGGCGACGATCCTGTCGGCCAAGGCGCCCTCGTAGAAGGCGGTGCCCCGGCTCTCGGCGATCTGGCGCAAGCTCCCTGCCAGCGCCGGGTTGCGAAAGCGCGTGCCCGCGGCCGGCGGGTGCCCGCCGGGCAGGAAGGTCTCGGCATAACCAGGTTGATCCTTCAGAACCTCGGCATCCCGGCGCCACCGCTCGGCGATGATCGGAGACACGAGAAACCCTTCTTCGGCGTAGCGGATCGCGGGCCGGAAGAGCGCTCCGAAATCGAGCCGACCGAAAGCCTGAGACAGCGTCACCCAGGCGCTGACGGCACCGGGCACGGTGACACTTTCCCAGCCGCGAAAGGGTATCGCATCGGCGCCGGCGAAGCGCTCCGGCGTCCAGGCCTGGGGCGCGCGTCCGGAGGCGTTGAGGCCATGCAGCCGGCTGCCGTCCCAGAGGATACAGAAAGCGTCGGACCCCAGACCGTTGCCGGTCGGCTCGACCACGGTCAGGGCAATCGCAGCGGCCAGAGCGGCATCCACGGCGTTGCCGCCGCGCGCCAACATCGACAGACCGGCCTGGGCTGCGAGAGGCTGCGAAGTCGCGACCAGATTGTCGGCCAGCACCGGCGAGCGGCGCGAGGGATAGAGAGGCTCGTGACTGAGATTCATTGGCTGGCGATCTCCCGTTTTTTCTTTGTTTCGCGGTGTTTCCAGACCACCCAGGCAATCGAGAGCGCGGCGGCGATCAGCAGCAGCAGGCTGACGGGCCGGGTCAGAAACAGGGTCCAGTCCGCGTCGGTCATCAGGGCACGGCGCAGGTTGGTCTCGGCGATGGGCCCGAGGATCACGCCCAGCACCAGTGGCGCCAGCGGATAGTCGAGCGCGCGCAGGGCGTAGCCGGCTAAGCCGATGAAGCCCAGCAGGTAGAGGTCGGTGATCCGGTTGTTCAGGGCATAGGAGCCGACGACGCAGCAGACGATCACCGCCGGCACGATCAGCCACTTGGGAATCTCAGTGACCCGCAGGAAGGCCCGCATGGAGACGACGCAGACCAGCAGCATCATGAAGCTGGAGACGACCATGGCCACGAACATCCCGTAAACCAGGTCGGCGTTGTCGAGGATCAGGCGCGGCCCCACGGAAATGCCGTGCACCATCAGCGAGGCCATCAGGATGGCGTCGACCGCCGAACCCGGGATGCCCAGGGAAATCATCGGGATCAGACCGCCGCCGGCGGTGGCGGAGTTGCCCGCCTCCGAGGCGACCACGCCCTCAGGCGTGCCCTTGCCGAACCTCTCCGGCGTCTTGGAGCCGCGCTTGGCCTGATCGTAGGCGATGAGGTTGGCGATGGAGCCGCCGGCCCCCGGCAGCGCGCCAACCAGCACGCCGACGATGGAGGAGCGGACCAGGTTCACCGGCCGCATCAGGACCTCGCGCATCACCGCCCAGGTGCGGAACTCGATGTTCTTGGTGGAGAGCGCCGTGCCGGAGCGGACGGAGCGCGCATCCTCCACCTCAGAGAGAAGCTGCGAGATCGCGAAGATGCCGATCAGCACGATCAGGAAGGAGAGACCGGGGGCCAGCATCTCGATCCCGAAGTCGAAGCGCGGCCGCCCCATGATGGGGTCTGGCCCGACGGTCGAGATCGCCAGTCCGATGGCGCCGGCGATCAGTCCGCGCAGGACCGAGCGGCCGACCAGACTGGCGACGATGGTCAGCGCGAAGACGATGAGGGAGAAGTACTCCCAGGGCCCCAGGCGCACCGCGAAGATCGCCAGCGGCGGCGCCGCCAGAACCAGCACCACGGTGGAGATCACGGTCCCGAAGAAGGAAGCCCAGATACCGAGCGACAAGGCCCGCCCCGGCTCGCCCGCCCGCGCCATGGGAAAGGCGTCGAAGGTGGTCGCCACCGCCGATGGCGTGCCCGGAATGCCGAGGAGTGCCGCCGAGATCAGGCCACCGGTGTAGCCCCCCACGTAGACCGCCAGCATGACCGCGATGCCCTGCAAGGGATCCATGGCGAAGGTCAACGGCAAAGTGAGGACGATGGCCATCGTCACGGTGAAGCCGGGGATCGCCGCCGCGACGACGCCGGCGATCGAGCCCAGCAGCATGTAGATCAGCGTGTCGGGCGAGAAGACCTGGCCGGCGCCCGAGAAGAAGGCTTCCAGCATCGCTCAGCTCCCCCTCGGCAGGAAGACGTCGAAGACCTCGGCGAAAAGCGCGTTCAGGCCGAAGGAGAAAAGGAGCGCGATCCCAAGCGCGAGCAAGAAGGACGTCCAGCGGCGCGGCGCAAGGACAAGCTGCGTGGCGAGCAGAAAGACGAAGGTCGCCACGGAAAAGCCGAACTGCGGAACGGCCAAGAGGTAAAGGCCGAAACAAGCCGCCATCACCAGCACGAGATAGCGCGTGCGCAACCAGTCCAGGGCCGCACCCGCGAAGCCCCTTACCGCCGCGAGGTTCAGCTTGCGCAGCGATCCGACGATCGCAAGAGCGCAAAGCGCCGACAGCAGTCCGAAGACCAGTTGCGGAAAGGCGCCCGCTCCCAGAACTTCCCAGCGACTGGTCGGCAGGCCGCGCGCATCGAAAAACAGGAAAACCGAAGCCGCAAGGATGACGGCGTAGGACAGCAGGCGGGCCACCTCGCCCGCCTGCGCGCTCTCCTGTTCCTCCTGCTGCGGTCCGCTTTGCTGACTCCCCGGAGCCGGCACGACCGCGCTCAGGGTGCCAGACGGGACGAGAGGCGCTGGACCGTCTCGGTCAAGGCGGTCAGGTAGGCGGCATAGTCCGCCTGACCGCGAAAGCCGATCTCACTCCCCACGTTGGTCATCTGCGCGCGGAAGTCGGGATCCGCCGCCAAGCTTTCGAGTGCGGCCTCCAGAGCGTCGCGCGCCGCCTCGGGACTGCCCTTGGGCATGACGATGCCGCGCGTGATCATCAGCTCCAGGTCGGCGTCCAGCTCCTTGAAGGTCGCGACATCCGGCGTTTGCGTCATGCGCTCCGGATTGCCGGTGGCCAGGAAGATCAGGTCGCCGTTGTCGACGAACTGCTTGGAGGACGCGATATCGCCGATGGCGGCATCCAGGTTGCCGCCAACCAGAGCCCGAATGCGCTCGCCCGTGCCCTCGTAGCCGACGTAGGAGAACTCGATCCCGAAGGCGTCCTCGATCATAGCCGCATGCAGATGCGGCACGCCGCCGAGCGTCACGCCCATGGTGATCTCGCCGGGGTTCTCCCGGGCGTAGGCCACGAACTCCTCGAAGGTCGCATAGGGCCGGTCGGCGTTGATCACGAGGAACTGCGGCGACACCGTCATCAGGGCGATGGGGTCGAAGTCGTCCCAGTTCAACTCGGTCAGCCCGGTCTCATTGGCGACCAGCAGGCCCTCGTGCACCTGACTGACGGTATAGCCGTCCGCCGCGCGGCGGGAGGCCTCGGCCAGACCGACCGTGCCGCTGACGCCGGGCATGTTGATGACCGGCATGGGCTGCCCGAGGAAGGGTTCGATGTTGTTGGCGACGATCCGCATCAGCGTGTCGCTGCCGCCACCCGGTCCCCAGGGAACGATGAATTCGACCGGTTTTTCCGGATAGTCCGCCTGAGCGGCAAGCGGCGTCATGAGGACGCCAAGCGCCCCGACGGCGGCCATCACGGCCCCGAGCATCTTCATAGCCTCGACTCCTGTTCCTGTTTGGCCGTTTTCCGGCCTTGTCCTGCGTTATACTGTAACCTGCATGATTTCTTATGAAAGCGAGAAAGACTTGTTTATTAATTCAGAGAAACTTAATCTAAATCCATGGACACACGGCAGTTGCAAACGTTGCTCGCCATTGCCGAGGAGGGCAATTTCGCAGCCGCCGCGCGCAAGGTGAACCTGACGCCCTCGGCTGTCAGCCAGCAGATCGCCGCCCTGGAGAAAGAGATCGGCGTATCGGTCTTCGACCGCTCCCGGCGGCCTCCCACGCTGAATGCTAGAGGCGTTCAGCTTCTGCAGGCGGCGCGCACGGTGCTCCAGATCGTCGAAGACACCCGTGCCGGCATCACAGGCAAGGGCGTGACCGGAACGCTCAACATCGGCGCGCTGCGCACCTGCACCTTCGGCCTGTTGCCGCGCGCCATCGCGGATCTTCGCGCGACCTATCCGCAGCTCACCTATAATCTGACGGTGGGCTTCTCTCAGGCGCTGATGAGCGACGTGATCTCGGGCCGGCTGGACGTGGCGATCGTCGCCGAGCATGTCGGGGTGCTTCCGACACTGAGATGGACGCCCTTCCTACGCGAACCGCTGCTGGTCGTGGCGCCGCCAGGAACGCCTCGCGGGACGGCGGGAGACTGGCTGACCGGCCACCCCTATGTCCGCTACAAGACCAGCGTTCCCCTGGCCAACCAGATCGACACGGAACTCGCGCGGCTCGGCCTCGCCCCACGCGACCTGGTGGTGGTGGACACCATGCCGGCGGCCATCGGCTTCGTGAAGGCCGGCCTCGGCGTGTCGGTCGTGCCGCTGATGTCGCTGCGGGACGAGTGCGGTGCCGCACTGCCCGCAGTCCCCTTCGGCGATCCCCCGAACGTCCGCCGGATCGGCACCGTGCAGCGCATGAGCTCCGCCCGCTCCGGCGTGATCGCGACCTTCCAAGCGGCCCTGACGGCCCAGGCCGAAGCCCTGCAGGATAACCTCGGCGAGCTTTAGGCCCGCTGGGGCTCTTTTGCCTCCGCAAAGTCTCCGTAGGTGTTGTCTCCCTAGGTGTCGTCTCCGTAGGTCTCGATGGCCTCGGCGATCAGCTCCACCCCGCGCGCGATGCGGGCCGAGGGGATCGAGGAGTAGGCGAGCCGATAAAAGTGCCTCGGGGCGGCCTCGGGATCGAAGAAGGTCTGGCCCGGCTCGATGATCACGCCGCGCGCCTGAAGCCGGCTTGCCAGAACCTCCGTATCCACGCCGTCCGGCGCCTTCATCCAGAAGCTCGAACCGCCATGGTCTTCCTCGCCCGCCGGCGTCAGGCCGTGATCCGCGAAGGCCTGCTCCATCACCTGCCGCCGGCGTTGATAGGTTTTCCGCATGCGATTGATCTGCGCGTCGTAGTGCCCGAGCGACAGGAAGTAGGCGGCCGTGCGCTGGATCAGCCCGGGCGGATGCCGCAGCACGGCCGTTCGCAGGGCCCGAGCTTCCTGAATGAAGGGGGCGGGCGCGACGATGTACCCCAGCCGTAGGCCGGGAAACAGCGACTTCGAGAAGGAGCCGATGTAGATCACGCGCCCCGTGTCATCGAGCGACTTCAGGGAGGGCGAGGGCGACCGGCGGAAGGACAGCTCGAACTCGTAGTCGTCCTCCACGATCACGAACCCCTGCTCCGCCGCGCGCCGCAGAAGCTGCTGCCGACGCCAGATCGGCATGGTCACGTTGGTGGGACACTGATGGCTGGCCGTGGTGAAGAGCACGTCGGTGTCGTCGGGTATGGCATCGGGCGGCAGCCCATGCGCATCCACCTCGACGACATGCGTCCGGCAGCGCGTCTGTTGCAGGATGTCGCGCAGACCGGGATAGCAGGGGTTTTCGATAGCAGCCGCCCGCCGCTGCGTGAGCAGCAACTGGGCGCTCGTCCATAAGGCGTTCTGGGCGCCCAGCGTCACCAAAACGTGCTCCGGCCTGGCGGAGATTCCGCGACGGCTCAGGATGTTGCGCAGGACGTATTCAACCAGCTTGGGATCGTCGCGCTCGTAGTGATCCGACGTCAGGCTGTCGAACTCCTTGCGGCCCAGCGCCTGCAGGGCGCAAAGGCGCCAGTTCTGGTGGTCGAAGAGTTTCGGATCGGTCTGCCCATAGACGAAGGGATAGGGATAGCCCCGCCAGTCGACCGGCCGGTCGATCCGGTTCGTCCCGCCGCTGCGATGCGCCAGCAGCCGGCTCCAGTCCATCGTGTTTTCGACCGGATCGTCTGGGAGGTCGAACTGGACGCCCGAGGGCGCGCTCTGGGACACGAAGTACCCCGAGCGCCCCTGCGCCACGAGATAGTCGTCGGCGACGAGGTCGGTATAGGCAAAGGATACGGTAATGCGGCTAACACCGAGATGCCGCGCCAGGGCGCGGCTCGAGGGCATGCGTTCGCCGGGCAGAAACCGCCCGGACAGGATTCCCTCGACCACCTGACGCTTGATCCTGTTCTGCAGGGTGTCGGTCAGATCGCCGTCGAGGAAGAAGCTATCGGCATAGATCGTCATGGCAGGCCTCATGCTGTCCGAGAATTCGGCGCCAGACCAGCTTCAGCGAAGACGAGACCCTTCGGCATGCGACCCGCCCTGTTCGCCATAACACTATGATCGACTGCGATTTTCCCGATAGGCCCATCCAAATCGAGGCCTCGTCGACGCCCGGTCGAAAACGGTAATCCCTCGTCTGCCGCCACCGCGGGTCGAACGACAGCAGCAAGGGCCTCGCAAACTGGCATTATGACTCGGGCGCCATTGGCCCTATCTGGGTACCGTGGATTGGGTCAACTTTCCACTCTGCCTTTGGCTTTCGCGATGGAGCACCGGATGAACACGCTCGTCAATCCAAACGACCTCTCCGCAATCATCGAAGCGGATCGCGCGCATCTTTGGCACCATCTGATCCCCCACAAACCCTTCGAAACCAGCGACCCGCGCATCATCGTCCAGGGCAAGGGCATGCGCGTCTGGGATGCCACGGGCAAGGAGCATTTGGATGCGGTGTCCGGCGGAGTCTGGACCGTGAACGTCGGTTACGGCCGCGAACGGATCGCCGACGCCGTGCGCGACCAACTCGTGAAGATGAACTACTTCGCGAATTCGGCGGGCTCGATCCCCGGCGCGCAGTTCGCCGAGATGCTGATCGAGAAGATGCCGGGCATGAGCCGGGTCTACTACACCAACTCCGGTTCGGAGGCGAACGAGAAAGCCTTCAAGATGATCCGCCAGATCGCGCACAAGCGGCATGGAGGACGCAAGCACAAGATCCTCTATCGCGAGCGCGACTATCACGGCTCGACTATCGCGGCGATGTCCGCCGGCGGGCAGATCGAGCGCAACGCGCAGTACGGCCCCTTCACGCCAGGCTTCGTCGAGGTGCCCCACTGCCTGGAGTACCGGGCGCAGTGGGATGTCGAGAACTACGGCGAACGCGCCGCCGACGCCATCGAGGAAGTCATCCTGCGCGAGGGGCCCGATACCGTCGGCGCACTCTGCCTGGAACCGGTGACGGCCGGCGGCGGGGTCATCACGCCGCCTGAGGGCTACTGGGAGCGGGTGCAGGAGATCTGCCGGAAATACGAGATCCTGCTGCATATCGACGAGGTGGTCTGCGGCGTCGGCCGGACCGGCACCTGGTTCGGCTACCAGAACTACGGGATCCAGCCGGATTTCGTGACCATGGCGAAGGGGGTGGCCAGCGGCTACGCGGCAATCTCCTGCATGGTGACGACGGAAGAGGTCTTCGAGATGTTCAAGGCGGTGCCGGACGATCCGATGGACTACTTCCGCGACATTTCGACCTTCGGCGGCTGCACCGCCGGCCCCGCAGCGGCCATCGAGAACATGAAGATCATCGAAGACGAGGGACTTCTACAGAACACCCTCGCCATGGGCGAGCGGCTGATGGCCAATCTCGAGGCCCTGAAGGATAAGCATGCCGTCGTGGGTGACGTGCGCGGCAAAGGACTCTTCGCTGGCGCGGAACTGGTGGCCGACCGCGCGACGAGGGAGCCGGCACCCGAAAAGATGGTGCAGGCCGTGGTCGCCGACTGCATGGCCCAGGGCATTATCATCGGCGCCACCAACCGGTCGGTGCCCGGCTTCAACAACACCCTGTGCCTCAGTCCCGCGCTGATCGCGACCAAGGACGATATCGACGCGATCACGGATGCCATCGACGGTGCCCTGACGCGCGTCTTCACGCACTGAGCGACGGAACCGTCACACGACCCGAACAAGCAGGAGTCCGGCCTTGAGCGAACTGCCCGCCACCGCGCGCGTGGTCATTATCGGCGGCGGAGCCGTCGGCGCATCGACTTTGTTTCATCTGGCCAAGGCGGGTTGGAGCGACTGCGTTCTTCTCGAGAAAAACGAGCTGACCGCCGGTTCGACCTGGCATGCCGCGGGCAATGTCCCGACCTTCTCGGCCTCCTGGTCGGTCATGAACCTGCAGCGTTACTCGACCGAGCTCTACCGCGGGCTCGCCGAGGCCGTCGACTATCCCATGAACTATCACGTCACCGGCTCGATCCGCCTCGCCCATTCGCGGGAAAGACTGCAGGAATTCAAGCTCGTGGCCGGCATGGGCGGCGCGCAGGGGCTCGATCTGGAACTGCTGGCGCCCGGCGATCTGCCGGACCGCTACCCCTTCGTGGAAACCCACGATCTGGAAGGCGCGCTCTACGACCCGGACGACGGCGATATCGATCCCGCCCAGCTCACCCAGGCCCTGGCCAAGGGCGCCCGCGACGCAGGGGCGACCGTCGTTCGTTTTTGTCCGGTCACCGGCATCGACCGCAAGAACGGGGAGTGGATCGTCGAGACCCCGAAGGGCGCGATCCGGGCCGAGTACGTGGTCAACGCCGCCGGCTACTACGCCCAACGGGTCGGCGACTTCTTCAGACCCTTCGGCGGCCGCAGCGTGCCGATGATGGTGATGAGCCACCAGTACATGCTGTTCGAGGATCTGCCCGCCGTGCGGGCCTGGTCCGAGGGCGAAGGCCGCAAACTCCCGATCCTGCGCGACGTCGACAGCTCCTACTACCTCCGACAGGAACAGTTCGGCTTCAACCTCGGCCCCTACGAACGCAACTGCAAAGCCCATTGGGTCGCGCCGTCGGACCCGATGCCGGAGGATTTCAGCTTCCAGCTCTATCCCGACGACCTGGAGCGTCTGGAATGGTACATCGAGGATGCCATGGGCCGGGTACCGCTGCTGGCCGAAGCCGGGCTCTACAAGACCATCAACGGCCCGATCCCCTACACGCCGGACGGCTACCCCCTGATCGGGCCCATGCCGGGCGTGCCCAACGCCTTCGAGGCCTGCGCCTTTACCTTCGGCATCGCCCAATCGGGCGGCGCCGGCAAGGTGATGGCCGAATGGATCACCGAGGGCGAGACCGAATGGGATATGTGGTCCTGCGACCCCCGCCGTTTCACGGCTCACGCGGATCACGACTACTGCGTCGCCAAGGGCATGGAGGTCTACGGCCACGAATATGCGATGCACTTTCCGCATCACGAGTGGCCCGCCGGGCGGGACAAGAAGCTCTCCCCCCTGCATGCGCGGCTGCAGGACGCCGGCGCCGTCTTCGGCGCCTACAACGGCTGGGAGCGTGCCAACTGGTTCGCCAAGCCCGGTGACGACACCTCCGAGCAGGCCACCCAGACCTGGGATCGCGAAGGTCCCTGGGAACCGCGCATCCGCGAGGAGTGCGAGATCGTGCGCGACGGCTGCGGCCTCCTTGCCATCTCCGGCTTCACGCGGCTGGAGGTGACGGGCAAGGGTGCGCGCGCCTTCGTCGACAGCCTGACGGCCTCCAAGCTGCCGCCGCAAGGGCGGGTCAGCCTGGCCTACTTCCCCGATAGCCGCGGCAGGATCGTCACAGAAATGACGGCGACCGTGCATTCGGACGATCACGTGGGGCTGATTACGGCGGCCCCGGCCCAGTGGCACGACGCCGAGGTGCTCGGCAGGCGAGCCCCGGACGGGATCACCATCGCCGACGTCACCGACGATTTCGAATGCCTGCTGGTGACCGGACCCAAGGCGCGCGAGATCCTCGCCCCGCTGAACGACGGGCACGACCTGCAGGCGCGCTGGCTGTCGATCAGCGACGGTGGCCGCATCGCGGGCGAGGCCTGCCGGCTGCTGCGCGTCAGCTTCGCCGGCGAGCTGGGATGGGAGGTCCACTGCGCACCCGACAGCGCACCGGTGATCTGGGACGCGCTGATCGAGGCGGGCGCGAAGCCCTTCGGCATGTATGCGCTGAACGCGCTGCGGATCGAGAAGGGCTACCGCGCCTGGAAGGGCGATCTTTCGACGGACTACAGCCTGCTCGAAGCCGGCCTCGACCGCTTTATCGACTTCGAGAAGAACACGGACTTCCCCGGCCGCGACGCCCTTCTGGCCGAGCGCACCGCCGGTTCGGCCAAGCAAGCCGTCGGCCTGATGATCGACGCTGGCCAGGCGGACGCGCCCTACATGGCGCCCCTCTGGAAGGACGGTCACCTGGTCGGAGAGACCACCAGCGGGGGCTGGGGCTACCGCGTCGGCGCGTCGCTCGCCATCGGCATGCTGCGGTCGGACCTGGCCGAGCCGGGTACGGAGATCGAGGTCGACATCTTCGGGGAGATGCGCCGCGCCACCGTTCACGACCTTCCCTTCTGGGATCCCAAGAACGAGAGGATCCGCGCGTGAAGACACCGCCGTCCAAAGCCCGTGCCGTCATCGTCGGCGGCGGCGTTTCCGGCTGCTCCGTCGCCTATCACCTGGCCAAGCTCGGCTGGTCGGACGTGGTGCTGCTGGAGCGCCGCAAGCTGACCTGCGGCACCACCTGGCACGCGGCCGGGTTGATCGGCCAGCTTCGCCCAAGCCACAACCTGACTCGGCTGGCGAAGTACTCTTCCGAGCTCTACGCCAATCTCGAGACCGAAACCGGCATCGCCACCGGCATGAAGCAGAACGGCTCGATCTCGGTGGCGCTGACCGAGGATCGCTGGGAGGAACTGCGCCGGCAGGCCACGCTGGCGCGCATCTTCGACGTCGAGGCCGAGACGATTACGGCCAGCGAGGTGTCCAAGCTCTACCCCCACCTGAACGTCGAGGGTGTGATCGGCGGCGCCTACCTGCCCAAGGACGGGCAGTGCGACCCGGCGAACATCGCCCTGGCGCTGGCCAAGGGGGCGCGGCAAGGCGGCGCGACGATCCTGGAGGATACCCGGGTAAGCGAGGTGCTGGACGACGGTCGCCGGGTGACGGGCGTGCGGTGGGAAGCCGGCGGCGAAACAGGTCTGATCGAGACGGATGTTGTCGTGAACTGCGGCGGTATGTGGGGCCGCGATCTCGCCGCCCGATCCGGCGTTACCCTGCCCCTGCATGCCTGCGAGCACTTCTACCTGCTGACCGAACCGGTCGAGGGCCTGACCGCCCTGCCCGTTCTGCGGGTTCCCGACGAATGCGCCTACTACAAGGAGGATGCCGGGAAGATGCTGCTCGGCGCCTTCGAACCGCGCGCCAAACCCTGGGGCATGGAGGGCATTCCGCAGGACTTCGAGTTCGACAGCCTGCCGGAGGACTTCGAGCATTTCGAGCCGATCCTCGAGCAGGCCATGAACCGGGTGCCGTTCTTCCAGGAGGCCGGCATCCACACCTTCTTCAACGGGCCAGAGAGCTTCACCCCGGACGACCGCTACTACCTGGGCGAGGCGCCGGAACTGCGGGGCTACTGGGTCGCGGCGGGCTACAACTCGATCGGCATCTCCTCTTCCGGGGGAGCCGGCATGGCGCTCGCGTCCTGGCTAGACAGCGGCGAGCCGCCCTTCGACCTCTGGGACGTGGACATCCGGCGCGCCCAACCCTTCCAGCGCAATCGGCGCTACCTTAAGGAACGGGTCAGCGAAACCCTGGGCCTGCTCTACGCCGATCACTATCCCTATCGGCAGCCGGAGACCGCCCGCGGCATCCGCCGCTCGCCCCTGCATGAGCACATGAAGGCCCAGGGCGCCGTGTTCGGCGAGGTGGCGGGGTGGGAGCGCCCCAACTGGTTCGCCGACACCGATCAGGACCGCGCCTACCGCTACGACTGGTCGGGGCAGAACTGGTTCGAGAACAACCGCGCCGAACACATGACGGTGCGCGAGGGCGTCGGCCTGTTCGACATGTCGTCCTTCGGCAAGATCCGTGTCGAGGGGCGCGATGCCTGCGCCTTTCTCCAGCGGCTCTGCGGCAACGACGTCGATGTCGAGGTCGGGCAGCTCGTCTATACCCAGATGCTGAACGAGCGCGGCGGCATCGAGAGCGACCTGACGGTTACGCGGCTGTCGGAAACGGCCTTTCTGATGGTGGTGCCGGCCGCCACGGTCATGCGCGACATCGCCTGGTTGAAGCGGCACCTGGGCGACGAGTTCGTCGTCATCACCGACACCACAGTCCAGGAAGCCGTCTTGTGCATCATGGGCCCGAAGTCCCGCGATCTGATGCGGTTGGTCAGCCCGGACGACTTCAGCAACAACGCGCATCCCTTCGGCTGGGCTCGCGAGATCGAGGTCGGCATGGGGCTCGCCCGCGCCCATCGGGTCAGCTACGTCGGCGAGCTGGGTTGGGAACTCTACGTCTCCGCCGATCAGGCCGCGCACGTCTTCGAAGCCATCCTGGAGGCCGGCGCCGAGGTCGGGCTCAAGCTCTGCGGGCTGCATGCGCTTGACAGCTGCAGGATCGAGAAGGCCTTTCGCCACTTCGGCCACGATATTACGGACGAGGATCACGTGCTGGAGGCCGGGCTGGGCTTCGCCGTGAAAACCACCAAGCCGAACTTCATCGGCCGCGACGCCGTGCTGCGCCGCAAGGAGGCCGGCCTCGAACGCCGACTGGTCCAGTTCAGGCTGACCGAGCCCGACGCGATGCTGTTCCACAACGAAGCCGTGGTGCGGGACGGCAAGATCGTGTCGCAGGTCACCTCGGGCAACTACGGACATGCGCTGGGCGGCGCCATCGCCCTGGGCTACGTGCCGAGCAAAGGCGAGAAGGTGGCCGAGATGCTGGACTCCCGCTTCGAGATCGACATCGGTGGTCGCCGGGTGCCGGCCGAAGCGAGCATGAAGCCGCTGTACGACCCCGGCCATGCCCGCATGCGGGCCTAAGCGCCGGGCGGTCGAGGTCGAACGAAGTACGGGCGGGACTGGGCGAAAACCTCTTGAGGTTAGGCTGATTCCTTTACGAAAGCTGGCGGTAGACCTCGGACATGCGCTCCATGATGGCTCGCTCCGAGAACTTGTCTTCGACAAGCCGGCGCGCGGCAGCCCCCTTCGTCCGGCGCTCGTCGGCATTGACGGTCAGGTGTTCCAAGGCGTCCGCCAGGGCCTCCGCGTCGCGGGCCGGGACGAGCAGGCCCGTTTCCCCGTTCGGCACCAGATCTCGGCAACCCGGAACGTCGGTCGTCACCAGCGGGCGCCCCGAGGCCGCGGCCTCCAGCAGGGCCTTCGGCATCCCCTCTCTGTAGGACGGCAAGACCGCGATATGGGCCGTTTTCCACTCGCTCGCGATGTCCGTCTTTCGGCCGACAAAGTCCGCCAGATCCTGCCGCACCCAGTCGGCTACCTCCTCTTGACCGACGCTGGTCGGGTTGTCGGGATCGATATCGCCGACGATGCGGATCCGGATGGGCACCTCGCGCGCCTTCAGCAACCTAGCCGCCTCCATCAGCTCGCAGAGGCCCTTGTCCCGCAAGAGCCGCGACACCATCACCGCGACCACAGGCGCCTGCGGCTCGGGCGTGGGACGAAAACCCTCCGTGTCCACACCCGACCCGGGGACCAGCATGATGCGGCCGGGGTCGGCGAGCCGTCGCTCGATCAAAAGACGATAGTCATCGTCGTTCTGAACGATCGCGTGAACGGCCTTCCTCCGCCTCAGCCCACGCAGGATCCGATTGATCGCCCTTTTGACGAGACTGTCCCTGCTGTAGTCGCTGAGGACCGACCCCAGGCCGGTGTAGCTGTTGATGACGCGCGCGGACGGCACGATCAAGGCCGCAAGTCCGCCAAGAACGATCGGCTTCACCGAGACGTTGTGGATGATATCCGGCCGCGTTCGCGAAAAGAGCCGGCAAAGGGAGGCAACCGCCCGCATCTCTCTCAGAACCGAGGTCGAGCCGCGATCAATCTCGACGGGAAAGACCTCGAAACCCTCGTCCCGGATCCTCTGCCCACTCGTCCTAACCCGCGTCGCGATCACAACGCGGAAGCCCGCATCGCGCGCGGCCCTGGCCATGGGAAGACGGTACAAGAGGACAGACCAATCCTCCGAAACGACGAAGATGATTGTTGGAACTTCACCAGACACGTTATCACTTCCGAATTTTCCTAATAGCACAATTATTCTGATTGTAAAAATACAAACTGCACCTCAATCAAATAAATTTAGTATCGTTCCTGCCAACCTCCATAACCTATCCTTTCTTCTTACGCTGAACCAACATCAACCACCCAGCCATTCCCAATGATATCAAAATAGAAAACCAAGCATATCGCGTTCGGAATAGTGTTCCGGAATTAACGAAAATAAATCCGTGAATAATTAGCACCCCCAAACAAACTAAGACAACAAACCACACACGCGGAGCAGGTCTATAAATCAGAAGAATGAACAAAATACCAATGAATGAGATGTATGCAAATATCATTTCAATGCCACTTAAAATTCGTAACGTACGACTTCCGTCGGAACACGCATTTTCAAGCCATTGATTAGGAAATGGTGAAAAAACAGAATAGACCAGTGCTCTTGGTAGAAATTCTAAAAACTCTATACTACCATTTATACTGACTTGCGCGCCAAAATTAGAACAGCCATGCACAGCTCCCGCGACCGAAGATCGCCGAACTTCAGCAATAAGCGCAAATCTTCGATCTATAAACGAAGGGAGCCAGGACGATGAGCGCCAAACATCATCGCCCGCCATGTAATATTGCTGATCCCCATCAGCGTCAGCGTCAGCGTCAGCGTCAGCGTCATCAACTCTTTGATCAGCCCTGGATTGGTGGATTGAAGTCCACGATGGCACTGATGCAGCAATAAATGTCAGAAAAACAGCAAATAAAACCGCTCCAAAAGAAACAAAATTATCGTTACTTTTATAGATTTTCTGAATAATAAATACAAGACTTATGCCAAGCAATATCGCAACCACCGACAGCATTATAAGATGATCTCGAACTATGTACAAACCAAAGAAGCCCAAAATACATATAAGCCCCCCACCAAATACTCCCAAAATCTTTTTCCGGTTTACGCAAAAATAAACATAGCCAAATATAATTGCAACAGATGAAATAACAGATATCGAGTCTTTGTGCCACTGCATATTGATCATTATTGTAGACGGTAAAAATATTAATGAAAAACTAGATATAGTTGCGATTGATCTAGAAAATCCAGCAAACGAGATGATGTTCCGGATCATCAAAATATTAAGCGCCATCAAAAAGGACGACAGTGGGATAAGAATCCAGGGTGAACTAGTGAAATAGTAATAAAATATCGCTGAAATCCCAACGTGCCCCCAACCGCTAGGCTGCAATTGCCATTGAGACCACCCTTCCTGGCGTATCTTGTCAGCTAACTGCTCTGCAGCATTGTGAAAAGCAAGCGTGTCACCACCTATCAACAGCCCATGCCCGACATGCACCGAAGGAAAAACATAAGGGAGGATAACAAGCTGACATAAAAACGCTCCTACAAACAAAGCAAACCATAATAATAGAAAAAATGATATATTTCGACTGAATCTTTCCACGGACAGGAAACTTGAATATCTCATATTGCTTCAAGCCTATTTTAGATCATTTATTAGAGCCCAACTTAGATCACTTTAATATCGCCGAGGCATTTTGCTCTGGCAGCGTGAATAAATGTTCATAGGCAGCTTTCTCACTTTAGAAACACTCCCGGTGGCGGCTGGCCAAGCAGCCGCCTTGGCATCGGTACGACCAGATCAGCCAAAATAATTGTTTATGGTTTGAGGGGCCGCCTACAGAAAGCTTTATGCAGATGAATGACACGATAGTGCTGCCATCGATAAGCACATCCTGACCCAGCTTGCAATTGAACCCTTCATTGTTGCAATTCTTCCAGCTCCGCTGGGCCTCGCATACAACATTTGTTCACGCAGATGCATTTTTTCGGCGTTCGGAGACCATAGCAGACAACCCATGCCTTAGGCCACGCCGAGGACTCCAACCGAGCAACTCCATGGTCGACCTTGGGTCAATTTCAAGCGAATCGACCAATTGGCTTACGGTTCTAACTTGATGGGTCAGTCGCCCTGCCAACCTCAGGAGCGATACAGGCACCGGTAACAAATGTGCTGGCTTTTCGAGAGCATCTGCCATTGCGCGGACCAGGTTAGGCGTAGATATAGCTGTCTGGTCGGCTGGAAGAAGAACTTGACCGCGTGCTTGTCGATGATCGGTGGCCGTTATCAAAAGATCGGCCAAATCTTCTACATTAACTAGAGAGCGCTTATTCCTTATAGCTCCTAGTGGCAACGGCAGCCCCCGCGCAACCAAGTTCAGAAGGCGTTCAATATTGCCCGGCGCACCAGGCCCATAAACCAGAGGTGGGCGCACTACTACAAGCTCCAGCCCACGTTCGGACAAATTAGCAAGAGCTCGCTCTGCCTCCAACTTAGCGACGGCATAAGTCGTCTCAGGTTTTAGCTTATCGCTATTCTGGAAGGGTTGCGCCCCACTAGACTGGCCGTGAACACCTATGCTTGAAACAAACACGAAACGACGGACGCCGCGCTCCAGCGCTGCTTCAGCAAGGGCGACGGACAAATCACATGTGTCATTTCGATAAACGGTCAAAGCCTCTGGATCACTGGCATCCGAGCGATGTGCTCGACCGCCCAGGTGGATAATTGCTTTGATCTGGCGCCCTCTCAATGCGTCGTCGATGCGCTCCGCGACACAACTTTCGTAGCGCAGCGAAACCGGGAGCGCCCGGGCACCTGCGGCCGCCATGACATGCCGCCCTATAAAACCTGAGGCACCTGTTACTACTAAGCTATTGTCGTAATCGCTCATGACCACGCTTCTTCCTTAAAAAGGATGCTGTGATGCGCTTTACATCGTCAATATGCAACCGCTTCTTAGACGAGCATCGAGTTTCTACTTTTGGATAACAACTCTAGAAAACACCCTACCTTTAGTAGACTGCAACAACAAATGTCACCAGGTACTTCAGAAACCAATACAAGGCCGAAGCATTCATGCTCAAAAGCAAGCGCCTCACACCACCTTACGAATTCAAACCAGCGCCCTAATCTTGATCAAAATACATCTCAATTGATTTGACCAATTTTACGACAAATACGTGCTGCATACCGCCGAATTTGGATAAATTACCTATGCTATACTTCCGGTGAAATCAAAAACATCGTCAGTTAGATTAAGATTCAACGCTATCAGGATACCGTTCTAAAGGCAGACATTTGAGCACGTCCGGGACATTCGACTATCCGCTTACTACATTAATCATTGGACTTCGATATGGCATATAACCATGACATGCGAACATCGTTAGAGGCTTCTCCAGAGTCAACTATGTAATGGGCGTGGAAAGATCGTAGACCGCATAACTCTGCCCATCCAAAATCATAGGGTAAATTTTAGATATCACCTCTTCAAATTCTCTCTCCTTTGCGCCAGCTCGACGTATTACAGCCAAACCTGCTTTGTGTTCGCGGACCCACATGTTAATATCTTCGCTTGGATAAGGATAAATAGAGTAAATTTTTTGAAAATCTTCAAACCAAACCTCGAAATCCATTGCAATGCAAAAGCGAGCGCTACAGCGCCAAGCAAACGCGAATGCAACCGTCTGCATTGGGATAGGTAACGCCGTCTTCGTCGGATCGAGAGTGTCGAGGAGATGAATAACATGAGCAACCTCTAAATTATTCTCAATTCGACGCCGATTAAGTCCCATAAAGGCCAATGCTTGAGCATAGTGTACAATGCCGATAATTGCGGCAAAGGCTACAGCCCAGACTGTTTCTGAAACCAACAGCATCGGCGCGAGTAGAATCGCGGTCGCCGGGGCAGCATATTCGAGATAACGCTCTGATTCCCCGAGAAAACCGAAACGACGCGACGATGTTATAACGAAAACAATAAACATCGCGACGATCCAGCTGATTAGAACAAGCTGTCTCTCGTCTGCTCCTTTAATAGAGCTGGAAATAGGTCCTGCCGCTTGTAGAGCTGCCAAGACAAGCAGCAGAAGCAGTATTGCGTTGCGGAACACAAGCTGGATTACTGCGTTCGTCATAAACGCGAGTGCTATTCGTTTAACCAGCGTAGCATCAGCCCTTCCCCTCGCTCGCAAAAGTGCCGATAAATCTGCGAATAGAACACGCCAGTCATTACGATATCGCAGGACGAGATGGGTGGAGAGGATATCGCGTTTGTAAGTTCGAAGATGGGCGATTTGCCCGCGTGCGACAGTCAGATAGCGGCCACCGCTCATCACCACAGCAACTAACAAACTACTCGCCAGTACTAGGACGGGTACAGGATCAAGGGTCAGCATGCCGAGGAGAGGCAATCCAAAAAGGAGCACCTGAGCCGCGAATTTACTGGCCAGCAGCGACATTCCGCCGGCAACCGAAGCGAAAAGCAACGCAAGAAGCGGCTGATCCGGGAAAATCGCAATCGCTAACACTAAGAATGATACAAAAAATTCACCGACTGGTCGTGGAGTGACTTCATAAGAGCGCGGTCCAATTCCAAAAGAAAGTACACCGGAAGAGAAAAGGAATAATCCAGCCGCGAGCGCAAAGACCGACCAGCTACCATCAGAAAATAGCATCGCTACTGCCCCGACCGCGACGGCGTGAAGAAAATCAGTTATTGCTGACGGCAAGCCTGGCACTCGTACCAAAAGACGCTCAGGTACCGCCGCAAGAAACCAATGGAACAGCCACGGATAATTCTGCACACGGTCGAGTGCCAACTGCTGCACTCTCGGAGGCATCCGTCCACCGTTGTCGCGAATCGCCCGCCTAAGCAGAAGATGGTAGCCAGCATCAGACGACACTACCCATCCTAGTAATCCAGGTAGGATACGCACCGCAATACCAAGGGCGAGCACCAAGATACAGGCAAGGACTATGCTAAACATGACACCTGCCAGTAAGTGTCACTGGGCCGAACTCCGGGAAACACCCTAGTGACGAAGATCTTTGTGCGATCCTCCAAATAAATTCGACTAAATTTGTAGAATCACACAAATCAAATAGCCTCCGGCAGAGACGACGTGTTCTGCAAATCCTTAAGAACACGAAAACGAGTGCCTGGCCGATCGAGTTGCGCCCATGTACCGCTTTCCACGAGACGTCCTTCTTCCAGAACGTGGATTAGGTCCGCAGTACGTACTGCCGAAAAACGGTGGGCGACGACAATCACTGTCGAAGTGCCCGCAAGCGATCTAAACGTCTCACCGACTCTCGATTCAGTCTCGGAATCAAGCGCGCTTGTGGCTTCGTCAAGCACATATAGCTGTCTGGCGGTGGAAAGAGCCCGAGCGAGGCCGACGCGCTGGCGTTCACCTCCTGAAAGCCGTGCACCACGATCACCCACTAATGTATCGATCCCTAGTGCCAACTGACGCACGAAACGAGCTGCTGCGCGCTCCAATGCGGCCTCAATCTCGTCTTGAGATAGATCTTTGCCGAAACTAACGTTCTCTCTGATCGTGCCGGAGAAAAGGGATGCGTCTTGCGCGACATAACCAATGCTGCGGCGCCAAGCTGGTAAGGGAACGTCTGCGAGATGACTAGCGCCGATACGGATTTCACCAGCCGACAAAGGCACGAGCCCCAGTACAGCATCGACAAGCGTCGACTTACCCGACCCCGATGGACCGACAAGGGCGACAGTCTTTCCGCTTGGAATGTGAAGGTTGATATCCGTTAAAACTATTTTGTCACCTCGCTCAATCGACACACTGTCGAAGTAAATCGACGGCGGTCCATGCGACAGTGCGTAAGGAAGTGGCCTGTCATCAGCAGCTTCGGCATGAATTCTCGCCTTTTCGACAAGCTGCTTGAGATTGCCGAGACCTGGCAGCAAGGCACTCATGGCCTGTGTGCCCTGCTGCAACCCGGAGATCCGAGGCATCAACCGGACAAAAAGAGCTAGCACAACTATAACAGTAGGGATGTCAATCTCAAAAAGGAGTGGCACGGCAATAAGAAGACCGGCAATACCAGCCGCCGCGCCGAACTCAAACACCGCCTTAGCTCTTTGAATGTCAAACGCATTTTTAACATTGAAGCCAGCAAGACGCACAGCAGCTTCGCTGAAAACTGTGTTTGCTCGCGCTTCGGCTACATTAGCTTTGACCGCCTTAGACTGCGACAGATATTCACCTGCTGTAAGTTGCACGTCACCCTGAGCTTGCGTAATTTTTTCACCAAAACCGTACGCGCGAGCAAGGAAAACTCGGGTAGCAAGTAAAAGCAGTCCGCCCATAACCAAAACGGCAAAAGAAACATGCGGAGATATTAAAATAGCAAGGCAGAGATAAATAAATAAACTCACGATAGCAGCCAATATTACACATCCATAAAAAAAAGCGCCGCTAACGCGAGTAGAGTCGGCGACTATTGCCGCGATCACATCGCCATCGCGTTGGGTATCAAGAAATACAGGCCCAGCTGCAATAGCCGCCTGAAATAAATCATTCTGCCACCTCAACACATATTCTGCTTGAAGCTTTGCTGCCAAACGAGCTTGCCAAATAAAAGTGATAGTACTTCCCGTAATCAGAAAAAGCATGAGCACGCCGATACCAACAGGCCCTTGTGGTAGCCCTAGGGTGTTCAAAAAATTTTCCAGCAGATTAACAAAACCGGTCGTTGAACTTGTATCAGCCGTGCCAAGTGAGCTTAAGAGCGGCAATGCGATCGTTACTGCGAGACCTTCAAGCACACCAGTTACCACCATTAAAACCACTAATAATGGTACACGCCATCGAAATAACTCTATAGCGTCAGTCAGTAAAAACTTGGCATAATGTAGGAGTTTGCGTCTCATAAGATCACCGCAAGCATCTTTAATTTTATCAGTGCAATACTAAGGAGCAGACCCGTTGCCCTGCCAATAGAATCAGCTTTTTCGATCATGCCAACCTCTCTCGCACCGACCGAGTCACGAGCGCCTTCGATGCCGTAGGTGTTTCGCCTTCGATCTCGACCAGTTCCAATCGCAGAGCCCCTTCGCCGCAGGCGACGACTGGATCGCCTTCGTGTCGTACCATGATCTGACCCGGAACAGCACAGAAGGGGGACGGAAACTCGAAGGGACGGCCTCGCCAGATTGTCATGCGGCGACCGTCGGTCAAGAAACAGAACGCGCCGTCGAAAGGTTTCGACGATGCTCGGATCAGGCGATGTATATTAGCGACTGAGTGATTCCATGCGATATGACCATCCTCGGGGCGTCGCGGAAAACAACGAAGCGCAAGCGCTGGATCGGAAGGCTGGGGAATTGGCTCAATATCGCCCGTTGAAAACCCGTTTATCGCATCCGTAAAGAGCCTTGGGATGGTTGCGTCCAGCCACTCATACACATCGCCGATGTAGGTTTGATCCGTGATCTTAAGGTAGTCCCGTAGCAGTACCGGGCCAGCGTCGACGTCGCCAGGCGTCATGATGTGGGCGCAGAGGCCAATCCGGTCCTCGCCATTTAAGATCGCCCAGTTCGGACACGCGTTTCCACGGTAGCGCGGCAAATCGCCGGCATGCGCATTCACCACGCCTTGCGGGAACAGATCGAGTTCCGCCGAACCCAGGATCTTCGGCCAATTCACCGATACGGCGAGGTCCGGTTTGCAGGCGCGGACGCTGGAGGATACCTCCGGGTTGGCGAGAGAAACGACTCCCAGAAAGCGCGCACCTGTCTGCCGCGCAAGCGCTTCGAAGTCGTCGGGACCACAGCCGTACGACGGCTCGGCCTTCGCTGTGGCGACGCAAACAATGTCATGACCCGACTGCGACAACTTACGTGCAGTATTCAGCAACCATCGGGTACGGCCAATAATTGCAATTCTCATAAAGAAGGCCAAAACTGGTGACTGAGACCGCAATCGACAGCCACCACTTCAAATTGAGAAATTGAACATTTTTTAAGCTTTTCAATATTGGTACTGTCTATCGCAACAATAACACACCCCCAGAAAGCTGATCCCATTCGCTGCGGCAAGATCATATCCACTATTTTCAAATTTTGGGAGTATTGTTTTTAGCATCTACCATCATTAGATTTATAGATCAATGAGATCCACCACCCGTTTCCCTCCTCCAGACGACTTCAAAATTGCAATTGCATCTTCAAACATTGATCTCGGCCCATCACATGTTTGTCGAAATTGATTCACCTCCGAGTCACCTAATTCCCGCAAAGGTTTTCCTAACGATTTCAATTTAATATAACTACTCATGCTCGGGTCATTCAGAATAATATGAATAGGGTGGAAATCAAAAACGCGCAATCCTTTACATTTATCAAGACCTTCTAAACGCCACACTTGTTCGGGAAAGTCCATTTCCAGATCATCTTCCCATATATATGGAATTCGAGTCACTAAAGAACCTCCATGAGCGAATAAAGAAAACTCACAGCGCGTTGAGTGTGGCAAAAATAAAGAAAGATCGGCCTTTAAACTCGGGAAACGTCGAAACATCTGTGCCAACAGCGGAGTTGACTGAACAAGAGCATGGGTTCTAACACTTGATGGAGAAGGGACTAACTCTCCCATGTGGTCGAGCACCTCCTCGGGCGTGCTCCCATGTGTAGAGCCTGGCTGGAAATTCGGATGTATACCCAGCTCAAATAGATCGGGATAGTCCTTCAGGCGTTCAATCGCTGGGCTGGCATGGGTGATGAACCACGTTGCCCGAACACCATCATTGATTAGAAGGGATGCAACTTCGTCAATAACGAAGTCAGGCGCCCAATCAACATCAAGAGTTATTACAGGTAAGCTCACGAATTCACCCCAACAATCTTCTGATTATGACATTTTCGAAGAAATTCGATGGCGTCATTACCACCTGACATGGTCACTTCCTGTAACTCCAGAACACCTTTACCCGTAACAACCATTGGATATGCAGACCGCTTCATAGAGGCGATCTGACCTGGTGATCCAAAAATCTCGTATTCGACCACCGCAGCCTTCCACAAACGAAACTCGATCCCGTCTAGATGAAAGTAAGCACCAGGATAAGGCCTAGTCGTCGCACGGACCAGCCGCGCGATTTTTTGAGCTGACATCTCCCATTTTATATGGCCATCCTCGGGAAAGCGTTGCAGACTATAAGATGGGGGTCCCTCTTGTTCATAGGGTGTTATTTCTCCAGAAATCACTCCCGGTATTATCTCATGCAAAAGCTCTAGGAATGCCACCTCGGCTTTCTCAACCAGGGATCCAATATCGTCTTCAGGAGTTACGAGAATTCGTTTCTGCCCAAAAATCGGGCCGGCATCCACACCATCTGCTAACTCAAAAACTGTTACACCAGCTTCTTCGTCACCGTTTAGCAGCGCCCAGTTTAGCGGTGCCCCTCCCCGGTAGCGCGGTAATAATGAAGCATGCAAACCAAGACACGGTATCTCAAGAAGAGACCTTATTCGTTTTGGGATTATATGGTGCCAACCAGCAGCTAATATTGCATTAGCCTTCGTTAATCTTATGAAATCTACAATCGAATTCGTGTCAGCGTAATATTTATGAGGAATGCTTATCTGCGAAGCGACTGAAGTCATGTCACAATGCCTCGAATTGAGCATACCCTCCTTTCGATAACTGATCTCAAACACTGGCTTGGCACTCATTATACCAGCCAATTTCGTGCCACTATTGTGCAGACGGTGAGCGACCGCCTCAGTCAAATCTGTAGAACCTAAAATGAGAATTCCACCGCTCAATTTAGCCCTCCATCAAAAAATTCGGCGAGAAATATTTCCATGTAAATCAAAGACCAAATCAGAAGGCGACGGTTCTTACTTCCATTCAAATGCTCATCTATAAGTCTCGTGACGGTTGTATAATCTGCTACTTGATATATTTTTGCGCGTTTATCGTAGAGCGTTCGTCGCACGTAGTCGATGCTTTCGCCGCGGAACCAGCTGGCGTCGGGCGCGGAGAAGCCTTGCTTGACCGCGCTTGAAACCTGGTCCGGGACGTAGCGCTGCATCACCTTGCGCAGCAGCAGCTTGCCGTCGCTGGTCTTTTCGAAGAACTGGCGGCGTTTCGAGCCGGGCGTGTTCTCGTCGAGTCGAGCGACCTCGTCGAGATTGCCGAGCTTGAAGCGGACCGGCAAGGACTGGGCGAAGTCGACCAGGTCATTGTCGAGGAAGGGAACCCGGTTCTCCAGGCTGTGGGCCATCGAGAGCTTGTCCTCGACCACCAGAAGGCCGTGGAGGAAGGTCTTCGCCTCCAGATAGAGCGAATGATTCACATAGTCTTCCGGCCGGGACAGCGTTTCCGCATGGGACTTGAAGGTATCGCGGAAGATGTCCCGCGTCCGCACGTGCCGGATCTCGGACGTCACCGGCGCCAGCACGTCGTGCAGCAGGCCGTTGGGAATCAGGCGCTGCCAGAAGCCGTAGTACTGGTCGACGTAGTGCTCGAAATCCTCGTTCACGACCGCGCGATAGTAGCGCCAGGGATAGCCCCCGAACAGCTCGTCGCCGCCGGTCCCGGCCAACACCACCTTGCCGAAGCGCGACGCCAGCTTTGCGGCGTAGTAGTTGGGGTAGCTCTGCCCGACCCGCGGTTCCTCCAGATGGTAGACGATGGAGGACATGGCCCGTTCCATGTCGCCGGCCTTGAGGACCATCTCGTAGTGCTCGGTCCCGAACAGATAGGACATGAACTCGGCGCGCGGCCGCTCGTCGAAGCCGAGTTCGAGGCCCGAGGCCGAATTCATGTCGAAGCCGACCGTAAAGCTGCGCATGTCGTCCATCTGCGCAGCCGCGGTCGCGGTGATCGCGCCGGAGTCGAGGCCACCGGACAGATAGGCGTTGACCGGAACATCGGCGACAAGCTGGCGATTCACGGCCTGTTGGAAGAGATGGTCGCATTCCTCCTCCAGGGCCTCAGGGTCGGACCGGCCGCCTTCGGCAAAGCCGAAATCCCAATAGGAAGCGATCTTCAGATCTCGGCCTCGTTCGGCGACCAGATAGGACCCGGCCGGCAGGAGCGAGATGCCCTTGAAGAGGGTGCGATCCGTGAAGAAATTCTGGAACGTCAGGTATTCGACCAGGGCTTCGAGGTCGAGGTCCGGCCCCTCTCTGGAGACGGCGAGGATCGCCTTCGCCTCGGACCCGAACAGGAGGCGGTCCCCCTGCCGCATCCAATAGACGGGCTTGACGCCGAAGCGGTCGCGCGCGAGCAGGAAGCGCCGATCCTTCCGATCGTAAAGGGCAAGGGCGAACATGCCGTTGAAGCGTGGCAGAGCCTCCAGCCCCCATTCGGCAAAGGCCGCCAGCACCACCTCGGTATCGCTCGCGGAATGAAAGGCGTGCCCCTTCGACTGGAGCAGCACCCGAAGCTCGCGATAGTTATAGAGCTCGCCGTTGTAGGTGATGACGTAGCGCGCGTCCGGCGTTTCCATCGGCTGCTTGGCCGCGTCGGACAGATCGATGATCGCCAGTCGCCGGTGCCCCAGGCCGATGCCGTCCTCGACCCAGAGCCCCTCTCCGTCCGGCCCGCGATGTGCGATGACGTCCGTCATTCGCCGGATCTGAATCGCCGAGACGGGTGCGCCCGAAAGGTCGAAGATGCCAGCTATTCCGCACATTCGGCGTCAGGACATCTTTTTGGCGATGATCGTGATACCGGCGTCTTCCACCACCTCGCGTTCGATGGAAAGCGATAGATCCGCGCACCAGTCGCGGACCTCCTCGATGCTCTGTCGGTGCGCATTTACGGGCGCATACCAGTCGAAATTGATGTGATTCATCTCATCAAGCGTCATGTCCTGGCGGTAAAACGCCTTGAACACATGCCAATAGACGAGACGTTGAAGGTTGATGGGGCCGGCCGGAATGTCCAAGAGATCGATCCGTTCCGGAACGTCGATCTCGATATCGAGTTGCCCCAGCGCCTGCCCAAGCTTGGTCAAGGGCATCATCGCCTCCCAGCCTTGCTCGGGCGACAGGGGCTTCAGCTTGTCGCGGATATAGTCGTCGGTGAACTCGCGAATGGGGCCCTTACGACGGTAGACGTAAAAGAGGATGTGCCCGCCCGGCTTGAGGTGACGCGTCACCGCCGCTAGGGCACGCTGCGTATCGTCCGTGTGATGCAGCACGCCCTCCGAGAAGACGAAATCCACGCAGTTCGGCGGCAAGGGAAGCTTCATCAGATCCGCTTGAACGATGGCGGCATCGGCCCCCCGTTCGGAGGCCCGAGCGGCCGCCGTGTCGACCGCGACAGAGACATCGGCACCCAGGTAGTTGATGCGGTCGAAGACGGGCGCAAAGTACGCGAGTCCCGAAACCCCCGCGCCGCAGCCGGCATCCAGCACGATGGGTAAAGGTCCGTCGCCCAGCTCGCCCTGGAAAAGATCCCACTGCGTGATGTCGCCGTACTTCTCGACAAGCCAGTTGGCGAGAAAACTGCTGACCCCATTCTCAAAGGTATCGCGCTTTTGCCATTTGAACCCGAAGGTATCGCTGGTCTGATCCTGCGACTCGGAGAGAGTCTCGACGGCACGCGGGATACCGGCCTGCACGACCATGGTCACGCCGTTGGCGGTAAAGGTCTCGCCTTCCCCGGGCAACTCCGCACCGAGAAGGCTTGCGAACCATTGGGGCTGCCGGTGAATGCGGCCGTTCATCTCAGGCAACGCTCCGGATGGCGTCGACAACGTGGTCGAAGTCCGCATCGGACATACGGTTGTGCAGCGGGATAGCCATCGTGTTCCGCTCGCAATCGCGCGCGCCGGGGAAGTCATCGACATCGAACCCGAAGCGCTGGCGGTAGTATCCCAGCATATGGACGGCATGGGTGCCCGGCCGGGTGGCGACGCCACGCTCATGCAGCTCCGCCATGATCTCGTTACGCGGCTTGGGCGCGCGCGCCGGGTCTACAACCGTGACATAGGCCTGCCAGGCGTGCTGACCGTCGTTCGGGGACTCCGGCTGGCGTAGCCAGTCGATATCGCCGAGCGCCTGGCGATAGCGGCGTGCGCCCTGCTCGCGCTCCGCAACGAAGCCGTCGAGCTTCCCGAGCTGCACGTTCGCGACGGCTGCCTGCAAGTCGGTCATACGGTAGTTGAAGCCGAGTTCGTCGAAGGCCGGGAGCAGATAAGGCTGAGGCCCCTGATGCCTCTGCTCCTCCGAAATCGAGGCGCCGTGATTGCGCATCACCTCGGCACGTGCCGCAAGCTCCGGGTCGTTGGTCGTCAGCATGCCGCCCTCCCCACAGGTGATCGACTTGCGGGGGTGAAAGGAGAAGCAGGCGGCGGTTCCCAGACCGCCGGCGGGCCTCCCCTTGTAACTCGCGCCGGCGGCGCAGGCGGCATCTTCCAGGATCCGGACCCGGTCCGGTAGAGCCGCCCGGATGCCGTCCATGTCGGCGCAGAGACCGAAGAGGTGGACCACGACCACGAGCTTCGTGCGATCCGTGACAAGGGCGCCGAGCCGGGCCGGATCGATGTTGAAGGTGACCGGATCGACATCGCAGAGAACCGGCTTGGCGCCGCAATAGAGCACCGCGTTGGCGGTGGACACCCAGGTAAAGGCCGGCACGATCACCTCATCGCCCGGCCCCACGCCCAGGGCGGCCATACCCAGGTGGAGTGCCGTCGTACAGCTCGTGGTGGCAAGTGCGTGAGCGACCTGGTGCCGTTCGGCAAAGGCCGCCTCGAACGCACTGACTTTCGCCCCCTGAGTCAGCCAGCCGCTCTCGATCGGCTCGCGCAGGGCCAGCCATTCCTCTTCGCCCATCGACGGCAAGGCGATGGGGACGTTGCGTTTCGAATTGGCGGCCATCGAACCTGCTTTCCTGTCTTCGGGGTCGTTCGAGCTTCGGTCAGACGGGGGCTTTCTGCTGCCTGGCCGCGACCTGTTCCTTGTGGTTCTTGCGCCACTCGATCAGGCGCCGCAAGCCCTCCTCCAGGGAAACCTCCGCTGTAAAGCCGATCTCCTCCGCGGCACGCAGAGGCGAACCGATTCGGTTTCTCACCAGGGTGGCCTGACTTCTGGGCGCATAATTGATGGCCTGGTTGGAGCCGGTCAGCTGCAGAAGGGCCTCGGCAAGCTCCTTCAAAGATGTCCTTTTGCCGGTCCCGACATTGTAGAAGCGCGCCGTCGTATCGGCGGTCATGGAACAGATGTTGGCGAGGGCACAGTCCTCGACGGCGACGAAATCGAACGCCTCGCTCCCATCCCCCAGAATGGTCGGCCCTTCGCCCCGGTCGATCGCATCGAGCATCTTCATGATCACGGCGATGTAGGCGCCGTGATAGTCCTGGCGCGGGCCGTAGACGTTCATATAGCGCAGACCGACGAAATGGAGGCCGTAGCGATGGTGATAGGCAGTCGCCATCGCCTCCGCTGCGATCTTGGTCGCGCCATAGAAGTTCTTGTTGTTGAAGGGATGGTCTTCCGTCATCGGTTCTTCGACGGCGTCGCCATAGACCGACGCCGAGGACGAATAGACCAGCCGCTTCACGCCCTTGCGCACGCAGGCGTCGAAGACGTTGAAGGTGCCCTTGACGTTGACGTCGAAGGCCGTGCGGGGAAACTCGTGGCATTGCAGCAGCCAGAGAGCGGCGAAGAGGAAAACGCCGTCGGCTCCCTCGACCGCGGCGTCGAGGATGTCGGTCTGGGTGATATCCCCTCCGGCCTCGAAGATTCGAACACGCGGGTCCTTCAGCGCGCCTTCAAGGTTCTCACGCGTGCCTCGGACGAAGTTGTCGTAGATGACGATCTCGGCGACATCTTCCTTCGTCAGCAAATCGACCGTGTGCGACCCGATCAGGCCCGCTCCGCCGATCACGACGAGCTTCTTTCCGCTCAAATCCATAAACGACAGTCCCGAAACTCAAGAGGTCGCCATTGCATCGCGGAGGGCTTCCAAGACGCGGTCCTGCGACTCCACATCGAGATAAGGATGCATTGGCAATGACAGAACTTCGCCTGCAGCCTTCTCAGACGCAGGCAGGCCCCCCGATGCCATCTGGTAGTTCTCATAGGCCTTTTGGCGATGCAAGGGCTTTGGGTAGTAAATCGCGGTCGAGATCTCTCGTGCAGCCAGATGGGCGGCCAGGGAGTCCCGTCGCCCGTCCGGAACCCGGATGGTATACTGCGCCCAAACCGACTGGCACCCCTCGACGACGGACGGCGTCTCGACCAGGTCGCTCAAGCCGAGTCGGTAGCGGTCCGCCACCTGGTTTCTTGCCTCGATCTCCTCCGGAAAGACCTTGAGCTTCTCGAGAAGCACGGCCGCCTGAAGGGTATCCAGCCGCGCATTCTGACCGATTCGGACATTGTCGTACTTATGATCGCCCTTGCCGTGAACCCGCAGACTCCGAAGCAGGGTCGCGGTCTCTTCGTCGTCCGTCAGAACGGCCCCGCCGTCGCCGTAGCAGCCAAGCGGTTTCGCTGGGAAGAAGCTGGCAGTCGTGAGCGGTGCCAGGCTCCCGACCGGCCGATTGTGGTATCGCGCACCGAGACTTTGCGCGGCATCGGCAAGCAGCCAGAGGCCCTGGTCCTCCGCGATCTGGGTCAGGGCGCGATAATCGGCCGGCTGGCCGAAGAGATCGACGGCAATGATGGCCACCGGCCGAAGACCGGCAGTCCGCGCGGTTCGAATGGCATCTTCGACCGAGTCGGGGTCCAGATTGAACGTGCCGGGGTCGATATCGGCGAAGACCGGGCTCGCGGAGACCAGCGCCACCGCCTCGGCACTGGCCGCAAAGGTAAAGGACGGAACGATGACGGCGTCGCCCGGGCCGACGGACTTCGCCCGAAGCGCCAGAACGAGCGCGTCGGTGCCGTTGCTGCAGCTGACGACGTGACGGGCGTCGCAGAAAGCCTCGAGCGCTGTCTCCAGCGCGGCAACCTCCGGCCCCATGATGAACTGGCCGTGGTCCATGACCCGCTTGACGGCCGCGTCGACGGCATCGCCGATCCGGCGCCGTTGAGCGTCGAGGTCGTTGAGGCGGATGGGCGGATGTGCAGTCATAGGTCGTCGCTTCTGCCTACTGGCTGGCGATTTCGGTCAGCCCGTCACCGGGCGCCGCCGCGTAGCGGCGGCCCGAACGCGGGCAGACGAGATCGGGACCGAGCCTTTCGCCGTCGTGGCTCACCCAGCCGATATGTCGCGCCGGCTGCCCGACGACCAGGGAAAAGGCGGCAACGTCCCGTGTAACGACGGCGCCCGCCCCAACGAAGCAGTATTCGCCGAGTGTAACTCCGCAAACGATGGTCGCATTCGCGCCGATCGTCGCGCCTTTGCGCACGCGGGTCTCTAGAAACTCGTCTTTACGCTCCACGTGGGCCCGGGGTGTGTTCACGTTCGTGAAGACGCAACTCGGCCCGCAGAAGACATCCTCTTCCAGGACCACGCCGCGGTAGAGCGAGACGTTGTTCTGAATCTTACAACCCGAGCCGATGGTGACGTCGGGCCCCGCCATGACGTTCTGGCCGAAGGAGCAGTTCGCACCGATCCGGGTGTTCGGCAGGATGTGGCAGAAATGCCAGATCTTCGTTCCTTCACCGATCTCGACTGGATCGTCCACGAAGCTGGAGTCGTGAATCAGCACGCCGCCGAACCGCTCGTCCCGGTTCAGGCCGCTCACGCCTTCATGTCCCTGAGACGGGAATGTCGCTCACCTGCGGTCGGCTCGAGCGGCGCGTTGCGGAGTTGCGAGACGATCTCGATGGAGGGCCGGACGTCCTCCAGACCGAACCCGTCACCTGCCAGGATCGACTCGTAGCTGACCGTATGCAGGTCGGTGAAGCCGCCCGAGAACTCGAAGGCCTCGCCATCGACCGTGATGGAGCGAAAGGTGGTCTGGTCCTCCGCAAGGCCATCGGGCAGGTCCCCACGGTCGATCGACAGGAACCAGGGCACCGTGGCGCGTTCCAGCTCCAGGAATCCTGCCATCTTGTCGTCCTCGCGCAGGTGAACGTGGTTGCGGCGCACCGCGCCGAACACGAAGACCAGCATGTCGAAGAAATGCACACCGATGTTGGTTGCGATTCCGCCGGAGCGGCGTTCGTCGCCCTTCCAGGAAATCCCGTACCAGCGCCCGCGCGATGTGACGTAGGTGAGCTCGACCCGATGGGTTTCGCGACTGCGACTGACGCGGTCACGCAGAGCGACGATAGAGGGGTGGTGCCGCAGTTGAAGGATCGTGCTGACCCGCCGTCCGGTGCTTTCCTGAAGTTCGGCGAGGCCGTCGATGTTCCAGGGGTTCAGAACCAGAGGCTTCTCGCAAATCGCATCGGCGTCCGAGCGCAAGGCGAAGCGCACATGCGCGTCGTGCATGTAGTTCGGCGAACAAATCGAAACGTAGTCCACCGCTTCGCCCCGTCGCCGGAGAAGATCCACATGTCGGTCGAAACGCTCAAACTCGACGAAGAAGTCCGATGACGGAAAGTACCGGTCGATCACGCCCACGGAGTCGTTCGGATCGAGGGCGACAACCAGATCGCCATCAACCGCCTTTATGGCCTGCATGTGCCGGACAGCGACATATCCGGCGGCTCCGATAAGAGCGAAGCGGCGTTTATCCATCATCGTTTAAAAACTTGGCAAATCCCGTCGCGTCAAACCTGAAAGCGCCGAACACTCGGGGCTCCCTTTTTCTTGCGACCGTAGTGTTGAGATGAATGACCCTTCGGCGAAACGCTATCGACCTCTGGAGCGACACAAGAGACCCTGCTCAGACGGCTTGTAATCGCTTGAAAGCCGAGAATTCCTGATTTGAACCATCGCTTTAACATCCCTTCCTTGGGGAGGCAATCTGACTTGCCTAAGAGGAACGGGTTGGTTCGAAAGCGCAGGCCTTACAAACAGGCAACCGCATTGCCAAAGATTGAAGCGTTGATCGCAAGCGCCAGCTACGAAGGCCGATAGAAAAAGCGCGCAGCGATTTTGCACGTCCCTGCACGCAGGGTCCCTCACCGCTCACGCATGCCAAAGCCTGCGCAGTCGCGACCAAATCGTTGAATTCTCTCGATGAAACCGTGGCGTCCCCAACGGGAGTCGAACCCGTGTCTCCACCTTGAGAGGGTGGTGTCCTAGGCCTCTAGACGATGGGGACCCAAGGTGCGGCCCGCGAGCCCCAAGCGGGCGCGGACCTTCGCATCACCTGCGAAGGGCGGCGATATAGCGAAGTCGCAAGCCGGATGCAAGAACCGGATGCAAAGACGGCGTGTGGTGTCGCCGAACGCGATGCGGCCGCCGACCCGCTTTCGGGCGGCGGCCGCATGCCGACCAACTCGACGGCAGTCGGGACTCGGGATCAGTTATCGTTGTCGAGCTTGTCCGAGAGATAGCCGACGCCGGCACCGACCGCGCCGCCGACGGCGGCGCCGCAGGCTACGCAGCCGCCAGTGATGACCGTGCCGACGGTGCCGACACCGGCACCGATCGCACCACCGGTCAGGGTCCGCTGCTCGGTTTCGTTCAGTCCGGAACACCCGGTCGCGGCCAAGGCCAGCAGCAGGCCGGAGGCGAGCGCCAGACGACGCAGGGGCCGGGAGGCCGCGCTTTGGGTGGCCGAAGGAGTCACGAGGCTGGACATCGATTGTATCTCCTTATTCCAGCAGTTCATCGCGCAGTTCATCACACCGGAACACTACGGATAGCTCCGCCCCGATATGCCCTGGAAACTGTGACATCACTGCGACAAACAAAAGTTGAGCCGGTCAATATCTAACAACTTGCCGCTGAATCTCAAGGCCGGATCAGGCAGCCGCGCCAGGGTCCGGTTGATATTTCGGGCATGAGGCCAGGCATCACCCCCCGCCCCTTCCAGCCTGCGCAGGCGCCACATGAGCAGCGGTCTGCGCGGTGCCGACGAGGGTTCGTACGTCTTCGATTCGGGTGTTCCAGGCGCAGACGAAGCGCTGTACGCCCGGCCCCGGAAACCCGTCGATGAAGCGTATGCCGGCCGCCTGCAGGGCCGTAAGGACGGCTTCGGACAGCTCGGTGAAGACCTCGTTGGCCTCGACCGGAAACACAAGGCGGCAGCCCGGAACCGTGGCCAGCCCCTCGGCCAGGTGCCGGGCCATGGCGTTGGCGTGGCGCGCGTTTTCGAGCCAGAGACCGTCGGTCAGATAGGCTTCGAGCTGCGCGGAGACGACGCGCCCCTTCGACAGGAGGTGGCCGGCGCGCTTTCTATGGAAGGCGAAGGCCTGCGCCAACTCGGGCCGGAAGAACACGACCGCCTCGGCGGCCAGACAGCCGTTCTTCGTCGCCCCGAAAGAAAGCACGTCGACCCCGGCCTTCCAGGTGACCTCGGCCGGCGATACGGCCAGCGCGGCGACGGCATTGGCGAAGCGCGCCCCGTCCATATGCAGTTTCAGCCCCTTGGAACGCGCCGTTTCCGCCAGCGCCGCCACCTCCTCCGGCCGGTAGACGCAACCGGCCTCGGTGGCCTGGGTGATGCTGACGGCCGCCGGCTGGACATGATGGACGACGCCCTGTCCGCGCACGGCCTGCGCGAGACTGTCGGACGCGATCTTGGCCCCCTCACCGGGCAGAGGAACCAGCTTCGCACCGCCGGTGTAGAGTTCCGGGGCGCCGCATTCGTCGACGTTGATGTGGGCGTCGCGATGGCAGTAGATCGCGCCGTAGGGCGGCGACAACGCGGCCAGAGCCAGGGCGTTCGCCGCCGTTCCCGTCGCCACCGGAAAGGCGAGCAGATCCGGCTTGTCGAACAGCGCGCGCAGGCGATCCTGAACCCGGGCCGTCCAGGGGTCGTCGCCGTAAGGCGTCGCGGCACCGTCGTTCGCCGCGATCAGCGCATCCAGAACCGCCGGACAGGCCCCGGTCACGTTGTCGGAAGCGAAGTTCATCTCTCTAAGTCTCCTGGAAAACGAGGTAGCCCCACCCGAAAGGGCGTTAGACGCGCGAACCGTTGTTCAGCGCCGGCCGGGCCAGCAAGGCCATCGGCCCTCAGCGCTCAGGTGCGAGACTGACGCGTGCGACCACGACCCCGGCGGCGGGATCGACGAGAACGACCTGCTGACACCCGCGCTCGGCCGGACCGTCGAGACGCAGGACCAGGAGGTCTTCGGCGAAGTGAGATTCCGCCAGCAGGCAGCCGACCGGAACGGCGATCTCCAGTTCGGCCGGATCGGCCGTTCGAAGGGGACCCGATCCCCACGAGACGGCTTCGCTTTCTGCTTCGGGCTCGGTCGCGAGCTGTTCGGCCTGCCGAAGAAGCCCGAACACCACGGCCCCCAACAGCACCAGGATGACCAGCCCGAGCAGGATCACGAGGGCCTTGAGGGCAAAGTGGGCCTTGAGTGCCGCCACCGCTTGCGCTTCCTTCTGTTTTACGATGACCGAGCCGACACCCCCGACCGCAGGGCGATACGAAGTCCAGGTGCTAGAAGCCGAGATCGGCGAACGGCTGGACCGCCTGCTCGCGCGCCACCTGCCGGGACTGTCCCGCAGCCGGACGAAGGCGCTGATCGAGAGCGGCGCGGTCAGCGCCGCCGGCGCGACGATAGAAGAGGCCTCATTTCGGGTCAAACCCGGTCAAACTTTCGCCATCGAAATCCCCGAAACCGTTGAAGCAGAGCCGGAGCCACAGGCGCTCCCGCTCGACGTGGTCCACGAGGACCCGGAGGTGATCGTGGTGAACAAGCCCGCCGGACTGGTGGTGCACCCCGCACCCGGCAACCCGGACTCGACCCTGGTCAACGCCCTGCTGGCCCACTGCGGCAGCGAGCTGACGGGGATCGGCGGCGTCGGCCGCCCCGGCATCGTGCATCGCCTGGACAAGGACACCTCCGGCCTGTTGGTCGCCGCCAAGACGCAGAGGGCCCAGGACGCACTGGTGACGCAGTTCACAGCGCGCAGCATCGCCCGCCGCTATTACGCTCTGGTCTGGGGCCGTCCTCGGCCGACGGAGGGTGAAATCGTGGCCGACATCGGGCGTCATCCGCAAAATCGCAAGAAAATGGCCGTCGTCGCACGCAACGGCAAAGCGGCGACCACGCGCTACCGGGTCTTGGCCAGCTATGCCGAGGGTGCCGTCAGCCTGGTGGAGTGTCGGCTCTTGACCGGGCGAACCCATCAAATTCGTGTACATATGACTCATCTGGGACACCCCCTGCTCGGCGATCCGCTCTACGGCCGCGCGAAACCGGCGTTGCTGCAGCGTCTGCCGCGTCCAGCGCAGGAGCGGGTAACGGCGCTGGGCCGTCAGGCACTCCATGCCAAGTCGCTAGGTTTTGAGCATCCGGCTTCGGGGGAGATGCTGTATTTCGAAAGCGAACTTTCCGACGATCTGAAAGGCTTGATCACCTGTTTGGAATCAATTTAAGATGACGACAATTCCGACCAAAACGGTCAGAATTCGCGAGGCGACGGTCGGCGGCCAGGATCTGGCCCGTCGGGCAACACGCAAGGGAGCAACGATATGAGCATGGGTCGGCAGAACATCCCGATGGCGGTCAGCGAGAACAATCTCGGCCGTTACCTTCAGGACATCCGCAAGTTCCCGATGCTCGAGGCCAACGAGGAGTACATGCTGGCCAAGCGTTGGGCCGAACGGGAGGAGGTCGACGCGGCGCACAAGCTCGTCACCAGCCACCTGCGTCTCGTCGCCAAGATCGCGATGGGCTATCGCGGCTACGGACTGCCGCTGTCCGAGCTGATCAGCGAAGGCAACGTCGGCATGATGCAGGCCGTCAAACGCTTCGACCCAGAGCGCGGCTTCCGGCTGGCGACCTACGCGATGTGGTGGATCCGCGCTGCGATCCAGGAATACATCCTGCACTCCTGGTCCCTGGTGAAGATGGGCACCACGGCCGCACAGAAGAAGCTTTTCTTCAACCTGCGTAAGCTGAAGGGTCAGATGCAGGCGATCGAGGAAGGCGACCTAAAGCCAGAGCAGGTTGCGCGCATCGCCGAACAGCTCGACGTGCCGGAGCAGGACGTGATCTCCATGAACCGGCGCCTCGCCGCCCCCGACCATTCGCTGAATGCGCCGCTGCGTGTCGACGGCGACGGCGAATGGCAGGACTGGCTGATGGACGAGACCGACAGCCAGGAAATCAGGCTGGCCGAGAGCGAGGAGTTGGGTAAGCGCCGGGAACTGTTGTTCAAGGCGATGGAAACCCTGAACGATCGCGAGCGTCATATCCTGACCGAGCGCCGGCTGACCGAAAACCCCACCACCCTGGAGGACCTCAGCCAGGAGTACGGGATCAGCCGGGAACGCGTTCGCCAGATCGAAGTGCGCGCCTTCGAGAAACTGCAGAAGTCGATCCGCAATGCAGCCATCGAGCAAAAACTGGCTCTGAACTGAAGCACGAGGTCCTAGAGCGTGATCGTCTCAGGTGGAAGCGTTTGGCTTCCGCCTGAGACGTGAATCGCCCTCTAACCTTGTGATAAGAGCAGCCTTGCCGGCAGTCGAGGAAGCGCCGTAGAAGGGCCCCGCCGATGGCGAGACTCGGAGGCTATTCCGCCTCGTCCTCGACCGGCTCTTCGCTCTCGCCCTGATCGGCAACCTCCTTGCCCCAGGTCTCGATCAGCTTCTCCTGACGCTCGCGCAGCTCCTGCGCACGCGCCGTGCCGCTGAGGCTCAGGTAGGTCGTGACGATGGGCGGCATCATCGTGAAGAGAAGCCAGCCGATACCGGCCGCGCCATAGGCCACCA
This sequence comes from Algihabitans sp., assembly GCF_965226985.1. Lineage (GTDB taxonomy): Bacteria > Pseudomonadota > Alphaproteobacteria > Kiloniellales > DSM-21159 > Algihabitans. Next base: position 2,689,139 of record NZ_OZ245712.1, read on the forward strand.
GCCAGAGAAAGACATCGCCTAGCACGTCGCCGGCGGCGATCAGCGTCTGGCCGCGCGACCAGAGCTGGCCCAGCGCCGGCAAGGCACCGCAGATGTTGAGCATTCCAACAGTGATGGCGAGCGACTTGTCGCGATAGCGGTCCGCCACGTAGGCGCCCAACGTCGGCAGCAGGCAGACGGAGAGAACCAGCAGGCTGGGCAGCAGCACGGCCAGGATCGGCAGCGCGAAGATCGCGCCGAGCGCCTTGACCCAAGCCGGGGTCGTTTCGCGTGGGCTGAGCTGGGGCTGGTTCATGTCACGTAGAGGACCGTTAGGAGCAGCAGGCCGAGACTGGAAACGCAACCGGCCACCAGGGACGAGGCCTGGCGGCTACGCAGGCGCACGTGTTGGGGATCGAGCAGCTTGCCGGACTCGAGTTCGGCGATTTCCTGTGCCATGGAGGCATATTCGGCGCGCGCCTGAGCGAAACCGCTCTCGTCCTGCTCGCGCGAGTCGGGATCGTCCGCGGCCCGGGCGAGCGCGAAGAGATTGCCGCTGGCCGCCGCCTTCTCGATGGCTTCCGCCGCAGCCTTGCGCCGGTCTCGATTGTGAAAGGCCTCGACGACGGGAGCCAGCAGGCGCGCAATCCAGGCAGACAGGTGCGGAAAGCCCGACTGACCCGTCGAGCGCTGCACCTCCGCAAGAAAGTAGGCAATCGAGAGCTGCTGTAGAGTCGGGTTGTCGCCGTCCGCCATCGCGCGCAGAAGACGATCTGGAATGCCCTTAACGCGCGCGCAGGCGAAGGCGGCGACATGCCGGTCGATCGGCGAGTCCGGCACGTTTCCGCTGGCGGCGATGCGCTCCAGCGCGGGCAGCAGATCGGCGCTTTCGGAGACGTAGTCGCCTTCCAGGATCGGCGAAAGGCAAGGCTGGTGTTCGTTGTATTCGTAGAGGCAGCGTTCGATCCCACAGCCGGCCTCGCTGCGCGACATGAAATGGTGCATCACGTCGAACGACTTGCGCAGCATGCCGTGCTCGGACCGGCTGAGGAGTTGGGAATCGAGCCAAGTTTGCGGAAGCTTCGCCTGAACCATCTCGCCGAAGGCCTGCCGCAGGTCCGCATCGCCGTAGTGCACGCTGAGCGCTTGACCGACCGCATCGATATCAGACGCAAAGCCGCGCAAACGAAGCGGAGCCGGGGGGTCGAGCGCCATCAGCACGCGCGAGACCGCACGGTCTCGAAGCCCGCCGCCGCGCGACGATCCGGCGCTTGCCCCGGCCGCAGAGGCGACGCGCTCGGCCAACTCCTCATCGGATAAGGCCCGGCGAACCCAAGTCGACAGATCGTTGCGCTGAATCGCGGCGACGCCGGCATCCCAGTTGGTCGACAGCGCAGCGGCAACGGCGCGTGCCGACCAGTGGCTCTGTCCTTCGACCGAGTAAGGCCGCTGCCCGCGAATCGGGAGGCTCGGCTGCTTCGGACTCAAGCGGCGTCCACCCAGCCAGAGTTCGAGGTCGTGCAGCGTCCAGCGCTCTATCCGCTGATCGCAGAGCAGGCCTCGCAAAACCTCCATCATCGGGAGCGACAGACGGGTTCGACCGATCAGCGTTGCGTAGGAGCCGCGGTGAATCTTCGACTCGACCCGAGCCTGTTCATCCATATCCTCGAGGGGATCGCCGCCAGCCAGCAAAACCGCGATCGTGACCCCCAACGCATAGAGGTCGTCCGCGGCGAAGCCCCGGCCGCGCCCCCCGGGCAAGGCCAGCATGCCCTCGATCGGCTCATAGATCGTGGGCTGGTCCATGGCCGGCGGCGCCATGACGCACTCGCCGAGCATGCAGGTGCTCTCCGCCGAGCCTTCACGGAAGATATTGTCCGCCCGGATCGCGCGATGGGTGATGCTGCGCGCTTCGAGGTCACGCAGGACCGGGGTGATCGGCTCGATCAGCCGGCGGAGGATCTCGTCCTCGCGCCAGGGCTCGAAGCGCGCGCCGGGCTCCGGCTGCAGTCTGCGGCCGCGCGGACGCGGAAAGACGGCGACGAAGCGCTGGCCGCCGGCCGGCGGCCAGTCGGCAATGCCCCAGCTGACCGCGGAGAGCATGGAGATCCGCTCTTGCCGCACCAGCTTGCCCATGACATCCCGGCGCGGCGGCAAGTCGGGCCGCGCGATCAGGACCATGAGGTGATTGCCGGTCTGACGCTCGCGCGCGCCGTAAGCCTCGGCCTGCGGCGAATCGAACTCCGGAAGCCGTTCGCCCGGCAGCAGGTCAATAGACTGGTTGAGCGCGATCGTCTCGCCGTTTGGGCTCGCTGAGCTCGTTGCCATCTGGTCTCGGCTCGAAATGAACGAAGAGCGCCGCTTGGACGGCGCCACAGCGATCAATCTAGCCGCGTGATGGCAAAGGTGAGGTTAACGGAAACGCGAGCGCTCCTCCGTCAGGGACCGAAGGGATCCCGTACCAGAATCGTGTCGTCCCGCTCTGGAGAGGTAGAAAGCAGCGCCACGGGCGCCGCGATCAACTCCTCGATGCGACGGATGTACTTAACCGCCGTCGCAGGCAGATCCGCCCAGGAGCGTGCACCCTGGGTCGAGTCGGACCAGCCCTCGAAGCGTTCGTAGACCGGCTCGGCACGGGCCTGCTGGGCCGGCTGGGCCGGCAGGTGGTCGAGCAGCGTTCCGTCGATCCGGTAGCCGGTGCAGACCTGAAGCTCATCGAAGCCATCAAGTACGTCGAGCTTGGTCAGCGCGATCCCGTCGATACCGCCGATGGTGATCGCCTGGCGTACCATGACGGCGTCGAACCAGCCGCAGCGCCGCGCCCGGCCTGTCACGGTTCCGAACTCGTGACCGCGCTCGCCGAGTCGCCGGCCGATCTCGTCGTCCAGCTCCGTCGGAAAGGGTCCGCTGCCGACCCGCGTCGTGTAAGCCTTTGTAATACCGAGAACCATACCGAGCGATCCGGGCGCGACTCCCGATCCGGCGGCGGCCTGACCGCCTAGGGTGTTTGAGGAGGTCACGAAGGGATAGGTCCCGTGATCCACGTCCAGCATGGCCCCCTGAGCGCCCTCGAAGAGGATCCGCTTACCCTGGCGCCGCGCCTCGTCCAGGCGCTGCCAGACGCGGTCGGCATAGGGCTGGATCTTCGGGGCGACGGCATGCAGCTGCTCGATCAGCTCCTCCGCCTCCACTTCAGGCAGGTCCAGGCCCCGAAACAGGGCGTTGTGGTGGACCAGCAGCGAATTCACACGCCGGGCGAGCAAATCCCGGTCAGACAGATCGCAGATCCGGATCGCCCGGCGACCGACCTTGTCTTCATAGGCGGGGCCGATGCCGCGCCCCGTCGTGCCGATCTTGTCGTCGCCGCGCCGCACCTCGCGCGCCCGGTCGACGGCGCCATGCAGCGGCAGGATCAACGCCGCGTTCTCGGCGATCTTGAGGCTGTCCGGCGTGATCGAGACACCCTGCGCGGTCAGCCGCTCGATCTCTTCGACCAGGGCCCAAGGATCGACCACCACGCCATTGCCGATGATCGAGAGCTTGCCCGGCCGCACGACGCCGGATGGAAGCAGGGAGAGCTTATAGGTCTCGTTGCCGACGACCAGCGTATGCCCGGCATTGTGACCACCCTGGAATCGCACGACGACATCGGCGCGCTCCGAGAGCCAGTCCACGATCTTGCCCTTGCCTTCGTCGCCCCATTGGGAGCCGACGACGACCACGTTACCCATGATATGTCCTCTTTGTCTGCGGTGCGGCCGCGTGCGGGAGCCCCCCCGGGCCCTGCCGCAGGCGATGTCCTAGAGCGCTCGGATGCTCAATGGAAGCCTTATTGCTTCCGGCGCGAAAGCGAACCGCTCTCCGAACCGCTCCATCAGCGCGAAACCTTTGCCCCGGAGCGGCGTCTTCGGAGGTCAGCGCAGCAGCCGAACGAAGGTCCCGTCGGCCAAGGGATAGCCGATATCCGCGCGCCCGTTGCCGTCGAAGTCCGCCAGGACGAAATCTCCGGAAACGGCGGCCGCGTGCTCCAGCCGGGCCAGGCGGACCCAGGCTCCGTCGCGCAGGTCGAGCGCCAGGAGACCGCGCAGCCCCATCTCGGGCAGAAGCAGTTCGTCGTCGCCGTCACCGTCCAGGTCAAGCACGGCCGAGAGATCCAGCGCGCGGCTGCCGATCGCATGGTTGGATACGCCAGCGAGGCTCGGGCCCGGCCGAAAGCCGCCGTCGTCCCATCGCCAGAGCTGCAGGACACCGCCGAGATGCGGCGTCTGAACCTCGGCCAGTTCCAGCCGTCCATCGCCGTCGAAGTCGCCAGCGCCAGCGGGATTGCGCCAGCGGTTGGGGCGGCCGATCGCCGGCGTCTCGCCGAGCAGACGCAGGTCGTCCCCGCTCGCTCCATAGAGGGCGAGTGCTGCGCCGCGATCCCGATAGGCCTTGATCAACAGCACCTCATCCCGACCGTCGCCCGTCAGGTCGAGCAGACGCGGCACGAGATCCTCGAACACCGCCTCCTGCGGAAGACGGGTTTCCAGGACCAGACCACCGTCCGTGATCACGCGCAGGCCGCCGGCCTCGACAGCGTCGCCGAGTACGCCGTGACCGTAGCGGTCGGTCGGTGCGATCAGCAGGGCCTTTACGATACCGGTATCGCCGATGGCCGGGCGCGAGTCCTGCAGGGCCTCGGGCGGCAAGGCCACAGGAGCGTCGACGGTCAGCGGCGCCCGGCCGGTCGCGACGCGGATGCCGAGCTCCGCGAAGCTCTCCGCCCAGGTTGGCCCCGGAAACGTCAGAAGCGTCAAAACGACCAGAAGCCGTCCGGAGAGGCGGAACATAACGGGAGAATTCCTTCAGGACAGGGGCACAGCAGGACGGCAGCAGAGGCGAAGCCGGCCGATCCTATCAAAGCTGCCGCCGGACCAGAACTTCGATCCCTATCAAATCGGCGTCCGCCATACGCGATCCCGCCTTAGCGGAACTGCAGCAACTCCGCGCGCGTGATCGAGGGCAGCGCCCGCACTTTCTCCAGAGTCTCCCGACTCATGGCGTCGTCCAGCTCGATCAGGGCGATCGCATCGCCGCCGGGCGCGTTGCGACCCAGGTGGAAGCTGGCGATGTTGATCCCCTCCTCGGCGAGCAGGCCGGTCAACGCTCCGATCACACCGGGCTTGTCGTCGTTCGTGGTGTAGAGCATGTGCGGCGAGAGCTGCGCTTCGATCTGGATACCCTTGATCTCCACGATGCGCGGCTTGTCGCCGCCGAAGAGCGTCCCGGAGACGGCGCGTTCCTGTCGGTCCGTCTTGACCATTAGACGGATCATGGTCTGGTAGTCGCCCGGCGCCTCGTCCTTGACCTCCCGCAGCTCGATATCCCGCTGGCGGGCCAGCACCGGCGCGTTGACCATGTTGACGGAATCCAGCATCGGCCGGAGCAGTCCAGTCAAGGCCGCCTGGGTCAGCGGACGGGTGTTGAGCTCGGCGACGTGCCCCTCGTATTCGATGGTCACGGCCTGCAGGCCGGTGCGGGTCAGCTGACCGGCGAAGGAGCCGAGATCCTCGGCCAGTCTCATGTAGGGGCCCAGGCGCTTGGCGTCCTCGGCCGTCAGGGACGGCATGTTGATGGCGTTGGTAACCGCGCCGTTCAGCAGGTAGTCGCTCATCTGCTCGGCGATCTGCACAGCCACGTTCTCCTGCGCCTCCGTGGTGGAGGCGCCGAGATGCGGGGTGCAGACCAGATTCGGCAGGCCGAACAAGGCGTTCTCCTTGGCCGGCTCGATCTCGAAGACGTCGAGTGCCGCCCCGGCCACCTGACCGGAGTCCAGCGCCGCCTTCAGGTCGGCCTCCACCACCAGGCCGCCGCGCGCGCAGTTGATGATGCGCACGCCTTTCTTGCATTTGGCCAGCGCCTCGGCGTCGATGATGCCGCGCGTCTGGTCGTTCATCGGGACGTGCAAGGTGATCACGTCGGCACGGGGCAGCAGCTCCTCCAACTCGACCTTCTCGACGCCCAGGTCGACGGCCCGATCCTTCGACAGGAAGGGGTCGTAGGCCACCACCTTCATGCGCAGGCCCAGCGCCCGCTCCGCGACGATGGACCCGATGTTGCCGCAGCCAATCAAGCCGAGCGTCTTGCCGGTGAGTTCCGTGCCCATGAAACGGGACTTTTCCCACTTTCCGGCCTGGGTCGAAGCGTCGGCGGCGGGAATCTGCCGCGCCAAGGCGAAGATCAGCGCGATTGTGTGCTCCGCCGTCGTGGTGGCATTGCCGTAGGGCGTGTTCATCACCACGATGCCCTGGGCCGTCGCCGCCTCGACATCGATGTTGTCGACACCGATACCGGCGCGGCCCGTCACCTTCAGCTTACCGGCCGCCCCGGCCTTCAGGACCTCGGCCGTCAATTTGGTCGCGGAGCGGACGGCGATGCCGTCGTAGTCGCCGGCCCGCGCTGTCAGCTCCTCGGGGCTGAGCGCGGTCTCGAAGTCCACCTCGAGGCCGCGTTGTTTGAAGACCTCGACGGCGAGCGGGCTGAGCTTGTCGGCAATCAGGACCTTAGGCATGGATCTTTACGTCTCGTTTTCTGGGATCGTCTCGGATGTTCGGGCGAAGCCGAAGGTTCGTCTGGCCGGCGCCCGAATACCCGATCGGACCCGGCCGGGGAGATCAGGCGGCGGCTGCCTGTTCCGCCTTCACGCTGGCGTAGGCCCAATCGAGCCAGGGCAGCAAGGCTCGGATGTCGGCGGACTCCACCGTCGCTCCGCCCCAGATCCGCAGACCCGGCGGGGCGTCGCGATAGGCGCCGATGTCGAAGGCCACGGCCTCCGCCTCCAACAGGGCGACCATCCGCTTGGCGACGGTGGCCTGCTGCTCGGCGGCCAGGCCGGCGAACCAGCCGTCGACCACCTTGAGGCAGATCGAGGTGCAGGAGCGCGTCGCCGGATCCTCGGCCAGAAAATCGGCCCAATCGCTGGCCGCGACCCAGTCGGCGACGGCCGCCAGATTGCTCTCGGCCCGGGCGATCAGAGCCGCGCGACCGCCGATCGACTCGGCCCAGCGCAGTCCGTCCAGGGCGTCTTCTACGCACAGCAGAGAGGGCGTGTTGATCGTCTCGCCCTTGAAGACGCCCTCGATCAGCTTGCCGCCCTTGGTCAGCCGGAAAATCTTCGGCAGCGGCCAGGCAGGGCTGTAATTCTCCAAGCGCGCGACGGCGCGCGGGGAAAGCGCCAGCATCCCGTGCGCCGCCTCGCCGCCCAGAACCTTCTGCCAGGACCAGGTGACCACATCCAACTTGTCGTAAGGCAGGTCCATGGCGAAGGCGGCCGAGGTCGCGTCGCAGATCGCCAGACCTTCGCGATCGGCCGGAATCCAGCCGCCGTCGGGCACCCGCACGCCGGAGGTCGTACCGTTCCAGGTAAAGACCACGTCGCGGCTCCAATCCACCTGACTGAGATCGGGCAGTGCGCCGTAGTTCGCCTCCAGCCGACGCGCGTCGGTCAGGCTCAACTGCTTCACCGCATCCGTCACCCAGCCGGCACCGAAGGATTCCCAGGCCAGCAGGTCGACTCCGCGCTGACCCAGCAGCGACCACATGGCCATCTCCACCGCACCGGTGTCGGAGGCGGGAACGATGCCGAGTCGCCAATCCTCGGGCAGATCCAGCAGCTGTCTGGAGCGTTCGATCACCTCCGCCAGCTTCGCCTTGCCGCCCTTGGCACGGTGGGAGCGGCCGAGGAAAGCCCCCTCCAGAGCCTGCAGAGACCAGCCGGGGCGCTTGGCGCAGGGACCGCTGGAAAAGTTCGGGTTGGCGGGCGTCGCGGCGGGACGCGCCGGCCTGGCGAGGGGGCTCATAACAGGTCGCTCCTCAGCGGTTAGGGGTCGTCTAGAGCGCGATCGTCTCAGGTGGAAGCGTTCGGCTTCCACCTGAGACGTGAATCGCCCTCTAAGCCCTATGGTTAGAGTAGGATTCACGCCTTAGGTGGGATCGCCAGAGCGATTCCACCTAAGGCGATCCTGCTCTAAAGAACAGGGGGAGCGCGGACATTAGGCGCCGTGCTGCAGTGCGTCAACGCAGCAGGTGAGCGACGGCGGCGACAGCCGGAAACGGCCCTGGAAAAGACGCCTGTCCTGGGTTATCTGCCTGCCCCCTGGCGCGAACCGGGGCGGCGAGCGTAGACTGTCGCCCGATCGCGACTCGCCACCGCCGCGGACCGGATCGAGAAGCCGCGCGCGCCGTCCCGTCCGCCCCCTGCCCCCGCGAGGGCCAAGCCACCCGACAAGACGAACGACCCTAGAGGCCCGCAGGAGGGGCCGGACATCGAATGCCGACAGCCGATCAGCTCCTGCTGTTTGCGATCCTAGCCGGCGCGCTCGGGCTCTTCGCCTGGGGCCGGCTGCGCTACGACCTCATCGCTCTGCTGGCGCTGCTGGCAGGCGTGGTCGGCGGCATCATACCGACGGAGAGCGCGTTCAGCGGTTTCGGCCATCCCGCCGTCATCACCGTGGCCGCGATCCTGATCCTGACGCGCGCGCTCCGAACCTCGGCGCTGGTGAGCGTGGTCTCGCGCATGCTGTCCAAGCTGTCGGCGCGCCCGACTCTCCAGATGGTGGCGTTGACGGCCACTTGCGGCGTCTGCTCCGCCTTCATGAACAACGTAGGTGCCCTCGCGCTGCTGCTGCCCGTCGCCCTGGAACTGGCGCGCGACTCCCAGCGCAGCCCCAGCCAACTGCTCATGCCGCTATCCTTCGCCTCCCTGCTCGGCGGCCTGATCACCCTGGTGGGCACCCCGCCCAACGTCGTGATCGCCAACCTGCGCGCCGAAGCGACCGGCCAGTCCTTCGCGATGTTCGACTTCACCCCGGTCGGCCTGACCGTCGCAACCGTCGGGATCGGCTTCGTCGCCCTGCTCGGCTGGCGCCTCCTGCCGGAGCGGTTGGCCGCCCAGCCGCGCAACGAAGAGCGGCCGCTAGTGGAAATCGAGGGCTACATCACCGAGGCGCGGGTCCCGGCGAAGTCCGCCTACGTCGGTCGCCGTCTGCTCGACCTTTTCGCCGTCGGCCAGGGCGACATCTCGGTCGTGGCGCTGGTGCGCCGCAAAGACAGAATCCTGGCCCCCTCAGGGTTCCTGCGGCTGCAGTCAGGCGACATCCTGATCCTGGAGGCCGACCCTCAGGCCCTGCGGCGGCTGGTCGAAACCGCCGGGGTCGAGCTGGTCGGTGCGGGCGGCGTGCGGGCCGACACGCTGAGGTCCGAACGGGTCGGTGTGATCGAGGCGGTGATCACGCCGAGTTCGCGGCTGGAGGGGCGGACGGCGCGCTCGCTGCGTCTGCACACCCGCTACGGCGTCAACCTGCTGGCCGTCTCGCGCCAGGGCGAGCGGATCTACGAGCGCCTCGGGCAGGTGCGGTTCCTGCCGGGCGACGTCCTGCTGCTGCAAGGCGAGCGCGAGATCATGCCGGAGGCCTGCCGGAACCTGGGACTGCTGCCCCTGGCCGAGCGCGGCCTGGAGATCGCCCGGCGCGGCGACAGCTGGCGCTCCCTGGCGATCTTCGGGGCCGCCGTCGCGCTGGTCGTCTTCGGACTGCTGCCGCCGCATATTGCCTTCACGGCCGCCGCCGTCGCCGTAGTCATGCTCGGCGCCCTGCAGCTCCGCGACGTCTACGAGTCGATCGACTGGCCGATCGTGATCCTGCTCGGCGCCATGATCCCGGTCGGGCAGGCGCTGGAGGCGACCGGCGGGTCGATGGTGATCGCCCAACCGATCCTGGACCTGGGGGAGAGTGCCCCGGTCTGGCTGATCCTAGCGCTGCTGATGGTGGTCACCATGCTGCTGAGCGACGTGATGAACAACGCCGCGACCGCCGTCCTGATGGCCCCCATCGGCATCGAAATCGCGAACGGTCTAGGCTACTCGCTCGACCCCTTCCTGATGGCCGTAGCGGTCGGAGCCTCCTCGACCTACCTGACGCCGATCGGCCACCAGTCGAACCTGCTGGTGATGGGCCCCGGGGGCTATCGCTTCGGCGACTACGCCCGCATGGGCCTCGCGCTCGACCTCCTGATCGTCGCCATCGCCGTGCCCGTCATCCTGTGGGTCTGGCCCGTCTAGGGCCTGTTGAGGTTCATTTTGCTGTCGTGGCGGGAGCGGATTTTCGCCAGGGCTAGGAGCGGGCGGCGCCGTGGGGCGGTGCCCCACAAGCCGTCCGCGACACCGGCCTGGCGAAAAGCCGCCCCGTCCCGAAGGGATCCGGCGGCTTCGGCCCGCGGCCGCGTCGCTCCTCGTTGAATATGCTTAAGCATGTCCTTCCTCGTCGCTCCTAACCGCGGGCCGAAGGCGCTCGGACCACGACCGCAAAATGAACCTCAACAGGCCCTAGTTCTTCGGACGGCGGCGAAAGATTTGCGTGGCGATCATGTCCGCCACCAACTCGTCCTTCTGGTTGAGGATGTCGTAGCGCAGCTTCACGAGGCCCCGGTCGGGCTTGGAGGCGCTTTCGCGTGCCTCCAGAACCTCGCCGCGGCACCGCAAGGTGTCGCCAGGCCGCACCGGAAGCAGCCAGCGCAGGTTCTCGACGCCGGGCGAGCCGAGCGAACAGCGAACCCAGACATTCTCCTGAACCACCAGGCGGAAGGCGATCAGCAGGGTGTGCCAGCCGCTCGCGATCAGGCCGCCGTAGCCCCAGTCCTTGGCGGCCTCCGTGTCGATGTGGAAAGGCTGCGGGTCCCACTCCCAGGCGAAGCTGAGAATCTGCGCCTCGCTCAGCGTGGCGCCACCCGTCGTGAAACTGCGACCGACCGGAAAATCTTCGAAGTAGCTCTCATCTCCTGGCACACCCATGCCCCCTCCACCCTTTCTGACCAGACCAGGCAGCCAAGCTAGACCGGGTTGCGCCGGATAGCCAGAAAGGGCGGTTTCGCAGGGGGTTATGCCGCCCCGCTCAGTCGCGGTGACCGTGGTGGAGACTGCGCAGCAGCTCGCTCCGGCTCAAGCCGATATCGCGCAGCAAGCGGTCGTCCAGTTCCAGGATCCGCTCCCGCTCCTCGGCGCGGCGCTGCAGGGCCATCAGGCCGTGAAGGATCTGCAGGAGGAGATTGCGGCGCGGACGGCGCGTAGTTGCGCGAACAGCCGGCAGGCTGCCGGAGATCCGTAAGGGCTGGTCGATGCTCGACATGTAGTTCATTCCTCTCTCCGCGGCAGTCCGTATCGACGATCCTGGCGGGCCTAGGCCGCCGTTACCTGGGGCCTCCGCTTGGATCCGTGCAAAAGGGTGGACTGCAGTTTGCTTCGCCTGTCTCAGGTGTCTGTGAGTGCCCTCACAAACCCCTCCAGGCGACGCGGAGAAATGTGCCGTTCGGCGCGCCGGCGCTCTATCCGGTCCTTGTGTCCGAAAGTGGCGAAACGGATCGAAGATCGAGGCCGAAGTAGAGGATCTCTTCCAGCGGATTGTCGTAGTAGGGCGGGATCTCCGCAAAACCGAGGTCACGATAGAGACGCACGGCGGCCGTCAGCCGCGGCAGGCTGTCGAGCAGGAGACGCCGGTATCCCGCCTTCTGGGCCCAAAAGATGGCAGCTTCCATCAAACTCCGGCCCCAGCCGCCGCCGCGCAGGTCGGCCTCGATCCACAAGCGCTTCGCCTCGCAGGCCTCACCGTCCAGGGGCCTGAGGCCGACGCAGCCGTAAGCCTCGCCGGCGCCATCGCGCAACAGAAGGACCGCGCCTTGCGGTCCCGCGTAGAAGCCAGGCAGGCCGGCCAGCTCCGCGTCGAAGTTCTGGTAGCAGAGATCTTCCTGCAGCCAGTCGGCATAGCGGCGGAACAGCCGGCGTACCGTCTCGCTGTCGCTCGGCCAAGCGGCCGCTTCGATCCTGAGATCAGTCGGGCAGGACAATCCGTCCCTCCAGGTAAAAGGCGACACGGCCCAGCAGTTCGACCCGTTCGCCCTTCAGCTCGCAGACCAACTCGCCCAGTCGCGCCGAAACCTGCCGCGCCGTCAGGCGATCGCGGCCGAGCCGGGCCGCCCAATAGGGCTGCAGCACACAGTGGGCCGAGCCGGTGACGGGATCCTCGGGAATTCCAGCGTGAGGCGCAAAGTAGCGCGAGACGTAGTCGCAGATCCCGCCCTCGTCCGGACCAGGTGCTGTGACGATCAGGCCATCGCCCTCAAGAGCCGCAACCTTGACCAGATCGGGCCGTGCCGCGCGGACCGCCGCCGCATCGGACAAGACCGCCAGGTTCTTGTCGGCGCGCAGGACCTCTAGAGGGCGCAGGCCCAGCGCCTCAGCAATCGCGGCGCCGTCTTCAATGGGCTGCGGCGGGCGCGCCGGCAGATCTATCGCGAAGCCGCCGGCAAAGCTCTCGGGCGCCCGGCGCACCTCTAGCCAGCCACTAAGCGTGTGGAAGCGAACAAGCTTCAGATCCGGCGCCAGCCGGTCGAGCAGCAGGGCGCCGCTGGCGAGGGTGGCATGGCCGCAGAGATCGACCTCCTTGGCGGGCGTGAACCAGCGCAGATCGTAGGCGCCGGGCTCATCGCCGCGCGGCCGCAGGAAGGCCGTCTCCGAGAGATTGTTTTCCAGGGCGATGGCCTGAAGCGTCGCGTCGGGAAGCCAGTCGGACAGGCTATCCGGCAACGGCACCACCGCCGCCGGATTACCGCCGAACACGCGGTCCGTGAAAGCGTCCAGTTGATAGACTTCGAGCTGCATTGCTTTGCGTCTCCCTGCCGATTATGGGCCGATTATGGGCCGATCACGGCTGCCAAAAGGGTTTGCGCGCTTCTTGCCGCGCAGCAACACGGTCGAGACCGATATCGCGGAGCAGGCGGTCGTCGAGTTCGGCCAGCGCCTGGCGCTGTTCCGACCGCTCCTGCCACTGCATCAAGAGCTCGATCACGGCCAGAAGAAGCGACCGGGGTCGCCGCCGTACGCGGTTGCGCCGAAACCCGGCCAAACTGCCGGAGAGCGAAGGCGGTCGAGAGGAAATTGTCACCATTTCAATTCTCCGCGAAGTTATATTGTCATTTTTGTATCCATTCATTGACTTTGACGTTGCGAACAATCGGACTCAATGTCTTTATTGTCCTCATGACAAGTTGGACTCCCACCCTCAGGCCTGAGAGCCCCCGCTACATCGCCATCGCGGACGCCTTGGCCGACGACATGAGCGCCGGCCGTCTGGCGGCGGGCGTCAAGCTGCCGACGCACCGCGATCTGGCCTGGCGGCTGGGCGTGACGGTGGGCACGGTAACGCGGGCCTATGCCGAGGCGGAGCGACGGGGGCTGGTCATCGGAGAGGTCGGGCGCGGCACCTTCGTGCGCGCGCAGACGCCGGACCGGCCGCCGAGCGCGGACCGCCGGGACGGAACGCCCCGGGACGACGGCCGGATCCTGGATCTTTCCATGAATCTGCCCGCGCTTCCGAGCGAGCCGGAAGCCGTGCCCGGCGTCGTCGCCGAGGTCAGCGGCGACCCGGCGGCGCGCCATTACTTCGACTATACCACCAGTCTCGGCCTGCCCGAGCACCGCCAGAGCGGCGCCGACTGGCTGGCCCGCCACGGATTGAAGAGCCGGCCCGAGCGGATCATCCCGACCTACGGCGCCCAGCACGCGATGTTCCTGGCCTGCGCCGCCCTGGCCGAAGCCGGAGCCCCGGTTCTGGTGGAGGAGGCGACCTTCTACGGCATCAAGTCCGTAGCCAAGACGCTCGACCTGCGTCTGATCGGCGTTCAGACCGACAACCAGGGACTGGATCCGGCGAGCCTGGACGCGGCCGCCCGCTCCACCGGCGCGAAGCTGCTCTACTGCATCCCCAACTTTCAGAACCCCACCTCCAGCATCATGCCGGCGCAACGGCGGGACGAGATTGCGGAGGTCTGCGAGCGCCACGGGATCACGGCGATCGAGGACGATATCTACGCCTTCCTGCTGGACGAGGGCGAGGCGGCCGCCCTGCGCCCGCTCTCCAGCCGGTTGCCGCAGCAGAGCTTCTATATCGGGTCTCTTTCGAAAAGCGTGTCGCCCGCGCTGCGGGTCGGCTGGCTATCGGTGCCCGAGGCTTGGGTCGACCGCGTCGCCGTGGCCCAGCGCGCGACGGTGATCATGCCGAACCCCCTGCTGCAGGAGGCCGCACGGCGGCTGATCGCCAGCGGCGCGGCCGACCGTCTGGCCGCCGGTCAGCGCCGGGAGGCAATCGCCCGGCAGCGGCTGGCAAGCGACATCCTCGGTCGTCCGAACTCGGGCGCTCGGGTCGTGACCCACCCCAACTCCTTCCACATCTGGCTGCAGCTGCCGGCGATCTGGCGGACCGAGGCCTTCGTCTCGGCCGCCCGCCGGCGCGGCGTGGCGGTCACGGCCGGGGAAGTCTTCTTCGTGGGCCGAGTGCCCGGACCCGACGCGGTCCGCATCTGCCTGTCGGCCGCGCCCGATCGCACGGCGCTGGAGCGCGGTCTGCGCACCCTTGCGGGTCTGCTGGCGGAGGATCCCACTCTGGAGATGCCCCTGGTTTAGAACAGGTTCAGAGCATGAAGGGCCGGAGCGTATGGGCGTGGTTGACCGGGCCGTGGCCCTTGCCGAGGCCCGGTGCGGTGCGCAGCGCGGTGTAAAGGTAGGCCCGCGCGCGCTCGACGGCCTCCTCGAGATCCAGCCCGTAGGCCAGGCTCGCCGCGATCGCCGAAGCCAAGGTGCAGCCGGTTCCATGGGTGCTGGTGGTCTCGACGCGCGGCCCCTCGAAGATCCGCGTACCGGCGTCGGAGGAGAGGACATCGCGCATCACGCGGTCTCCGGACAGATGCCCGCCCTTGACCAGGACCGCCTGGGGCCCGGTGGTGCGCAGCATTTCAGCCGCATGCACCATCCCGTCCAGGTCCTTGATCGCGAGGCCGGTCAGCTTCTCCGCCTCGCGCAGGTTCGGGGTCATAACGTCCGCGACGAGCGACATGCGCCGGGTCAGGGTCCGCATCGCCGCTGGCTCCAGCAGGTCGTGCCCGCTGGTGGACACCATGACAGGATCGACGACGATCGGCAGGTCGCGGCAGCGGGCTTCCAGGACGTCGGCAACCGTGTCGATCACCTCGGCGGAATGGAGCATCCCGATCTTCAGCGCGTCGCTGCCGATATCGTCCAGCACCACGTTCATCTGCTGGGCGATGAAGGCGGGATCGACCGGAAAGACGCCCTCGACTCCCTGGGTGTTCTGCGCCGTCAGGGCGGTGATCGCGGTCGTGCCGTAGGCGCCGAGCGCCATCACGGTCTTGAGATCCGCCTGAATGCCCGCGCCGCCGCCGGAATCCGATCCGGCAACGATGAGAACCCGACCCGGCTGCATGGCCATGCTGTCCCCCTGCCTCAGTTAGCCGCGACCGCGGCGATGCTCGCCGCCACGGTTTCGACCGCTTCATCGACCAGTGCTTCGTCCTCGGCCTCGGCCATCACCCGGATCACCGGTTCTGTTCCCGATTTGCGAATCAGCAAGCGACCCCGGTCGTTCAGCTTCGCCTCCACCTCGGCGATGGTCCGCTTGACGGAGTCCGCCTCCAAGGGCTGACCGCCCGCGAAGCGGACGTTATCCAGCCGCTGGGGCAAGGGCTCGAAACAGTGGGTGGCCTGGCTGGCCGGCTGGCCAGACTGAACCAGGGCCGCCAGCACCTGCAAGGCCGCGATCAGGCCGTCGCCCGTGGTCGTGAAGTCCGACAGTACGATGTGACCCGACTGTTCGCCGCCGACGTTGTAGCCGTGACGGCGCATCCGCTCGACCACGTAGCGGTCGCCGACCGGCGTGCGCTCCAGGCCGATCCCGAGACCGTTCACGAAGCGCTCAAGCCCCAGGTTCGACATCACCGTGGTTACCAGGCCGCCACCCGCCAGGCGACCGTCCCGCAGCCAGGCACGGGCGATCAGCGCCATGAGCTGATCGCCGTCGATCACCCGCCCGGTTTCGTCGGCCAGGATCGCGCGGTCGGCGTCGCCGTCCAGCGCGATGCCCAGGGCCGCGCCCTGCTCCACCACCGCCCGGCACATGGCCTCCGGCGCCGTCGCGCCGCAGGCGGCATTGATGTTGAAGCCGTTGGGCTCGTCGCCAAGCGGGACGACCTCTGCCCCCAGTTCGTAGAGGACGGTGGGCGCGACCCGGTAGGCGGCGCCGTTGGCGCAGTCCACCACCACCTTGAGACCGTCGAGGCGCAGCCCGCGCGGGAAGGAGGCCTTGACGAACTCGATGTAGCGGCCGAGCGCGTCGTCCAGCCGGCGGGCACGGCCGAGCAGCTGCGGCGCGGCGCGTTCGTCGTCGAGCCCGTTGTCCATCCGTGCCTCGATCGCCAGCTCGACCTCGTCGGACAGCTTGAAACCGTCCGGGCCGAACAGCTTCAGGCCGTTGTCTTCGAAGGGGTTGTGCGAGGCGGAGATCATCACGCCGAGATCGGCCCGCAGGGAGCGGGTCAGCATACCGACGGCGGGCGTCGGCAAGGGGCCGAGCAGCACGACGTCCATCCCGACCGAGGTGAAACCGGCGGTGAGGGCCGGCTCCAGCATGTAGCCGGACAGGCGCGTATCCTTGCCGATCACGACCCGGTGGCGATGGTCGCCGCGGGTAAACTGCGCACCGGCGGCCATGGCCAACTTCAGCGCGGTCTCGGCGGTGATCGGCTCGCGGTTCGCGGTGCCTCGCACTCCGTCGGTGCCGAAAAGCTTGCGAGTCATGGCGAGGTTGAAAAACTCCGATTCTACGAATTCAAACCGGCTTATAGCAAAGACGGCGCCTTTGGGGAAAATTCCCGCTCGCTGGAGGCGGCGATTGCGGTCCAGACCTTCAGGGCCTGGCAGGTCTCGGCCACGTCGTGAACGCGCAGGATCTGAACGCCACGCTGGACGCCCGCCAGGGCCGCCGCCAAGCTTCCGGGAAAGCGCTGCTTGGGCGCCGGTCCCTCGCCCGGCATCAGCTTGGAAATGAAGGACTTCCGCGATACGCCCAGAAGCAGCGGGCAACCCAGGCCGTGGAACAACGCCAAGTTGTCGAGCAGTTTGAGGTTATGCTCAAGGGTCTTGCCGAAGCCAATGCCCGGATCCACGGCGATCCGCGCGCGGGGGATGCCAGCGGCCAGGCAGGCCCCCACCCGCGCCTCCAACCGGTCGAAGACGTCCAGTGCCACATCATGGTAGCGCGGGTCGGCCTGCATGGTGCGCGGGTCGCCCTGCATATGCATGAGCACCACCGGCAGGCCCAGCTCGGCCGCCGTTTCCAGGCTGTCCGCTTCGCCGGTCAGCGCCGTCACGTCGTTCAGAATCCGCGCGCCAGCCTCGGCCGCCGCCCGCATCACAGCGGGCCGGCGCGTATCGACGGAGACGACCAGTCCGCGCTCGGCCAGGGGCGAGATGACCGGCAGCACGCGGCGTAGCTCCTCTTCCAACGGAACCGGATCCGCACCGGGACGGGTCGACTCCCCGCCCACATCCAGGATCACCGCTCCGGCCTCCGCCATAGCGAGTCCCTCGGCAACGGCCCGCTCCGCCTGCAGGCGGTCGCCGCCGTCGGAGAAGCTGTCAGGCGTCACGTTGATGATGCCCATGACGAGCGGACGGTCCAACGAGAGGCCGGCAAAGGCAGGACGCGGCGCTGAGATAAGCTCGACACGCTCGGCCAGCGCAGGCGGCAAGGCCGCGGGCGCTAGGGCATGGTCCTTCCCACCCCGCTGACGCAGGGTGACGGAGGCCGCCCAGAGATTTCCGGCAACGGGCAGCCCGTCCGAAAGAGCATGCCGGGTCAGGGCAGTGGGAAGAAGGTAGGGCGTGGAAGTCATGAGGCGAAGATGCTCGAAAGGGCGGACAGCCTGGACCCGGCCCAGTCCGGAAGCAAGATGGCTCTCGGCCGAAAAGACAACGCCCCCGCCGAACGGCAGGGGCGCGTCTTAATCGTTCTATACCGGTTCCGGCGTAGGCTGTTACTCAGCCGGTTCCGGCTTGGACTGCTATTGAGCAGGTTCCGGCTCGGGGCCGATGCCGCTGTCCTTGGGTCGGCCGCTGGAGGGGACGGAGGACCGCCGCCCGCCGCTCGGCTGCTGAGGCTTGTCGTTCGGATCGCTCCGGTCGATGGCCTCGCCGCGCAGAACGCTCTGAACCTCCTCGGCACCAAGCGTCTCGTACTCCAGCAAGCCCTTGGCCAGCAGATGCAGGTCGTTCATGTGCTCGTTGAGGATCTCGTGCGCCTTTTTCTCGGCTTCGTCGATGATCCGGCGCACCTCCTCGTCGATCAGCCGGGCCGTGGATTCGGAGACGCTCTGCTGCCGTGCCACTGAGTGTCCAAGGAAGACCTCATCCTGGTTCTCGTTGTAGCGCAGCGGACCGAGCTTTTCGGACATGCCCCATTCGGTGACCATCTTGCGGGCCAGGTTGGTGGCCTGCTGGATGTCGTTGCCGGCACCGGTGGTGACGTTTTCCTTGCCGTAGATGATCTCCTCGGCCGCGCGGCCACCGAACATCATCGCCAGCTTCGCGGTGATCTCCGACAGTTTGTAGCCGTAGCGATCCCGCTCGGGCAGGTTCATGGTCACGCCCAGCGCACGACCGCGCGGGATGATGGTGACCTTGTGCAGCGGATCGTTACCCGGCACGAAGAGGCCGACCAGGGCGTGACCGGCCTCGTGATAGGCCGTCAGTTCCTTCTCGTCCTCGGTCATCACCATGGAGCGGCGCTCCGCCCCCATCAGGACCTTGTCCTTGGCGTTCTCGAAGTCGTTCTGCGTGACCACCCGCTTGCCGGCGCGTGCCGCGATCAGGGCCGCCTCGTTGACCAGGTTGGCTAGATCGGCACCGGAGAAGCCCGGCGTGCCGCGCGCGATGACCTTGGCATCGACGTCGGGCGCCAAAGGCACCTTGCGCATGTGAACGCGCAGGATCCGCTCGCGGCCCAGGACATCCGGGTTCGGCACCACCACCTGGCGGTCGAAGCGGCCCGGACGCAGCAGGGCGGGATCGAGCACGTCGGGACGGTTGGTGGCGGCGATCAGGATAACGCCCTCGTTCGCCTCGAAGCCGTCCATCTCGACCAGCAGCTGGTTGAGCGTCTGCTCGCGCTCGTCGTTGCCGCCGCCCAGGCCGGCGCCGCGATGGCGGCCGACCGCGTCGATCTCGTCGATGAAGATGATGCAGGGGGCGTTCTTCTTGCCCTGCTCGAACATGTCGCGCACGCGGCTGGCGCCGACACCCACGAACATCTCGACGAAGTCGGAACCGGAAATCGTGAAGAAGGGGACATTGGCCTCGCCAGCGATGGCGCGGGCCAGAAGCGTCTTACCGGTGCCCGGAGGGCCGACCAGCAGCATGCCCTTGGGGATCTTGCCGCCGAGACGCTGGAATTTCTGCGGATCGCGCAGGAAGTCGACGACCTCCTCCAGCTCCGACTTGGCCTCATCGATGCCGGCCACGTCGTCGAAGGTGACGCGCCCCTGCTTTTCGGTCAGCAGCTTGGCCTTCGACTTGCCGAAGCCCATGGCCTTTCCACCGCCGCCCTGCATTTGCCGCATGAAGAAGATCCAGACGGCGATCAGCAGCAGCATCGGGAACCAGGAGATCAGGATCTGCAGCAGCGGCGACGCCGACTCCTGAGGAGCTGCATTGATCTGAACGCCGTTGTTGCGCAGACCCTCGACCATGCCCGGATCCTCCGGCGCGTAAGTCGAGAAGCGCGTCCCGTCGTTGTAGGTGCCTTCGATCTGGCGCCCCTGAATGGTCACGTCGCGAACATTGCCACCTTCGACCCGGTCAAGGAACGTCGAATAGGCTACCTGAGAGCTGCTGTTCGGGCCCGGCGAGCCTTGAAACAAGCTGAACAGCGCGAACAGAAGCAGGATGATGATGATCCAGAGGGCGGCATTTCGGCTGAAATTCACGTCGCATTCCCTTCGTCGACAGGGTCTGCGCGAGGTTCCAGCAAAGACCCGTCAGAGCTACATAATGTGCCCCGAGCGCTAAGCAACTGTAAAGCTCGTCTCCGATCCGGTTTCCGCGACCGATTGCGGCACGCAGAAGCGCCCCCGGGTCAAGGCGCGGTCGGGGCGAAAGCGGCTGGAGAAGAGATCCGGATCCCACCCGGGCCGGACGAAAGCGAGCTGCGGCACCGCCAGAGGAACATCCCGTTCGAAGAGCGCCGGCAAGCATAGTCGTGCGGCGGCGGGCAGAGCGAGGGTCGGCAGCGCCACCGTCTTGAGGTCGGGACGCGCCTTCAATACCGCCCTCCACCCGGACTCGCCAAGCGGTCCGACGGCAAGATCGGGCGGCGCGTCGATGCCGAGAGACACCCAGAAGCGACCGTCCCACCGCAGGCTTTGACCGGGCGCGAGCGGACAAACCTGGGCGGTCGGCTCGCGGACCGCCAACCAGCCGCCGGACGCGTCCTCGTCGCCTGTCTTTCCGAGAACCCGGGGCAAGAGACGGCAACCGCCGAGTGTGGCTGGGCGCAAAGGCTGCTCGCGAAGACGTGATAGGGCGCGCTGGGTGCGCGCAGCCCGCGGCGGCCAGCGACCGCCACCGATGGAGGCGAGCACCTGCGCCAACGCCCGTAGCGCGAGCGGATCCGGCGCCTCGACAAGAGCGGGCGCGATCGTGGCGAAGCCGGCCGGATGAGGCGACACCGCATCGACCAGTAAGGCGGCCACTTTTTCCTCCATTGCCGCGCGGCGACGGCCAGCCGTGGCCGCTAGATCCGCGAGCAAGCGGGGATCCAGCCCGGCCGCGGTCAGGTGGGTGGCGCGCGCGCGCAGGCGACCGCGGGCGAAGCGCTCATCGCGGTTGCTGGGATCCTCGACAAAGCCGAGACCGGCGGCACGGCAGGTCGCGACGAGCCGTGACTTGGGCAGCGTCAGGAAGGGCCGCAGCAGTCTGAGATCCCCGACTTCCGAGATCGCCGGCATCCCGGCCAAGCCATCGGGGCCGCTGCCCGAGTCCGCACGCTGCAAGAGGGTCTCGACCTGATCGTCGCGGTGATGGCCAAGCGCCAAATGCAGAATGCCCGCCACCCGGCAGGCCTCGCCCAACAGTCGATACCGCGCCTTCCGCGCCGCCGCCTGCAATCCCGTCGATACGCCGAGGCCGTCGCCCCAGACGAGCAGGCGGCTATCGATCCCAAGGGCCGCGAGCCGCGCGGCAACGGCAGCGGACTCCTCGGCGGACTCCGCACGCAGACGATGGTCGACGAGCAGTGCGAGCAGACGGCCGCCGCGCGCCGTCAGCCAGGACTGCAGCAACCACGCCAAGGCAAGGGAATCGGGACCGCCGGACACCGCGGCGGCGACCTGCGGGCGCGGCTCGAAGGGTCCGCAAAGCTCGAACAGCCCTGCGGCCTCCGCAGTGCCGATCGCCGAGTCGTCGAGCGGCACCGTTTCGGTCGGAATCGCGGAGCTAGCTGCAGCCGAGTCTCTGGGACTCGCGGAGCGCGCGCTGGAGAACGGTCGGTGCGGCATTGGGATAGCGGCGCTGCAGCTCCGAGAAGGTTGCGCAGGCATCCTCGGTCACGCCGAGGTTGGAGAGGGACATGCCGAGTTTCAGCAGGTTGTCCGGTGCCTTGCCGCTGTCTGGGTAGCTCTGGTAGCCCTCGGCGAAGACGACGGCAGCGGTCTCGTAGTCTCCGCGCACGTAGTGGGTTTCACCGAGCCAGTACTTGGCGTTACCGGCCAGATTGCTGTCCGGAAAGAGATCCAGATACTGGCCGAAGGCGGACTCAGCCGCCGGATAGTTCATCTGGCGCAGCAGTTCGAAAGCCGAGTTGTAGGCCGCCTGGGGATCGTCGCCCGAAAGCTGCGTGGCGGGCGCCAGAGCTTGCTGTTGCCCCGGCGCGCCGGTTGCCGCCCCTGCGCCGGCCGCACCCTGGCGGGTCGCCGCCAAGGCCTGATCGCTGATGGTGCCGAGGGAACGCGGCTCCAGCGGTGCGGGCTGACCTTGGCCGGTCGGAGTCGCAGCGCTGCCGGGATCTGCGGTCGCCGTGCCGACCGGCGGCGTTCCGGCAGTTGGCGTTCCGGCAGTTGGCGTTCCGGCACTGCCCACCACCGTTGGACCGCTGCCGTCGAGCGGCGTAAAGCTCGCTGTCGGGGTCTGCGCGCCGGCCGCCGGCTGACCCTGCTCGAGCCGCAGCAGCCGCGCCTTGGTCTCGGATTCGAAGCGATCCATGCGCTGCCCCAACTGGCGCACGCCGAAATCCGCGTCTTCGATGCGCCCGGTGATCCGGCGCAGCTCCGACTCCAGGGCGGAGAGCCGCCGTTCGAACTGGGCGGCCTGACCCGCAGTCAGCGCACCAGTCTGGGCCAATTGCGTCTGGGCCACCTGCGTTTGGGCCAATTGCGTTTGGGCCACTTGCGTCATCAGGCGCCGATGTTCGCCGGACAGATCGGCCGCGCCGCGCCGCAAGTCCGAAACCTCCGCTCCCAGCGCCGCGAGATCGTCAGCCAGGGCCAAAGTCGGTTCGCCGTTCGGATCGAAGTCCGAGCTGTTGGCCAGCCCGGGACCGGAGATCAAGACGGCGACGACCAAAGCGGAAGACCAGGACGTCGGGGCGCAGCGAAAAAAGGACATGACAGCTTTCCGGAGTTGTCGTCTGGAGGTGTCGTCTCGAGCAGTCTCTGGTCTTAAAGGTCTCTGGGGTCTTAAAGGTCTCTGGCCAGGATCGGTGTCTCGTCACGGTCTCGCTCGGCGAGCGGCGCGACTCCACCCTGCGGTTGTCAGAGGGTCGCCGCAGCCAGATCCATCACCAGTACCTAATATGTTTCCGCGGTTACTTTGACCAAAATACGGCGCTTGGTCGGATCGTGATCACCGCATCTTGATCGAGACGACGATCGAACGGCCTGCCAAACACCAGACCGTGAACGGAAAGATGCCCGCCGCCGTCAAGCGGCAGCGGGCACCTTTCACGACATTTCCGGTCAAGATCTTCCGGGACCGTCTGTGACGAAGCTTCGCAAGGTTTTGCGAGGCCTGCCGGAGCGGTCCCGACCGGTCCGCCGCGTCAGCCCGGGAGGAAAACGCTACGGCGATTCTGGGCCCAGGCGGCTTCGTTGGACCCGAGCACGGCCGGACGCTCCTTGCCATAGCTGATCGTCCCGACACGGGTCGGCGCGATACCAAGTGCGATCAGGTACTGCCGCACGGCACTGGCGCGGCGCTCGCCCAGCGCCAGGTTGTATTCGCGGGTGCCGCGCTCGTCGGCATGCCCTTCGACGGTCAGGGTCACCGTGGGGTTCTGCTGCATCCAGGCCGCCAGACGGTCGACCGTCGCACGGGAGTCGGAGGTAAGCTCAGCCGAGTCGAACCCGAAGAAGACCCGGTCGCCGACCTGCTGAACCAGATCCTCGCGCGACCCCGCCACGACCTGATCGGTCGGCGCGCCCACGGTTGAGTTGGCGCCGGTCTGGGGAGAGGTCCCCGCGCCAGCCTGATCGTCCGGTGCGCTTTCGCAGGCGGTCAACACGAGCGCCGCCGCGGCGATCAAAACGTACTTGAGCTTCATGATTGCGAGAATCCCCTTATCTGACGTCCGGGTTCCAGGATGTCCCCCGAACCACCTGTCCTCTGTTGATCGCCTTCAGCTGGCCACCGGCCAAACTCGGCGAGTCGATGCCCCCTAATTGTGCCGAATCGCACGAACTCGCGCGACCGGGACGCAATATATCGAGGAGGGTTTCATGGAATCAAGGGCGACCAGGCCGGGTCCGACGCGTCGAGCGGCGTGATGACCTCCCGCTCGTTGAACCCCGTCAAGTCGATCGTGTACAGCCGGCTGCGTTGCTGGCCTTGGGATGTGGCTCTCTCGGTCCGGTAGAAAGACATCACCCGGCCGTTGGGCGCCCAGGTTGGGCTTTCCACCAGAAAACCGCTCGCCAGCATGCGCTCGCCCTGGCCGTCCGGCTTCATCACACCGATGTAGAAGGTGCCCTGATGCATGCGCGTGAAGGCGATCAGGTCGCCGCGCGGCGACCAGACCGGCGTGGCGTAGCGCCCCTGGCCGAAGGAGATGCGGCGCACATCCGAACCGTCCGAGTTCATGACGTAGAGCTGCTGGGAGCCGCCGCGGTCCGAATTGAAGACCACGCGCGATCCGTCCGGCGCGTAGGAGGGCGAGGTGTCGATCGCCGGACTGCGGGTGAGCTGCTGTACCCGGCGGGTCCGCAGATCCATCGTGTAGATATCGCTGTTTCCTGCCTCGGCCATCGACATCACCACCTTGTTGCCGTCGGCGGAGAACCGCGGCGCGAAGGTCATCCCTGGAAAATCGCCCAGTACCTCGCGGCGCCCGGTCTGAAGGTCCAGTAAATAAACGCGCGGCCTGTTGTTCTCGTAGGACAAGTAGGTGATTTCCTGAGTCGTCGGCGAGAAGCGCGGCGTCAGAACCAGGTTCTGTCCCTCGGTCAGGAACTGATGGTTGGCCCCGTCCTGATCCATGATCGCCAGCCGCTTGACCCGGCGATCCTGGGGCCCGCTTTCGGCGACGTAGACCAGCCGGGTGTCGAAATAGCCGTCCTCGCCGGTCATGCGCTTGTAGATGGCGTCCGAGATGATGTGGGCGATCCGCCGCCAGTTCGCCTGGGTGGTCGTGTAACCCAGGCCGGTCATCTCCTGTTCCGCCAGCACGTCCCAGAGGCGGTAGAAGACCCGCAGGCGGCCGTCCGAGGTGATCTCGACCCCGCCGCCGACCAGCGCCTTGGCGTTGATCAGACGCCAGTCGGCGAAACGCGGACCGTTCTGTATGCTGGCGACGTCCTGAATGAAGGCCCGCTGGTCGATGGGCACGAAGAGGCCGGAGCGGGCGAGATTGTCCGAGATGACCTTGGCGATGTCCGCGCCGAGCTGCGCCTGTTCCGGCGTGCTCGAATGGAAATCGGTCACCGCGATCGGCAACGGCTCGGCAAAGCCCCGCACGATGTCGACGGTGAGCTGCGCCCGGGCCGGCGCGACGGTCAGCGCGACGGCGAAGAGCGCGCCGAACAGAAGAGAGAGGACTCGCAGCGGCAAGACGGCTGCGACGGGCGAGAACGGAAGACGGCGAACGAGACTCACAGAGTTATCCTCCCAACATCTGCCGGGGATCGAAGCGAAGGCGAATGGACCTCCAGACCTCGTATTGGGACTGGGGCAGTTCGGTATAGGGCGCGCATTCCAGGATGGCGCGCCGGGCGTTCTCCGCGGCCGCCCGATAAAAGCGGTCGCTGTTCAAACGGCCGGGATCCTCGAAACGCGGCTCGCCGATCAGGAAGCCCTCTCGGGTCAACTCGATGTTCATGACCACCAGGAAGTCCTCGGCATTGCGCGCGCCCGGGTCGAAGCGCCAGCAGTAGGCCATCTTGTTCTGGATGATCTGACCGAGCTGATTGACCTCGGCACTGGACGGCAGAGCGTTGCCGGGGCCGGGCCTGGCCGCCTGCTGAGTCTGGCGCGGTTCCGGTTCCTCCTGGTTCTGAAGAACGTTGCGCAGCACCGACTGCAGGCGGTCCTGCGGCGGCTCTTCGGGTTCCGGCTCGGGCTCGGCTTCCGGTTCGGGTTCCGGCTCGGGCTCGGGCCGATCGGCGACCTGCGGGCGGCGCTGGGGGATCGGCGGGGTCACGTCGGCCAGCAGGGCCTGTTCCGGTTCGGCTGGCTGGGCCTCGGTTGCCGGCGGCTCGGGCTCGGGGGCCGGCTCGGGCGTCTCGGGTTCAACAGCGGCGACCTCGGGTTCCGGCGCCGGCTCGGGTTCCGGTGTGGGCTCCGGCAGCGGCACGGCGTCGGCGGCCGGCGGTGTCGGCTCCGGCTCGGGAGGAGCGGCAGGCTCCGGCGGCGGCGTGGGCGCGGCCTCGGGTACCGGGGGTGGCTCCGCCGCCTCGGGAGGGCTCTCGGCCAACTCGGCCTGAGGCACCTCTGGCACGCCGGCAAGCTCCGCCTCGCTCTGGGCCGCCGCCTCCGCCAACTGATCCACGCTCACCAACTCGACCGAGAAGACCGGGGCGATGGGTGGCGGTTCGCTCAAGCGCGGCAGACCCACCACGGCCAAGCCCACGACAGCAAGATGCAGAGCGACCGAGCCGAGCAGCCCGGCGGTCATCCCATTCCCTTCCTGTGCGGTTTGCTCCGCGAGAGTCACGTTGCTGAAAGCTCCCTGTCGTGGTGCGAGGTGAAGGCGGTGCGGCTACTCGGTCACCGGTTCGGGGGGCGGCAACTCGGCGATCAGGGCGACGCGCGAGAAACCGGCGGCGTTGATCGTGCTCATGACCTGCATCACGGTTCCGTACTGCAGGCTGCGGTCGCCGCGAATGTAGATCCGCGTCTCCGGATTGTTTTCGGTGATAGCTACCAGGCGGGGCACCAGAACGCCGAGTTCGACAGGCGTTTCCTGGATGTAGACGGCCCCCTGAGCATCGACCGTAACGACCAGCGGCTCGACCGGCTCGGAGATGTTCTGGGCCCGGGTCTGGGGCAGATCGACCGGCACGCCGACGGTCAGCAACGGCGCGGTCACCATGAAGACGATCAGCAGCACCAGCATGACGTCGACGAAGGGAGTGACGTTGATCTCGCTCATCGGCGACCAGCGCCCGCGCCGCCGGCGACGGGCGGCGGTCTGCTGGGCACGCTTCATCAGGGTCGCGGCCATCGGGCTAGGCCGCGTCTTCGATCTGCCGGGAGAGGATCGCCGAGAACTCGCCGGCGAAGGACTCCAGCCGCTGTCCGTAGCGGGTCAGATCGCTGTTCAGCTTGTTGAAGCCGATGGTGGCGGGGATGGCGGCCACCAGACCCAGTGCGGTGGCAAAGAGCGCCTCGGCAATGCCCGGCGCCACCACCGTCAGCGAGGTGTTGGCCTCGGCCGCGATGGAGGTGAAGGCGTTCATAATGCCCCAGACCGTGCCGAACAAGCCGATGAAGGGCGCGGAGGAGCCGACCGATGCCAGGAAGGTCATCTGCTTTTCCAGCCGCTCCATCTCGCGGCCGATGGTCAGATCCATCACGCGTTCGATCCGGTCGCGGACCGCCATGCCATGCTCGCCGTCGATCCGGCTACCCCGGGCGCTGGAGCGGCGCCATTCGCGCATCGCCGCCATAAAAACCGCCGACTGCGGGTCGTTCGCTCCGTCGCCGAGGCGGTCATAGAGCTGGTCCAGCGATCCGCCGGACCAGAAGGTATCCTCGAACTGCTCCGCCTTGTGGCGCAGACGGCGCAGACGCACGGCCTTGTCGAAAATGATCGCCCAAGTCCAGATCGAGGCGACCACCAGCAACAACATCACGAACTTCACGACGATATCGGCCATGAGGAATAGACCCCACGGCGACAAGTCGTGCGCGCCTGCGGCCGCGCCGACGACCTGAACCGCTTCGTTCTCCATATCCCGGGACGCTCCTAGGTTTCCGGTTGACAAAATGGCGCTAGGGTTTGGCGGATCTGTGGCGGAATTCGGC
The DNA here is from genome assembly GCF_965226985.1 of Algihabitans sp. GTDB lineage: Bacteria > Pseudomonadota > Alphaproteobacteria > Kiloniellales > DSM-21159 > Algihabitans. The sequence goes on from NZ_OZ245712.1 coordinate 2,716,503, forward strand.
CAGGTCTGCCATCCGACAAACGCAGGCAGGCGACCCGCACCCTGATATCCGCCAAAAGGTTACCGTCACGTTCAACCCTTTGATGCGCAGATAGAACCGCACCGCCGAGCTTGGTGAGACGCGACCGTATCTGCAGCAAGTCCTCCAGACGTGCGGGACTGACGTAGTCGACGCTGGCCTTCCGCACCGCGAAGGCGAGACCCTGCCGGTCGCGCAGCGCGATCTGATCGATCGACAGCAGGCGCAGCAGCTCGCTGCGCGCCCGCTCGGCGAACTTCAGATAGTTGGCGTAATACACGATACCCGCCGCGTCGGTATCCTCGTAATAGACACGCAGAGGAAGAAGGTGGTCGCTGCCTTCGAACCAACCGGAACTGGGACGCAACTCACCGACCGACTTCAAACTCTGTCCTCCGCCGCACCGGACCCGTCCGGCGCGTCCGCTTCAGTCGCCTCGTCTGTGGAACCGCCCCCGGTCGGGAGGTCGAGCTGTTCGACGAGGGCGCGCGGCGCCTCCAGACCCAAATAGCCGAAACCGCTGCGGGTCAGCATGCGGCCGCGCGGCGTGCGCTGAAGCAGACCCTGCTGCAGCAGGTAGGGCTCGATAACTTCCTCGATGACGTCGCGCTGCTCGGATAAGGCAGCGGCCAGGGTCTCCGCCCCGACCGGACCGCCGCCGTAGTTCTGGGCCAGACAGCCGAGATAACGGCGGTCCATCGCGTCGAGACCGCGGGCATCCACCTCCAGCCGCCGCAGCGCGCCGTCGGCGATGGCGGCATCGACCTCTCCCGCACTCTCGACGGCGGCGAAATCGCGCACGCGCCGCAGCAGCCGGCCGGCGACGCGGGGCGTGCCGCGGGACCGGCGGGCGATCTCGCCCGCGCCGTCGGGAGTCAGCGGCATGTTCAGAACGCGGGCGCCGCGCCCGACGATCAGCTGCAGCTCCTCGGGCGTATAGAACTGCAGGCGCAGCGGAATCCCGAAGCGTTCGCGCAGCGGCCGGGTGATCAGGCCAGAGCGGGTGGTCGCGCCGATCAGCGTGAAGGGCGGCAGGTCGATGCGCACCGAGCGGGCCGCCGGCCCCTCGCCGATGATGATGTCGAGCTCGAAGTCCTCCATCGCCGGATAGAGGATCTCCTCCACCGCCGGGGACAGGCGATGGATCTCATCGATGAAGAGCACGTCGCGCGGCTGCAGGTTCGTCAGGATCGCCGCCAGATCGCCGGCACGTGCGATGACCGGCCCGCTGGTCGCTCGGAAGCCCACACCCAGCTCGCGCGACACGATCTGCGCCAGGGTTGTCTTGCCGAGGCCGGGCGGTCCGTGGAACAGCACGTGGTCGAGAGCCTCGCTGCGCGCCTTCGCAGCCTCGATGAAGATCCGCAGATTGGCCCGAAGCTGGGCCTGCCCGACGAAGTCCTCCAGGGCCTGGGGGCGCAGGGACAGCTCGGCGCTCGCGTCCTCCTCACCTGAATAGTCGGGACTGACCATGCGGATATCGCTCACGTCGCCAGTTCCCTCAGGCCGCCGCGAATCAAGGCGTCCAGACTGGCATCACCGCCCAGATCCCGGCTGGCCGCCGCCACGGCCGTAAAGGCCTCGCTGCGCTTGTAGCCGAGATTGACGAGGGCCGAGATGGCGTCCTCCGCCCGCTGGGCCAGGGCGTCGCCGGCGCCGTTGGTCGCGGCGGCTGCCCCGCCTGCCGAGGGCTCGCTGCCGGCGACGCCACCCGACACGCCGCCGTGGAACACCAGGGCACCGGCCTTGTCCTTCAATTCGGTGACGATCCGGCCGGCCAGCTTTGGGCCGACGCCGTTGGCCCGCGCGACCGCCGCCTTGTCCTGAGCGGCCACGGCGGTCGCCAGTTGATCGGGCGCGAGCACGGACAGGATCGCGAGCGCCACCCGAGCGCCCACGCCTTGAACGGTCGACAGCAGGCGAAACCACTCGCGCTCGCCACGCTCGGCGAAGCCGAAGAGATGGATATGGTCCTCACGCACGTGGGTCTCGATCAGCAGGGCCGCCGTCTGGCCGGCCTGCAGCCGGCCCAGGGTCGCGGCGGAGGCGAAAACCAGGTAGCCGACACCGCCGACGTCGAGCAGACAGCGGTCTTCCTCGACCGTATCGACCAGGCCCGTCAGCTTGCCGATCATGATGGGACGACTCCCGCAGTGCGGCGTCTGGTCCCGGCGCGCTGCGGGCCGGCACGCTGCGGGCCGGAACCGGGATGGCGCGCACGCGGATCGGCCCGCCCCTGGCTCCAGACCGCGCCGGTCGCCGCCATGTGCGCGTGGCAGATCGCGACGGCCAGGGCATCGGCGGCGTCGGGCGTCTCGATCTCGCAGCCGGGCAAGAGCCGGCTCACCATCATCTCGACCTGGTCCTTTTTGGCGTGTCCCGTACCGACCACCGACTTCTTGACGATCATCGGCAGGTACTCGGTCACCGGGATCTCGGACAGCGCCGGTACCAGCAGCGCGACGCCGCGCGCCATGCCGAGCTTCAAGGTCGACCCGGGGTTCTGATTGGCCAGGGTCTGCTCGACGGCAGCCTGCTCCGGCGTGAAATCGGCGAAGACCGCCTCGATTCCCTGCTTCAACTGCACCAGGCGCCGAGCGAGATCGAGCGCGCCATCGGACCGAACCACGCCGTTCGCGACGTGACTGAGACGGCTGCCCTCCGCCTCGATCACGCCCCATCCGGTCTGGCGCAGCCCCGGGTCGAGCCCGATCACGCGCATGCTGCCTCCCTTCACCACCCTGCAAGCCACCACCCTACGAGCCGGCCCAGCTCTAGGCGGTCAGGCGTTCCAAGACCTCGTCGGCGATCTCGAAATTGGCCGCGACCTGTTGAACGTCGTCGTTGTCGTCGAGCACACCCAGCAGACGCACCAGCTTGCCGGCCTGCTCCTCGTCCTGGATGGGGGTGGTGCTCGCAGGTTTCCAGACCAGCCCCGCCTCGCGCGGATGGCCGAAGCGTTCGTTCAGAGCCTCGCGAACCTCGGCAAAAGCTTCGACCTGGCAGAGGATCTCGTGTGCATCCTCCCCACTGATCACATCTTCGGCACCGGCTTCGACGGCCGCCTCGAAGACCTCGTCGGTGCTGCCGACCTCGGCCGGAAAGATCAGTTGGCCGACCTGATTGAACATGAAGGACACCGAGTTGGTCTCCCCCAGATTGCCGCCGTGCTTGGAAAAGGCGGCGCGCACCTCGGAGGCTGTGCGATTGCGGTTGTCGGTCAGGGCTTCGACGATCACCGCGACGCCGCCCGGTCCATAGCCCTCGTAACGGACCTCCGTCAGATCGCTGCCGTCGTCGCCGCCGGTGGCCTTGGCGATGGCGCGCTCGATGTTGTCCTTCGGCATGTTGGCGCCGCGCGCCGCCTGGATCGCCGCCCGCAGACGAGGGTTCTTGTCCGGCTCCGGCAAGCCCGACTTGGCCGCGATGGTGATTTCCCGGCTCAGGCGGGCAAATTCCTTGGCGCGCTTCTTGTCCTGCGCGCCCTTGCGGAACATGATGTTCTTAAATTGTGAATGCCCTGCCATAACGTCTTAAGTCCTACATCCTGAGGGATGGCTTTCGGGGTTATACCATATCTTGAGGCCGTGCGACGGAAGACAAAGAGAGGCGCACGGCCCGCGCGGCCGCGACCGCCACGGCTCGACAGCCGGACTGCAGCCTCACGCGCTTCTAGAGCCCCGTCGTCCCGGAGGGAAGGGGTTTCGCTTCGATCCCCGACAATCGCGGCCTCGTCTTCAGACGTGAGAACGCGATAGGAGCGCTGCGAGACAGCCCTGACGTTAAGAGCGCCTTAAGCTTGGTAGGTGCAGTCTGCGAGGGCATACCGCAGCGGGCTCGGACCTGAGCGGACGCAGTCGAGATCGCGGACACGATGAGCTCCGAGGGACGAGAGATGGCGCTGCCAACCCAAGTTCTACCCGCCGACCTGGCCGAGGACCTTGCCAACGGCAATGTCGAGCGTGCCGCCCAGCTTGTCGAGGACTTCTCTCACCAGTCGGATCTGGCTGCGCTGGACGCCGTCCTGGGGGCCGCGACCCAGGCCGACACAGTCGCCGCTGCGCGCAATGCCGCCGCCGCCGCCGCCGAACAGGCCAGTCGCAGCAAGCTTCTGGGCGAAGAGATTTCCCGTTACCTGAACGTCGCCGGCAAGCTCTAGCGGTGGCGCCGCGCCCTTAAGGGCGTCCGGATCAACGCTCCGTCTTTGCCTCGGCATAGGCCAGGAACCGCCCCGTCGCCTTCGGGTCTTCGATATGAAACCGAAGCCGAAGACCGGCGCCTTCCATCATCTCGACCTGTTGCGTGAACTGCTCGTTGGCGACGAAGAGGGTGCCGTCAGGCACGGGTCTGACGGCGTCATTGAACGGCATAGGCGTTGTCTTCGGCCGACCGCCCTATTCCGCTGCCAAGGCAGTTTCCGGCAGTGTCGGCTTCAGCTTGCCGCCGAGGCGCAGGGGCTCGATCCGCCGCGCCAGTCCGGTGCGGTCGTCCGTCTCCACGAAAACGCCGCAGAGGGTGGCCTCCCCCTCGGCCGGCTGCATACGGGCTGTCGGCAGCTTCCTGGTGAAGCGGGTGATCGACCCGTCCTTCTGCATGCCGATCACGGAGTCATAGTCGCCGCACATGCCGGCATCGGTCTGGTAGGCCGTCCCGCCCGCCAGGATCACGGCATCGGCCGTGGGCACGTGGGTGTGGGTGCCGACGACGAGGGACACCCGCCCGTCGAGCAGGTGAGCCATCGCCATTTTTTCGCTGCTCGCCTCGGCATGCACGTCCACCAGAACGAAGTCCACCGTGGCCCCGAGGGTGTGGCGGGTCAGCTCGCGCTCGACGGCGGCGAAGGGGTCATCGAGCGGATCCATGAAGAGACGCCCCATCACGTTGATCACAAGCACCTTGCGGCCGCGCCGCGCCTCGAAGGTCGCGGCACCCCGGCCCGGCGTGCCGGCGGGGTAGTTCACGGGACGCAGCAGCTTGGGCTCGCGCTCGATGAAGGACAGTGCCTCGCGCTGGTCCCAGGAGTGATTGCCGCCGCTGATGGCGTCCACGCCGGCGGCGAAGAGCTCCTGACAGATGCTTTCGGTGATCCCGAAGCCGCCGGCCGCGTTCTCCCCGTTGACCACGACGAAGTCGAGGTCGAGTTGGCGGCGAAGATCCGGGAGCCGCTCGGTGACGGCCTTGCGGCCGGCCCGTCCCACGATGTCGCCTAAGAACGCGACGCGCATTTCGTTTCCTCTCCCAACGTCTCCGCAACGCCCCGGCTCTACCCGAAGCGCAGAACGGCACGTTCCGTAACCAAGGCATCCAACCGCCGATCGGTCGCTTCGATCGGCAGATCCTCGACCTGTTGCCCGGCATAAGCCAAGCCGACGGCAGTGATCGCCTTCACGCGCCGCAGATCGGCCAGCGTCCGGTCGTAGAATCCGCCTCCGTAGCCGAGCCGGTAGCCGTGTCCGTCGAACGCCAAGAGGGGGATCAACAGCATGTCCGGGACGACGACCGGCGCCGTGTCGTAGGGTATCTGGGTGCCGAAGCACGCTTCGGCCAGGGGGTCGCCCGGATGCCAGGCCCTAAAGACCAGCGGCGCCCCGGACGCCTCGACCACCGGCAGACAAAGCCGCCGCCCCTGCGCGGCCAGGGCGAGCATCAGGGGCCGGGGATCCAGTTCGTCGCGCAGCGGCCAGTAAGCCGATACCAGCGCATCCGGCGGGAAATCCAGGTCGGCGATAGCGCGATCGCGAACCGTTTCCGCCGCCGCCGGCGCCGCGGCAGCCGCCCGGCGGCGCCGTTCGGTCATCCGGCTGCGCAAGGCCGCCTTGGCGGCCATCGTGGCCTCGTTCGGCGAACCGCTATCGGCCGTCGGCCCGCTCATTGGGCAAGGGAGTGCAAGAGAGCTAGGGGGTGCCACGATGGCCGTTGGTCGCTAATCATCCTCTGTGGCCTGCTTCAAGCAGGTGGGCGCCGTAGTGCCGAGGCCAGGACCCCGACAGGGACAGCTCCCGAGAGACTGACATTGGCCCCAGGGATCTAATGACCTGACGCACCTCGCAGCGAAGCCCCCTCCGCGGAGACCGCGGACCAAAGAGAATAAGACGGGATCAGCCCGCTTCCAAGCGCGCACTCAAGGAATCGAGCTGCCGTGCCGCCGCCTCGAGACGCTCCGACGCCTGAGCCCGGACTTGAGCCTGAGCCGCCTCGACCGCCTCGCCTAAATGCTGGCCGCCCGCAGCCTTCGCTGTCGCGGTAGCCCCGGCCGCCTTCGCTCCGCCGGCCGACTCCAGAGCCTCCAGGCGATTGCTCGCTTCCGCCAATTCGTCGGCGATCAGAAGACTCATCATGACCAGCAGCCGTGCCTCACCGACCTGACCGACCGAGGTCGAGAGTTCGCGCATCCGTCCGTCGACGTAGTTGGCTAGGCCAAGCAGATGAGACTCCTGGCCGTCTTCGCAGCCGATCTGATAGGGCCGCCCGTTGATCGTGATGGTGACCTGCGCCATGCGGCCCTACCCTTCCAAGACGCGATCGAGGCGCTCAATCGCCACGTCGAGACGTCGGGACACGTCGCCCGAGAGTTGTCGAAGCCGGTCGGACTCCTGCTGTGCTTCGGCGAGCGCCGCGGCAACTTCGCCGGACTCCGAGTGGTCAGGCGGTGCCCCCGCCTGGCCGGACTGCTGCAGGCGGGCGGAGATTGCCTTGTCGAGGCGCGCGAGCGCTGCCTCCAGGCGGCGGTTGGCTTCGTCGAGTTCCATCATGGCTGTCGGTAAGCTACGCAGGGCCGCAGGCGAGGGTCAATGGCGGAGCGGTCTTCGTCGAGGGTCGATGTCGAGGGTCGATAGGAACAGAGGATCCCGGCACGGAAGGCGGCGCGACGGCAGCACAGTGGCAGCACCGTAGCGGAGCGACGCGGGAGTCACGCCGAAGTCACGGCAGCCACGTGAAGGTCGCGAGCAAGCGGCAAAACGATACAACCTTTCGGGGGTCTTTCTCTCAGGGATCTTTCGGGGCGTTGTGCGGTTGACCGGCAGAGGCGCCCTGGGCATTGTGCGCCGCATTCCGGAGGCTACGGTCGCAGCGCGGCCTCGGTCTCTTTCCCGGAAAAGTCCGTGGCTCGGCGGACGCCGCCCTCCCCCAGTCCACTTGGCGTGTTGCAACGCCCGAGATCGGCGGGGACCGCCTGGCGGCAAGGCGGCGGCCCGGCCAGTGATACACCAGGCTTCGTGCCGCGCGCGAGACAGCGCCGCCGCACGGGGAAGCGAGGAGGACCCAGTGGCCGAACTGCGCCACGATTTCGATCCCACCAGCCACGGCACCAGCCTGACCGAGATGGCCAATGCCATCCGCGCGCTGTCCATGGACGCCGTTCAGAAGGCGAACAGCGGCCACCCCGGCATGCCGATGGGCATGGCCGACGTCGCCACCGTACTGTTCAGCCGTTTTCTCAGATTCGACCCGCAACGCCCCGACTGGGCCGACCGTGACCGCTTCGTGCTGTCGGCCGGCCACGGGTCGATGCTGCTTTATAGTCTGCTGCATCTGACCGGCTACGAAGACATGCCGATCGAAGAGCTGGCGAACTTCCGCCAACTCGGGAGCCGGACAGCCGGCCACCCGGAACACGGCCATGCGAGCGGCATCGAGACGACCACCGGCCCCCTGGGTCAAGGCCTGGGCAACGCGGTCGGCATGGCCCTGGCTGAACGGATGCTGGCGGCCCGCTTCGGCGACGCCCTGGTGGATCATCACACCTACTGCCTGGTCGGCGACGGCTGCCTGATGGAGGGCATCAGCCACGAGGCGATCAGCCTTGCCGGACATCTGAAGCTCAGCAAGCTGATCGTCCTGTTCGACGACAATGCGATCTCGATCGACGGCGGCACCGACCTCTCCTGCTCCGACGACCAGCTCGCCCGCTTCCAAGCCAGCGGCTGGGACACGCAGAGCGTCGACGGTCACGACCCCGAAGCGGTGGCCGCGGCCATCGCAACCGCTCAGGCCAGCGACTCACCCTCTCTAATCGCCTGCAAGACGGTCATCGGCTTCGGTGCGCCAAACAAGCAGGGCACGGTGGCCACGCACGGCGCCCCGCTGGGCGATGCCGAAATCGCGGCGGCGCGCCAACAGCTTGGCTGGAGCGCCGAACCCTTCGTCGTGCCCGACGCCATTCTGTCGGCCTGGCGCGCCGTCGGTGCGAAGGGTGCCGGCCTGTCGGCGGCCTGGGACGCCCGACTGGCCGACGCAGATCCAGCCGATCAGGCGGAACTGAAGCGTCGTCTGGCCGGCGAAGCGCCGGAAGGCCTGGAACAGGCCATCGTCGCCTTCAAGCAGGAGATCGTGGCGGAGGCGCCCTCCGTCGCCACCCGCGTCGCCTCTCAGAAGGTGCTGAGCGCCCTGGTCGGCGTACTGCCGGAACTGGCGGGCGGCTCGGCTGACTTGACGGGATCGAACGGCACCCGAGCGGCCGGCATGGAGGTCGTGACCGGCGACGACTTCTCGGGCAACTACATCCACTACGGCGTGCGCGAGCACGGGATGGCCGCCGCCATGAACGGCATGGCGCTGCACGGCGGCCTCCTGCCCTACGGCGGCACCTTCCTGGTGTTCAGCGACTACTGTCGCCCCTCGATTCGCCTGGCGGCGTTGATGCAGCAGCGGGTCGTCTTCGTGATGACCCACGACTCCATCGGCCTGGGCGAGGACGGGCCGACCCACCAACCGGTCGAACACCTGGCGGCCCTGCGGGCGATCCCCGGCCTGAAGGTCTTCCGGCCCGCCGACGCCGTCGAGACAGCCGAGTGCTGGGAGCTGGCCCTGCGGAGCGACGGTCCCAGCGTCCTGGCCCTGACTCGCCAGAACCTGCCAACCGTCCGCGGCGAGCACGCGGCGGAGAACTACTGCTCCTGGGGTGCCTATATCCTGGCCTCGGCCGCGAGCCAGAGGCAGGTGACCCTGCTCGCCTCGGGCTCCGAGGTGCAGATCGCCCTGGAGGCGCGCCAACTTCTGCAAGACGAGGGGATCTCGGCAGCGGTCGTCTCCATGCCGAGTTGGGAAATCTTCCTGGAGCAGCCGGCCCACTATCGCGACGAGGTGCTGGGCCCGGGTGCCCTGCAGATCGCGGTGGAGGCTGCCGCGCCCTTCGGCTGGAACCGGTGGGTCGGCCTCGACGGCACAGTCGTCGGGATGCCCGGCTTCGGTGCCTCGGGCAAGGCCGAGGACCTCTACGCGCATTTCGGCATCACGCCCGAAGGCGTGGTCAAGGCTGTCAAGGCTTGGCTATGAGAGCAGCCCAGTTTTAGGTCCGGCTCTGGGTAGAGGCCGGGCAACGGAAGTATGAAGCGCTGGATCGGAAAGCACCTACATATCCAGCAGATCGACGGTTAGCGGATCGAAACAAACGGAGGAGAAGCCAGATGGCAGTTCGCGTCGGCATCAACGGGTTCGGGCGGATCGGCCGCCTGGTCCTGCGTGCGGCCCTGGAGGCCAAACGCAGCGATATCGAGTTCGTGGCGATCAACGACCTGGGGTCGGCCGAAGCAAACGCCCATCTGCTGACCTACGATTCCGTGCACGGGCGCTATCCCGGCGAGATCAGCTTCGACGAGTCCTCCATCACGGTCGACGGCAAGAGCATCAAGGTGCTGGCCGAGCGCGACCCCGCTCAACTGCCCTGGGGCGACCTGGGCGTCGATGTGGTGATGGAGTGCACCGGCATCTTCACCTCCAAGGAGAAAGCCAGCGCCCACATCAAGGGCGGCGCCAAGAAGGTCATCGTCTCCGCCCCGGCTTCGGGCGCCGACCTGACGGTGGTCTACGGCGTCAACCACGATCAGCTGAGCGCCGATCACACGGTTATCTCCAACGCCTCCTGCACCACCAACTGCCTGGCGCCGGTCGCCCACATCTTGCACAAGACCTTCGGGCTCGAGCAGGGGTTCATGACCACCATCCATGCCTACACGGGCGATCAGAACACGGTGGACTCCCTGCACAAGGACCCGCATCGCGCCCGCGCCGCGGCCCTGTCGATGATCCCGACCTCCACCGGCGCGGCCAAGGCCGTCGGCTTGGTGCTGCCCGAACTGAACGGCAAGCTGGATGGTGTGGCGATCCGGGTCCCGACCCCGAACGTCAGCCTTGTCGACCTGAAGTTCACCTCCAGCAAGCCCCTCGACGCCGGCGCGATCAACGCGGCGATGGAGCAGGCCGCCGCCTCCAACCCTCTCAAGGGCATCCTGGAGGTCAACAGCGCGCCGCTGGTCTCCATCGACTTCAACCATTCGGCCGCCAGTTCGGTCTTCGACGCGGGCGGCACGAAGGTCCTGGGCGAGACCTTCGGGCGGGTCATGTCCTGGTACGACAACGAATGGGGCTTCTCCAACCGCATGACCGACACCGCCGTGGCCTTCGGCGAACTGCTGTAAGCGGCGTCCCTGTTGTCTGGATGTCGGAGACGGCCGGGCGTTCTGCCCGGCCGTTTTCACTCCCATCTCAGGATCGGAACGCGGCGCAGGACCGGAACGCTGTCGACTGTCCGGTATTTTGCATAGCTCCACCACGGCTTTTGCGCGGCAGACAAACAGACTTTCCGTGAGGGCGTGCTAGGCTTGGCGCCGTAATGCAGGAACGTTTCGGCTCTTTTCTCAGATGGTCGACCTTGCCGGTGCTGGTCGGACTGGTGCTGGCGGGACTCGGTCCCTACGGCACCTTCGAGCAGCCCCTCTGGCGACGCGTCGCCTTCTGGATACCGGTCGTCTGGCTGAACTGGATGATCGCCGAGACGGCGGTTCGTAGCCTTTTCCTCCGCTTCGCCGAACAGCTGCCCTTGGGCAGCGTGACGCTTCCGCTGCTGGCGAGCCTGCTGCTCTCGCCCATCCTGACCGCCGTGGTCTTCGCTGTCGCCTGGCTGCTGGGCGACCCGCTGCAGCCTTCGGTCGGCACCGTCCTCTGGCAGGTCCTGCTGATCACCGCTGCCGTAATGCTGCCGACCTACACCTGGTCGGTCGGTCGCTCCAACCGGGCCGCCGACGCCATCGATCGCGCCATCGACGCGGCCCTGAACGAGGCAGCGAGGGATGCGACGTCGGGCGAGACCGGATTCCAGCAGCGCTGGCCGGCGGAGCTGCACGGCCGCCTGCTGTTCCTGGAGATGGAGGACCACTACCTGCGCATCCACACCAGCGAAGGTAGCGACATCGTGCTCTACCGCATGGAGGATGCGGCACGGGACCTGCAGGGCCAAGGTCTGCGCGTTCACCGTTCCTACTGGGTCGCCGAGGACGCCCTGGCCGGGGCCCGCCGCCACCGCCAGAGCTGGCGCCTGCGCCTGATCGACGGACGCGAGGTGCCGGTCGGCCGAACCTATCGGGCTCAGCTGCGCGAGGCCGGCTGGCTGGAGCGACGACTGCCCTCTCACACGGCGGCCTAGCCAGCCGCGCGGGACAACTTTCCGGCCAACATGACCGAAGCGAATCCCTCACCCGCCCCCCTAGGGCCGGCCTTCGTCGTCCACGACCTGCGGCAGGCCCTCGCCGCGGCAACGGCCGCAGCGGCGGCGGGCCGCCCTCTGGCCCTGGTCACGCCCGAGGACGGCCTGGCCGCGCAGGGACCGCTGTTCTGGGCCGAGGTTCAGCGCCGCGTAGAGGAGCGGGCGCCGTCGGACCTCGTCGTTCTGCTGGCCGACGCCGACGACGCTCCGGGGCTGGCGCAGGCCGCCTTGCGCTGCGGTCTGCGGCAGCTGATCTTTCGCGGCACCGCAGCGGTCGCCGCCAAGCTGGAGGCAATCGCGCAAGCCGCCGGAGGGTCGCTGCAGCCTGCCCGGCCCGCGGCGATCGACCTGCTGGACGAGCCCGATCCCGGCAGCGCCGTCGCCGCGCGCCTACGCCTGGTCTCCGCTGCCCAGCAACCTCGGCAAGATTGAAATCGACTCGGCGCTCCGTTATTCACCACGGCCAAGGGGCTGGCATCGCTGGCAGGACGTCGGAGCATCCGCGCCGCGTCTCCAGGACGCCGCAGGGGCACAGGCATCTCAAAGTCACTCGACGAAGGGAAAAACAGCTCAATGCGCATCACCCAGCGGGTCAAGAAGATCCTCGCGAACTACGAGAGCGACAGTCCGGGCACGAAAACCAGCCTGGCGCGCATCCTGATGGAGGGCAAACTCGGCGGCAGCGGCAAGCTGGTCATCCTGCCGGTCGACCAGGGCTTCGAGCATGGCCCGGTCCGCAGCTTCGCACCCAACCCGCCGGCCTACGACCCGCACTACCACTACCAGCTCGCCATCGACGCCGGACTGTCCGCCTATGCCGCGCCGCTGGGCATGCTGGAGGCGGGGGCCGACACCTTCGCCGGCGCGATCCCGACCATCCTGAAACTCAACTCCTCAAACTCCACCGCCACCTCCAAGGACCAGGCCGTCACCGGCAGCATCGACGATGCGCTGCGCCTGGGCTGCTCGGCGGTCGGCTTCACCATCTACCCCGGCTCCGACGACCAGTTCGAGATGATGGAGGAGATCCGGGAGCTGGCCGAGGAAGCCAAGTCGGTCGGTCTGGCCGTGGTGATCTGGTCCTATCCGCGCGGCGGCGAGCTGTCGAAGCAGGGCGAGACGGCGATGGACGTCACCGCCTACGCCGCCCACATGGCCACGCTGCTGGGCGCCCACATCATCAAGGTCAAGCCGCCGACCGACGCGCTGGAACAGGACGAGGCCAAGAAGGTCTACAAGGCTCAGAAGATCGACATCTCGACCCTGCCGAAGCGGATCGCCCATGTCGTCGAGTCCTGCTTCGCGGGTCGGCGCCTGGTCGTCTTCTCCGGCGGCGGCGCCAAGGGCACAGACGCCTTGCTGGACGAGATCCGCGCCATCCGCGACGGCGGCGCCACCGGCTCGATCATCGGACGCAACACTTTCCAGCGGCCGCGTGAAGAGGCTTTACAGCTGCTGGACTCGATCATCAAAATCTATCAGGGCAAGGCCTGAACCCGGGTGCTGCACGGACCGAAGGTCCCGTACGTAAGGGCCGGCGCATCCTAGGACGTAGATTTGAGTATGCGCTGCCGTCTTTACCTCGTCACGCCGCCGGACCTGGAGTCCGGCGGCGTTTCCGTTGATGAGCTTCGCCGCAAACTGGAGGCCGCGCTGTCCGGCGGTGACGTCGCCAGCCTGTTGATCCGCGCCGATGTGGGCGACGAGCTGCTGGCCGCCCTGGTGGAGGCGCTGACGCCGCCGGCCCAGGCCGCCGACGTGGCGGTCCTGGTGGAGGGGCGCTGCGACCTGGCCGACACCTACCGCTGCGACGGCGTGCATCTGGAGGCGCGCCCGGCCAGCCTGCGATCCGTCCGGCTGGCGATGGGCGAGGACGCGATCCTGGGCGCCGACTGCGGCGACTCCCGCCACCTCGCCATGGTCGCCGGCGAGTTGGGCTGCGACTACGTCTGCTTCGACTCCCGCGCGTTGGAAACCATCGCCTGGTGGGCCGAAGTGATGGAGCCGCCCTGCGTGGCCTGGGGCCATATCGACCTGGAGAGCGCCCCCGCCTTGATCGAGGCCGGCGCCGACTTCCTGGCCGTCGGCCGCGCCGTCTGGGACCACCCGGAAGGCCCCAAGGCGGCCGTCGCAGCCTTCAACGCTCTGTTCGTCGCCGCCGAGCGCGATAGCCGCGGGTGACACGAGCCGCGGGTGATACCAGCGCCTGCGCAGAACCTGGACCGCGCATCTTCCGGCAGACCTTTTCGCATCTTGCATGCTCTCGCATGCCTGCTCCCGTGAATTCGCGGCTTGTTCCCCGGCGAGCTGCCGGATAGTTTTGCTGCGCAAAGCGAGCGACCGGCGCAACAATCGACCGGACGTGCCGAAAATTCAGATCCTTTGGACCGCAGATCCGAAGAATCCCTTGGGAGGAAGAAACATGAAACGCTTGTTCGGGGCGGCCGCCTGCGCCGTCGCTTTGGCCGTGGCCCTGCCGGTCGCGGCACCCACCGCCGAAGCCGCCGAGACCACGCTGCGCATCACCCTGCAGCTGCCGCTCAAGAGCCACCTCGGCCAGAACCTGCTGCTGTTCAAGGAGGAGGTCGAGAGCACCTCCGACGGCGAGATCGAGGTGCAGATCTTCGATTCCGCACAGCTCTACAAGGACAGCGAGGTACCCCAGGCCGTCGGCGCCGGCGCCATCGAGATGGGCGTGGCCTCGCTGACCCGCTTCGTCGGCGAGATTCCGGCAGTCGACATCTTCTACATGCCCTTCGTCTTCAACTCCGAACCGCTGGTCCGCGCCGCCACGGCCAAGGACAGCCCGGTACGCGGGCCGCTGGACGAGGCGATCCTGGACACCGGCAGCCGCGTGCTCTGGTGGCAGGCCTACGGCGGCGCCGTGATGCTATCCCAGGACGAGCCGCTGCGCACGCCGGCGGACATCGAGGACCAGAAGGTCCGCGTCTTCGGCAGGACCCTGGGCAGCTTCGTCGAGGCGGTCGGCGGGGTGCCGACCCTGATCTCCGGCTCCGAGCAGTACCTGGCCTATCAGCGCGGCACGGTCGACGTCGGCATGACCGGCGTCTCCGGCGTCCGCTCCCGCTCGCTCTGGGAGGTGATGGACTGGATCACCGTGACCAACCACGCGGACATCGAATTCGTCGTGCTGGTCAACGAGGAGTTCTGGCAGGAGCTGCCGGAGGCCCACCGCGCAATCATTGAGACCGCGGCCGCCAACGCCGACGCCGCCGTGCGCGACCGCATCACGGAGATCGAGAACGAGGCCTATGCCGCCGCCAAGGAGAACGGCATGCAGATCCACGAGCTTTCCAGCGCGGAGGTCGAGGCCTGGCGCGCCGGCTCCCAGCCCGTGATCGACCAGTACCTGGCCGAGACCGGCGATTTGGGCCGGCAGGTCTACGAGGCAGCCTTGGAACTGCGCAGCAGCCTGAGCAACTGAGCCTCGGCCGGTTCGGCCGCCGAGATCCGTCCCGCTTCCGTACCGCCCGCTCCGGGCGGTGTCCCGGCCGGCTTACCTCCCTGGGTGGCCTCTCGCCGGCGGCAAACGGAAGCGGGACGGACCTGGACAGAGCAAGATCCGGGCTGCCCTTCGCCTCATCCTTCCCAGACTTCTCACGAGAGCGCAGCTTCATGTTCCGGCTTCTCGACCGCGTGACCGATCTGCTCGCCCAGGTGGCGGCCTGGATGTTCTTCGCCACGGCGGCGATGATCTCCTACGAGGTCACGGCCCGCTATATCTTCAACGCGCCGACCATCTGGGCTGAGGAGCTGTCGCGGGTCTTTCTGGTCTGGGGCACCTTCCTGGCCATGGCCGCGCTGCTGCGCCGGCGCAGCCATATCCGCATCACCCTGATCACCGGGCACCTGAGCGCCGCCGCCCAGCGGGTCTGCGAGATCTTCGCCATGGCCATGGTCGCCCTGCTGTCGGCGGTGGCCGGCTGGTACGGCGGCACCATCGCCTACGACTCGTTCGAACGCGGGCGGACCACCGCGACAATGCTCGATCTGCCCCAGTGGACCCTGGAGGTCACCGTCCCGCTCGGCTTCGGCCTGCTGTTCGCCCAGGCCCTGGTCGAGACCCTGCGCCTGCTGGCCGGCGAGACCCCGCCAGGCGGCGGCGACGGCGAGGACGCCGCCGCACACTAGACGCCCGGCACACTAGACGCCCCCCAACCAGAAACGCCCCCCACCAAAACGCCCCGGCCCACTAGACCTCAGGACCCATGGAAACC
Organism: Algihabitans sp.; assembly: GCF_965226985.1. GTDB lineage: Bacteria > Pseudomonadota > Alphaproteobacteria > Kiloniellales > DSM-21159 > Algihabitans. Next base: position 2,732,241 of record NZ_OZ245712.1, read on the forward strand.
TTCATCGTTCTTCTCGCGCTCTTCGCGCTGCTGCTGGCGGGCGTCCCGGTCGCCTTCGCCCTGGCCGGTCTGGGTCTGGGCATGCTGTTTCTCGGCGGCTTCTCGCCGCTGATGGTGCCGCAAGGCCTGCTCTCCACGGTCGACAACTTCATCCTGCTGGCCGTGCCGCTGTTCCTGCTGATGTCCAACGTGCTGCTGAAGGGCGGCGTGGGCCGCGACCTCTTCGCCGCCGTGCAGGCCTGGGTCGGCCACTGGCCCGGTGGGCTGGCAGTCGCCACCATCCTGTCCTGCGGTATCTTCGCGGCGATCTCCGGTTCCTCCGTCGCCACGGCGGCGACCATCGGCACGGTGGCGATCCCGGAGATGCTGAAGCGCGGCTACGCCCGCCCCTTCGTGCTGGGCCTGCTGGCGGCCGGCGGCACCCTGGGCATCCTGATCCCGCCCTCGATCCCGATGATCGTCTTCGGCTTCATCACCGAAGAGTCGGTGATCCAGCTCTTCCTCGCCGGGGTCGGCCCCGGCCTGCTGCTGATCGGGCTCTTCATCGGTTTCTCGATGCTCTACGCCAAGTTCGGCGGCAGCTTCACGCCGATGGAGCCGGCAAGCTGGGCCGAGCGTAAGGCCACGCTGCTGCGCGCCTCCCCCACCTTTGCGCTGGCCGGGCTGATTATCTGGGGTATCTACGCGGGCGCCTTCACGCCGACCGAGGCGGCCGCCATCGGCTTCGCCGCCAGTCTGGTCATCACCGGCGTGATCCTGCGCACCCTGACCTGGCCGGCCCTGAAGGCGGCGACGCTGGACGCCATGCGCACCACCGTCACCATCCTGCTGATCGTCGCGGGCGCCAAGGTCTTCGGCAAGGCCATCACCCTCTACCGCATCCCCCAGGACATCTCCGCCTTCATCACCGCCAACGTGGACGAGGCCGCGCTCTTCATCCTGATCTGCGCCCTGGTGCTGGTGCTGATGGGGCTGTTCCTGGAGGCGCTCTCCATGATGCTGATCATGGTGCCGGTGCTCTCCCCCTCCCTGGCGGCGCTGGGCATCGACCCGATCTGGTTCGGCATCTTCTTCGTCATCATGGTCGAATGCGCGCTGATCACCCCGCCGGTCGGCCTCAATCTCTACGTCATACAGGCGGTCGGAAAGGCCGGTATGGGCGAGGTCGCGCGCGGCGTCTGGCCCTTCCTGGCGTTGATGCTGGTGGCCGTGGTGATCATCTACCTGGTGCCGGACATCGCGCTCTACATTCCCTTCAAGTTGTAGCGCGCCCTCAGACAGAGTTCGGCCGACAGGCCGAGACTTCGACAGTCCTAGCCGCCTGCGGCGGCTTCCTTCGCCCTTCGACAGGCTCAGGATGAAGGGAGAGGGAGACAGACAAACCACTGCTTCATCCTGAGCCTGTCGAAGGGTGAAGCGAAGTGGCCGCAAGGCCGCTCACGGACCCGAAACCCGATGCAACGCAGGACCCGACCCATGCCCGATTCAGCCTCCCTGCCGACCGAGACGACCGCGCTGGCCCCCGGTGCCAAGCTGCGCGCCCTGCTGAGCAAGGGCGGCCTGCAGGTTATGCCCTGCTGCTACGACGCGCTCTCGGCCCGGATGATCGAGCAGGCGGGCTTTCCGCTGACCTTCATGAGCGGCTTCGCGGTCTCGGCCGCGCGGCTGGGCGCGCCCGACACGGGCCTGATCTCCTACGCCGAGATGCTGGACCAGGGCCGCAACATCGCCGCCGCCGTCTCCATCCCGGTGATCGGCGACGCCGACACCGGCTACGGCAACGCCCTGAACGTGAAGCGCACGGTCAAGGGCTACGCCGGGGCCGGCTTCGCCGCCGCCATGATCGAGGACCAGGTGGCGCCCAAGCGCTGCGGCCACACGCGCGGCAAGGAGGTGGTGGACCGCGCGGCGGCGCTGGACCGCATCAAAGCCGCCGTCGATGCGCGGGAGGAGGCGCGCGCCCAAGGCCTGGACATCATGATCCTCGCCCGCACCGACGCCCGCCACGGTCACGGCCTGGCCGAGGCCGTGGCCCGCGCCCAGGGCTTCGCCGAGCTGGGCGCCGACATCCTCTTCGTCGAGGCGCCGCGCGACCGGACGGAGATGGAGACGGTCTGCCAGGAGGTCCCCGGCTGGAAGATGGCCAACCTGGTCGAGGGCGGCGACACCCCGCTGCTGAGCCCGCCCGAGCTGGAGGCCCTGGGCTACGCCATCGCCGCCTACCCCCTGACCCTGCTGAGCGCCGCCATGCGCGCCACCCGCGACGCCCTGGCCGCCCTGGCCAGCGGCCAGCACCCCACCGGCCTGCTGATGGATTTTTCGGAGTTGCGCGAGCGGGTGGGCTTCGACGCCTACTACGCCGAAGAGGCGAGGTACGCCGGGGCGCGGGAGCGGGACTGAGCGGTAGGCAGCGCCTGCACCGTCTTAGAGTTTCTTTTCGAAGTAGACCCGGGTGTGCGCATCGAAATCATGATCCGGCGGGCCGCGCCGCACTTCCCGGAACCCCTCGGCGTGATAGAATTTCAGCAGATGCGTCATCATCTCCGCCGTATTCAAGGCAATTGTCTCGACACCGGCCGACTGCGCTTCAGCCTCCAGGGCGCGTAGAAAGGCTCGGCCGAGACCCGCACCCTGGAGAGACGGATCAACCCCGATCTGGTCCAGATACCAGCCGCGCTCCAGCTCCCGAATGATCGCGACACCGATCAGTTCCGCCTCGCTGAAAGCGCCGTACACGCGCCGCTCGGTCACAGCATCAAGAATATGCGCGAAAGTCTGCGGCCGTAGCACGCGGCCCAGTCGCCGGACGTAAGGTGCGAAGGCCTTGTGCAACAGGTCTTCCGCAGGCTGCACCTCGGCAGGCTCAAGCAATCGCACCCGCAGCGGTTCGGTTCGCACCGATGTGCCAGGATCTGACGTCGTCGTAGCCGGCATCCCCTAAACCCCTTCGGCCGCCGGGACGATCTGCTCGGCCAGCAGAGCGGTGAGGTCACCGAGGTAGCCGCCGGTGCGAGCCGGGCGGGTGGGGTCGGAGGTGACGACGACGGTCAGGGCCAGGGACGGCAGGAGGTAGAGCATCTGGCCGCCGTAGCCGCGGGCGTAGGCGAGCGGGTGGCCGCGCGCCCGGGTCAGGAACCAGCCGTAGCCGTAGTCGTGGCGGGAGAAGGGCGAGTAGGCGCGCGGTTGCCAGGAGGCGGCGATCCAGTCGGCGCCCAGCACCCGCTGTCCGTTCCAGAGGCCGCTGAGGCGGTAGACTTCCCCGAAGCGCAGCAGCGCCAGCGGCGAGAGCCGCATGTTGTTGCCGCCCAGGTAGAAGCCCTGGGGGTCGCGAGTCCAGGGCGGGATCTCGATCTCCAGCGGGTCGCCCAGCCAGTCGCGGGCCAGGGTCAGCAGGCTGCGGCCCGTGGCGCGGGTCAGGGCCGCGCCCAGCAGGTGGTAGCTGCCGGTGGAGTAAAGCATGCGCGCCCCCGGCTCGGCCACGAAGGGACGGCTGAGGGCGTAGCGGATCCAGTTGCGGCTCTGCACCCAGTCGCCGTAGAAGGCGCCGGAGGTCCGCTGCAGCCCGGCCTGCATGGTCAGCAGGTCGGCGACGGTGATCGCGCCGACACGCGGGTCGGCCTCGTCCGGGATCAGATCGGGCAGCAGCTCCGACAGCGGCTGATCGACGCCGCCGAGCAGGTCGCGGTCCAGCGCCGCGCCGGTCAGGGCCGCGACCAGGGTCTTGGAGACCGACTTGACGTTGGCCGGCCGGTCGAGCGGCGGGCCGCGAAAGGCTTCCGCGAAGACGACCTCCCCGCCCTGCGCCACGATCAGGCTGTTGAGCTGATCGAGCCCCCGCGCCGTCTCGGCCACGCGCGCGAGCGCGGCGGGATCAAGGGGTGCGCCGCCTATCGTCGCGTCCGGTGCAGTCATGACGGCCGCTTGTGTCTCGCGCGGCACGGTCGAACCCGCCAGGAAAGGCGCTGTCGCTAGGCCGCCAAGGAAGATCCGGCGGTCGAACCGGAGCGGCGTAGCGACGTCGCGCTTGCGCTGAGAGACCTCAAGCATGGGCGAAAGATGGGTGGCGCCGCTTCGATCGGAAGACCCCTGCTCACTCAAAAAAGCGCCGCCCTGCTCTCGTAGGGACAATACAAAGCGCCGGTCGTGCGCCATCAGCTTAGCCATATGAACTAAAAATATAGACCATATGGCATATGTTGGCATAGTATGATGCAATATGAAGTGACGGCACCGGAGCCGACGGAAGGGATGCAGGCCTTGGACCCCCTCGTCAAAGAGCGGAAAGCGGCCGAAGTGCAGGCGGTCGCGCTGAAGGCCTTCGGTAGGATCGCGGAGGCCTGGTCGTTGACCGGAAGCGAGGCCGCAGCCCTGGCCGACATGTCGGAGTCCACCTGGAAGCGCGCGAAGAAGCCCAACTTCGCGGGCGCGCTGGGACGCGACCAGATGCTTCGGCTCAGCGCGCTCGTCGGCCTCTACAAGTCGCTGGAGCTCTACTTCACAGCTCCGATCTCAACTCAATGGGTCAAGCTTGCCAATGCGGGGCCGGAGTTCGACGGAGCGCGGCCGCTCGACGCCATGATCGCCGGCGGCTTGCCGAAAATCCTGCGCGTGCGCGGTTACGTCGACGCGCTACGGGGCGGTCTTTAAGGGGCAGCCTGTGAAGACCACGTCGATCAACGACCGCGCCCTGGTCAGGCTGGTCTCGGAAACGCGCCACAAGCCGCCCGTGTTGCGCGGGCTGGTCGATAGCGACGAAGAAGCCGCGATTCTGGCCGAACTGGAGGGCGAAACCTCTGCGCGCCTGATCGCCGAGCGGGAGGGAACCTCCGCCTTGGATCGCCGGGAACTGGCCTTTGCGCGCAGGGCCAACGACCTCAAGATCTACGGCCAGAGTCATATCAACGCCGCTTTTACCTACACGCGGCCGGGCGGCAATCGCTTCAACGGCGAAGCGCGTGGCGCCTGGTACTGTTCCTGGGACGTGCTGACCTCCGCCGAGGAGGTCGGCTTCCACCGAACGCGGGAACTCGCCTATCTCGGCCTCTACGAGGAGGAGGCGCAGTATGTGGAGTTGCTGGCGGACTTCATCGGCGACTTTCCAGACCTGCACGACGATCCCATGCATCCTGCGCTCGACCCCGATCCGCACAAGGGCTATCCGCAGGGGCAGCTTCTCGCGCAAAACCTGCGACGAGAGGGGCATCGCGGCCTGATCTACCCGTCGGTTCGGCACACCGGGATTCGGCAAACCGGCGGCCGTTGTTTCGTCGCCTTCGATCCCAGCGTCGTTCAGAACGTGCGTCCAGGGGCGAGTTGGAAACTGACCTGGAACGGCAGGCCGGAGTTCACGGTCGCAGGCATGTAGAGCTTCGGCTTCGGTCGGGGGATCCAGACAGCACGTCCTAGGATCGCTGCAGGCATTGCCCTGTAAGATCGTCCCATGCCCAAATAGAACAGGCGCGAAGCATAGGAGGTGCGGGTCTTGGACATCACCCTGGTTCTGATTTCCGTCTTCGCCGTCTTCATTCCCGCTCTGCTGCTGCCGGGGCCGGACTTCGTGGCGGTGGTGCGGTCCTCCATGACACGGGGGACGGCGGCGGGGCTCTGGACGACCCTGGGCGTGTCCATCGGCCTGGGCTTCTATGCGACGCTCAGCCTGCTGGGGCTGTCGGCGCTGCTGATCGAATATCAGTGGCTGACCTGGCTGGTGCGGGTGCTGGGCGGCAGCTACCTGATCTACCTCGGCATCCGGCTGCTGCTGACCAAGCCCCAGGCCATCGACGTCTCGGCGGAAGCGGCCGGCGCGGCCGGGTGCGGACGCAGCAATCCGCTGCTCTTCGGCTTTCTGGTGACCTTGACCAATCCCAAGGCCATCGTTCTCTTCGCCAGCGTTTTCGCCACGGCGGTGACGGACAGCACGCCGCTCTGGCTGATGGGCCTGATGATCGCCCTGGTCGTCGCCAGCGCGCTGATCTGGTACGCCGTCGTCAGCCTCTTCATGTCCTCCTCCCCAGTGATCCGGCGGTTCCAGCATGCGCGCCACTGGATCGAGCGGGCCGCCGGCGTCTGCTTCGTCACCATCGGCGGGCGGGTCCTGGCCGACGCGCGGAACCCGGTGAGTCCTTAGAACGGGCCGTATTGCAGGACGTCTCGACTTGACCTGCAAGGTCAGCTTTCTCGCTTTGGAAGCGGTAGTGCCTAGGTAAACACGCACTTCAAGGGAGAACTGTTTGACGGTTCAATGAGGTCGGAGCCGATTTGAAAGATGGGATGTTTTAGTCTCCAGAGATGACCTAGTTGCAGGAGATCGCGATGCAGGCAGAGGCTCAAACCGCTCGTCAGCTTGTTAGTTTTCTAGCATTAGCCGAGCGTCTGAAGAGAGAGCTGCGACACTCGTGGTTGTCGGACGGTCGGCAGGAAAGTGTCGCCGAGCATACCTGGTTCATCGCCTTGATGGCGCTTCTCAGCCACGGTCATCTCAGGACAGAGGTGTCGCTGGAACGGGTTCTTGCGATGGCCGTCGTGCACGACTTGGCCGAAGCCAAGGTCGGCGACGTTCCCTACTTCGAAACAGGGCACAGAAAGCGGGATAAAGCGAAACGGGAACAGGAGGCGATGGAAGAGATCGCAGCACTGCTGCCATCCCAGGACGGCAAGCATATCCGGGCGCTCTGGCTGGAGTTTGAAGCGGGCGAAACCCCCGAAGCGAAGTTCGTAAGGGCACTCGATCATTTGGAAGTTCAGGCACAGCATAACCTTGCCGCGCTCTCGAGTTGGGAGCCAATCGAGTACGATCTGGTCTACACGAAGATGGATGAGCGCTGTGCGCACGAGCCAATTCTGCAAGCGCTCCTGAACGTCATACGTGACGATGCCGAACGAAAGATGGCGGCCGGTGGTGTCGACGTCGAGGATGTGAAACGTCGAGCCGCCAAAGTCTGATCGAATCTCGCTTCGTATCCTCTACCGATGATCCGGTAGTTCCAGCACACCCGCTATTGGATCGAGCGGGCCGCCGGCCTCTGCTTCGTGACCATCGGCAGGCGGGTTCTGGCCGAAACGCCAACCCCGGTGAGTCCCTGGGGGGCGGACGTACTGGCTCGCGCCGGCCCCGGATGTTTCCCTCCCCTTCATGCTGAGCCTGTCGAAGCAGTCAACCGCCGCCTCGAAAGCCTTAGTCACAATGCCTCGCTGGGGCGATTTGCGTTCTGCGGCCATCCTTCGACAGGCTCAGGATGAAGACCGTCAGGACTGGGCCTGAACCCCAAACCGGCAGGAAACCGGCCCACCAGTCGCCTACAACCGTTGCCTCGACAGCGACGAACGGCTATATCGGCGGCGCCTTTCCGAACGAGATTTAGAGGTTCTCCCGCGACCGGGCCGGCTGCGTCCGCCCCAGTGCGCGAGCTACCGCCCGCCAGCTAGTGCTTAGACAGCGACCGAGAGCGAGTCATGAAGATCAACGGCAACGCCATCCGCCCCGGCAACATCATCGAGCACAAGGGCCGCCTGCTGCGCGCCGTCAAGATCCAGGCGACCAAGACCGGCAAGAGCGGCGCCTACGCCCAGGTCGAGCTGAAGGACGTGCGCGACGGCACCAAGATGAACGAGCGCTTTCGCGCCGGCGAGACGGTCGAGCGGGTGCGGCTGGAGCAGAAGGACTTCCAGTTCCTCTATGCCGAGGGGGACATGCTGACCTTCATGGACAACGAGACCTACGAGCAGATCTCGGTGCACAGCGAGCTGGTCGGCGCGCCCCTGCCCTTCCTGGCCGAGGGCATGACCGTCTCCGTCGAATCCTACGAGGGCAGCCCGATCTCGGTGGAGTTGCCGGAGCAGGTGACGTTGACGATCAGCGAGGCCGATCCGGTGGTGAAGGGGCAGACGGCCTCCTCCAGCTACAAGCCCGCGGTGCTGGAGAACGGCGTCAAGATCATGGTGCCGCCACACATCGAGGCCGGCACCCGCGTGGTGGTCAGCACCGCCGAGGGCGAGTACGTCGAGCGCGCCAAGGACTGAGCGCCGTCCGCCGCCGCGGCAAGATCGGGCCCGGTCGTACACACTTCCGCCCATAAACCTTTCCGCCCGCCTGCCGGGTCAGTCATTCCTGGAGCCCTACGCCCCCATGTCCCTGCGCTCGCCCCTCATCACCGTGATGGTCAAGGCCGCCAAGAAGGCCGCCGGACGCCTGCGTCGGGACTTCGGAGAGGTGGAGAACCTGCAGGTCTCGCGGAAGGGTCCCGCCGACTTCGTGTCGACCGCCGACACCACGGCAGAGAAGACGATCCGCGACGAGCTGGCCTACGCCCGCCCCGACTTCGGCTTCCTGATGGAGGAATCCGGCAGCACGCCCGCCAAGCAGGGCGAGACGCGGCGCTGGATCGTCGATCCGCTGGACGGGACGACCAACTTCCTACACGGCCTGCCGCACTTCTCCATTTCCATCGCGCTTGAGGAGCGCGACCAAATCGTCGCCGGCGTGGTCTACGACCCGATCAAGGACGAACTCTTCACCGCAGAGCGGGGTGCCGGCGCCTACCTGAACGACCGGCGTCTGCGTGTCTCCTCCCGCGAACGGCTGGAGGACGCGCTCTTCGCCACCGGCATTCCCTTCAAGGGCACGCCCGGACATCGGCAGTTCCTGGCGGAATTGGAGACGGTGATGGCGGTCAGTTCGGGCGTGCGCCGCTGGGGCACCGCCAGCCTGGACCTGGCCTACGTCGCAGCCGGCCGTTTCGACGGCTATTGGGAGCGAAACCTGAACGCCTGGGACGTGGCCGCCGGCGTGCTGCTGGTCCGCGAGGCCGGCGGGTTGGTCACCGAGATCGGCGGCAGCGGCCACCGGGTCGAAAGCAACTCCATCCTGGCCGTCACACCGCGGCTGCAGGATCCGCTCGACCGCCTCTTGAGCAAGGCGCGCGCTCCCGCATAGAGCAGGATCGCCTAAGGCGAAAGCCAAACGCCTTCACCTCAGACGATCGCGCTCTAAGGGGTCCGACGTAAAGACTCTCTTCACCTTGTTTGACGAAAGATGCCGGCGTTGATCGGATCCAACGCCTGATCGGCAGGGCTGTCTTCCGCCTGCCGTCCGTACCATCGTAGAGGCAAACCAACTCCCCTCGCTTGTTTGCCTGGCGCCGCCTGTCTAGTGTACACCGCCTTTCGGGGTACCGATTCGTTTAGGGGGAGTGGCGACCCGTTCGGAAGCCAATCAGCGCCGAAAAGGCGCGAAGGGACGAAACGCGTATGAGCAGCGACGATACCAGATCCCGCTATCGGAAATCCAACTGCCGGAGATTCCACTGCGGAAAAGTCCACTGCGGGAAATTCGGGCAGCCGGGAGTGAGAGCGGAACGCGCCTTGATCGCGGCCCTGGCGATGGCCGCATCTCTGTCGCTTGTCGTCGGACTGGCGAGTCCAGTCGCGGCGCAGAACAACGTCTTCGTGAATCAGCAGCTGCTGAACAGCCTTGGCACCGGCGCGGTGCCCTACGGCCAGGGCTTCCCGCCCTACGGCCTGCCGGGTCAGGGTTTCGTCGGCGTTCCAGGTGGACTGCTGTTCCCGCCGCAGCAACAACCGCGCTCGACGCTGACGACGCCGCAGGCCTTCGGGCAGCCGACGCAGCCCGGTTTCGCTCAACAGGGCTTCGGCTCACCCTTCGCGCAGCAGGGCATGCCCTTCTACAGCGGTGTGCAGGTCTACAGCGCGACCCCGAGGCCGCCGGTGACCGCCTTCGCCCAGAACCAGATGCAGATGGGCCAGGCTCAGGCCGGGACTCTGCCGCCCGGCATCGTGCCGCCGGGGACGGTTCCCGGCGGCATGGCAGGTGCACCCCGCCAGATCGGACAGGCGCCGGCACCAGTGCCGCGCCCGGTCGCGCCGCGCGCCCAGACACGCAGCGAACCGCCGTCCCAAGCCTTTCAACCTACTGACGTCGCCCGCTCCGGCGGAACGACGGCGCCTCGCGCAACCGCGCCCCAGGCGGCACCCGAGCCAGCGGCGCAAGCCGCAACGCCACCGGCACCGCCACCACGCACCAACCGCACCGCGCCGCCGCTGCTGCCCTCGCAGGCGCTGGCTGAGCGTGAAGCCGAGAGGGCCGCGTCCGGCGGCGGGGCTGCGACCGTTCCCGCCCCCAGCTCGGCGACTCCGGAAACGACGGCGCCCGCCCCAACGGTCGCCCAAACCCCTGCCGTCGAGGATATGGGCGACGTCGAGGATATGGGGACCGACCGCAACGCCCGGACCAGCGACGTTTCGGAGGCTGCCCCCACGACGCCCGCACCGGCCTCCTCGACAACCGAACCCGCCCGGACCACCCCCGAGCCGGCGGCCACGGCGGCCGAACTGCAGCCCATTCCGCCGGCCCCCCAGCCGCCGCCAGCCATCGAGCCGACTTCGCCGAGCAACGAAACCGCAGGGACGGGCCCGGCAAGCGGGACGACGCAGCAGGCAGAGGCCCGCGGGGCTGCAGCAAGCAACCCGGAGCCGGCCGCGAGCGCAACGGCGCAGGCTGGTGCAGAGACCGCCGGTGCGGCCGGCCAAGAAACGGCCGCACAATCCGAAACGACCGCGCAGTCCGAAACGATTCCTGCGGCAGAGCCCCAGCCCGCACAGGAGCAGCGCGCGGCCCTTCCGCCCGAACCGGAGCCTGAAGCCGAGACCGCCCTGGAGCCGGACCTGCTGGCCCGCATCGTCTTCACCGAAGGTCAGGACGAGGTCGCGACGGACGGCAGCGCCGCGCTCAACGCGCTGGCCGAGAGCCTGCGCGCCGACGAAAGCCAGCGCATCCAGCTTCTGGCCTACGCCGCGGGCGACAGCAACCAGGTCAACCAGGCCCGCCGGCTGTCGCTGTCGCGCGCGCTGGCGGTCCGCCAGTTCCTGATCGGCCAGGGTGTGCGCTCGACTCGCATGGATGTGCGGGCCTTGGGCAACAACATCCCGGACGGGCCGCCCAACCGCGTCGACGTCGTTCCCGCACCACGCTGAACCGCAACGCCTGGTCCGGAGCGAAAGGACCAGACGGCAAGACAGGACTCGCACCCGCGATGACAGCCAGCGGCGAGACAGCCCCTCTCCGGCGATGCCTCCTTCGACGGTTCGGGGACCCGGATAGCGCGAAGCGGAAAGCGGGATAACCCGGAAAGCAGCATGACGCGGATCTCAGGATGACCAGGCCGAGGCTCTACCTGCTGCGTATGGCGGTGTTCCTGGGCTTCGTCGCTGTGGCCGCCGCCCTGCTGTTCCCGCGCCTGCAGGAAGCCTTCCTGGCCAACGCCGTTCTGAACGGCATGATCCTGGGCGTGCTGCTGCTCGGCATTGTCTATTCGATTCGTCAGGTTCTGCTACTGCAGCCGGAAGTCAGCTATCTGGAACAGCTGAAGCGCGAAGCGAGCGGCGGCCTGATCTTCCCGAGTTCGGTCCAGAACACGACCGCGCCCCGGCTGCTCGGGCCGATGGCCACGATGCTGCGCGAGCGCAAGGGACGGCTGACGCTCTCGGCGCTCTCCACCCGCACACTGCTGGATTCCATTCAGATCCGCATCGGCGAGAGCCACGACATCTCGCGCTACCTGATCGGCCTGCTGATCTTTCTCGGTCTGCTCGGCACCTTCTGGGGGTTGCTGGAGACCATCGATTCCGTCGCCGAAACCATCGGCAGTCTGTCGGCGGGCGGCGACGCCGCTGTGCTCTTCGATCAGTTGAAGGTGGGATTGGAAAGACCGCTGTCCGGCATGGGCACGGCCTTCTCCTCCTCCCTTTTCGGGCTCGCCGGCTCGCTGGTGCTGGGCTTTCTCGAGCTTCAGGCCGGCCAAGCACACAACCGCTTTGTCAACGAGCTGGAGGAATGGCTGTCCGGCCTGACCCGCCTGTCCAGCGGCGGCGAGGGCGTGGCCGGCGGCGAGGCCTCCGTACCGGCCTATCTCACCGCCCTGCTGGAATCGACGGCCGACAGTCTGGATTCCCTGCAGCGCACTATTGCGCGCGGCGAGGACGACCGGCAGGAGGCCAACCGGAACCTCGCCCTGCTGACCGAACGCCTGAGCGTCATGACCGAGCAGATGCGCACGGAGCAGGAGGTGATGCGCCGGCTGGCGGAAACCCACAGCGCGATTAAACCGCTGCTGCAGCAGCTCAGCGAGGCGCAGTTCAGCGAACGGAGCGACGAGCGCGGCGTCCTGGACGAGGCCACCCGCGATCATATACGCACCCTGGCGCTCAACGTCACCCGCATCGCCGGCGAGGTCGAGCGCGGCCGGGAGCAGACGGTCGGAGACATTCGCGCCGAAATCCGCCTGCTGGCCCGCACCATCGCGGCCCTGGCCGAGGAGACGGAGGGCTAAGGTCTGCCGAGGCTAGACGCCCATGTATAATCTCTCCCGCACCGGCAGAGAACGCGCCACCAACATCTGGCCCGGCTTCGTCGACGGGCTGGCGACCCTGCTGCTGGTGCTGGTCTTCGTCCTGCTGGTCTTCATGGTCGGCCAGTTCTTCCTTTCGACCGCGCTGACCAATCGGGATACGCGGCTGGCCGAGCTGACCTCGCAGTTGGACCAGCTTTCCGACCTGCTGTCGCTGGAGCGACAGGCCAACGAAAGCCTGCGCGTCGACGTCTCCCAGCTCTCGTCGGAACTGCAAGCCTCCTTGGGCCAGCGCGACTCCCTCTCCGCCCAGCTTTCGGCTCTGACCGAACAGCGCGATCGTCTGGCCGGGGATCTCGCGCGGCTGGTCAATGAGCGGGATCTGCTAGCCCAACGTCTGGAACTGGCCGAGACCGAGCTGCGTCAGTCGACGGCCGAACTGGCCGAGGCGCAGCAGCAGGTCGCGGCCGACCGGGCGACGATCGAAGCCCAACTCGCCGAGGTGCAGGCCCTGCAGGATCTCCGCGACCGGCTGCGGCTGGAGCTGACCGGGCTGGAGGGCCGGCTGGCGAGTCAGGAAGAGACGGTCGGGCGTCTGGAAGGCGAGCTGAGCGCGGCGGAGCAAGCCCTGGAGTCCCGCAGCGAACAGATCGCGGCGCTGGAGCGGGAGGCCCTGAGCCGCGAGGAGGAACTGGCGGCGCAGATCGCGGCGCTGGAGGCGCTGCGCGCGCGGGTCGAGACCCGCGACGCCGAGCTGGCCGAGCTGGAAGCCGAGCTGGCGGCCCAGGCACGCGCGCTGACCCAGGCGCAGAGCGGCCTGAGCGACCGCGAGGAGCGCATCGCGGAGTTGGAGCAGTTTCTGGCCGACCGCGACGAAGCCTTAGCCGAACTGCGCGCCAGCGGCGAGGAAAGCCGCGCCGCGCTGAGCGAAACAGAGGCCGAGCTGTCGCGTACTCAGGACTTCGCCACCGAGCAGCAACGTCTCAACGAGACGGCGCAGCGCGAGGTCGAACGACTGAATCGTCAGCTTCTGCAGCTTCGCGAACAACTGGCGGCCCTCAACGAGGCGCTGGAGGCCAGCGAGGCACTCAACCGGGACCAGCAGGTGGAGATCGCCAACCTCGGCCAGCGGCTCAACGCCGCGCTGGCGACGAAAGTGCAGGAACTGGCCCGCTATCGTTCGGAGTTCTTCGGACGGCTGCGCGAGGTGCTGGGCGACACCCCGGACGTCCGGATCGTCGGCGACCGCTTCGTGTTTCAGTCGGAGGTGCTCTTCGCCTCGGCCTCGGCAAGCCTGCAGCCCGAGGGCGCCGAGCAGATCGCCAGTCTGGCGGACACGCTGATCGACCTCGCGGAAGAGATTCCCGCCGACCTGGACTGGGTGCTGCGGGTCGACGGCCACACCGACAGCCTGCCGATCGCCACGGCACAGTTCCCCTCCAACTGGGAACTCTCGACGGCGCGGGCGATCGAGGTGGTGCGGTTCCTCATCGACCAGGGCCTGCCCGAGAACCGCCTGATCGCCGCCGGCTTCGCCGACAACTGGCCGATCGCCGAGGGCAACAGTCCCGACGCGCTCAGCCGCAACCGGCGCATCGAGTTCAAGCTGACCCAGCGTTAGGAGCCGTTTCACCCTGACGAAAGCGCGCCGGCGAGACACCCTCGGTCTCGAAGGTCTGGGCCGCGAGTTCCGGCGGCAGCGCCTTGCCGAGAACCAAAGCCGCTGTCAGGCGCGCCGCCGCCGGTGCCGTCTGGATGCCGTAACCGCCCTGGCCGGCGAGCCAGAAGAAGCCTTCGCCGGCCGGATCGAAACCGATCACCAGGCTTTTGTCCGGCGCGAAGGTGCGCAGCCCCGCCCAGCTCGCCTCCAGTCGCGTCACTTCGTAGTCGAAGACCCGGGCGAAGCGGTCGAGCCCTTCGGCCAGCACCAGGTCGTCGGGCCAGGCATCCTGCGGCTCGACCAGGTCGGCGTCCGCCGGCGAGACCATCATGCGGCCGGCATCGGGCCGCATGTACCAGCGCTCGCCCAGGTCGCCGGTCAGCGGCCAGCGGGCGACGTCCCAGCCGTCGCGGGGTGCCAGCAGCGCGGCCGAGCGGCGCAGCGGCTGCAGCCCGACCGGCGGCAGGCCCGCCTGCTGCGCCACCTGATCCGCCCAGGCGCCCGCCGCATTGACGATCAGCGGCGCCGCGAAGGCACCCGCCGTCGTCTCGAGATGCCAAACTTCGTCCGCGCGACGCAAAGCGGTCACCCGGGCGTTGCAGACAAGCGTGCCGCCGGCCTGTTTCAGGAAACGAAGGTAGATCTGGTGCAGGCGGTCGACGTCGATATCCATCGCGTCGGCCTCGTAGGCCGCGCGCGTGAAGCTGCCAGGCCGCAAGGCTGGAACCAAGGCATGGACAGACGCTTCGTCCAGCGCTTCGACGCCGTCGCCTTCGGCCATCAAGTCGTCGAAGGCCGCCGCCTGCGTCCCGTCGTCGAGCTGCAGAATCCCGCGCGGAGACAGCAGGCTGGCAGGCGCCTCCTCCACCTCGACCGCCAGGGGATGCGCCTCGAAAATCGGCCGGCTGGCCCGATTGAACTGGCGAATGCTGGCGTTGCCGTAGTTCTGGATGAAACAGGCGGCGGAACGCCCAGTGGTGTGATAGCCGGGCCGCGCCTCCCCCTCCAACAGCAGGACGCGCAAGGACGGCTCGGCCGCCAGAATCTCGGCGGCCGCCGAGGCCCCCGCCATGCCGCCGCCGATGACGACAATGTCCGCCCTATCCGTCATAGACCCTTCCGTCGATCCCGATATCGCAGCTGCCTCCGGCCGAGATGCTCTGCAGCAACGCCCTTCCTTACTGCGTTCTACAATCTGCGATCCAGTGCGGAAACTGACCTCGGAGCCTCGGCCGCTCAGGCCCGGCGCAACCAGATGCTACCCGACTGCCGTGTCGTCAAAGGTTGGAAGGCCGAGAGGTAGGTGTCGATGACCTCGGGATGCCGCGTCATCATGTAGTGTCCCGGAAAGCAGACTTCGAAATAGCCGGAAAGAATCCAGCCGATCAAAGCATTTTGCTCGGAATAGAATCTCTTTCGCCATCTCGGCGGATAGTCGTCCGGCAGAAATATATCGTGGAGATGTACGTAGGTTCCCGAGGGCAGACGCGGAAAGATCCGGTTGAACTGAATGTCCACGTCCAGTCCCGGCATCATGATATGGCTTGAATCGATAAAGAGGATATCGCCGGGCGTCATGTCGTCGAAGAGATAGGCATCGCGGTCGCAGAGGACGCGCCGTTCCCAGGTGACTCCCAGGCCTTCCAGAGACCGTCGGGGTTGCGGGTCGATGCAGGTGATCCGGGGCGGAGCCTCGCAGTCGCGCGCGGCGCGGGCCAGATAGGTGGTGGAGTTTCCCGATCCGATCTCGACGATGCGCCGCGCCCCGCTTCTCCGGACGATGGTGTAGGCGGCCGCGCCGTCCAGGGGCGGAAACATGCCGCGCCCCCAGACCGGATCGCCCGCTTCGCGACCAAAGGCTCGAAAACGTTCCAGGTGGTTCGCGATCTCGCCGACGAAGCTCTCGAACGTCGGAAGCCGGTCGTCGAAGATGGCTTCGACGGATTCATAGGGTGGGATGCGGTCCGGCACCGAGCCGGCATATCCGTACTGAACGAAGAAGCCCGCCTGCTGAATGCCCGCTAAGGTCAGGATCTGGGCACGGACGGCCGACAGGGTTTGGCGTAGCGATCGGCGCATTCTCCCCCTCCCCTTCCAACATCTCACCATCGAAGCGCGAACAGCCAGAGTCGGAGTGTAAGCATATAATTTTGCGAAAATACAATTATGTTCAGAAAAAACATTAATATTCAGCAGCTTGCCGAGACCTTCCTCGCGCGAAAGCCGCAGCCTCCCGATCTTCGATATCTCTATCGAATACCGGGCGTAGAAAAACCTGAAATCATGAACTCATGAAAACGCCCACCATCTCGGGCGCGCAGACGTCATAGAGACAAGGGCGCAGGCCGACCAAACCGCCAGGCGTCCGGCACCTGACGGAACTGGCGTCCTGACGAAGCGGTGATCGGGAGACCTGGAAGCCTAGAGCGCGATCGTCTGAGGCAGAAGCGTTTGGCTTCCACCTAAGGCGTGACTCCTGCTCTAAGCTTCCTCCAGCCGGTCTGTGGCCAGGGCAGGCTGGCGGGAGAGCGCGGCGATCTCGGCGCGCAGCTCGGGGGTCATCTCGATCTCCACCGATTTGAGGGCTGCCTGCAGCTGGGCGACGCTGCGGGCACCGACGATCGGGCAGGTCACGGCCGGATGGGCGCCGGCCCAGGCCACGGCGAGACTGACGGGGTGCCAGCCGCGCGCCTCCGCGAAGGCCGTGAAGTCAGCTGCCGTGCGATAGACCCAGGCCTCGCCGTAACGCTCGGCATACTTCTCGTCGTCCAGAATGCGGCCGCTGTCGGGTTTGCGGTCGGGGCCATACTTGCCGCTCAACAGGCCGCCGCCGACGGGACTGTAGACGATGGTCCCGAGCCCCTCCGCAGCCGCCAGGGGGAGCAGCTCGACCTCCGCCTGCCGCTTGACCAGCGAATACATCGGCTGGATGACCTGGAAGCGGTTCCAGCCATGGCGCTCGGAAACGCCCAGAGCCTTGGCGATCTGCCAGGCCGCGAAGTTGCTGGCACCGCTGTAGATCACCTTGCCGGAGCTGACGAGGTCCTCCAGCGCCCTGAGGGTCTCCTCGAGGGGCGCGTGAGGATCCCACTTGTGCAGAAACAGGATGTCCAGACGATCCGTCCCGAGCCGCTTGAGACTCGCCTCCACGGCCGAGACGATGTGCCGGCGACTCAGCCCACGATCATTCAGACCCTCGCCCATGGCGTTGAAGCACTTGGAGGTGATCACCAGCCCGTCGCGCTCTTTGGCGATCAGCCGCCCGAGGATCTCCTCGGCACGGCCTTGGCTGTAGACGTTGGCGCAATCGAAGAAGTTGATGCCCGCTTCGCGACAGGCGGCGTAGAGGCGGCCCGACTCCGCCTCGTCGGCATCGCCGCCGAAGGACATCGTTCCGAAGCAGAGCTGCGAGACCTTGATGCCGGTCCGCCCGAGCCAAACGTTTTCCATCGCTTTTCCTCCCCAACCTCAAATACTAGCGTTCTCTCTAGGACCTGCCGTCCAGCAGGGCCTCAATCCAGGTCTGAACGGCGAAGGCCTCGGCGACCGTCGCAAGCGCGTGCGGCTGGCCGGCGGCGCAGAGGGCAAGCTGGCTCAACTGGGCGTTCAGGGCTTCCTCACGCGCATCGCCCTCGGGACTGCGTGCCTCCATGAAAGCTCCGCCGTCCGAGACCTGCAGATGATAGAAGTCGGCGATGCGATAGCTGCGCCGACTGCCCTTGACCGTGACCTCCTGCCGGTCCGGCTGCCGGCCGCCGACGCTCCCGAAAACGGAGACCGGCAGACCATCCGGCGTCTCCAGCCGGGCCAGCAGATGGGTCTCCGCCAGATCCGGGGCAGGAAAACTGGGCCGCGCCCAAACCGGCTCCAGCGGCCCAAGCAGGCGCGCGGAGAGAAACAGAAAGTGCGAGATCACCTCGCGGGTGAAACCGCCCTCGGCCCGGAAACGCAGCCAGTCCGCCCCGGCCTGCCAGGCGCGCGGCCAGGCGGCGTAGGTGACGAGGATGTCGATCCCTAGCGGTTCGCCCAGTTCGCCCGCAGCCAGCGCCCGGCTGACCTCGGCCAGGGCCGGGCTGGCCGCCTGGGTGAAGTTGACCGCCGCCGGACCGCCGGAGGCCGCCAGGCGCTCCGTCAGATCCCGGCTGGTCGCCACGTCGATGCCCAAGGGCTTTTCGAGCAGAAGCGGCTTTCCCGCCGCCGCGGCCTGCAGGGCGTAATCCTTCCGAGGCTCCGGCGGGCAGGCCAGATAGACGACATCCGCTTCGGCGATCACGGCGTCGGCCGCCTCCGCGATCCCAGCCTCCGGAGCCAGGGCCCGCGCCTCGGCTCTCGCGGCCTCGGCCGGATCCCAGAGGAGTCCCGGCCGAAAGTCGGGATGCTGCCGGATCACGCCGAGCAGCCGGCGCCCCATGATGCCCAGTCCGATGATGCCGATGCTGCGCGTCCCGGTTATGTGCGGCTCAGTCATGTGCGGCCCGACCATACGCGTCCCTCCCCTCAAGCTCGCTGCCCCTTCTAGACTGGATCCGAAGGTTCCGAAACCGGCTGCGGCGGCTTGGCCGGCAGAGCTGCGATCAAGCTTTTCGTTGATCGCACATCCGCCTGTCTTTACATCCAGCGCTCGCCAGACGGCCGGATGACCGCTTTTCGCCCTCTCGGCGAAGGGAGGAAAGTCCGGGCTCCACGGAAACAGGGTGCCGGGTAACGCCCGGCGGGCGCGAGCCTAGGGAAAGTGCCACAGAAAGCAAACCGCCGCGCTGCGGCGCGGCAAGGGTGAAAGGGTGCGGTAAGAGCGCACCGCCGCCCCGGCGACGGGGCGGGCAAGGTAAACCCCACCCGGAGCAAGACCGAATAGGGGCGACAGGGACCTCCGCGAGGAGGCCAGGCGTGTTTCCGCGTCGTCGCCCGGGTTGGTCGCGCGAGGCCCGTAGCAATGCGGGTCCCAGATGAATGGTCATCCCCCTGCCTCCGGGCAGGGGACAGAACCCGGCTTACAGGCCGTCTGGCGTTCCTGATCAAGACCCGGGGTTCCCCAAGACAAAGTGGGCGGCCTTTGCGCGGCCCGAAGGGCTTCACAAGCTCTCTCGACCGACGTCGTTCGGCCTCGACCCACTTTTGTTCACCCCTAAATAAGAACATTCGATGAACAAGTTCTTTCGCCTTAATTAACGGCAAGACTTACTCGGAGGACGCGAGAGCGTGAAACAGCCGGGTTTGTGACCCGAATAGCGATCTGTTGATAACTTGGAAACACATCGCGAATACTTTCTCGTGTCGTTGACACCCATCTGAGCCCATGATATCCCATGATTTCCCATGCATACTCGGCAGGAACCCTGTCGAGTTGGGCCTCGGAGAACGGAGAGAGACGAGGCGCTGCAAGGGGTGAAACGGCCGCGAGGCCGGCGGACGCAGGTGGGGCGTCCGGTAGACGACGGGTCAGGCGGATGCCCCGCCCGATCCGGAGACAGCGGCTTCGGCCGCCGCAAAGCGCGGCGGCGGATGTCGAAACAGGGGACCGACCATGGCGCCGATCTTTCTCGGCACCCACGAGGTAAAGCTGGACAGCAAGGGTCGCGTGTCGATCCCTGCGCCCTTCCGGCCGACCCTGTCCCGCCAAGGCTTCGACGGCGTGATCCTCTTCCCCTCCTACAAGGTGGAGGGCGCGATCGAGGGCTGCGGCCAGGACTTCCTGAATCAGCTGATGGACTCGGTCAACTCCTACGAGCTCTTCAGCGACGCCCAGGAGGATCTCTCCGCCACGATCTTCGGCGCCGCCCACCAGCTGCAGTGGGATTCCAACGGCCGCATCGTTCTGCCCGAAGCGCTGATCACGGCGGCCGACATCAAGGACAAGGCGGTCTTCGTCGGCACCGGCGCTCTCTTCCGGATCTGGCAACCCGAGCGCTGGGCCGCCTATCAGGCCGCGCGGCGGCAGTCGGCCAAGGAGAAGGTTCCCTCCCTGGCCGTCAAGTCGCAAGCCAGCGGGCAAAGCGCGGGAGGTGCGGCATGACCGGACCCACTCCGCGACAGACCGGCGCTGTCGGTCCCGGTGGTCACGTCCCCGTGCTGCTGGCCGAGGTGCTGGAGGTCCTGCACCCGCGCGACGGCGGCATCTATCTCGACGGCACCTTCGGGCTGGGTGGCTACAGCCGTGCCCTGCTGCTGGCAGCCGACTGCAACGTGGTTGCCTTCGACCGCGATCCGACGGCGATCGCGGCCGGGCGGTCGCTTCAGACCGAGTTCGGAGACCGCCTGCAGCTGGTCGAGGACCGCTTTTCCGAGATGGGGCGCCACCTTCCGCTGCCGGTCGACGGCATCGCGCTGGATCTCGGCGTCTCCTCGCCGCAACTGGACCGGCCGGAGCGCGGCTTCTCCTTTCGGAACGACGGGCCGCTCGACATGCGCATGGGCGCGTCCGGCGAAACCGCCGCCGAAGTGGTCAACAGCCGCAGCGAAACTGAGCTGGCCGACTTGATCTGGCGCTACGGGGAAGAGCGCCGGAGCCGACAGATCGCGCGCGCGCTGGTCGCCCGCCGCAGCGAGCGGCCCTACAGCCGCACCCTGGATCTGGCGGAGACGGTGCGCGCCGTCGTGCGCGCCTCGAAGGACGGGATCGATCCGGCGACACGCACCTTCCAGGCACTGCGCATCTACGTGAACGACGAATTGGGCGAGCTGGAACGCGGCCTCGCCGCCGCCGAGCGCTGTCTCGCCCCCGGTGGCCGGCTGGCTGTGGTCAGCTTTCATTCCCTGGAAGACCGGATCGTGAAGGACTTCCTGCGCACGCGCTCCAGCGCGGCTCCGCGCGGATCGCGTCACCTGCCCGATGCGGGCGCGAGCCTCGCCCCCACCTTCGAGCTTCTGAGCCGTCAGGCGATCAAACCGGGTGCGGGCGAGGCCGCGGAAAATCCGCGCGCGCGTTCCGCCCGACTGCGCGCGGCGGCACGCACGGACGCCCCTGCATCGACTGACCACACATCGACCGATGGGGAGTGGGACCAAGAGAGCGGAGGGACGGCATGATTCTGCGCTGGACCACCTTGCTCTGGCTGGTCGCCTTCGCCGTCGCGGTCGGTCTGGTCTTCCAGATCAAATACGCGGTGCAGGCCCTGGACGACCAGCTCACCTATGCACAGACGCGCATCCAGAACGACCGCGAGGCGCTGCATATCCTGCGGGCCGAATGGAGCTACCTAAACCGGCCGCAGCGCATCGCGCGGCTGGCCCAGCGGCACCTGGAAATGATTCCCTTGACCGCGCCGCAGATCGGCCGCATCGCCGCACTGCCGCCGCGCCCCGAGGCGATGGACGGTCGCGTCTTCGCCGCCGGACCGCCGGTCCCGCCCCGTCACCCTGGCGCCCCGGCGCATTTCGGCAGCCGACCGGTGCCGGGGGACATGCCCGCACCACAAAGCCTGCCCAACGAACGTTTGGCCGACGAACGTTTGGCCGAGGGGCGGTCGCCCGAAAGCTCCGATCCGATCGGCGATCTGGTCGCGGCGACGCTGCAGGCCAACCGAGCACCCGCCAACGCCTCCACTGAGGCACCCGCGATCCGCCGCGTCGCAGAGCCGCTTCCGAACAGCCTGGGGCGGGTCGATGACGCCGTTCCGCGCAATCCCGTGACCGGCGCCCCCTTGCCGGTGCGCCATCATAGTCTTTCGGAGACCCGCTGATGCCCCGCCACAGCGACACCAAGATCGCGCCGACCACGCCCTGCGGTATGGATCTGGGACAGGGCGGCGTCCACGGCGGCTGGACCATCAGCCTGGATGGCCAGCGCAAGGCCGCCCTGGAGATGGGTCGTACCCGCCTGCTGGTCGCGGCGGCCGTCTTCATGCTGGCCTTCGTTGCCGTCGGTTTGCGTCTGGCCGACCTGGCCCTGCTGTCGGAACAGGAGGAGCCCAAGCGCGCCGAGACGCCCAGCGCCGCGGCCGCCCTGGAGACCCAGCGGGCCGAAATCCTGGACCGAAACGGCCAGGTGCTGGCGACCACCCTGCCGACCAACTCGCTCTACGCCAATCCGCGCCGGGTGATCGATGCGCAGGCGGCAGCCGTCGCGCTCGCCCGGGTCCTGCCGGAGTTTTCCGTCGCCGGCCTGAAGGCCAAGCTGAGCCAGGACACCTCCTTCACCTGGATCAAGCGCGGCCTGACGCCCCGCGAGACGGCGCGGATCAATGGGCTGGGGGTGCCGGGGCTCGACTTCGTGCGCGAGGAGCGGCGCTTCTACCCGCACGGGCACCTGACGGGACACCTGGTCGGCTACACCAACATCGACAACGTCGGGCAAATCGGCCTGGAAGCCAGCTTCGACGATGTCCTGCGCGGCAGCAACGAGCCGCTGCGCAGCTCCCTGGACCTGCGCCTGCAGCACATTCTGATCGACGAACTGGCCAAGGCGAAGGAGGAGTGGCGCGGCATCGGTGCGGCCGGGATCGTGCTGGACGTCCGCAGCGGCGAGATCCTGGCCATGGCCTCCCTGCCGCTGATCAACCCCAACGCGCCCCGGACGATTCCCGACGCGGCCTTCCTGAACCGCGCGACCCAGGGCGTCTACGAGCTGGGATCGATCTTCAAGGTCTTCTCGACCGCAATGGCGCTCGACCTCGGGGTCGTCGGGCTGACTGATGGCTTCGACGTGACCCATCCGATCCGCGCCGGCGGCTTCCGCATCAACGACTTCAAGCCGAAGCGGGGTGTGCTGAGCATCCCGGAAATCCTGATGTACTCCAGCAACATCGGGACCGTGCACATGACCCTGACCGCCGGGACGGAGGCGCAGCAGCGCTTTCTCCGCCGTCTCGGCCTGCTCGATCCGGCGAACCTGGAACTGCGGGAGGTCGGCCGGCCGCTGCTGCCCCAGGTCTGGCGCGAAATCAACACCATGACGATCAGCTACGGCCACGGGATCGCCGTCACGCCGCTGCAGGCTGCGCGGGCGATGGCGGCGATGGTGAACGGCGGCGAACTGGTGCCACCGACCCTGCTCAAGCGCACGAACGGCGAACGCATCCTGGCCGAACAGGTGATCAGTCCGGAGACCTCTCAGAAGATGAATTGGCTGCTGCGGCTGGTGGTCGAGGAAGGCACGACCGGCAAGGCGGACGCGGAAGGCTACCGGGTGGGCGGCAAGACCGGCACGGCCGACAAGCTGGATCCCCGTGGCGGCTATGCCGCAGACAAGCGGATCGCCTCGGTCCTCTCCGCCTTTCCGATGGACAACCCCCGCTACGTCGTCATGGCGATGGTCGATGAGCCGAAGCCGACCGACTACAGCTTCGGCTACGCCACCGGCGGCTGGGTGGCCGCGCCGGTCGTCGGGGCCGTGGTCGAACGCATGGCGCCGCTGCTCGGCATCCAGCCGCAGGCGGAGCCCGATCAGGTGCCCGTGTCGAGCGAGGCTTGGAACCCGCAACTGATCCCGGTGAACCTCAGGGGGCGCCACGTTGCAGCTCGCTGAGCTTCTGACGGAGGACGAAAACCACACAATGGGCAGCACGGCCGAACGACTGGAGATCGCGGGGCTGACGGCGGACAGCCGCCGGGTCGAGGCCGGCTTCCTCTTCGCCGCCCTGCCCGGCAGCCAGGCGGACGGCCGCGACTTCATCGACCAGGCGGTGGCCAGGGGCGCCGTAGCCGTGCTGGCGCCCAGCGGAACCGAGATCAAGCGCTACGACCCGCCCGTCCTGCTGATTCAGGACCCGGAACCGCGGCGGCGGCTGGCGCTGATGGCGGCGGCGCTGCACAAACGCCAGCCACGCGAGATCGTCGCGGTCACCGGCACCAACGGCAAGACCTCGGTCGCCGTCTTCGTGCGGCAGATCTGGGAGCACTTGGGCCGCCGAGCCGCAAGCCTGGGCACCCTGGGGCTGATGCCGCCGCGCGCCGACGCGCCGGCCGCCCTGACCACCCCCGACCCTGTCGAGCTGCACCGCTGCCTGGCAGCCCTGGCCGCCGACGGCATCGACGCGCTGGCCATGGAGGCCTCCAGCCACGGTCTGGATCAGTATCGGCTCGACGGCGTGCGCCTCTCGGCCGCCGCCTTCACCAACCTGAGCCGCGATCACCTGGACTACCACGGCAGCATGGAGGCCTACCTGGCGGCCAAGGCGCGGCTCTTCACCGACCTGCTGCCGGCCGACGGCACCGCCGTGCTGAACGCCGACATCGCCGAATTCGCGCATCTCAAGTCCCTCTGCGACAGGCGCGGCCAAGAGATCGTGAGCTACGGTCAAGCCGGGCGCGACCTGCGCCTGCTGGCGCTGAAACCGCTGCCGGCCGGACTGGACCTGACCCTGGAGATCCACGGTGACCGCCGGCAGGTGATCGTCCCGCTGGCCGGCGCCTTCCAGGCGCACAACCTGCTGGCCGCGCTGGGCCTGGTTCTGGCCGGCGGCGCCGATCCGGCCGCGGCGCTGGCGAGCCTGCCCCATCTGACCGGCGTGCCCGGCCGCGTGGAACGGGTCGGCGCGACGCCGACCGGCGGCCAGGTCTATGTCGACTACGCTCATACCCCGGACGCTCTGGCGGTGGTGCTGCAGGCCATGCGGCCGCACGTCGCCGGCAAGCTCTGGGTGGTGTTCGGCGCCGGCGGCGACCGCGACCACGGAAAGCGCCCCTTGATGGGCGCGGCAGCGGCCGCCCACGCCGACAGGGTCGTCGTGACCGACGACAACCCGCGCAGCGAGACTCCTGCGGCCATCCGCGCGCAGATCCTGCCGGCCTGTCCCGAAGCGATTGAGATCGGGGACCGACGCGAAGCCATCGAATTTGCGCTTGCCCGGCTCGAAGACGGTGATGTGTTGGTAATCGCTGGGAAGGGTCACGAAAGCGGCCAGATCGTCGGCGACCGCGTGTTGCCTTTCGACGATCGCGATGCCGCCCGCACGGCCATCGAACGCTTGGCCGGAGGACAGTCATGACGGAGGCGCTCTGGAGCGCAGAGGAAGCGATCGCCGCGACCGGAGGAACCGGTCCGAGCGCTTGGCGCGCCCACGGTGTCTCAATCGACAGCCGCAGCCTTCTTGTCGGCGATCTCTTCGTCGCGCTCGCGGGTCCCAATTTCGATGGCCACGACTTCGTCGCCGAAGCCCTGTCCAAGGGCGCGGCCGCCGCAATTGTGCACCGCCAGCCGAGCGAGCTGCCGGGCGACCTTCCCGACGACGCCCCGCTGCTGGTGGTCGAGGACAGTCTGGAGGCCCTGTGCGACCTGGCCCGCGCCAGCCGCCGTCGGACAAACGCGCGGATCTGCGGCGTCACCGGCTCCTCCGGCAAGACCTCGACCAAGGAAGCGCTGAAGGCCTGTCTCTCGCCCCAAGGCAAGACCTTCGCCAGCGCCGGCAGTCTCAACAATCACTGGGGCGTGCCTCTCTCCCTGGCACGGCTGCCGAAGACGGCCGACTACGCCGTTTTCGAGATGGGCATGAACCATGCCGGCGAGATCGCCGAACTGTCCGACTTGGTCCGCCCGGACGTCGCCGTCATCACGACCATCGGCCTGGCACACATCGAGTTCTTCGACAGCCAGGAGGGGATCGCCGACGCCAAAAGCGAGGTCTTCCAGGGCATGTCACCGCAAGGCACCGCCGTGCTGCCGCGCGACGACCGCTTCTACGAACGGCTGGTTGGAAAGGCGGCGGCGGCAGGCCTGACCAAGATCCTGTCGTTCGGCCGGCACGAAGAGGCCGATGCCCGTCTGATCAACGCCGACCTCTATGAGACTTGCAGCGCGGTCCAGGCCGAACTGCGCGGCAAGCCGGTCGACTTCTGTTTGGCGCAACCGGGGGCGCATTGGGTGACCAATGCCCTGGCGGTGCTGAGCGCCATCACGGCCCTGGGCGCCGATCCGGTGACCGCCGCCGCCGAGCTATCGCGGCTGCAGCCCGTCTCGGGCCGGGGTGCCCGCCGCAAGCTGCCGCTGCCGGATGGCCAGGCGGCTCTGCTGATCGACGAGAGCTACAACGCCAACCCCGACTCCGTGAAGGCCGCTCTGGCCGTGCTGGGGCGTGCCAAGCCCGAGGGTGCGGGCCGACGGATCGCGGTACTGGGCGACATGCTGGAGTTGGGCGGACAAGGCCCCGCCTACCACGCCGCACTCGCCGAGGCCGTCACGGATGCCAATGTGGATCTCGCCTTTCTCTGCGGTCCGCAGATGGCGCATCTCGGCCGCGCCCTGCCCCCATCGCGCGTGGCCGCGCTGGCCGTGGACTCCGCGACGCTGGCCCCGCAGGTGGCCGAGGCGCTGCTGCCTGGCGACGTGGTGCTGGTCAAGGGGTCGCTCGGCAGCCGCATGCGCGTGGTGATCGCCGCCTTGGACGCCCTGGCACCCGACTCCCAAGAGGCGTCCGATACCGAGGCCTCCTCCGATCAACCGGCCGCGCCGCGCGCGGCCAACGGCGGCTGAGGAGGTCGAGAAACCGCACCTATGCTGACCCTGCTTGTTCCCTTTGCCGACGACTTTCAGCTGTTCAATCTGTTCCGCTACCTGACCTTCCGCAGCGGCGGGGCGGTGCTGACCGCGCTGCTGATCTGCTTCCTGCTCGGTCCGCGCGTGATCGCCTGGCTGAAGAAGAAACAGCGCGAAGGCCAGCCGATCCGCGAGGACGGACCCCAGAGCCATCTGTTGACCAAGAAGGGGACGCCGACCATGGGCGGCGTCCTGATCCTGCTGTCCCTGGCGGTCTCAACCCTGCTGTGGGCCGATCTGACCAATCCCTACGTCTGGGTCATCCTCTTCGTGACCATCGGCTACGGGGCGATCGGCTTCAGCGACGACTACCTGAAGCTGACCCGGCGCAGCCACAAGGGCCTGTCGGGGCGCGGCAAGCTGGCCGTGCAGATCGTCATCGCCGTGGCCGCGACGGCCTGGATCATACAGATCGCACCGCCGGAGATGGACCGGCACCTAGCGGTTCCCTTCTTCAAGGACCTGCTGCTCAATCTCTCCTGGTTCTTCCTGCCCTTCGCGGCCTTCGTGATGGTCGGCGCCTCCAACGCCGTCAACCTGACCGACGGACTCGACGGCCTGGCGATCGTGCCGGTCATGATCGTCGCCGCCTGCTTCGCCCTGATCGCCTACCTGGTCGGCAACACCGTCTTCTCCAACTACCTGCAGATCCACTACGTCGCCGGCACCGGCGAACTGGCTGTGCTCTGCGGCGCGCTGGTCGGCGCCAGTCTGGGCTTTCTCTGGTTCAACGCCCCGCCGGCCATGGTCTTCATGGGCGACACCGGCTCGCTGTCCTGCGGCGGCGCCCTGGGCGGCATCGCGGTGGTGACCAAGCACGAACTGGTGCTGGTGATCATCGGCGGCTTGTTCGTGCTGGAAACCGTCTCGGTGATGATTCAGGTGCTGTCCTACAAGGCGACCGGGCGGCGCGTCTTCCGCATGGCGCCGCTGCACCATCACTTCGAGCAGAAGGGCTGGGCCGAGCCCACCATCGTCATCCGCTTCTGGATCATCGCCTTCGTCCTGGCGCTGATCGGCCTTTCCACGCTGAAGCTGCGATGAGGGGCCGATGATCGAACTGCCCTTCTTCCACGGTCTTCCGGTCGGCGTGCTTGGCCTCGGCAGCTCCGGCGTGGCCGCCGCACGTGCGCTGCAGGCCAGCGGCGCCGAGGTCTGGGCCTGGGACGACAACGAGGATGCGCGCGCGCGTGCTGCCGAACGGGGGCTGCCGCTGGTCGACCTGCAGCGCTGCAACTGGCAGGAACCGACCTCCCTGATCCTGTCGCCCGGCATTCCCCACAGCCATCCGGCGCCGCATCCGGTCGTGGAGCTGGCGCGCGAGGCCGGCGCCGAAGTCATCGGCGACGTCGAGCTGCTGGGCCGCGCCCAACCCGACGCCCGCTACATCGGCATCACCGGCACCAACGGGAAGTCGACGACGACAGCCCTGCTCGGCCACATGCTGCAGCTTTGCAACGTCGATGCGCAGATCGGCGGCAACATCGGCCTGCCCGTGCTGGAGCTGGCGCCCGCCGGCAACAGCGGCACCTACGTGCTGGAGATGTCGAGCTACCAGCTCGAGCTGACCTTCTGCATCACCTTCGACGTCGCGGTGCTGCTTAACATCACGCCCGACCATCTGGAGCGTCACGGCGGCTTCGACGGCTATGTCGCCGCGAAGAAGGAGATCTTCCGCCGGCAGACCAGCCCCCGAACCGCGATTGTCGGCCTGGACGACGACACCTGCCGCGCCATCCACGACGAACTCGCGGCGGCCGGCGACCAGCGTGTCATCGGCATTTCGGCGGAGCGGGAGGTGCCGGGCGGAGTCTACGTCATCGACGGCGTGCTCTACGACGAACTGGACGGGCCGCGCGTGGCGACGATGGATCTCCACGAAATCGCGAGCCTGCCGGGCCGTCACAACTGGCAGAACGCCGCAGCGGCCTATGCCGCCGGCCGGGCCTGCCAGGTGGCCGGGGCACCGCTGACTGCCTCGATCCGCTCCTTCTCCGGCCTGCCGCACCGGCAAGAGCGCGTCGCGGCCATCGAAGGCGTCGCCTACGTCAACGATTCCAAGGCGACCAACCCGGAGGCGGCGGCCAAGGCCCTGGCCAGCTATCCGACGATCTACTGGATCGCCGGCGGGCGCCCCAAGGAGGGCAGCCTGGAGCCCTGCCTGCCGCATCTCGACAAGGTCGCCGAAGCCTTTCTGATCGGCGAGGCCAGCGAGCCCTTCGCTGCTGAGCTGGAGGGCAAGGTCGCGCTGCAGCGCTGCGGCGATCTGGCGACGGCCCTGGCCGCCGCCACCGTGGCTGCGCGGCGCGACGGCAAGCCCAATCCCGTGGTGCTGCTGTCGCCGGCCGCCGCCAGTTTCGACCAGTTCACGAGCTTCGAACAGCGCGGCGAGGTCTTCCGCCGGGCCGTCGAGGCCATTCCGGGCGAGCGCGAGGAGGAGGCGGTATGAGCAGCTTCGCGCGCGCCGACACCTCGATCATCGGCCGCTGGTGGTGGACCGTCGACCGCTGGACCCTGGCGGCCCTCGCCGTGTTGATGGGCATCGGGGCGGTGCTGATTCTCGCCGCCTCGCCCGCCGTGTCGGAGCGGATCGGCCTTGGGTCCTTCTCGCTCGCGAAACGCCAGCTCGTCCTGCTGCCGTTGGCCGCCGCCTGCCTGATCGGAACCTCGCTGCTCTCCGTCACCTGGGTGCGCCGGCTCGGCGTGCTGGGCCTGCTCGGCACCCTGGTTCTGCTGATCGCGACTCTCGCCATCGGCCCCGAGATCAAGGGCGCCCAGCGCTGGATCAACCTGCTCGGCTTCTCGCTGCAGCCCAGCGAGTTCCTAAAACCCTTCTTCGCGATCTCCTGCGCCTGGCTCTTCGCGCTCGGCAAGAGCCAGCCGGCCTTCCCAGGCACGGCCCTGGCGATGGCGCTTTTCGGGCTCTTCGCCACGCTGCTGCTGGCCCAGCCGGACCTGGGGCAGACCTTCGTCTTGGGCGTCATCTTCGGCGTGCAGTTCTTCCTGGCCGGCGTGCCGATGGTGCTGGTGGTCGCGCTGGGGATCTGCGGTCTGGTCGGCCTGGTCGGCGCCTACGTCTTCCTGCCGCACGTCACCGAGCGCATCGACCTCTTCCTCGATCCCGCCGCCGGCGACTCCTTTCAGATCGACCGCTCCCTGGAGGCCTTCGTGCACGGCGGCCTCTGGGGCGTCGGCCCGGGCGAGGGCCGCGTCAAGGCCGTCCTGCCGGACGCGCACTCCGACTTCGTCTTCGCGGTAGCCGGCGAGGAGCTGGGGCTGGTTCTCTGCCTGCTGATCGTCACGGTCTACGGCTTCGTCGTGCTGCGCGGCTTCGCCCGCCTGCTGGGCGAGTCGAGCCTCTTCGTCCTGCTTGCAGCCACCGGCCTGCTGACGCAGTTCGGACTTCAGGCCCTGATCAACATGGGATCGGCCCTGAACCTCATTCCCACCAAAGGCATGACCCTGCCCTTCATCAGCTACGGCGGCTCTTCCCTGCTCGCCCTGGCGGTCGGCATGGGTCTGTTGCTCGCGCTGACCCGCCGCCGCTTCGCGACGGGAGACGAACCATGAGCCGCGCGACCGACAGCAAGCGCCGCTTCACAGCGGTCCTGGCGGCGGGCGGGACCGGCGGACATATGTTCCCAGCCCAGGCCCTGGCCCGCGTGCTACTGGAGCGCGGCGCCAAGGTGGTGCTGATTACCGACAAGCGCGGCGCCGGATTCGGCCCGGATCTGCCGCAGATCGAGACCTGGCGCGTGTCGGCCGGCGGCGTCGCCGGCGGCGACCTGCTGTCCCGCGCAGGCGCCGCGATCCGGCTGGGCTGGGGCGTCCTTCAGGCACGCTCGCTGCTGAAGCGAATCGGTGCCGACTGCGTGGTCGGCTTCGGCGGCTACGCCAGCGTGCCGACGGTCTTCGCCGCCGGACGATCCGGGCTGCGGGTGGTCCTGCACGAGCAGAATGCCGTCGCCGGGCGGGCGAACCGCCTGCTCGCCGCGAAGGCCGAGACGATCTGCACCTCCTTCGCCACGGTTTCCGGCCTGCGGGAGGCCGACCAGGCGAAGGTCACCATTACCGGCAACCCGGTGCGCAGCGCCATCGCCCAGCTCGGCCGCCAGCCCTACGGCGTTCCCGGTCCCAAGGACGAGCTGCGGCTGCTGGTGGTCGGCGGCTCCCAGGGCGCGCGAGTCTTCAACGACATCCTGCCGCACGCCCTCTGCCGCCTGCCGGACGCGATCAAGACCCGCCTGAAGGTGGCGCAGCAGGTACGCGGCAGCGACACAAGCGGCGTGGCAGAGGTCTACGAAACCTGCGGCGTGACGGCCGAACTGCGGCCCTTCTTCGAAGACATGCCCGAGCGCCTGAAAACGGCCCATCTGCTGATTTGCCGTGCCGGCGCCTCCACCATCGCGGAACTGGCCGCGGCCGGCCGACCGGCGATCCTGGTGCCCTACCCTTTCGCGGCCGATGACCATCAGACCGGCAATGCCCAGGCGCTGGCCGAAGCGGGCGGCGGCTGGCTGCTACCCCAGTCGAACCTGACACCCGACAGCCTCGCCAAACGTCTGACCGGCCTAATCGAGGAGCCGGGCGCGCTGGTGCACGCCGCCGGCTGCGCCCGTGCCTTCGCGGAGGAAAACGCGGCCGAGCGGCTGGCCGACATCGTCATGCAGCGGCCGCGATCCAACGGCGGCAGCAAGGACGCGGAGGCGGCCGCATGAGAGCTCTGCCCCTCGACATCGGTCTGCTGCACTTCGTCGGCATCGGCGGCATCGGCATGAGCGGGATCGCCGAGATCCTGCACAACCTGGGCTACCAGGTGCAGGGCAGTGACATCTCGGAAAGTGCCAATGTCCGCCGCCTGCGCGCGCTCGGTATCGAGGTCGCGGTCGGACACCGGGCCGAGAACGTGACCCAGGCCCAGGTCGTCGTGGTCTCCAGCGCCATCAAGCCGGACAACCCCGAACTACTGGCGGCGCGCGAGCGCTTCCTGCCGGTCGTACGGCGTGCCGAGATGCTGGCGGAGCTGATGCGCCTGAAGTGGTCCATCGCCGTCGGCGGCACCCACGGAAAGACCACCACGACGTCTCTCGTCGCCGCCCTGCTGGAGGCCGGCGACCTGGACCCGACGGTCATCAACGGCGGCATCATCAACGCCTACGGCACCAACGCGCGCCTGGGCGCCGGCGACTGGATGGTCGTGGAGGCCGACGAGAGCGACGGCACCTTCACCAAGCTGCCCTCGGCCATTGCCATCGTCACCAACATCGACCCGGAGCATCTGGACCACTACGGGACGGCGGAGGCTCTGGACCGGGCCTTCGAGACCTTCGTCGAGAACATCCCCTTCTACGGTTTCGCGGTCCTCTGCATCGATCATCCCGGCGTGCAGGCGCTGATTGGGCGCATCGAGGACCGGCGGATCGTCACCTACGGCTTCTCGCCGCAGGCCGAGGTCCGGGCGGAAGCCCTGGAAGCCTCTGCCAGCGGCTCGCGCTTCTCGGTCGTAATCTCGGACCGGGCCGGCGAAAGCCGACGCCGGATCGACGAGCTCTTCCTGCCGATGGTCGGCCGCCACAATGTCGAGAACGCCCTCTCGGCCGTCGCCGTCGCGCTGGAGATGGGGCTGAGCGACGAGACGATCCGGGCCGGGCTGGCCGGTTTCGCTGGCGTCAAACGCCGCTTCACACGCACGGGCGAGGCCCGCGGCGTCACGGTGATCGACGACTACGGCCATCACCCGGTCGAGATCGCCGCCGTTCTGCAGGCCGCGCGCCAGGCCACCGAGGGCCAGGTCGTCGCCGTGGTGCAGCCGCACCGCTATACGCGGCTGGCCAGCCTGTTCGAAGACTTCTGCAGCTGCTTCAACGATGCCGACGCGGTCGTCGTGTCGGACGTCTACGCCGCCGGTGAGTCGCCCATCGAAGGTGCGGACCGCGACCACCTGGTTGCCGGCCTGCGGGCACGCGGGCACCGCCGCGCCCTGCCGCTGGAGACGCCGGACCGGCTGGCAGAGACGGTGGCGCCGCTGGTCCGGCCCGGCGACCTGGTGGTCTGTCTCGGCGCCGGCACGATCACAGCCTGGGCCGGCAGCCTGCCCGAACGCCTGGAAGCGCTCTACGCCGAGCAGGACCGCCAGTCGGCGGGAGGGAGGTCATGAGCGCGATGGCTGCGGAACAGCTTCCCCGTCTGCTCGACCGCCTGCCGCCAGTGCGCGGGCGCTACAGCGAGAACGCCGATCTGGCCAAGATCACCTGGTTCCGGGTCGGCGGACCGGCGGAAGTCAGCTTCCGCCCGGCCGACCGTGCCGACCTGCAGGCCTTTCTGGCCGCCAAGCCAAACGACGTGCCGGTCACGGTGATCGGCGTCGGCTCCAACCTGCTGGTGCGCGACGGCGGCGTGCCCGGCGTGGTGCTGCGCCTGGGCCGCGACTTCGCCGGGATCGACACTGCCGAGAGCAACCAGGGCGGCACGGCTCTGGACGTCGGCGCGGCCTGCCTGGATCTGAACGTCGCCCGGACGGCCGCAGAGGCCGGCCTGACGGGTCTGGAGTTTCTCTGCGGCGTACCCGGCACCATCGGCGGTGCCCTGCGCATGAACGCGGGGGCCTACGGACACGAACTGAAGGACGCCCTGGTCTGGGCCGAGGCGGCCGATCCGCAGGGGCAGCTTCATCGCCTTTCGCCGGAGGAGATGGGTCTGTCCTACCGCAGGTCCTCCGTCCCGGCCGACTGGATCTTCCTGGGCTGCCGCCTGCGCGGACAGCCCGGCGATGCAGCCGAGATCCAGGCCCGCATGGCCGAGATCCAGAGCAGTCGCGAGGAGAGCCAACCGATCCGCACCCGCACCGGCGGCTCGACCTTCAAGAACCCGCCGGGTGAGAAGGCCTGGCAACTGATCGACGCCGCCGGCTGTCGCGGACTGACCCTGGGCGGCGCCCAGGTCTCCGAGAAGCATTGCAACTTCCTGATCAACACCGGCACCGCCAGCGCCGCCGACCTGGAAGCGCTGGGCGAGGAGGTGCGCCGCCGCGTCAAGGCGAACAGCGGCATCGCGCTGGAGTGGGAGATCAAGCGCATCGGCCTGCCGGCCGCCCGCAAGCCGGAGGGCGCCGACCATGGCTAAGCGCGTCGCCGTTCTGATGGGCGGCCCCTCGGCCGAACGCGAGGTCTCGCTGACCAGCGGCGCCGCCTGCGCCGCCGCTATCCGCGAGCTGGGCCACGAGACCGTCGAGATCGATCCCAAGCTGGGCGAGGCCGGCGTGGTCGCCTTGATCGAGGCGCTGACGCCCAAGCCCGACATCGTCTTCAACGCGCTGCACGGCCGCTGGGGCGAGGACGGCTGCGTTCAGGGTCTGTTGAATCTGCTGGGCCTGCCCTACACCCATTCGGGCCTTTTGGCCTCCGCCGTGGCGATGGACAAGCCGCTGGCCAAGCAGGTCTTCGAAAGCGCCGGCCTGCGCGTGCCGGGCGGCCGCACCGTCTCCTGCGCCGAGCTGTCGGCCGGCGATCCCCTGGCCCGCCCCTACGTCGCCAAGCCGCTCAACGAAGGCTCCTCCGTCGGCGTGCGGATCGTGCGTCAGGGGGACAATCGGGAGCCGCTGGACCCGCAGTCCTGGGGTTTCGGCGACCGCATCCTGGTCGAGCCCTTCATCGCCGGTCAGGAACTGACGGTCGGGGTGATGGGCGATCGGCCGCTGGCCGTCACCGAGCTGCGCCCGCACCAGGGCTTCTACGACTACGAGGCCAAGTACACCGCCGGCCGGACCGACCACCTGGTCCCCGCCCCGGTGCCGCCGAAGATCTACGAGGCTGCACTGGAAGCGGCCGCTACAGCGCACCGGGCTCTGGGCTGCCGCGGCGTGTCGCGCGCCGACTTCCGCTGGAACCCGGAGGAGGAGGAAGCCGGTCTGTACATCCTGGAGGTCAACACCCAGCCGGGCATGACGCCGCTGTCGCTGGTACCGGAACAGGCACAGCACCTGGGCATGTCCTTCACGCACCTGGTGGGTTGGATGCTGGAGCACGCTGCATGCGACTGACCCGTACAACCGAGCCGAAACGCAAGGCCCAGCCGAAACGAAGCCGGCGCACCGCCAAGCCGCCGCGCCGCCATTGGCGCTGGGCTTTGCCGCTCGCCGCGCTCGTGGTTCTGGGCGGCGTCGGGAGCTGGGCAAGCTCAAGCGGTTGGATCGAGCGCCAGAGTCTGGCGGCGACCGAGGCCTACTTCGCAGCAACCGCGCAGGCTGGCCTCGCCGTCGACGACGTGCTGGTCGAGGGGCGCGGGCGCACCACCTCCGCCGAGGTTCTCGCGGCCCTGGAGGTCGGGCGTGGCAGCCCCACCCTGCGCTTCGATCCCGAGGCGGCGCGCGCGCGCCTGCTGGCCCTGTCATGGGTCGCCGACGCGCGGGTAGAACGCCGCCTGCCCGACCTGATCTTCGTGCGCCTGCAGGAACGCCAGCCGCTGGCGCTCTGGCAACTGCACGGCCGGCTGAACGTCATCGACACCGAGGGCGAGATCATCGCCGGGGCCGAACCGGCCCGCTTCGCGGACCTGCCGTTGCTGGTCGGCGAAGGCGCGCCCGAGCGCGCCGGAAACCTGCTGGCCCTGCTCGACCGCGCACCGGACCTGGCGGCGTTGGTGGTCGCGGCCGTGCGGGTCGGAGAGCGCCGCTGGAACGTCGTTCTGGACGGCGACATCGAGGTGCGCCTGCCCGAGGTCGGCGCCGTGGAAGCCTGGGAACAGTTGGCCGAACTGGTGCGCGACGAGGCGCTGCTCGAGCGCGACGTGGTGACCATCGACCTGCGCCTGCCCGACCGTTTGATCCTGCGCGGGCACAACGCCCCCGAACCCGCCTGGCGGCGTGCCGCCGACGGCGAAGAAACCTGAGCCGAGGGGAGCCAATCACCGCGATGCGCAAGCCACCGCGCCGCAACCGCAACGGTCTGATCGCCGGCCTGGACGTCGGGTCGGGCAAGGTCTGCTGCCTGATCGCCAAGCGCGACGGGCCGGACGGGCTGCCGCGCGTCGTGGGGATCGGCCAGCAGATCAGCCGGGGCGTGAAGTCGGGGGCCGTCGTCGATATGGAGGCGGTCGAGCGGGCGATCCTGGCCGCCGTCCACGCCGCCGAGGAGATGGCCGGCGAAACCATCGAACAGGCCGTGATCTCGCTGTCCGGAGGCTATCCCGCCTCGCGCACGGTCAATGTGGAGGTTTCCATCGACGGCCACGAGGTCAGCGACGCCGACCTCGCCAGAGCGCTGACAGAGGGGCGTCAAGTCGAGGGCAATCTGGGGCATCCGGAAAAGGGCCGCCAGCTCGTTCACTCGATCCCGGTGGCCTACACCATCGACGGCAGCCGGGGCATCCGCGACCCGCGCGGCATGTACGGCGAGCGCCTGGGCGTCAACATGCACGTGGTCACGGCGGCCATGGGGCCGGTGCGCAACCTGGCCACCTGCATCCAGCGCTGTCATCTGGACATCGGCGGCTTCGTGGTGGCGCCCTACGCCTCCGGCCTGTCTGCGCTGGTCGACGACGAGCGCGAATTGGGCGTCACCCTGATCGACATGGGCGCCGGCGTCACCTCGATCGCCGTCTTCTACGAAGGCAGCCTGATCTACACCGACGCGGTGCCGGTCGGCGGCGGCCACGTCACCAGCGATATCGCCCGCGGCCTCTCCACGCCGCTCAATCACGCCGAGCGGCTCAAGACGCTCTACGGCCACGCCGTGGCCACCGCCTCCGACGCGCGCGAGATGATCGACGTGCCGCAGGTGGGGGAGGAAGAGGAAGGCCACAGCCACCAGGTGCAGCGCTCGCTGCTGGTCGGCGTCATCCAGCCGCGCCTGGAGGAGACCTTCGAACTGGTGCGCTCGCGCTTGGAAGCCAGCGGCTTCGACAAGGTCGGCGGGCGCCGCGTCGTGCTGACCGGCGGCGCCAGCCAGTTGCCGGGCATGCGCGACCTGGCGGCGGACATCTTGGACAAGCAGGTGCGCATCGGCCGGCCGATCCATGTCGGCGGTCTGGCCGAAGCAACCGGCGGACCGGCCTACGCCGTGGCCGCCGGGCTGATCGCCTACGCCCTACAGAACGAGGTGGCGAGGCCTCCCGAGGCTCGTCCCCACAGCACGCACGCAGGCCTGGTCGACCGGGTGGGGAGCTGGCTGCGTGAACACTTTTGACGACCCCACCGAACGGCTGCCCGTGCAGCGACAGTCGTCCCGAAGATATCGGGACACCTTATCCGCCGTCCCGGGTTTTCCGGGACATTCACCCGCCGGTCCCCGCCGGAACGTACGGGGCGCCCGGTTTGGGCCTGCGATGTGAGAAACCGTGAACTGGAGACTTCCGAGATGACCCTGAATCTGAACGCTCCCGAAATGGAAGAGCACTTGAGCCCCCGTATCACCGTGATCGGTGTCGGCGGCGCCGGCGGCAACGCCGTCAACAACATGATCAACTCCCAACTGGAGGGCGTTGAGTTCCTGGTGGCCAACACGGATTCCCAGGCTCTCAAGGGCTCCATCTGCGATCACCGGATCCAGCTCGGACGCAACATCACCTCCGGCCTGGGCGCCGGCTCGCGGCCCGAGGTCGGCCGCGCCGCCGCCGAAGAACAGCTCGAGGAGATCCTGGCCCACCTGGAGACCTCCAACATGGTCTTCATCACCGCAGGCATGGGCGGCGGCACCGGCACCGGAGCGGCGCCGGTGATCGCCCGGGCCGCGCGCGAGTCCGGTATCCTGACCGTCGGCGTGGTGACGAAGCCCTTCCAGTTCGAGGGCATCCACCGGATGCGCATCGCCGAAAACGGCATCCAGGAACTGAGCCAGTACGTCGACACGCTGATCATCATCCCGAACCAGAACCTCTTCCGGGTCGCCAACGAGAAGACCACCTTCGCCGACGCCTTCAAGATGGCCGACGACGTGCTCTACTCCGGCGTGCGCGGCGTGACCGACCTGATGGTCATGCCGGGCCTGATCAACCTGGACTTCGCCGACATCCGCTCGGTAATGACCGAAATGGGCAAGGCGATGATGGGCACCGGCGAGGCCGAGGGCGACAACCGCGCCATCGCCGCCGCTGAGGCCGCGATCTCCAACCCGCTGCTCGACGACGTTTCCATGCAGGGCGCGCGCGGCGTGCTGATCAACATTACCGGCGGCATGGACATGACCCTGTTCGAGGTCGACGAGGCGGCCAACCGGATCCGCGACGAGGTCGACCCCGACGCCAACATCATCTTCGGCTCGACCTTCGACGAGAGCCTCAACGGCCGGATGCGCGTCTCGGTCGTGTCCACCGGCATCGAGGCCGAAGAGGCCGTGGAGCCGCGTCCGTCGAACCTCTCGCTGGTGCACTCCCGTCCCTTCAACCGTGCGGCTGCGCAGCCGGAGGCCGGGCAGTCGACACCCCAGACCGGCACTGCCTCCAGCGAAATCTCCCAGGCCCCGGCGACTCCGCCGGCCAGCCTCCCCATCCAGGCTGAAAGGACGGTCGAGGTCACGGCCGAGGCGGCGGCACCGTTGGGTCGGGCCGTTACCGAAACGGCCGAACCCGAGACCGCGCCTGCAGAGACGACGGCAGCCGTCCCGGCGCAAACAGCAGCTGAACCGGCCAGCGTCCAGGCCGAACCCGAAGCCGCCCCTCGGACGGCCCCGGAGCCTCAGGCCGACAGCTTTCTGCCGCCGGCTCCCGCCGTGCCGGAGCGGCGCAGCCACGCCGCCAGCCAGCCGGCGAGCCGCCCGGACCCCTTCGCCGTCGCGGACCTCGCCAACGCCGCCCGGCAACAGCGGGCTGAGCAGCCCGAGCGGGCGGAAAGGCCGTCAGCCGGCAGCGCGTCGCGGAACAAGGCCTACAGCCTGTTCCGGCGGGTCACCGGCGGTCTGACCGGTGCCACCGACCAGGAAGCCCGAGAGGCCTCGGCCCCTCAGGTTCGCCGGGAGCCTGTGATCTCCCGTCCCAGCGAGCCGCAGCCAGCGGCCAAGGCCGGCGAGACGGCCGGCGGCAATCCGGCGGCGGAGGCGCGGCAGCACAAGCTGGCGGGCATGGAGCAGAACCAGGCCAGCAAGGACGAAGAAGACCTGCTGGATATTCCGGCCTTCCTGCGCCGTCAGGCGAACTAGAGTGCGATCGTCTCAGGTGGGAGCGTTTGGCTTCCACCTGAGACGTGAAGCGCCCTCTAAGCCTTATGCTGAGAGCAGGATTTGGTGGGCTGGAGTCGGCGTTCGGCGATGACCGCAGTCGCGAAGCGTTCGCAGCGATCGCGACAGTCTCCGGAGCGAAAGCGCTCAAGTAATTAAGGGTTCATTAACTTTAAGCGGGCGCTCTAACACTATCCCTGGTGTTCGAGCGCCCGTTTTTCGTAACACCCGGTAACAAATGTTGATTTGAGATGACGGCGGCGGGATGTCTAGAACAGACTTAACGTAGTAGGTTAAATAGTATCGATGCAGGGTTGAGCGTTCGCGTTCCTGGGCGCAACCGGGGGCTTCTAAGGTTAGCGCCAAGCAGATCGGCGACAAACATCGCCGAAAGAGTCGAAGGGGGTTTTTGTTGATGGCCGACGGAATGACGCCGTTTCGCGTGATTCAATCGCATGCCGCTGAGCAGGGCAGCGCCGATTTGAGCAGTGCAGGTTTGGACGCCACCCAGCCGGGAGTGTTCGGGCAAGGTGCGGGCGGCCAAGGTACGAGCAGCGGGGGCGCGTCGGCGATCAGACAGACGACCTTGAAGAACGCCATCCACTGCTCCGGCGTGGGCGTTCACGGCGGCCAGAAAACCTGCATGACGCTCAAGCCGGCCGAAGCGGACAGCGGCATCCTGTTCCGGCGCAGCGATCTTCCCGGCCAGCCGACCATTCCCGCCCTCTGGTCGCAGGCGGTTGAAAGCCCGCTGTGCAGTCGGATCGTCGCCCGGGATTGCGACGCTTCCG
This sequence comes from Algihabitans sp., assembly GCF_965226985.1. Classification (GTDB taxonomy): domain Bacteria; phylum Pseudomonadota; class Alphaproteobacteria; order Kiloniellales; family DSM-21159; genus Algihabitans. The sequence goes on from NZ_OZ245712.1 coordinate 2,771,669, forward strand.
TGTCGACAATCGAACATCTTATGGCCGCCTTGCTGGGCTGCGGCATCGACAACGTCCTGATCGAAATCGACGGACCCGAAGTGCCGATCATGGACGGCAGCGCCGCGCCCTTCGTCTTTCTGATCGAGTGCGCCGGAATCGCGCAGCTCGACAGCGCGCGCAAGGCGATCAAGGTGCTGAAACCCGTCGAAGTCAGCGAACCGCACCGCACGGCCCGTCTGCTGCCGTACGACGGCTTCGCCGTGGACTTCGCGATTCATTTCGACAGCAAGGCCGTGGGCGGCCAGCGGTTCGCCTGCGAGGTCACGCCGACCTCCTTCAAACAGGAAATCTCCCGCGCCCGCACCTTCGGCTTCCTCCATGAGGTGGATGAGCTGCGCAAGCTCGGGCTCGCCAAGGGCGGCAGCCTAGACAATGCCGTCGTCGTCGACGACGACGTCATCCTGAACGCAGGCGGCCTGCGCTACAGCGACGAGTTCGTCCGCCATAAGGCGCTCGACTCGATCGGCGATCTCTACATGGCCGGCCGGCCGTTGATCGCGAGCTTCCAGGGCGACAAGGCCGGTCACGCCCTGACCCTTCGCCTGCTGCAGGCGCTTTTCGCGAAGGCCTCGAACTACACCGAGGTCGAGTTGGTCGAAAGCTCGGTATCGGACGAGCTGCTGTTGGCTGCCGGAGCCTGAACGGGCGTCCTTGAAGCCGGATCGGGACACGGTCTTCAGCCATGCCGTCACGTGCCTCAAACCGTCATGAAAAGCTGCGACGAGCCGGAACGTCGGGCCGCCTGGGGGCACCGAGCCGCCTGAACCCGGCGAACCGGAACCGGCCGCAGCGGCAGGCTGCGCATGCGGCGGCGGCCGGGACCGCAGATCGTCACTCAGCAAATCGTCACCTGGCGGCGCTTGCTGCCGGCACGGCCATGCCTATAGTCTGCGCCGGATTTGGTTCTGCCTGCCGGAGTCATGCGATGGCCTTCTACACCCGTCCCCTTCCCCGCGCCCTCACGGCTGCGGCCCTGGCCTCCCTTACGTTCCTGCTCGCTGCCTGCAGCAGCGACGAGGAACTGGTCTACGAGGAGCAGCCGGTGGAGGAGCTGTACAATCGGGGCTACACCAACCTGCTGGACGGAGAGAACGATCTGGCGGCGCAGCTGTTCGACGAGGTCGAGCGCCAGCACCCCTACTCGGTCTGGGCGCCCAAGGCCCAGCTGATGGCCGCCTACGCGCACTATCAGGACAATCGCTACGACGACGCGATCAATACCCTCGACCGCTTCATCGAGCTAAATCCCGGCAACGAGGACGTGGCCTACGCCTACTACCTTAAGGCCATCTCCTACTACGAGCAGATCAGCGACGTCGGCAGGGACCAGCGGATGACGGAGCTGGCGCTCGGGTCGCTGGAGGACGTGACCCGGCGCTTTCCGAGCAGCGAGTACGCCCGCGACGCACAGCTCAAGATCGATCTGGCGCGCGACCACCTGGCCGGTAAGCATATGACCATCGGCCGCTACTACCTGCGCCAGGGGGAGTATCTGGCCGGGATCAACCGCTTCCGCATCGTCGTCGAAGACTATCAGACGACTGCGCATACGGCCGAGGCCCTGCATCGCCTGGTCGAGTCTTACATGGCGCTCGGCGTGACGACCGAGGCCCAGGCCACGGCGGCGGTGCTGGGCTACAACTACCCCGGCAGCGAGTGGTACATCGACTCCTACGCCTTGCTGACCGGCGCCGATCTGCGACCCGAAGAAGACCGGGGGTCATGGATCTCGCGCCTCTTCTGAGGCCCCAATGCTGGCCAGTCTGTCGATCCGCGATGTCGTGCTCATCGATAGGTTGCAGCTTGTCTTCGAAAGAGACCTGGGGGTCCTGACCGGCGAGACCGGGGCCGGCAAGTCCATCCTGCTCGACGCCCTCGGTCTCGCGCTAGGGGAACGGGCCGACGTCGGACTGGTCCGGCACGGCGCGGAGAAGGCGCAGGTTACCGCCGCCTTCGACCTGGAACCCAGGCATCCGGCCTTTGCCCTGCTGAGCGACAACGACATCGACCTGGAGGAGGATCATCTGGTGCTGCGGCGCGTGCTCGGCGCCGACGGGCGCAGCCGCGCCTACGTCAACGATCAGGCCGTCTCGATCGGTCTGCTGCGCCGGCTGGGCGATCTGCTGGTCGAGGTGCAGGGGCAGTTCGCCCAGCGCGGCCTGATGGACCCCCGGACGCATCTGACGCTGCTGGATGCCTACGGCGGCCTACAGGCCCAGGCGAACGAACTCGCCGCGCTGCACCGGACCTGGCGCACCGCCGTGGAGGCGCTGAAGGAGGCGGAGGCCGACTATCAGCGGACGCGCGCGGACGAGGCCTTCCTGCGCCATGCCGTCGAGGAGCTAAGCCAGCTCGGCGCGCAACCGGGCGAGGAACAACGGCTGGGCGAAGAGCGCGCGTTCCTGATGAATGCCGAAAAGCTGATGTCCGCCATCGACGCCGCCGGACAGGAACTGAGCGGCGGCGAAACGGCCCTGGCCCGTGCCCTGCGCCAGTTAGAGGAGGTCGCACCCAAGGCCGGCGGGCGGCTGGATGCTATCGCCGCCGCCGTCGAGCGGGCCATGGCGGAGGCCGGCGAGGCGGCGGCGGACCTCTCCTCCCTCTCCGCCGATCTAGATGTGGAACCAGCCCGGCTGCAGGAAATAGATGAACGCTTCTTCGCGCTGAAGGACATGGCCCGCAAACACGGCTGCGACGCCGAAGACCTGCCGGACCTGCTGACGCGCCTGGACGCGCAGTTGGCCGGGATCGAGACTGGCGGCGAACACCTGAACCGACTGTCCCAGGCTCAGAGAGACGCCCGCGCAGCCTACGGCGCGGCAGCCGAACGCCTGAGCGTGGCACGACAGCGCGTGGCGGCAAAGCTGGACAAGGCCGTGAACGCAGAACTCCCGCCGCTCAAGTTGGAGAAGGCCCGCTTCGCGACCGGCATCGAAGCGCTGGAGGAAGAGACCTGGGGCCCTCGCGGCAAGGACGGCATTTGCTTCCAGATCTCCACCAATCCCGGCGCGGCGCCCGGACACCTGGCGCGCATCGCCTCCGGCGGCGAACTCTCGCGCATTTTGCTGGCCCTGAAGGTCGTGCTGGCGGAGATCTCGCCGATCGTGACCCTGGTCTTCGACGAGGTGGACAGCGGTATCGGCGGCGCAACTGCAGCGGCGGTGGGCGAACGCCTGGCACGCGTCGCCGAAGGCCGCCAGGTCTTGGTGGTAACGCACAGCCCTCAGGTCGCCGCCCGCGGCGCCCGGCACTACCTCGTGCGCAAGGATAGCCGCGGCAAGCAGACCACGACGGGCGTGGTTCAGCTCGACGGCGGAGAGCGCCGGGAGGAGGTGGCCCGCATGCTCTCCGGCGCGACCGTCACGGACGAGGCGCGCGCCGCCGCCGAGAAGCTGATGGGGGCGGCATGACCGGCCGCAAGTCTTCGGAAGAACAGAGTCCCAGCGACACAGCGGTCGAACGTCTGAGCGAGACCGAGGCCGCCGCCGAACTGGCCGCCCTGGCGGAGACGATCCGCCACCACGACGACCGCTATTATCGGGCGGACGCCCCCGAGGTCTCCGACGCGGACTACGACGCCCTGCGCCGGCGCAATGAGGCGATCGAAGCGGCCTTTCCTGGGCTGGTCCGAGCCGACAGCCCGAGCCACAGGGTCGGAATCGAGCCGGCGGCCGGCTTTTCCAAGGTTCGCCACCGCGTGCCCATGCTCAGCCTCGGGAACGCCTTCGCCGACGGCGACGTGGAGGACTTCTTCGCGCGGGTCCGGCGCTTTCTCAGCCTGCAGCCCGACGCCCCCTTGGCGGTGGTGGCCGAGCCAAAGATCGACGGCCTTTCGATCAACCTTCGCTACGAGCGCGGCCGCTTCGTGCAGGGCGCGACGCGCGGCGACGGCAGCGAGGGCGAGGACGTGACGGCGAATCTGCGTACCCTCGACGACCTGCCCGAGCGTCTGGAAGGCGAGGTTCCCGAGATCCTGGAGGTCCGGGGCGAGGTCTACATGACCAAGCGGGACTTCATGGCGCTCAACGAACGGCAGGAGGCGGCAGGCGCCAAGCGCTTCGCCAATCCGCGCAATGCGGCCGCCGGCTCGCTGCGTCAGCTCGACAGCAAGATCACCAAGCAGCGGCCTCTGCGCTTCTTCGCCTATGCCTGGGGCGAGGTTTCGCAGCCCATCGCGGCGACCCACTGGGACTGCCTGCAGAGGCTCAAGGCCTGGGGTTTCGCGATCAATCCCTTGGCCGCCCGCTGCAGCAGCGCCGCCGAAACGCTGGAGGTCTACCGCAAGGTCGAGGCCGAGCGAGGCGCGCTGGACTACGACATCGACGGCGTCGTCTACAAGGTGGACGATCTGACCTTTCAGGAGCGGCTGGGCTTCGTCAGCCGGGCGCCGCGCTGGGCCATCGCCCACAAGTTCCCGGCCGAACAGGCACAGACGCTGCTGGAGGACATCGCGATCCAGGTCGGGCGCACCGGCGCCCTGACGCCGGTCGCGCATCTGCAGCCGGTCACGGTCGGCGGTGTGGTGGTGTCGCGGGCCACCCTGCATAACCCCGACGAAATCGCCCGGCTCGACGTGCGGGTCGGCGACAGCGTCACGGTCCAGCGGGCCGGCGACGTGATCCCGCAGGTGCTGGGGCCGATCCTCGACAAGCGGCCCGACGACGCGGAACCTTACCGCTTCCCAGACGTCTGTCCCTGCCCGCTCTCCACCCCGGTGGTGCGCGAGGACGGTGCGGTCGTCGCCCGCTGTTCCGGCGAGCTGGCCTGCCCCTTTCAGCAGGTCGAGCGGCTGATCCATTTCGTCAGCCGCAACGCCTTCGATATCGAGGGACTGGGCGACAAGCAGATCCGCAGCTTCTTCGAGCGGGAGCTGATCCGCACGCCGGCGGACATCTTCGACCTGGCGGAGACGGACAAGGCGAGCCTCACTCCGATCCGCAAGCTGGAGGGCTGGGGCGACAAGTCCGCCGAGAACCTCTTCGCCGCCATCGAAGCCCGCCGCGACATCCCCTTAGAGCGCTTCATCTACGCGCTCGGCGTCCGCCAGGTCGGGCAGGCGACGGCCAAGCTGCTGGCCCGCAACTACGGCACCCTGGCCGCTTGGCAGAAAGCCATGCTGGCAGCGGCCGACGAGCGGGCCGGCGCCGCCGACGCGAAGAAACCCGAGCTGGTCGGAGAGCACTATGCCGAGCTCTGCAACATCCATTCGATCGGGACCAGCGTCGCGGACGAGATCTGCAGCTTCTTTTCCGAGCCGCATAACCTTGAGGTCGTCGGGGATCTGGGGACACGTCTGAGGGTGCAGGACGCGACCCAGCCGGAAACCCAGGACTCTCCAGTGTCCGGCAAGACCGTCGTCTTCACCGGTACGCTCGCCACCATGAGCCGCGGCGAAGCCAAGGCCTCGGCGGAGGCGCGCGGCGCAAAGGTTGCCGGCTCGGTGTCCAAGAAGACGGACTACGTGGTCGTGGGTGCCGATGCCGGCTCGAAAGCCGCCAAGGCCCAGGAGCTGGGTGTGACGACCTTGAGCGAACAGGACTGGCTGACGCTGATCGGGAGGCAAAGGTGACGGAACTGCAAACGCGCCCTGGCGACAGCGAAACGGCCGACGCAGTCTCGCTGCAGGACGTTCGGGCCGCCGCGCGCCGGATCGACGGACTGGTCCGCCGAACGCCGATTCTGGCCGCCGATCCAGCCCGGCAGCCCCTGCCGGCAGAGGCGGTCTGGTTCAAGCTGGAGTCGCTTCAGGTCACCGGCTCCTTCAAGGCGCGCGGTGCGACCAACGCGCTGCGGGCCCTGGGGCCGGAGGCGGTCGCCCGAGGCCTGACGACCGCGTCGGGCGGCAACCACGGTCTGGCCGTCGCCTACGCGGCCTGGACCGTCGGTACCCGCGCCGTCGTCTTCCTGCCCGAGAGCACCCCGCCGGCCAAGGCGGAGCGGCTGCGCGCCTGGAACGCGGAGGTGCGGGTCGTCGGCCAGGTTTGGGACGATGCCAACGCGGCGGCTCTGGCCTTCGCCGAGGCCGAGGGCCTGACCTACCTTCACCCCTTCGCCGCGCCCGAGGTGATCGCAGGCCAAGGCACCGTGGCGCTGGAGTTTCTGGAACAGGTTCCCGACCTCGACCTGTTGTTGGTCGCCATCGGCGGCGGCGGACTGATCTCCGGTATCGCCACCGCCGCGAAGGGCCTGAATCCCGCGATCAGGATCGTTGGCGTGGAACCGTTCGGCGCACCGACCCTGGCCGAGAGCCTGGCCGCCGGGCAACTGGCCACCCTGCCGGTCATCGAGACGGCGGCCGGCACCCTGGCACCCCGGCGGAGCGCGCAGATCAATCTGGAGATCGTCGACCGCCTGGTCGAGGAGATCGTCCTGGTCTCCGACGCGCAGATGCGCGATGCCGCCGTTTGGCTCTGGCAGGAATGCGGCGTTGCCGCCGAACTCTCCGGGGCCGCCGCCCTGGCAGCCCTTATGAGCGGCAGCCTGCCCGAGGCCGAAGCGGCCAAGGTGGGCGTGGTGGTCTGCGGCGCAGGCACCGACGGGCTTGAGAGCTAGAGAGGGATCGCCGCACAGATGGGACAGACCGCGGAGCAGGCTGGGATCTGGGGGTTCGCACCCGACGGTGCGCCGATCCTGCTGTTGGAGGATGACGGCGGAGATTGGACGCTGGAAGAGGTCGCGGAGCTCTTCGGGCTCGGCCGCACGGAGGAGGACGAGCGGGAGCGGCTTCATCTGATCCTGGATCCCCGTGAGGCACGCCAGCTCAAACCGCTCGCGGACGCTCACTCCTTCGATCACGACGAGGGTCTGATCCAGGCGATGCTGGCCATGGCCCGCTTTGCCCAGGGGCACCCCGCGCCGGAGCTACGCTTCCTTCAAGTCTTCTGAGACAGCGTCGGTTCTGTGAGAAGACGCAGATTCTGCAAGACGGGGCAGTCTCGCCGCTAACGGCCTTTTTCGAGCCTCAGTCCTCGGGCCGACCGTCCCACTCGGCGCCGGCGAGGATCGCGCGTTCAGTGCGCCAGCCAGTCAGGTCGGCCCCCGTAAGCTTGGCATGATAGAGCACGGCCCCCGACAGATCGGCCGAGACGAGACGGGTGCGCAGCCGGCGCGAGGCCTGTCCGCCTGGGGTCCCCTCCTGCTCGGCGGCATCGAGCCGCGCTTCCGTCAGATCCGCGCCGCGCAGATCGGCGTTCGAGAGATCGGCACCCGTCAGGCGCGCACGCCGCAGCGCCGCTCCACGCAGATGGGCGCCGGACAGGTCGGTCAGGACCAGCAGCGCCTCATTGAGGATCGCCTCGTCCATCTTGGCACCGGCCAGTTCGGCGCCCGAGAGGTTGACCCCCGTTAGGCTGCAGCCCTCCAGATTGACTCCCGCCAGGGCGGCGCGCTCGCCACGCCGGCCGTTCGTCTCCAGCCAACGGCGATGGGCGTCGATCGCCCGACGCAGGGGCGCTTGCCGCGCATCTTCGGTGCGCTGCAGTTGGGTGCCCAGTGTGGAGGCCTCCAGTAGATTGCAGTCCGTCAGGCTCGCACCGACCAGGATCGCCTTGGCGAGATCCGCGCCGGCCACGTTGGCTCCATCGAGTTTCGCCGCCGTCAGGTCGGCGGACCGCAGACTGGCCTCGCGCAAGTCGGCCGCCGAGAGATCGGCGTTCCTGAGCGTCGCGTGGCTCAGATTCGCGCCGCAGAGCTTGGCCTGGCGCAGGTTGGCGCCAGAAAGATTGCAGCCGCCCAGATCCGCGCCGGCCAGATCGGCTCGCTCCATCTGGGCGCAGATCAGGGACGCTTCGGTCATCACGATGGTCTTGTTCGAACTGGCCGACTGCCGCGTGGCGTTCTGGCCGCTGCCGGTCAGAAGCACGCCCTCGCGCAAATCCGCAGCGTTGAGATTGGCGTGGTCGAAACGGGTGCCCTGCAGGGTGGCGCCGCGCAGATCGGCCTCGGCCAGACCGGCCCCGCGCAGGTCCGCGTCGGTCAGATCGGCGCCGAAGAGATCGCAACCGACGAGATCGGCGTTGCGCAGATCACAGCCCACCAGTCGGGCACCGACCAGAGATGCACGGGCGAGACGCCGTCCCCCGAGGGACGCCCCCGAGAAGTCGTAGAAGCGCAGATCGGCACGACGACCGGCCCGCTCGCGGTCAAGCCAGAGAGCGTGCAACCGAAGAATCTCGTCCAATTCACGCATGGTTGGTTTCGGACGATCTGGGCCGACGGGCGGTTGTGACACGGTCTAGGTACTCGCGGAAAAGCTCGGCATTTTCGAGAATGCCTTGCCTTCGAGTGTCCCGCTGCCCGTCTTAGCACTCCGTTAACAGTTCAATTTTAGCGATCCTGGACCGCACCGCCTACAGCCACGCCAGATCGGCCCGGCGGCCTCGTCCATAACGCTAAGACTATAGAAGGAATAATTGGATATATAAACTGCTATCCTTTTTCGAGCGGCGCGACCGCGTCCCTCAACCAGGCGGCAACCGGCGCCTCCAGCAACGGCGCAAGCTCGCGCTCCACGCGTTTGTGATAGTCGTCGACCCAGCGAATCTCCGCCTCGTCGAGCAGCGACAGCTCGATCAGACTGCGGTCGAGCGGCGCTAGCGTGAGCGTTTCGAAGACGAGCATCTTTCGCTCGTCGCCGGGTCGAGACTCGGCCGGCTGAACGGCGACCAGGTTCTCGATCCGGATGCCGTAAGCGCCGGGTTTGTAGTAGCCGGGCTCGTTGCTGACGATCATGCCGGGCTTGAGCGCCACGCGGTTGGGCACCTTGGAGATCCGTTGCGGTCCCTCGTGGACGGAGAGGTAGCTGCCGACTCCGTGCCCCGTCCCGTGGTCGAAATCGAGTCCCTCCTCCCACAACGGCCGGCGCGCCAGGCTGTCGAGCTGACTGCCGCTCGTGCCTTCGGGAAAGCGCGCGGTCGCGATCGCGATGTGGCCCTTCAGGACAAGGGTATAGCGGCGGCGCATCTCCGGACTCGCTTCGCCGACGGCGATCGTCCGTGTCACGTCGGTGGTGCCGTCCAGATATTGAGCGCCGGAGTCGACCAGATAGAGCTCGCCGGGTTTGAGCTCGCGGTCGGTCTTCGGCGTCACACGGTAGTGGATCACCGCGCTTTGAGGACCGGACCCGGAAATGGTGTCGAAGGAGAGGTCGCGGAACCGGTCGCCGCGCGCACGCAGGTCGTAGAGGCGGTCGCTGGCGGCCAGCTCCGTGACGCCGCCGGCTGGCGCCGCCTGCGTCAACCAGGCCAGGAAGGTCGTGAGCGCCACGCCGTCCCGGCGATGCGCCGCCCGTGCGCCGGCCAGCTCGGTCGGGTTCTTGCGAGCCTTGGGCAGCAGGCAGGGGTCGTCGCCGCGCTGCACCTCGGCGCCGGCCTCCTCCAGCCGCGCGAAGACCCACTGGGCGGCGCCGGCGGGATCGACGAGGACCTTGCGGCCCGACTGACCCGCCAGGACCGTCGCGAACTCGTCGGGCCGACGAACGCGCACGGCGTTGCCCAGGTGCGCCGGCACCTCGTCCGTGATCTTGCGGTCGTCGACGAACCAATCGACCTGCCCCTCGTCGTCGATCAGGGCGAAGGATAGAGGCAGGGGCGTTCGAGGCACGTCGCCGCCCCGCACGTTCAGCAGCCAGGCAATGGAGTCCGGCATGGTGAGGACGGCGGCCGCGACACCTTGGCGGCGCAGGTCTCCCGCGATCCTGGAGCGCTTCTCGGCGGACGGCTCGCCGGCGAAGGTCAGCGCATGCACGACGACCGGCGCCAGAGGCGGATCCGGCTGATCCGTCCAGACGCTGTCCAAGGGGTTCGGCTCGGCGGCAACCAGGGAGGCGCCGCTCCGTTTCAAGGCGCCGGCCAGACGGTCGACCTGATCGGCCGTATGCAGCCAGGGATCGTAGCCGAGCTTACCGCCCTTGAGCCGCTCGGCGATCCAGGGGCCCGCCGGCTCCTCGGTCAAGTGGCGCGGCGTGAAGAGCGCGGTGTCCACCTCCTGCTCGGCCTGAAGCGTGTAGCGTCCGTCGACGAAGATCGCGGCGCTGTCGCGCAGAACCACCGCGAGCCCGGCCGAGCCGCTGAAGCCCGTCAACCAAAGCAGTCGTTCGGCACGCGGCGAGACATACTCGCCCTGGTGTTCGTCGGCACGGGGAATCAGAAAGCCGTCGAGGCCGCGGCTGTCGAGTTCGGCGCGCAGCGCGGCAAGGCGTTCGGCCGTGCCGACCGGTGACGATAGAGGTCTCGGGGAGAGAGGTCTGGGGGAGATGTCATCCATCTCTCAAAATTAGAGCAGGATCCCGCCGAGGGAAATCGCAATCGCAGCCCCCGGACGAGCCTGCGCCAAGACGTGGCCGCGCGGCGCACCCGGCGCGTACCACGGATCGGTTCCAACCGCCGTTAATCTCCGGGTAAGCAGTCATGCGAAGCACGCAACGCTGCAGCGCAACAACTACTATTTCACAATGCCTTAACACCCTTACCTCTATCTCATCCTGCGAAATCCGCCGCCGTCCGACCGCCCTTTTCGAAGCTGTCGCGAACCCGGCCCCGGAACGCAAGAAACCGAAACGAAACGACACGAACCGCGAAAGGATTACGACCATGGCCCGCCTTACCGACCGCGAACTGACTGCGGTGCTGAAGGCCAAAACCTTCGGGACGCCGCTGGCGACCCAAATGATCGTCGCAGAGGCTAAGCGCCTGCAGGCCGAAGCCGTGAACGACGGCTTCCGCAAGCTCTTCCAGATGCTCCGTCTGCCGGCGCTGGTGCGCGCCCTGCGGCGCGAGGCGGTTTGCCGCCGCACTCAGGCGGCCCTCGCTCAACTGGACGACGCCACCCTGCGCGACATCGGCCTGCATCGCAGCCAGATCGCCGACCAGGCCCGCCGCTGCGCCAACGCTCAGGTTCCGGCTCACTAAGCCGGACCTGAGAAGGACCCGGCTCACCAAGCCGGGCCTCCGGGGGCACTAGACTTCAACGCCCGAAAAGCCGAAGCCGTCAGGCTCGGCCCGGTCTATCTGGCCTTTCAAAGACCAGGGCCGACCACTCGCCCATGCGCCGACGTGCCTGCAGACGCAGGCCCGCGGCGCGATGGCGCGCGACGACCGACTGCTCCTGCGTGATCAAGAGTCCCGACAGAACCGCCGTCCCTCCGGGTGCCAGCGCAGCCGAGGTCGCCGTGGCCAGGGACATCAACGGTCCCGCCAGGATATTGGCGACGATCAGGTCGTAGGGCGCGTTCCGGCGGACCGCCGCTGCGGCATAGCCGGCGCCGACATCGAAACGCAGGCGGTGCCGGGCGAAGCCGTTCAGCCGCGCGTTCTCATGGGCGACGCGGATCGAAGGCGCATCCAGGTCGCTTGCCGTGACCGCCGCCGCCGGCCAAAGCCGAGCCGCCGCCAAGGCCAGCAGCCCCGAACCGCACCCCAGATCCAGAATACGCGGCGTCCCGCCCCGCCGCGCGAGGTCCTGCAGCACCTCGAGACACAGCCGCGTGGTCTCGTGCCGGCCCGTGCCGAAGGCGACGTTGGCGTCGATCAGCAGGGGAATGCTGGAGGCCGGGGGAGCTTCGGTCACGTGACTGCCGTGAACCCAGATCCGGCCGCTGCGCACCGCCGGCAGGCCGGCCTGACTCTCCGCGACCCAGTCGATCTCGGGCATCATTTCGCAGGTGAAGTCGGGGACCGCCACCCCAGCCACGGCAGCGACGGCGGACAGGCGCGCCGTGATCGCAGTTGGATCCGGCGCCTCGCCGAGATAGAGGATCAGTGGGACCTGTCCGCGCGCGTCGGCACCGCCGACGGAGAGGGCGCCCGCCTCGATGCTTTCCAGAGCCGTCTCGAACAGCGCCTGCGCCTGCTGCGGCACCTGCAGCCGCAGCTCCCAAATCGTATCGGACATAGGCGTCAGCCGGCCTGATCCGCCGGCACGACGAAGGCGGCCATGACACGCTTCTCACCGGAGTGATCGAAGTCCACGGTCAGCTTCTCCCCCTCGCTGCGCAGAACCGCGCCGTAGCCGAACTTGGTGTGGAACACGCGGTCGCCGGCACCGAAGCCGCCGGCCGGCGAAAGCGACTGGACGACAGTCGCCGTCCCCTCGATGAAGGGCTTCGAACTCTCCGCATAACGCTGGGCCCGGTGCATGCCGGGGGATGTACGTCGCGGTCCGAAGGGGTCGTCTTCCCCGACGCCGAAGCGCCCGAAGCCGCCGCCCCAGGCCGCCGTCGCCTGCCCGTAGAGGCCCTGATCGGACTCCACCTCGACATGCTCGGGCGGCAACTCATCGACGAAGCGCGAGGGGATGGCCGCGGCCCAGGAGCCGTGCAGGCGACGGTTCGCGGCGAAGGTCACAAACAGCCGGCGACGTGCCCGCGTCAGACCGACGTAGGCCAGGCGCCGCTCCTCCTCCAGTCCGCGCAGGCCTGTCTCGTCGAGCGCGCGCTGATTGGGGAACAGCCCCTCCTCCCAACCCGCCAGGAAAACCGTGTCGAACTCCAGCCCCTTGGCGGCGTGCAGGGTCATGATCGAGACCTGATCGCCGCCGCTGTCTTGCAGGCTTTCCATGACCAAGCCGACATGTTCCAGAAAGCCCTGCAGGTTCTCGAAATCGGCCATGCCGTCGATCAGCGCCACCAGGTTCTCCAGCCGCCCGGGCGCCTCGATCGCCGTGTCCTGGCGCCACATGTCGGTGTAGCCGGACTCCTCCAGCACGGTCTCCGCCAGCTCCGTATGCGGCAGCTCCTCCGCTGCCTGACGCCAGCGCAAGAAGCTCTCGACCACCTCGGTCAAGGCCTTGCGCGCCTTGGGCTTCAGTTCGTCCGTCGCGACGACCCGGCGCGCCGTCTCCAACAGCGGCAGGCCCTGCGCCCGTGCGATCTGCCGCAGTTGCTTCAAGGTCGCGTCGCCCAGGCCGCGTTTCGGCTTGTTGACGATCCGCTCGAAGGCCAGATCATCGGCCGGCTGCGCCACCACGCGCAGGTAGGCCAGCGCGTCGCGCACCTCCAGCCGTTCGTAGAAGCGCGGACCGCCGACGATGCGGTGCGGCAGGCCGATGGCGTTGAAGCGATCCTCGAACTCGCGCATCTGCGCGGTGGTGCGCAGCAGGATCGCCATGCCGGCCAGCGGCTCGCCGGCGCGCTGCAGCGCCTCGATCTCCTCGCCGACGAAACGCGCCTCGGCCTCGCCGTCCCAGAGGCCGCGCACGCGCAGCCTCTCGCCCTCCTCGCCGCCAGGGCTCTCGGTCCAAAGCGTCTTGCCGAGCCGCCCCTCGTTCTTCTCAATCAGGCCCGAGGCCGCACCCAGGATCCTGGCGGTCGAACGGTAGTTCCGCTCCAGCCGGATCACCTTGGCCCCGGGAAAGTCCTTTTCGAAACGCAGGATGTTGCCGACCTCCGCCCCGCGCCATCCGTAGATCGAGTTGTGCGTGACGATGCCATTGGCGATGAAGTTGTGTGTGCGCTCCACGTCCAGATCGTGAAGCGTCGTCTTGCCCTCCAGGGTCTCCACAGAGCGGACCGAAGCCAGGCTCCCGTTCGCACGGAACATCACCATGCCAGCGCGGACGGAGGCCGCCGGCATCATCGCCAGACTGCTTCGGGTCCGCGTCTCGCCGGAGGTGCCGGACCCGAAACGGCCGTACTGAACCAGGGCAACGTCCCCGTCGAAGGCGTCCCTGATCCGCTCGACGATCCGCATCACCTCGCCGAGGTCCGCCATGGCCGTCTCGTAGCGCCAACCGGGACTGTTCTTCTTCGTCGGTCGCGCGGGCAATCCAAGCGCGTGCAGGCGAGACATATCGTCGGGATTGCTGACAATTATAGAGATCCGGTGGAGCGGAGACCGGTCCCGTCTCTCGCCACAGAGTGTCACGGTCACGTTGCGCCGACGGCCGCTATGGCTTTGCGGTCGATAGTGCGGGAAACCCCGATGCAGACCATAGCGCTCAAGCAGCCTATCGCCGGCGTCTTCGGTCGCCCGCTGCGCGAACACCCGGTCGAGCAAAGCCTGATCATGCACCAGGCCGTTGATTGACCCGCCCCGCCGCGCGACGAAGGGCAGGGTCGGAATGCCGGTTTCGAGCGACAGCAGAGTTTCGCTGTAACGGGCATCCTTCTCGGTGTCGTGCGTCTCTAGGATCCAGAGCGCGTCCGCGCGTTGCTGGCGACAGCGGAGTTCGTGACCAAGCACCGGCCGGACTTGACCGCGGGTATAGGTTTGGGTCGTGCCGAGGCGGAAACCGTAGCCGCGTTTGTACATCAGATAGGTGAAGCAGAGCTGCGGCGAGGGCCCGAGACGATAGCCGGCGAAGTGACGATGCGCCGGCGTACCGACGATCCTGCTTCCGTCCTCCAGGTCGATGGCGACCAAGGTGCCCTTATAGGCACGCCGGTAGGTGCGGTTCACCTGTGCCGGAGCCGTGGCACCGGCACCCTGGGCCGAGAGGATGAGATCGCCCTCCCGCACCCGCTCGATCGGGCGGCGCGAGCCGTCCGCCATGCGGACCGGCGTTCCCGCGACCAGACACTGATCGTCGTCTCCGACACAGCAGATGTTCTTGTGGCCCTGAGCAATCAGGCGCAGCCAGAGGTATTGGGCGACGTTGGTGTCCTGATACTCGTCGACCAGCAGGTAGCGGAACTGGCGGTGGACCTCGTCCAGGATGTCCTGCCGGGTCCGGAAGATCTCGATGCAGTGAAGCAGCAGATCGCCGAAGTCGCAGGCATTGAGCTGCTTCAGCCGGGCCTGGTAGGCGGCATAGAGCTCCAAGCCGCGCCCGTTGGCGACGGCGGCGGCCTCACCGGCGCTCACCCGGTCGGGCGTCAGGCCCTTGTCCTTCCAGCGCTCGACCGCGCTCAGCACCGCGCGCGCCGGCCAGGATTTGTCGTCGATGCCCTCGGCGGCCAGGATCTGCTTCATCAGCCGCAGCTGGTCGTCGGGATCCAAGATCGTGAAGTTGGGCTCCAGCCCCGCCACCTCGGCATGGCGGCGCAGGAAGCGGGCGGCGAGCGAATGAAAGGTACCGAGCCACCAGCCCTCGACGCTGCGCCCCAGCAGGGCCGCCACTCGCTCTTTCATCTCGCGGGCGGCCTTGTTGGTGAAGGTGACGGCCAGGATCTGCCCCGGCATGGCCCGGCCGGTCAGCAACAGATGCGCCAGCCGGGCGGTCAGCGCCCGGGTCTTACCGGTGCCGGCGCCGGCCAGCATCAGCACCGGCCCGTCGAGCGTCTCGACGGCCTCGCGCTGCGCCGCGTTGAGGCCGGCCAGGTACGCCGGCTGCGGCGCGGCGCCGGGCGGCGACGCGGAATCGGAGGAGGGAGAGGACATGGGGCAGATATAGCCGATCCGCTACGAGTCTGTGAGTCCTCGCAGGCGAGACGCACGAGGCCCCGGACCGGACTTGATCGAAGGACCAAAACACTCCTCTTCGCGCAGTTTTCATCGGAAGACTCGCAGGAAGACTCGAGGGGGCTGCCCTTTCGATCCGCCCTGCACTACCCTCCCCGCGCCATGGAGCCGCCCCGCGAGACGCTTCCCCTTCAAGATTGGATGACCGCCGCGCCGACCCGCGCGGTGCTGGCCGCGCTGGACGCAGGCGGCGCCGAAGCGCGCTTTGTCGGCGGCTGCGTGCGCGACGCCGTCGCCGGCCGGCCGGTGCGCGATATCGACATCGCGACACCCGCGGGGCCGCAGCGGGTTGTCGACCTGATCGAGGCGGCCGGTCTGAAAGCCGTCCCGACCGGTCTGGCGCACGGCACGATCACCGCCGTGGCGGCGCATCAGCCCTTCGAAATCACCACCCTGCGCGAAGACGTCGAGACCTTTGGACGTCACGCCACCGTGACCTTCACCGACGACTGGAAGGCCGATGCGGCGCGCCGCGACTTCACCATGAACGCGCTGTCCTGCACACCCGAGGGCGCGGTCTTCGACTACTTCGGCGGGCTGGAGGACCTGCGGGCCGGGCGGGTGCGCTTCGTCGGCCAGGCGGCGCAGCGGATCGCCGAAGACTATTTGCGTCTGCTCCGCTTCTTCCGCTTCCACGCGCACTACGGCCGGGATGCCCCCGACCCCGAGGGTCTGGCCGCCGCCGCCGCCGCGGCGCCGGAGCTGATTCGATTGTCTCAGGAACGGGTACGGGCCGAGTTGCTGCGTCTGCTGGAGGCGCCGGATCCGGTTCCGACGCTCGACATCATGATCGCCTACCGGATCCTGGCCGAGGAATTGCCGGAAGAGGGGGACACCCGACCGCTCGCCCGTCTGCTAACGCTGGAGAGCGGCCCGGCCGACGCGCTGCTGCGGCTCGCCGCCCTGGTCGACACCGACCGCCAGGGCGCCGATGCCATCGCCGAGCGCCTGCGCCTGTCGAACGCCGAGACGGCGCGGCTGGAGCTGCTGACGCAGCCGCCGCTACGCGTGCGGCCCGACATGACGGGCCGGGAGCTGCGCGTCGCCTGCTACCGCCTGGGCAAGACGGCGGTGGCCGACCTGCTGCGTCTGTCTGCCGCGCGGAGCGGCGGAACGGACAGCCTGGCGGCGGCCTTGGTCGAAGCGGCGGCCTGGCCGGACCTGACCTTTCCAGTCAAGGGCCGCGATCTGATCGCACTGGGCGTCGACAAGGGACCGCCGATGGGCGACCTGCTCAGCGCGTTGGAGGCCTGGTGGATCGAGCGCGATTTTCGGCCCGACCGGGCAGCCCTGCTGGCGCGCGCGGAGAGCCTGCTCCCGCCCGGGCCTAGCCCCTCCCCCTAAAGCTGGGTCGGATTGGGGGCGTCGCCGTAGACCTCGACCGGATCGAAGGTCTTCTCCGTCTCCTCGAAGCGGAGCTGTACCGGCCCCTGCTCCGGCGCGGCACCGACCGGCAGGGAACGATAGAAACAGGAGCGGTAGCCGACGTGGCAACTGGCGTCGCCGACGACCTCGACCCGCAGCCAGACGCAGTCCTGATCGTCGTCGATCCGCATCTCGCGCACCTTCTGGACCAGACCGCTGGTCGCACCCTTGTGCCACAGTGCTTCGCGGCTGCGAGAGTAGTACCAGGCCTCGCCGCTCTCGACCGTGCGGGTCAGCGCCTCCGCGTTCATGTAACCGTGCATCAGCAGTTCGCCGCTGGCATAAGCCGTGGTGACCACGGGGATCAGGCCGCGCTCGTCGAACTTGGGCGCCAGTTCGTGACCTTCCTCGACCTGCTCGACAGAGACGCGTTCGGCGAAGAGCGGGGACTGCGCAGCCGGTGATTTAGAGGCCTGTTCGGTCATGGTTTTCCAACCCATGTAGTACGGAGACGGCCGACCGATAGCGCGGCCGGGGGAGCCGGTGATATACCCACGGCGGTCCGCCACCGCAAGAAAGCGGCCGTCATCAACCGAGCGACGCCGGTCAGGCTGACGAGAGCATCGGTCAAACAACGAGAGCAACAGAGGCGAGATGGCCGACGAGGCCCTGAAAGAGCTCTACAACGACCAAGTCATGGCCCTGGCCCGCGACGTTCCCCGCCAGGAACGGCTGGACGCGCCCGATGCGACGGCACAGCAGGTCAGTCCGCTGTGCGGCAGCCGCATCACCGTCGATTTGAAGCTCGAGGGCGACCGGATCGCGGACTACGGCCAGACGGTGCGGGCCTGTACCCTGGGCCAGGCCGCGGCCTCGATCCTTGCCCGCCACGTGATCGGCCGTTCCACCGCAGAACTGCATCGGGTGCGGACGGAGATGCGGGCGATGCTGAAGGAAGGCGGTCCCCCGCCCGGCCCGCCCTGGAGCGACCTGGAGGTGCTTCTGCCCGCCCGGGGGGTAAAGTCGCGTCACGGGTCCGTGCTGCTGCCCTTCGAGGCGGTGGTCAAGGCGCTCAATCAGGCCGCCGGACAAAGCGAAAACGATCGCTGAACCGTCCGGGACGACGGCCGGCCCAAAAGCGTCACGCAACACCCAAAAATGTCCAAGTCGGCTAACCCCTTCCAATTGCTGAAAAGACACTCTCGACCGCCAAGAAAGCGGGGCCCGACGTCCTTTCGATTAACTCCTCGTTAAGCCGAATCGGGTCATCGCTTACGCAACATCTTGCGGCTGGAGTCACGCCCGACCATGCATATTGTGGATAAACCTGTGGATGGTTCTTGCGAAACCAGGTCAGAGCCGCTCGTCAGCCCCTACCTGCGGCGCCCCTTGCGCAGCCTCGATCAGGTGCTTTCCGACCTTAAAGATCGGCAGCTCCTGGAAGCGGCGGCAGAGGAGCATTGGAGCGAAACGCGAGAGGCGAGCTGAACGGCTCTCTGGCCGACCCGCGATTCGCCAATCCGACCCAGTAGCCCCCCGAGGTCGGTGAGGGCGCGCGAAGGTCAAGGCTGGGCCAAGCTCAGCATCGCAAGCCATCTTTTGGAAGATTTCGTTGAAGAAGCTGGAGACGCCCGTGCCACGTGGCGCAGCTGCCGACTGTTCAACGCAGTCCTGCCGGAGACCCGGCAAAGAAAAGCCCCGGCGGTGAACCACCGGGGCAAGTTGAACAGGGAGGCTTCACGTCTGGGAGACGTAGGACCCGTCGCACGGGGGGTGCTGAAGCGGGCCCTTAACATCCGGAGGCTCTCCGGATCTCTCTTCCACCGCCGAAGGCCGAAACCGAGGCCAAGCTACTAACGGTGATGGAAACTCGTGGATGCTGCGTCGCAGCAACTATGCCCTCAAGATGTGCATCCGGGTGCCTTCCGTCTATGCAAATTGCCGCAAGCGAGGCATGCCGCTGTTGCATGGCTCCCGCACTCTGTTGCAAACAGGTCACAGTCTTGTCCGAGGCCACCGGGAAAGGCGCCCCAAATCAGTGCCTTGACCGGGACGCGCGCGAAGGCAACTCTCGTGGCACTTCCCTCCAATTCGAGCCCTTATCCCATGGCGCGACGCACCGATATCCGTTCCTTGCCGGCAGCGGCCGCCGGCACGGCACAGCACCTGCTGATTCATCGTTTCGGGCCCGAGTCGGTGATCCCCGAGTCGCCCACGGGACGCAAGGCCTACATCCAGGCATCGCTTCATGCCGACGAGACGCCCGGCCTGCTGGTCGCCCACCATCTGCTGGGACTGTTGCAGGCCGCCGAGGCCGCCGGCGAGGTTACGGAACAGATCGTGCTGGTGCCCTACGCCAACCCCATCGGCCTCGCCCAGTTCTTCGACCATACCCAGATGGGACGTTTCGAGTTCGCGCTCGCCGGCGGCAACTTCAACCGCAACTGGCCGGATCTGGCGGCCCTGGCAGAAAGCCGGTTGGCCGATCACCTGGGCGACGATGCCGCCAGCAACGTCAGCGCGATCCGTGCGGCCTTCAAGAGCGCGCTCGACGAAATCGCGCCGCAGCGCGCGCTTCAGGCGCTGCGGGTGATTCTGGCGCGCGAGGCCTGCGACGCGGATCTCGTTCTGGACCTGCATTGCGACGACCTGGCACTGCCGCATCTCTTCCTGATCCCGCAGCACTGGCCGCAGGCCCAGGATCTGGCGGCGGAGCTTGGGGTGCAGGCGGTGCTGCTGGCCGAGGACTCCGGAGGCAGTTCGTTCGACGAGGCCTTCTCCACCCCGTGGCTGAGGCTTGCGGAGCGATTTGCCGGCTCCCCCATCCCGCCTGCCTGCGAGGCCGCGACGGTCGAGCTGCGTGGCTGGATGGACGTCAGCGACGTCCAGGCCGAGGCCGACGCCCTGGCGATCTTCCGGACCCTGCAGCGCCGGGGATTCATCGCCGGCCAGCCGGGCCCCCTGCCGAAGCTGCACTGCGAGGCGACGGAGCTGACCGCGACCGACAGCGTCAAGGCGCCCAGCGCGGGCGTTGCGGTCTATCAAGTCGCGCCCGGAGACCGGGTCAAGATCGGCGATCCGATCTGCGAGATCGTCGACCCTGCCGCCAGCGATCCCAAAAGTGCGCGCAGCCCCGTCACGGCCACGACCGACGGGCTGATCCTGTCGATCCGCAGCCATCGCTACGTGACCCCCGGCATGGCCCTGGCCAAGATCGTCGGGCGCACACCCCTGCCGCACCGCGGCGGATATCTGTTGGAAGACTAGAGCAGGATCGCCTGAGGTGGGATCGCTCTAGCGATCCCACCTCAGGCGTGAATCCTACTCTAATCATAATGTTTAGAGGGCGAAGCAGGCGGAGCGCGAAAGCATCGGGAAAGAATCTTGGCCCGAAGGCCTCGCGCGACTTGTCCGAGGGCCCTGCCGTGCTAGCCTAGCCTGTAAGACGAAAAACGTCGCCCGGGGGAGGTCGGATCGACTTTCGGAGGCCCAAGCCATGGCAGCCTATCGCCTTGCCCCGCTCGCAGTCCTCTTGCTGATCGCCGTTGTGTCGCTGAGCGCCCGCGCCGCGCTGGCCCAGGGGTCTCCACCCGACCGAACGCTTCCCCCCGGTGAGACATCCGCTCCCGACCAAAGCGCCGCGAACCCGCTGGACGCCGTCATCGGCTTACGTGCGCTGATCCCGGCCGATGCCCGGACGGCCGGAAGCCTGGGCACCGAGCGCCAGGGCTCGGGGGTCGTGATCGATGCGGAGCAAGGGCTGGTTCTCACCATCGGCTACTTGGTCATGGAGGCCGGATCGGTGGAGCTGCTGCTACCGGACGACCGCGTCGTGGGCGCGGAAGTCACGGCCTATGACTACGACAGCGGCTTCGGCCTGCTACGCGCCGACCGGCCCCTCGGCCTGCCCGCCATGCCGCTGGGCGATTCCCTGACGGAGGCGGAAGAGCGCAGCGAGGTCCTGGTGGTCGCCTCGACCGGCCGCCAGCAACGGGTGGCGCCCGCCGTCGTCGTCTCCCGAAGAGACTTCACCGGCTATTGGGAGTACCTTCTGGCCGACGCGATTTTCACAACGCCTCCGGCCCCAGGCTACGGCGGCGCGGCCCTGGTCAGCCGCGAAGGCGAACTGCTCGGCATCGGTTCGCTGCAGGTCGGCGATGCCCTGGGCGGCAACGGGAGCCTTGGCGGTCGAGTGCTACCGGGAAACATGTTCGTGCCGATCCAAACCCTGCGACCGATCTACAACGACCTTCTGACCTTCGGCCGCGCCAACACCGCGCCCCGACCCTGGCTCGGGCTGCATACGGTTGAGGTCGGCGACCGGCTTCTGGTGCAGCGCGTCACGCCCGACGGTCCGGCCGACCGCGCCGGGATCGAACCGCTGGACGTGGTGGTCGCGGTCGACCGCGAGACCGTCTCCGATCAGGCCGACTTCTACCGGAAGATCTGGGCGCTCGGCGACGCCGGCGTCGAGGTGCCTCTGACGGTACTGCGGGCGGATATGCGGCGCGACGCCGAGTTGCGCTCGATCGACCGCTACGACTTCCTGCGCCTGGACGGTAGTTTCTAGCCTGTGAGTTCGCCCCAAGCCCCCCTAAGGTCGCCCCAGGCCCTCACCGACGACAGCCGGGACGACGCGGAAGACGCCCCCGACCTGTTGAGCGGCTGGCGCGAACGGCTCACCGCCTACCGGATCCGCAGTCAGCAGGAACCTCTGTTCAATCCCGTACAACAGTTAGCCTTCGAGCTGTCCGTCGCCTTGGAGCGCGGCGAGATCGGCCTGCGCGACATCGCCGGCGCCGCCAAAACCCTGAGCGACGCGGCCCTGATCGAACGCGCAGCGCGCCTGCGCCGATACCTGCAACTGCAGGGCGGCCCAGGCGGCGAAGCGGAGGGGTATGACGCGGAAGGTGACGGCGCGGCCGGCGCAATCCGGCTGCAGGCCCTGGTGCGCGGCACAGCTGTGACAGACGAAGGGACGGTCGTTCCCTTCGAGGGCTTCGCCGCACTCTGGAGCCGGCCGGAAGACGGGATCGTCTTCACCGCGCATCCGACCTTCGCCCTGTCGCAGGCCCTGCGCGAGCTGCTGACCGATCTGGTCGAGGACCGGAAGCCGCGCGCCGAGACCGAGCGCAGTCTGCGCAACCTGCCCCACCGACCGGACAAACCCATCACGCTGGCCAGCGAGCATGAGCAGGCACTTTCGGCGCTGGCCCAGGCGCAGGACGCAGTCGCGGTCCTGATCCGGGCCATCCTCGCGATCGCCCAAGAGGTGTATCCCGACCGCTGGACCGAGCTACGGCCTGCGCCGGTCAGTCTGGCCACCTGGGTCGGTTACGACCTGGACGGACGCAACGACATCACCTGGGTCGACAGTATCCGCTTTCGCCTGCAGGAGAAGTACTGGCAGCTCGCGCGTTACGCCCGCCGCCTGGACGCGATCCTGGCAAGTCTGGCGCGGGAAGAGGCCGCCCTGACTCCGACCCTCGCCGAGGCCGAAGCGGCGGCGGAGGCTGCCGCCGAGCTGCTGCGCCAGGAACTGCAGTCCGTCACCCAGCAGATTGCCGCCTTCGCCAGGGACCTGGACGGCCCGGCCGCCCTGACGACAGCGGCCAACAGCCTGACGCGGCGGCGCGACGGCGGGCTGGGCAATTCCGCCGCACCGCTGCTGGCAAGCCTGGACAGAGCGCTGCAGGCGGCCCGGGAGAGCAAAACCGCAGCGGACCTCGCCCTGCTGCAGGCCGAGGTTCAGCTGCACGGCCTGGGCGCCGGCCTGATCCATCTGCGCATCAACGCGGCCCAGGTCCACAACGCCATCCGCAAGCCCCTGGGACTGGCGCCGTCGACGGAGATGGAAAGCCGGGTGCTGCTGGATCAACTGGACCGCGCGGTAGAGGAGCTGCCGCGCGAGACAGTGAACTTCGCCTCTCTGGCGCTGGAGAGCGCCACCGCGATCCGACAGTTCATCGCCATCGCCCAGATCCTGAAGCACATCGACGGCGACAAGCCGATCCGCTTGCTGATCGCCGAATGCGAACATCCCTTCACGCCGCTGGCAGCGCTCTACTTCGCCCGCCTGTTCGGCGTCGAGGACCGGGTCGACATCTCCCCCCTGTTCGAGACGGAACCGGCGCTGGAGCACGGTGCGGCCCTGATCGAGAGCCTGCTGAAGACGCAGAGCTATCGCCGCTACGTCAACGCGCGGGGCCGTCTGGCGGTCCAGACCGGCTTCTCCGACGCCGGCCGCTTCACCGGTCAGATCCCCGCCGCGCTGGCGGTCGAGCGGCTGCAGGGCCAGTTGGCCGGCGTTGTCGAGGCCGCCCGTACGACCGGCGACCTGGGCGAGATCGAGGTCTTGATCTTCGACACCCACGGCGAGTCGATGGGTCGGGGCGCCCATCCGGCCAGTTTCCGCGACCGCCAGAACTACGTGCTGTCGCCCTGGGTTCGGCAGCGTTACCGGGCGCGCGGCATCCGCCTGCTGCACGAGACGAGCTTCCAGGGCGGGGACGGCTACGTCTTCTTCGGCCGCGCCGGACTGGCGCGGGCCGCCCTGGCCGGCATCCTGGAGGCCCGCTTGGCCGACAGTGGGCCGGCCCAGGAGGATCCCTTCTACGAGGCCTACCTCTTCAACCGCGACCTCCACGAGCGCCTGCGCGGCTTTCAGACGCGGCTCTTCGCCGATGCCGACCACAGCACGCTGCTGACCGCCTTCGGCACCAACCTTCTGGTCGCCACCGGATCGCGCAAGACCAGCCGGCAGTTCGACGGACGCGGCGACAGCCGGATCGCCGCCGCCGCCCTGCGCGCGATCCCCCACAACGCACTGCTGCAGCAGCTCGGCTACACCATCAACCTGGTGGCCGGCCTCGGCTCGGCCCTACGGCACGACCGGGAGACCTTCGCGCGGCTCTACGCGCGCTCGGATCGGCTGAAGGTGATCGTCGACCTGGTCCGCCGCGCGCGGGCCTTGTCGAGCCTGGACACGCTGGCGGCCTACGCCGGCCTGTTCGACGGTGCCTACTGGGTCGCGCGACCGCGACGCGAACGCGAGAGCGGGCTGAAGGAAGGGTGCCTGCTGCTGGGCGAACAGCTGCGCGACGACCCGCGCTTTCATGCCATGCTGCGGCTGATCTCCGCCCTGCGCGAGGATGCGATCCACCTGGAAGACCTGCTGGCCGAGATCGGCGTGGAGATCGGCGTGGAAATCGGCGGCGACGGCGGACAGGACGCCGACCCCGCTCTGCTGCAGGTCCTGCGTCTGGCGCTGATTCAACACGTCTTCCTGCTGGCCGCACGCTTGCCGAAGTTCTCGACACGGCACGACGTCTCGCAAGAGGACGTGGTCGGCCTGACGACCCGCCTACGGGTCCTGGAGACCACGCAACTGCTCCGCCGGATCTTCCCGGCCGGCCAGCCAATCGCAGCAGACTATCGGCTCGACGAGCCCGCGAGCTATCGCGGGGCCGAGGCCATCGACTATGCCGAGATGAATCGGCAGCTGATCGACCCGATGCTCTCGGCCTTCGAGATCGCCCAGGACCTGACGGTCGGCATCTCCCACTGCTTCGGCGCTTACGGCTGAGCGGTCCACCTGCTCTACAGCGACCGACGCTACTTAGCGGCCACCTCGCCATAGCGAGGGCGGGCCAGGGCTTCGGCCTGATCGAACTGCAGAGCGGCGAGACGGGCGTAGAGGCCGTCAGGCTCCTGCAACAGCTCCGCATGGCTGCCAGTCTGCACGATGCGGCCGCGGTCGAGCACGACGATGCGGTCGGCCATCAGAACGGTCGCCAAACGGTGGGCGATGACGATGGAGGTACGCCCCACCATCAGCCGGTCGAGCGCGTCCTGCACCGCCTTCTCGCTTTCGGCATCCAGGGAGGAGGTCGCCTCGTCGAGCAGTAGCAGGGCCGGGTCGCGCAGGATGGCTCGGGCGATGGCCAGGCGCTGGCGCTGGCCGCCGGACAGGCGTACGCCCTTTTCCCCCAAAAAACTGTCCAGGCCGCCGGGCAGACGCTCGAGAAACTCCAGGCAGTGCGCCGCACGAGCCGCCTCCAGGACCTCCTCGTCGCTCGCCTCCGGCCGGCCGTAGCGAATGTTTTCCCAGGCGTCCGCCGCGAAGATCACCGGTTCCTGCGGCACCAATCCGATGGCGCCACGAAGCTGCTGCGGATCGAGGCTGCGCAGATCGACCCCGTCGAAGCGGACACTCCCGCCGGCCGGATCGTAGAAACGCAGCAGAAGCTGCATCACCGTGGTCTTGCCGGCGCCGGAGGGGCCGACCAGCGCGACCTTCTCACCAGGAGCGACCTGCAGCGAGAAGTCCTCCAGGGCCGCCCACTCGGGCCGGGCCGGGTAGCGGAAATTCACCCGGTCGAAGACGATGTCGCCCTTGACCGGCCGAGCCAGCGGCGCGGGACTGTCCGGAACCGGAATCTCGCTGTCGGTGGCCAGCAGGTCGAGCAGCCGTTCGGTGGCGCCGGCCGCGCGCTGCAGATCGCCGATCACCTCGCTGATCGAGCCGACGGCGCCCGCCACCACCACCGCGTAGAAGACGAAGGCCGAGAGTTCGCCGGCGCTGATCCGGCCGCTCAGCACATCGTGACCGCCGACCCAGAGAATCGCAGAGATCGACCCGAAGACCAGAACGATAACCGCACCGGTCAGCGCCGAGCGGGCGGCGATCCGCCGGACGGCGGTGGAGAAGGCGCTCTCGACGCGTTGACCGAAGCGCTGACTGTCCAGCGCCTCATGGGTAAAGGCCTGCACCGTGCGGATCGCATTGAGCGACTCGTCCACGTAGGCGCCGACATCGGCGATGCGGTCCTGACTGTCCCGCGAGAGCCGACGCACACGGCGGCCGAAGAAGATGATCGGTAGCAAGACCAGAGGCACCACGAGAAGAACCAGACCGGTTAGCTTCGGCGAGGTGACCATCAGCAGGACGAGACCGCCGGCGAACAGCAGGACGTTGCGCAGTGCCACCGAGACCGAACTGCCAACCACCACCTGAAGGATCGTGGTGTCGGTGGTCAGACGCGACAGGATCTCGCCCGTGCGGTTGATCTCGAAATAGGCGGGCGACAGAGCGATCACCCGGTCGAAGACAGCGCGCCGGACATCGGCCACGACCCGCTCGCCGATCCACGACACCAGATAGAAGCGCGCATAGGTCGCGCCGGCCAGCAGGACGACCACTGCCAGCAGCACCAGGACCGCCTTGTCGAGCAAGGCCGCGTTGCCCGAAGCGAAACCTTCGTCGACCAGCATCCGCAGACCCTTGCCCAAGGCCAGCACGGTGCCGGCGGCGACGATCAGCGCCAGGGCGGCGGCGGCAACCTGCCAACCGTAAGGACGGATGAAGGCCCAGAGCGTGCCGAGCACGCGAAGATCCCGGCTCTTCGGGCGGTCGCTCTGGCGCAAGGCAGCCGTCGTCGCGGGCACAGGCGCGGCGGGTGCGGAGCCACGAGAGGCAGAGGGACCGGCTTCAGACATTCGCAAGACCAGGCAAGAACTGGGGGTCAGGCATATACGAGACCAAACATGAACTGGGACTTCGCGCTCCTGAAAAACACCGGCCATACGGGGGAAATGGCCCGGATCAGCTATCGCACGAGCCGTAGGGCCCCCGCAAGCGAACCTCCGGCGCTGGCAGAGTCGCCGAAACGACGACGCATTCGCGCTCGAACTAACGCGCCAGTCGACTGGTTTCAAAGGGTTGACGGCAGATTTCCTGGCATGTCGAAGCAACGTCGAGGCTGCCGACGAGACCCGCGCCCCGAACTGCGACGTCATGACAAGCCGGGGCGCCGCAGTTCGGTCGGATGCGCTCCAAGACCATCCCCGGCACTTTCGGGACTTCGCGCGCGGAGTCCGAAGGCACGCGGGGTTGCGGTGGACGGCCGGTTTCGCTATATCCCCGGCCTTCCAACAGCCCTGGTCAGGTCGCCGTGGCCCGAAGCCCCTGCGACTGGCCCGCGTTCAGAAAGCCCCGGACGATGAAGAAAGACATCCATCCCGAATATCACGACATCACCGTGGTGATGACCGACGGTACGGAGCTGCCGATGCGCTCCACCTACGGGCAGCCGGGGCAGAGCCTGCGTCTGGACATCGACATCAAGACGCACCCGGCCTGGACCGGCGTCCAGCGCCTGAACGAGAGCGGCGGTCAGGTTGCGAAGTTCAACAAGCGCTTTGCCGGGCTCGGGCTGAAGAAGTAGCTCGGAAAACACGCGACTGCGAGACGCCAAGGGGGCGGAGAGCCGCCCAGCCTGGTTCAGACGTCCAGCCCAGTCCGAACGTCCAACATCGCATCCAGCCGCGACACGCGCTCGTAAAGCGCGTGGCTGCGGCTGAGCAGACTCACCATGCGTGGTGGCAGGTCGGCGGGCGCCGACAGGTCCGAGGTTTCACAGATCTCCTGCGCGCCCAGACGGTGCTCCGGACGGCGAGCATCCTCGCGCGTCATCTCGCCCGCCTGCACGGCGCGCTGCACCAGCAACCAGGCCATCACCTGGGTCAGGCGCGTCGTGATCCGCATGGATTCGCAGGCCGCCACCAGCTGATCCGCCGGTTTCAGCCCCTTGCGCTCCGCGCGCTCCTCCAAGGCCACGTAGTCCCGCGCTTCCTGGGTCAGCGCCAGGGCCTCGGCGTAGGTGCCGTTGAGGAAGGTGATCTGGGTATCGGTGGCGTGAGACGTGGCTTGCGACATAATCCCGAAACACTGACAGCTTGCGGCCGCTTCGACAGATCGCGGGGAAGGTCCCGCAAGGCGGCGATGGCCGTTCGACCGCCCCCCATAGTCTTGAAGTGAAGTTAGCGCTTGATTACCTGACGTGCAGATTGGGGCAAACCGAAGGCCGCCTGGCGGGTTCGGAGCTTCACCCCGGTCTCATACATGGGCCCTGCCGAGGATCGGAGGGCCGAGTGAACGCATATCGCTTTTAGGAGGATATGATCTATGCGTAGTACCGATTTTTCCCCGCTTTTGCGTGCCACCGTCGGGTTCGACCGCATGATGAACCTGCTCGATACGGCCAGCCGTGTCGACGAGAGCGCGCTGAACTATCCCCCCTACAACATCGAGAAGACCGGCGACGACGCCTATCGGATCACCATGGCGGTGGCCGGCTTCGGCGATGACGACCTGAACGTCACGCTGCACGAGAATCAGCTGACGATCGAGGGCAAGAAGGATCGCGGCGAGGCCGAGGGGGAGCGCGTCCGCTTCCTGCACCGCGGCATCGCCACGCGCGCCTTCCAGCGCAGCTTCCAGCTCGCCGATCACATCCGCGTGTCCGGCGCCCGGCTGGAGAACGGTCTGCTGCACGTCGAGCTGCTACGGGAGGTGCCGGAGTCGGCCAAGCCGCGCAGCATCGCGATTCAGGCCGTCGGCACCGGTCGGGACACCAAGGTCCTGGAAAACGAAGCCGCGTAACTCCTGCGGTTTCGAAACGGCACGAGGGGGCCGGGCGCATCGTCGCCCGGCCTCCTTTTTTCATGAGAAAAAGCGTCAGAAGCGCGAGAGGGCGACCTGACGCAGCAGGAAGTCGCGGAAGACCTCGATCCGCCGGGTGCCGCGCAGTTCCTCGGGATAGACGAAGTAGGCGTCGATCCGCGGCCCCTCGGACTCCGGCAGGACGTGCACCAGATCGCTGCCCTCCTGCACCATGAACTCCGGCAGGGCGCCCAGACCGGCCCCGGAGGAGACCGCCTGCATGATGGCGTAGACGTTGTTGAGGGTCAGGGCCGCCCGGCGCATGGAATTGGAGGGCATGCCGATGCGCAGCAGCCAGTTCACGTCCGGCACCGGCGGGCGGGTGTCCTCGCCGTAGACGATGATCCGGTGGTCGTCGAGGTCGCTCGGCACCTTCGGCAGGCCGTGCTTCTTCAGATAGGTCGCCGAGGCGAAGGCGTGCATATGCACGGTCAACAGGTGGCGCTGAATCAGGTCCGCCTGACGCGGCGGCGACAGCCGGATCGCCACGTCCGCCTGACGCATCGAGAGATCGAGTTCCCGGTCGTCCAGGATCATATGCAGCTCGATTTCCGGGTAGAGTTCCATGAACTCGCGCACCCTGGGGGCGAGCCAGGTCGAACCGAAGGCCACGGTCGTCGTGACCTTGAGTGGGCCGCGCGGCCGGTCCTTGCTCTCGGTCAGCAGGGCCTCGGTCATGGCCAGCTTGCCGAAGACCTCGTGCGCGGTGTGATAGAGCAGTTCGCCCTGTTCGGTCAGGATCAGGCCGCGCGCATGGCGGTGGAACAGCGGCACCTTCAGCGACTCTTCGAGCGCCGAAATCTGTCGGCTGACCGCCGACTGGCTCAGGTTCAGCACCTCGCCCGCATGCGTGAAGCTGCCCGCTTCCGCAACGGCGTGAAAAATGCGCAGCTTGTCCCAGTCCATGAAAGGACCCCGCCCCCGCTGAAGTTAGCGCCAGACTCGAG
Organism: Algihabitans sp.; assembly: GCF_965226985.1. GTDB lineage: Bacteria > Pseudomonadota > Alphaproteobacteria > Kiloniellales > DSM-21159 > Algihabitans. Next base: position 2,800,921 of record NZ_OZ245712.1, read on the forward strand.
CCTTCGACTCCAACGGCGCCCCATAACTATAGAATTTCAAAGAAGGGAAAGCCCAGCTTGGGAAGCCGGAGCTCGTCTCTCTTCCCCTCTCGTCCGCCGGCCGCTCTCGTTCGCCGCGCAGCCGCCGGCCCTTGCTGTCAACCGGAGAGGCCGCCCGCTATTCGGCGGCCACCGCCTGGTCTTCCAGGGCGGCCAAGTACTTCTCCGCCTCCAACGCCGCCATGCAGCCCATGCCGGCGGCGGTGACCGCCTGTCGAAACACCTTGTCCACGCAGTCGCCGGCGGCGAAGACGCCGGGAATCTCCGTCCTGGTGGAGCCGGACTCGGCCAGGATGTAGCCCTCCTCATCCATCGGCAGCTTGCCCTTGACGAAGGTCGTGGCCGGGTCGTGGCCGATGGCGACGAAGAAGCCGTGGCAGGCGATGTCTTGGGTCGTGCCGGTCTTGACGTTCTTCGCCCGGACGCCTGTCACGCCCATCTCGTCGCCTAGCACCTCGTCGACCACATGATCCCAGACGACGGTCACCTTGGGGTGCTTGAAGAGACGATCCTGCATGATCTTTTCGGCGCGCAGGCTGTCGCGTCGGTGGATCAGGGTGACCTTGCTGGCGATGTTGGCGAGATAAAGCGCCTCCTCCACGGCGGTGTTGCCGCCGCCGACCACGCAGACCTCCTTATCGCGATAGAAGAAGCCGTCGCAAGTCGCGCAGGCCGAAACGCCGCGCCCGTTGAAGGTCTGCTCGCTCTCCAGGCCGAGCCAGCGCGCCGAGGCACCGGTCGCGACGATCAGGGCGTCGGCGGTCAGCGTCGCGCCGCTGTCGCAGCGCACGACGAAGGGGCGGCGGTCGAGATCGACCTCGGTCGCCAGGTCGTAGAGCAGCTCCGCGCCGACGTGTTCGGCCTGCTTGGACATCTGTTCCATCAGCCAGGGCCCCTGGATCACGTCCGCGAAACCGGGATAGTTCTCGACGTCGGTGGTGATGGTCATCTGGCCGCCCGGCTGCAGGCCGGCGAGCACCACGGGCTTCAGGTTGGCGCGGGCCGTATAGATCGCGGCGGTCAGACCCGCGGCACCGGACCCGACGATCAAAACCTGGACGTGGCGCGACTCGGCCATGACAAACCTCCCCATTCTGGCAGGCTTCCAGAGTAAGCAGAGGCGCCGCCGGCCACAAGCGTGTCATCGAGCCATTTCCCCGCGCCGTTCTGTGCTTCCAAGAGATCGAAGCTTCTCATCGGGATGAAGACGACCTGCGAAGCCGCCTGGCAGGCCTCGCTGCAGATCGTAATCGACATCGCCAACGAAGCCTTAGGCACCTCGGCGAGATCGTCCTTCTGTGACGATAAGCGTTCGCCAGACGGTTGCGCTCTAGACATTGCAGGCTCGGTTCGCCAGAAAGGAAGGCAATTAGGAGTCGCCAGCGACCCTAGCGCGTCGCAAGCCATCCGAACCTCAGTCGATGTTTGTGGAGCGATGCGCTGCGATGAAAGACGCGAATCAGGCGTTGTTGGAGACCTTCACTGCAGAACTACCGCGCCTGAAGAGATTTTTGAGTGCACGGAGCGGTTGCGCAGCCTCCGGTGAAGATCTGGCGCAGGAAGCTTGGATTCGACTCTCGCGCTATCCGAGCCGAGCAGGAAGCGCGCCGCACCTGTTCCTTTGGCGGATCGCCCGCAATCTCGCCATCGACTTCGCCCGCCGGTCGGTCGTCCTTTGCGAGAAAGATGCTGTTCCTCTGAGCGAGAGCATAGCGGACGCGGCACCAACGCCGGAGGCGGAGGTGATCGCGAGAAGCGAGATCGACGCCATGAAGTCGGCGATCGCACAGCTACCGAAGCGCCGGCGTGACATGTTCGCTGCTGCGGCCTTCGAAGGCGAAAGCGCCACTCAGATCGCCGCACGCTACGGTTTGTCGAAGCGGACCGTGGAAATGGAAATCAGACGCGCCGTCGACCACTGCGCTGAAATCTCGTTTCGGGCAAAGTGACATGAGTTGAGGAGCGAGCCGACCATGGATATGACCAGTGGTTCGAAGGAACACTAGGTGACAAGCCCCCGAGACAATGCGCTGATCGCCAGGTTGAGAGAGGACGTCAGATCGATCGTCTTGCGCGAGCGTCTCGGAGAGCTGGGCCTGGATGAGAGGCGCTCTCTCGCCGGTTGGCGCCGGCAAAGTGCAGCGCACGAGCACGCCTATCGTGAGGAACTGAGGCTCTGGCAGACTGCGCATCGGGCCATTGCGGAAGACGTCGACGCAGCGAAGCGACGGCGCAGCCCCGCCTTGACGCGCCCCTTGACGCGCCCCTTGACGCGCCGGGGCGTCCTGGTCGGAGCCGGCTGTCTGTCCGGCGCGGCTGCCGTGGTCTATGCCGGTGGAGTGCTCGGGCTCTTGCCCGACGGCGTCGCTCTGCTTTCGGACCATAGGACGGGGCGGGGCGAACTCGCGACGCTCCAGCTCGACGACGGTGTCGAAATCAGGCTCGACGGCGATAGCGCGCTCGACGTGAACGCGGCTGGCGTGACGTTGCATCGCGGAGCGGCCCTTTTCACCTTGCCCGCGTCTTCGGCCAATCAATCGACTTTCGAGATCCTCGCCGGTCCCAGTGTCGTTCGGGCCGCAACCGGATCGATCTCCCTGGATATCTTCGACGATGTGATCGAGATCGCCTGTATCGAAGGCTCTGCGATCATGGCGGCACCGGCGCAAATCGATCTTTCCGCTGGAACGGCCCTGAGAGTCATGCAGGACGGCGTGACCGGGCCCTACGAGGTCGAAGCCGACCGCATCGCTGCCTGGACGCGCGGCTTTTTCGTTTTCAGGGACGATGAGTTGGCACGGGTCGTCGCCGCGCTCAATCGGCATCGGTCAGGCCATATCGCAATCCTCGACGAAGCGGTCGAGCGACGGCGGATCAGCGGGGTCTTCCCATTGGAACGACCCGATCGCGTTCTGGAGCAGATGATCCAGGCCCTGTCGATCAGCGCTACCCGTCTGCCCGGCGATATCGTTCTTCTGCACAGTTAATTTTTTCGCATTTCCCACCCGGTTGCGTGTGTGTCCCTGAGGGGCGCAGGAAGACCGCAAGGGGCGCGCCCGCTGACAGTCAGTATCGGGGGCAGCCATGACAACGGGACGGAATTCGCTTGGGGGCACGCTTCTCGCCGTGCTTCTCGCATCGACCACGCCAATAGCACTGGTTGCTGCGCCATCGGGAGCGGCGGCGCAAGCGGCGACCCTCGACTTCGCGATAGCGCCCGGCTCGCTTGACCAGGTTTTGGCCCGCTTCGGCGAGACGACGGGCCTCGCTGTCTTCTACGACGCCGACCTGACGGCCGGGGCCAGCAGTGCCGGCGTATCAGGCAATCTGTCATCGCAGGCCGCTTTGGACCGGCTGCTCGCCGGCACGGATTTCAGCTATCGGTTTTCGCAGAACGGAGCGGTCACCATCGAGCGGACGCAGGACGCTGCTGCGTCCGACGGTCCTCTACGGCTGGGGGCGGTCACGGTGACCGCGCGGCGAACCGAGGAGCGGCTGCAGGATGTCCCGGCCAGCGTCGTCGTCCTGTCGCGCGACGAGTTGGAGCGGTCGGGCTTCGACGACACGCGGGACGTCATGCAAGCGACGCCCAATGTGAACTTTGTCGGCGGCGGCACGCCGGTGACGGCCGAACCGGTCATCCGGGGCTTCGGCAATCAGCTCGGCATCGGCGCAACCTCGCCGTCGGTCGGCGTATTCGTGGACGGCGTGATCGCCAATCCGACGACGTCGCTTTTCGGCGTCGGCCAGTCGACTCTGGACCTGGAGCGGGTCGAGACCGTCCTGGGTCCCCAGAACAACAATTTCGGCCGTGGCACGGTGGGCGGCGCGATCAACTTCGTGACCCGAAAGCCGACCGGCGAATTCGAGCTGGAGGTCGGCGGCGAGCTTGGATCGCGGCCGGACGGGAGAGGGACGCTGATCCTCAACCAGCCGCTCAACGAGGACGGCAGTACGGCGGCACGTCTGGCCTTTTCCGGATCGGCCTCCGACGGCTTCGTCGATATCGCGGGCGACGGACCGGACCAGATCGGTAACGAGGACTACAACCTGCGCTTCAGCCTGCGGTCGCGACCCGTCGAAGGGCTGACGCTCGACGGTTCCTTCTCATTCGATCGATCCCAGTTCGATGCGCTGGGCTTCGCAACCCTCGAGTCGATCGGAGACGGCAATCCGGTCTTCCCCGGCTCCTCCCCAGGAGAGAGTACTTCGGATCGGCTGATGATCAGAGGCGACGCCGCCTACGAACTCGACGCGGGCAGATTGGTTTTTCGCATCAACTACGCGGAGAGCGATCTTGAGGGGACAACCGACACCGACTTCACAACACTCGATGTCATAGAGCAGACCAACGACACGTCGAACCGATCCATCGGCAGCGAAATTCGCTACGAAGGCAATGAATTCGATCTGCCCCGCGGACTTGGCGGACTCGCTTTGAACCTCGGGACATCCATCGCTTTCGTGGACCTCGAGGTCGAGGGTGTGACCGATCCGGGCCAAGCGGCGTTCGATCTGCTGACAGGTGGGACTGCGGCGGACGACGGCAGTACGATTCGCGGTGAGACCTCTCAAGAGGTCTTTTCACTGGGAGTCTTCACCGAAGGACGCTGGCGCCCGATCCCACGGCTGGAGCTCGCTGCCGGCGTCCGTTTCAACCTCGACGATGTCTCTCTTACGACCGAGACGGTTTCGAGCGGTCTTTCCGCTATCACGGTCCCCTCGGTTCCGAAGGAGTCCGGGAGCAATGTCTTCACGGCCTTCACGCCGAACGCCTCCATCAAATACGACTGGACCGAAGACCTCTCGACCTACTTCTCTTACACGACCGGCTTCCGTGCGGGAGGCTTCTCACCGATCACTGGACGCAATTTCACGACCCTCGACGAAGAGAACGCCAAACAGTTCGAGATTGGCTTTCGTGGAAACTTCCTGGATGACCGCCTCTCCCTCTCGGCCAGCGGTTTCCTGTTGAAGGTCGACGACTTCCAGTCGGAAAGTTCCATAGATGTCAACGGCCTCCCGGTCTTCGTCGATGGGAACAACGACGCGGAGAGCATCGGTGCGGAGTTGCTGGTCGTGGGGCGGCCAATCGACGATCTGACGCTCAGCGCCGGCTACGGGTTCTTGGATGCCGAGTTCGCCGATGGCGCGGTGGGGCCGGACGGCCGGGATCTGGAAGGATCCGACCTCACGCTGTCTCCGAAGCATAGTGTCAGACTGACCGCGGACTATGTCTTTCCAGTCAATCAACTGTCGTCCGACGGGTTTTTGCGCGCCGAGTACTACGCCCAGACGAACTTCGCGGCGAACGACGACCCGGACTCCCCCAGACTCGACGGCTTCGACGTCTTGAACCTGCGTGCCGGCCTTCGGGGAGACAGGTTCGAGTTCGGGGTCTTCGTGGAGAACGTCTTCGATGAAAGCTATGCGACTGGCTTGTCGGGGCCGGCAGCCTTGGGGGATCTCACGAACACCACCGGTCGGCTGGGCACGGCTGGGCCGCCGCGCCGCTTCGGTGTGATGGCGAAGTGGATCTTCTGAAGTCGACGGGCAGAGCAGCGATTCTCGCGGGTACGATGTCGACGGGACGCCGCTAAACCGGCTCTAAAGCTCTGTGCGCGCCCTCCGGCAGCGTCACGGCGATCGGGTCACCGGGACGCACCTCCCCCTCGGCCGTCACGATCCCCATGACGCCGGCCAGACGGATCAGGCTGCCGTCCGGCGCGCGGTCCAGCACGGCCTTCATGAGACCGGACTGGAAGGCGTCGAGCTGGGCGCAGGGATTGCGCAGCCCGGTGACCTCGACCTCGGCATGCGCGCCGAGCCGCAGGCGCGTTCCGGTCGGCAGGGCGAGAAGATCGAGCCCCTCGGTCGTCACGTTCTCCCCGATATCGCCCGGCATCACGGCGAAGCCCTTGGCGGCCAGCTCCGCGAAAAGCTCGCCGTGGAGCAGGTGCACCTGGCGCAGGTTCGGCTGGCTGGGGTCGCGGGCGACCCGGGAGCGGTGCTTCACCGTGGCGCCGCTGTGGGCGTCGCCCTCGACACCGAGGCCGACCAGCAGGCGGATCGCCGATTGCGGCGTCTTGCTGAAGCGGTGATCGGAGCGGGCGGCCACCGCCAGCACCCGGGCCACGGTCTCGTCTGTCGGCATGGAAGGTCTCCCGAAAGGCGGTTGATCCGTAGAGAGCCTGCTCGGCCACCCTTCGACAAGCTCAGGGTGAAGACACGTTTTTCAATATCCCAACTTCACCCTGAACCTGTCGAAGGGTGGCCGCACCCAAGCGCAAACGACCTTCCCTACCCCCGCGACAGCCTCTCCAGCGCGGCGATCAGGCGGTCCATCTCCCCGCTGTCGTTGAAGTAGTGGACGCTGGCCCGGACCATGTCGGGCAGCCCGCGCCGCGTGGCGTCCAGCAGCGTCCCGTTGGGATCGCTGACCGAGACGTTGATCGCCTGGCCGCGCAGCGCCGCGGCCACCGCGCTGGCCTCCCGCCCGGCGAGGGTGAAGGTACAGAGGCCGCAGCGCCGGGTGCCGAGATCCCTGACCTGGAGACCGGGCACCGCCGCCAGGCGCTCGCGCAGCTCCGCCGCCAGGGCCGTCACCCGCGCCTCGATAGCCGGCAGGCCCAGGTCCAGCGCGTAGTCCACCGCCGCCCCCAGCCCGAGCAGGGCGGCGTAGTTGAACTCCCAGTTCTCGAAGCGGCGGGCGCCTTCGTACCAGACGAAGCGGTCCGGCGCCTCCCAGCGGGCCGAGCGCAGGTCGGGACAGGGCGGCGTCAGGCGGTCGAGCAATCCGCGCCGGACGTAGAGGAAGCCGGTGCCGCGCGGCCCGCGCAGATACTTGCGGCCCGTCGCCGACAGCAGATCGCAGCCGATGGCCTGCACATCCAGATCAAGCTGTCCCGCCGACTGGCAGGCGTCGAGCAGGAAGGGAATGCCCCTGGCCCGCGCGATCCGCCCGATCTCGGCGGCGGGATTGACCAGCCCGCCGTTGGTCGGGACGTGGGTCACGGCGATCAGCCTGACCTTGGGGTCGAGACGCTGCTCCAACTCCTCGAGGTCGACCTGACCCGTCGCGTCGCTGGGTACCGTCACCACCTCTATGCCCTGGCGCTGCCGGGCGTGGAGGTAGGCGATGTAACTCGAGGCGTACTCGGCCTCGACCGTCAGAACCTTGTCGCCGGGCCGCCAGTCGAAGGCCTGAAAGGCGAGGTTCCAGGCCACGGTCGCGTTCTCGACCAGCGCGATCTCCTCGGCCGCGCAGTTCAGCAGCCGGGCGATGGAGCCGTAGACGCTTTCCAGCCGCTCGCCGGCCTCGGCCCGCGCCTCGTAGCCGCCGATCTCGGCCTCGCGTCGCAGGTGGGCGATCTGCGCCTCGACCACCGGCGCCGGCATCAAGGAGGCGCCGGCATTGTTGAAGTGAGCGACCTTGGCACAGCCCGGCGTCTCGGCGCGCACAGAGGCGAGATCGATGGACTCGACACCATCGGCGGTCGGACTTGGTCTCATGACGTCTGGCTCCTACGTCGGCCGCCCGCTCTTGACGCGGCATCCCGCGCCTGGGAATAACCGGAAAGAGCTTTTGGAGGAAACCGTCGCGATGGCAGAAAGCGCCAACCTCTTTCATCTTCTGGAGAAGGGCGACACCCAAGCGTTGCTCGCCGCCCTAGATGAGGCGGGACCGGACGCCGTTTCGGCGGCCAATGCCCGCGACCGCTGGGGCTGCGGCCTGCTCTACTACGCCGCCGGCAAGGGCGACCCGGCCCTGGTCGAGGGGCTGCTGGAGCGCGGCGCCGAAGTGGAGCACGCCAGCGACGCCGGCAACACGCCGCTGATGATCGCCGCCGCGCGCGGCCACCTCCAGATCGTCAAGCGCCTGCTGGCGGCCGGTGCCGACGTCGCACACAGCAACCGCTGGGGTTTCGACGCCCACAAGTGGGCCGACTGGTGCCCCAACGCGTCGGAAATCCAGGCCGAGCTTTTCGCCGCCGGCAAGTAGCGCCCACGCGGCAAGCCCTGGGCCGCCGCCAGCCGGTAGTGCCCCCAGACCGTAAGACGCACCGGAGATAGAGCGTCGCGCTCCAACAAGGCCGAAGGACGCGGACATCGCCGTCTCGAACAGTGGCATCTACACGTTTAACACGATGCACAGACCACCGCCAAAGGCGCCAAGATCACGAATTCGACGGCTCTTCCGCAAGTCGCCTTTGAAGAAAATATATCATATATTTCAGCATGTTAAGACGGTTTTCCCGCACCTTTCGGTCTAGACGTTTACCGTCATTCATCTAGACCTTTCCCCGAATTCATCCATATTGCCTGCGATATTCGGGCGCCTCTATTCTCGCTATAGCTGTCTGAAAGCGACCTGATGTCGGTCGCATCCCAAAATCGCAAGAGGTTAGCCGGTCAGGTCGCCGGCCAAGGAGGCGCGGGTCTATCCGGCTCATCGATCCATCCAACGGTGAAAACGGCCATCGCGGGTCCGGCTGCCACAGGTTTGGGCGTCATGGGTCCGGGCGCACCGGGTTCGGGCGCACCGGGTTCGGGCGCACCGGGTCCGAAAGACCCGGCAAGCGGATAGCTCCGCCGATCCCTGCCTGACGCCGCCACCGCTGAACGTCGCGACGTTGCCCCCCTTCCAGAGAGTCTTCCCGACCGAAAGCTCCGCCGGCCGAGCCGGACGACCGTCAAGGAGACGAGAGAGACAATGCAGGCTCAGAAACGACAGACCGCAACGCTGCGACACGGAAGACGGCGCCTGAATCTTCTGGGTCGCAGCGCCCTGGCCGGAACGGCTTTGGTCCTGAGCCTGGCGGTCGGAACGACAGTCGGGCCGGCCAAGGCGGCAACCTTCAACGTGTCTGACGAGCCGGGCCTGCGAAACGCGATCTTCACGGCCAACAGCAACGGCGACCCAACCAACACCATCAACATCACCGGCAACATCGCCCTGACCCGGTCGCTGCCGATGATCACCGCCAGCCTGACCGTCAACGGCGGCGGCAACACCATCGACGCCCAGAACAACGGCCGCGTCTTCTTCATTCAGGGCGGCACCGCCAACATCTCCAACGTCACCATCGACAACGCCCGTGCCCAAGGCGGCAACGGCGGGAGCGGCGGGCGCAATGGCGGTGGAGGCGGCGGCGGTGGCCTGGGCGCGGGCGCGGCGGTCTTCGTGAACGACGGCGCCAGTGCCAGCCTCTCCAGCGTCACCTTCGGCAGGGCAACCGCCCAGGGCGGCAACGGCGGGAACACGACCGTTGGCTCCGTGGGCACCGGCGGCGGCGGCGGCCTGGGCGGCGACGGAGGCGACGGCGGCGGCAACGGCGGCCAGGGCGGCGGAGGCGGCTACGAAGGAGCCGGCGGCAGCGCCACTGTTATCGGCGCCGCCGGCGGCGGCGGCGGCGAATTTGGCAACGGCGGCGACGACAGCGGTACTCCAACTAATAGCGGTGGTGGTGGTGGTGGCGGTCGCGAGGTTGGCGGCGATAACGCATCGAATGCCTCCGGCGGCGACGGTGGGGGCGGCAATGGCGGCACAGGCGCCTTAGGCGGTGGCGGCGGCAACAACGGCGGCAACGGTGGAGGCGGTGGCGGTGGCGCCGGCGGCGGCGGCAACGGCGGCGACGGCGGCACAGGCGGCGGCGGCGGCGGAAGCGGCCGATTCGGCGCCACCCCCGGCAACGGTGGCAACGGCGGCACAGGCGGCGGCGGTGGAGGCGGCACCAACAACGGCGGCAACGGCGGCGACTTCGGCGGCGGCGGCGGCGGCGGCGGCTTCGGCATCGGCTTCAGCGCCGGCAACGGAGGCTTCGGCGGCGGCGGCGGCGGAGGTAGCGCTGCAACAGGCGGCAGCGGCGGCTTCGGCGGCGGCAACGGCGGCGTCATCGCCGGCGGTGGCGACGGCGGCGATGCGCTGGGCGGCGCCATCTTCGTGCGCGACGGCGGCAGCCTGACCATCCTCGACGGCGCCTTCACCGGAACCTACGGCATCACTCGCGGTACCGGCGGCATCGGCGGCACCAGCGGCGCCGACGGCCAGGCTCAAGGCCGCAAGCTCTACTTGCACAACGCGGCTAGCACCGAGCTGCGCATCACCAGCGCCAGCCGTAGCTTGGCCGGCGACGACGCCCTGGCCGGCAACGGCAGCCTGATCAAGTCCGGCGCCGGAACGCTGGTGATCGAGGGCGCCAACGCCAACTACAGCGGCACCACCACGGTCACCGGCGGCAGCTTGATCGTCAACGGCACCCTCGGCGACGTCACCCTCGGCAGCGGCGGCACCCTGGGCGGGACCGGCACGCTCGGCGACGTCACCGCCAACGGCCGGGTGGCACCGGGCAACTCCATCGGGACCCTGAACAGCGGGTCAGTCACCTTCGCCCCCGGCTCCATCCTGGCAGTGGAAATCGCGCCGGATGGCAGCGCGGATCTGCTGAACGTCACCGGCACCGCCACCGTGACCGGCGGCAGCGTCGAGGTCACACCCCAAGCCGGCGGCTATAGCGACGGTCAACAGTTCCTGATCCTCCAGACTACAGGTGGCGTCACCGGCGCCTTCGACGGCGTCGGCCTGGCCCCCGGCCAGACCTTGGCCTTCTTCGATCTCAGCCTGCTGACCCAGGGCAACGACCTGCTGCTGCAGCTCGACCGCACCTCCTCGACCTTCGCAAGCCTCGTCACCACCCCGGCGCTGAGCGGCACCGCCACCGCCCTCGACCGCCTGCAAGCCGCGCCCACGCCCGGCAGCCAGTCCCTGATCCAGGCCCTCTCCCCCCTGACCGCGAGCGAGGTCGAGGAGGCCACGCGCCAGCTCTCGGGCAGCGGCATGACCGGCAGCAGCCAGATCGTCCAGCTCGCCGGACAGAACCTGCTGGCCATCATCCCCACCGGCAGCGGCGGCGGCTCTTTCGGCGGTATCGCCGGCCTCACCCAGTTCGCCCTGGCCGAGACCGGCGCCAGCGACGCCCTCGACAGTCTCGGCCTGGCCGCCGCCTCCGGCCCCGGCCCGGCGGAGCAGAGCGGCCCGCATTTCTGGTTCGAGGGCCTCGGCGGTTTCGGCAGCCGCGACGGCGAGGGAGCGGCCGCCGATCAGAACAGATACTACGCCGGCGCAGCCGGCGGTGTGGTTCTGCCGCTGAACGAGGCGCTCTCCTTGAGCCTCGGCCTCGGCGGCTTCGGCGGCGAGGTCTCCACCGACGACGGCCTGGCCGAAACCGACAGCACCTCCCTGCTGGCCGCCGCCAAGCTGACCTGGGCCCCCGGCCCCTGGCAGGTCAGCGGCAGCCTCGGCTTCGCCGGCCACCGCTTCGAGAGCGAGCGCGAGGTGCGCTTCGGCGGTTTTTCCGAAACGGCCGAGGGCGAGCGCGACGGCTATGAGGTGCTCGGCGATCTCGCCGTCGGCTACGACTGGCAACTCTCGGGCGTCACCCTCACGCCCACCGCCGGCCTCGGCGGCTCCTGGCTCTACCAGGAATCCTGGAGCGAGAGCGGCGCCGGCGGCGCCAACCTGGAGATCGACAGCGCCGACACATTGAGCCTCCAGCCGCGCCTCGGGGTCGGCGTCGCCAGCGACTTCGAGCTGGGCCAGGGCCTGACCCTTACCCCGCGCGCCCAGGCGCTCTGGATCGGCCGCCTCGGCGACGAGAGCAGCGACACCACCGCCCGCTTCGCCGGCAGCGACGCCTCCTGGCGCGTGCCCGGCCTGGAGGAGCCGGACCACTCCGCCGCCCTCAGCCTGGGCGCCGACCTGGCCGCCGAGGAGGGTTGGGCGCTGTCGGCCGGCTACGCCGGACGCTTCGGCGAGGGCGCCCGCGACCACGGCTTCCTGCTCGGCGGACGGCTGAACTTCTAAGGCCGCGCCGTCCCGCTTCGGCCAAAACACCCCAGGAGACGAGAGAGACAATGCAGGCTCGGAAACGACAGACCGCACATCGCCAAGGCACCGGACGGCGCCCGAGTCTTCTGGGCCGCAGCGCCCTAGCCGGAACGGCTTTGGTGCTGAGCCTGGCGGCCGGAACGACGGTCGGGCCGGCCAAGGCGGCGAACTTCAACGTGTCCAACGAGACAGACCTGCGCAGCGCCATCTTCACGGCCAACAGCAATGGCGACCCAACCAACACCATCAACATCACCGGCAACATCGCCCTGACCCGGTCGCTGCCGATGATCATGGCCAACCTGACCGTCAACGGCGGCGGCAACACCATCGACGCCCAGAACAACGGCCGCGTCTTCTTCATCCAGGGCGGCGCCGCCAGCATCGCCAACGTCACCATCGACAACGCCCGCGCCCAGGGCGGCAACGGCGGTGTAGGCGGCTCCTCTGCCGGGGGCGGCGGCGGTGGCCTGGGTGCGGGGGCAGCGGTCTTCGTGAACGCCGGCGCCAGCGCCAGCCTCTCCGGCGTCATCGTCGGCACCGCCACGGCCCAGGGCGGCAACGGCGGCAACAGCGTGACCGCCGCCGGCAGCGGCGGCGGCGGCGGAGGCTTGGGTGGCGACGGAGGCGACGGCCTGGGTGGCCCTGGAGGCGGCGGCGGCTACGAAGGCACCGGCGGTACCAGCCGCGGCGGCGGCGGCGGCGAATTCGGCAACGGCGGCGACGGCAACGCCGGCGGCGGCGGCGGCGGTGGCCGCGAAGGAAACGGCGGTGCTGGTGGAGTTTTCGTCGGCGGCGGCGTACCTGGCGGCGGCGGCGGCGGCGGCGGCGAGACCAGCAACGGTGGCGACGGCGACAACAGCGGCGGCGGAGGCGCCGGCGGCAACGGCGGCGGCGTTGGTGGCGGCTCCTCGGGCAACAACAACGGCGATGCCGGCGGCGGAGGCGGCGGAGGCGGAGGCAGCTCCGCCAACGGCGGCAACGGCGGCTTCAGCGGCGGCGGCGGCGGCGGCAACGTGACCGGTCCCGTCAACGGCGGTAACGGCGGTACCGGCGGCGGCGGCGGCGGCGGCAACATCGACGGCGGCGGAGGCGGCGACTTCGGCGGCGGAGGAGGCGGCGGCTTACGCGGCGGCAACAGCGGCTTCGGCGGCGGCGGCGGTGGTAGCGACGGCGGCGGTAGTAGCGGCGGCAGCGGCGGTTTCGGCGGAGGCGCAGGCGGCAGTAGCGGCGACGGCGGTGAAGGCGGCTCCGCCGTGGGCGGCGCCATCTTCGTGCGCGACGGCGGCAGCTTGACCATCGTCGACGGCGCCTTCACCGGAACCTACAGTGTCACCGGCGGCAGCGGCGGCAGCGGCAACCGCGCCGGGCCCAACGGCCAGGGCGGAGGCCGCAAGCTCTACCTACACGTCAGCGCGGTCACCGACCTGCGCGTCAACAGCGGCAGCCTCAGCCTGGCCGGCGACGACGCCTTGGCCGGTGACGGCAGACTGATCAAGTCCGGCGCCGGAACGCTGGTGATCGAGGGCGCCAACGCCAACTACATCGGCACTCCCACAGTCTCCGGCGGCAGCCTGATTGTCAACGGCACCCTGAGCAACATTAACCCAGCGAACGTCAACGCCGGCGGCACCCTGGGCGGGACCGGCACGCTCGGCGCGGTCACCGTCAACGGCCGGGTCGCGCCGGGCAACTCCATCGGCACCCTGAACTCGAGGTCGGTGACCTTCAGTCCCGGCTCGGTCCTGGCGGTGGAAATCGCGCCGGATGGCAGCGCGGATCTGCTGAACGTTACCGGCACCGCCACCGTAAACGGCGGCAGCGTCGAGGTGACGCCCCAGGCAGGCAGCTACAGCGACGGACAGCAGTTCCTGATCCTCCAGACCACCAGCGGCATCGCTGGCGCCTTCGACGGCGTCGGCCTGGCCCCCGGCGAGACCCTAGCCTTCTTCGATCTCAGCCTGCTGACCCAGGACAACAACGTCCTGCTGCAGCTCGACCGCAACGCCCTCGACTTCCGCAGGGTCGTCACCACCCCGGCGCTGAGCGGCACCGCCGCCGCCCTGGACGGCCTGCAAGCCGCACCTACCCCCGGCAGCCAGTCCCTGATCCAGGCGCTCTCCCCCCTGACCGCGACCAAGGTCGAGGAGGCCACACGCCAGCTCTCCGGCAGCGGCATGACCGGCAGCAGCCAGATCGTCCAACTCGCCGGACAGAACCTGCTGGCCATCATCCCCACCGGCAGCGGCGGCAGCACCTTCGGCGGTATCGCCGGCCTCACCCAGTTCGCCCGAGCCGAGACCGGCGCCAGCGACGCCCTCGATAGCCTCGGTCTGGCCGCCGCCTCCGGGCCCGGCCCGGCGGAGCAGAGCGGGCCGCATTTCTGGTTCGAGGGCCTGGGCGGCTTCGGCAGCCGCGACGGTGAAGGCAGTTCGGCGGGGCAGAACAGATACTACGCCGGCGCCGCCGGTGGCGTCGTCCTGCCGCTGAACGAGGAGGTCTCCCTCAGCCTCGGCCTCGGCGGCTTCGGCGGGCAGGTCTCCACCGACGACGGGCTGGCCGAGACCGACAGTACCTCCCTCCTCGCCGCCGCCAAGCTGACCTGGGCCCCTGGCCCCTGGCAGGTCAGCGGCAGCCTGGGCTTTGCTGGCCATCGCTTCGAGAGCGAACGCGAGATCCGCTTCGGCGGCTTCTCCGAAACGGCAGAGGGCGAGCGCGACGGGGTCGAGGTGCTGGGCGATCTCGCCGTCGGCTACGACTGGCAGCTCTCCGGCCTCACCCTCACCCCCACAGCCGGCCTCGGCGCCTCCTGGCTCTACCAGGAGGCCTGGAGCGAAAGCGGCGCCGCCGGCGCCAACCTGGAGATCGACAGCGCCGACACGCTAAGCCTCCAGCCGCGCTTCGGGGTCGGCGTCGCCAGCGACTTCGAGCTGGGCCAGGGCCTGACCCTCACCCCGCGCGCCCAGGCGCTCTGGATCGGGCGGCTCGGCGACGAGAGCACCGACACCACCGCCCGCTTTGCCGGCACCACAACTAGCTGGCGCGTGCCCGGCCTGGAGGAGCCGGACCACTCCGCAGCCCTCAGCCTGGGCGCCGACCTGGCCGCCGACGATGGCTGGGCACTCTCCGCCGGCTATGCCGGGCGCTTCGGAGAGGGCGCTCGCGACCACGGCTTCCTGCTCGGCGGACGGCTGAACTTCTAGAGATGCCGTTGCCAGCGTTGCGGGCTTCGACAGGCTCAGCCTGAAGGATGGGCGCTCAGCTTGAAGGATGGGGTTCAGCCAGAAGGATGGTTGGAGGTGCCGAAAGGGTCGAGGCTTCCGTCTCGGCTTGAGACGGGACAGGCTCTCTCCCCGACACAAATCCCTTCCTGCTGAGCCTGTCGAAGCCGATCACTCGGGCAAGCCGCCGAGGGGTTCAGCCTGACGCAGGAAAGAAAGCGTCCGACAGAGCAAGACGGCCGCAAACTAGCGCTTCAGACGCCTGACCCAGGTCGCGGCCTGGTTGACGACCGACGCGGGCAGGTACTTGCGCATGCCGCTTTTCAAGCGGTGCTGCAGGGAGGCGGCGTCGTGCTCGTTCGTGGCAACCCATTGAACGTAGTTGGTGTAGTCGATGTCGGCCTTCGTCTTGTCCGTCGTGTAGTAGTAGGTCGCCAGGGAATTGCGGCGCAGGGAGTCCGGACAGGTCAGCGGATGCGGATGGCCGTGGAAGGAACGGCGGCCGGTGAAGAAGACCGCCATGCGGTTGAAGAGAGGCTCGATCTTGGTCACGCAGGCGCTGGCGTCCTCGTTCCAAAGCTCCAAGGCACCGCCGTATTCCGGCTTCCAGTCGGGCGTGCAGTAGTAGAGGCAGTTGATCACCTGGGACATCTTCTTGTCCGGGTGACGCGAGGCGTCGACATGCACCATCAGGCGCCCGCCCCGGCCGGTGGAATGCAGACCGCAACCGTGAAAACCCGGATCGGGCGCCAGAAACTCGATCCCCGTCAGGCGGCTGAGAAAATCGCAGAAGACCCCGGACTGCAGTCCGTACATCACGTGGCGGATGTAGGGCGGGAAGGTCTCTTCATTGCCGGTGGTCAGTTTTTCGATCCGGCGGTCGTTGCTGTGTTTCGCATCGCCGGGCCCCGTGAGGCGCCAGCCGGGATAATCGCTGTCCGGGAAGGTGGCGGCGATCCGCCTGGCGACCTCAAGCGGCAAAAAGTCGTCGATGACCACATGCGGGAAGGGCTTGGCGGTCTGAAAGGCTTCGGCATGCCTGAGGCCAAGCTCCCGCATGGAGTCTCGGGCGAAGTAGAAGTAGTCGGCACCCGGCTCCGCGTCCGTCGGAGCAGTGACATCGATGATCGCCACGGTCGCATCCCCTTGCGTGTTTCTGCGCTCGACAGCGCAGCTTAGGGTTGATGCTACAGCATAAGATTGTGTTTATTCAATATTTGAATCGTATTGCGTGAATTTCTGATCAGACCGAGGGCGAGGCGATCGAGCGACTTCACGGTTTCGTGAAGACCTTGTCCGGGCGCCTTCAGCGAAGAGCGCCGGGCGCCGCTTGCCCGGTCAGGCCGGTCAGCCGCGCATCCGCCGAAATCGCTGGTAGTCCCTGGGCCGGTATTCCTTGGGCCGGTAGTCCCTGGGCCGGTAGTCCCTGGGCCGATGCCTCCTGCGCGGCCTGGGCCCGCGCCTTCGCGGCGTCGCGCGCGGCGCGGCGAGCCTCCCGCGCCGCCTGGGCGGCCAGGCGCTTTTCCTCGTTCCAATAGCGGAAGACCTTGCCGCGATAGCGGTTCGCGAAGGCAGGAGTGGCGGAGTGGTAGCGGCCGATGGCCTTGGTCCAGCTATTGGTCTTGGCCCGCAGGTCGGTCAGGAACTTCGCGGCATAGGCCACGTTGAAGGCCGGATCGAAGGCCTGGGTCAGGGACTCGAAGGCATCGGGATGGAAATGCAGATTGATCTGCATGCAGCCCACGTCGATGTTCCGCACCCCGCGCGCCTTCAGCGCCTGCACTTCCGCGATGGCGGCGGCCTTGGTCGGCAGATAACGCCCCTTGCCCTCGGCCATGACGGTCCAGGGCCAGGCAAGATGTGCCTGGCGGTCGCGGTTCCAGCGCCCCGACTCGGTCCGCGACAAGGCGGTCAGCAGGTGCTTGGGCAGACTCAGAAGCTGCTCGGCCGCGGCGATGTTCCGGCCGCAGAGATCCCAGGCCGACAGCGGTTGAGCGGTCCGAATAGCCCCCGGATTGTCCGATTTCGGCGCTTCGAGGCTGCCCCAGGCCGGGCCGGCCAACAGGTTTGCGGCAAGGCCCAGGACCAGCGCCAGAAGGCCGCTACGGATCGGCGGCCCGATCTTTCGTCCAGTCTGCGGCTGAATCTGCGGCTGAATTCGCGGCAGGGTGCCCGCCAAGGGGCGGAAGAGAGGGCCGAGCATGGAAGTCTCCCGAATCGCGGCTCGAATCGTCGGAGTTTTCTGAGCAATCGGCGTGCCAGCTTTCGGCAATGAGACTGCAGGTCTCGTTAAACGACCGGCTTGACCGGACCCAGCCGACCACCGCCGACCGCCGGCAAACCTTGAAAACGGCTGGAGTCGCCGCGATTCTGCTGCACTGCAGCAAACACCGAAAAGACCACTGTTCCCCAGATGCCACGTTACGGAAAGAGAAGCTGAGCCGGAACAGGACGATAGCTTTTTCCCTTGCCAAGTCGCCGGATGAGGACCAAATTGTGCAGTGCGACATGGGCGGCACCGTCCGCTGCTGCTCTGTCGTACGTCTCTAAGGGCGTTTCCTCCCTAAACTTGGGCCGTGCCGCCTGGCACGGCCCTTTTTTCTTGCCTGCGCCCTCGGCCCACACCCTTGCCCGCGCCTCAGTCTCACCGGCGCCTCGCCAGCGTCTCGCTCTGCGCGTCCTCTCAAGGATGTTGCAGGATTTCTTCGACGGCGGGCCGACCTTCCCCGCTCTTGCCCCTTCCCAAGCGCGCGCGCGCGTGGCATAGGCCTGCCTTCAGCACAGACGAAGCGAGTCGAGTTCCAACCGACGCGGTCCAGGCGCGTCCGGTCAGGGGCTCTGCGAGCGCGAAAAGCCCCAGTTTCCGGACACGACCAAACGCCCGCAAACCGTTCCGAACCTCCTGCCGCAAAAGACCCTCATGCCGAAACGTACCGATATCCAGTCCATCCTGATCGTTGGCGCCGGGCCCATCATCATCGGCCAGGCTTGCGAATTCGACTATTCCGGCGCCCAGGCCTGCAAGGCCCTGCGTGAGGAGGGCTACCGGGTGATCCTGGTGAACTCCAACCCCGCCACGATCATGACCGACCCCGGACTGGCGGACGCCACCTACATCGAGCCGATCACGCCCGAGGTGGTGGCCAAGGTGATCGCCAAGGAGCGGCCCGACGCGCTGCTGCCGACGATGGGCGGACAGACGGCCCTCAACACCTCCCTGGAGCTGTTCCGCAGCGGCGTCCTGGAGCAGTACGGCGTGGAGATGATCGGCGCCGACGCCGACGTGATCGACAAGGCCGAGGATCGCCAGCGCTTCCGAGAGGCGATGGACGCCATCGGCCTGAAGAGCCCGGCCAGCGTCATGGTCTCCACCTACGAGGAAGCCGTCGCGGCGCTGGAGAAGACCGGCCTGCCGGCGATCATCCGCCCCTCCTTCACGCTCGGCGGGACCGGCGGCGGCATCGCCTACAACCGCGAAGAGTTCGAGGAGATCGTGCGCGGCGGCCTGCGCGCGAGCCCGACCGACAGCTGTCTCATCGAGCAGTCGGTCCTGGGCTGGAAGGAGTACGAGATGGAGGTGGTCCGCGACAGCGCGGACAACTGCATCATCGTCTGCTCCATCGAGAATCTGGATCCCATGGGCATCCATACGGGCGATTCCGTGACGGTGGCGCCCGCGCTGACGCTGACCGACAAGGAATATCAGCTGATGCGCGACGCCTCCATCGCCTGCCTGCGGGAGATCGGGGTGGACACCGGCGGGTCGAACGTCCAGTTCGCCGTGGATCCCGAAAGCGGCGATCTGGTGGTGATCGAGATGAACCCCCGGGTTTCGCGCTCCTCGGCCCTCGCCTCCAAGGCCACCGGCTTTCCGATCGCCAAGATCGCGGCAAAGCTGGCGGTCGGCTACACCCTGGACGAGCTGACCAACGACATCACGAAGGTGACCCCGGCCTCCTTCGAGCCGACCATCGACTACGTGGTCGTGAAGATGCCGCGCTTCACCTTCGAGAAGTTCGCGGGCTCCGAGCCGTCGTTGACGACCTCCATGAAGTCGGTCGGCGAGGCCATGGCGATCGGCCGCTGCCTGCAGGAGGCGCTGCAGAAGGCCCTGCGGTCCATGGAAACGGGCCTGGACGGCTTCGACGAAGTCGAGATCCCCGGCGCCCGCGCCGCCGACGGCAGCCTGGACCGGGAAGCCGTTGCGATCCATCTGGCCAAGCCGCTGCCGGACCGGGCGCTTAGCGTGGCCCAGGCCTTCCGCGACGGCCTGAGCCTGGAGCAGATCCGACAGGCGACCCGCTACGATCCCTGGTTCCTGCGTCAGATCGAGGAGATCGTGACGGCCGAGGCCGCCCTGGTGCGCGACGGCCTGCCGGAGGACGCGCTCGCCCTGCTGCGACTCAAGAAGATGGGCTTTTCCGACGCGCGCCTGGCCAAGCTGACCGGCGTCGACGCCCAGGTCGTCGCGGCCGCGCGCCACGCCCGCGACGTGCGCCCGACCTACAAGCGGATCGACACCTGCGGCGGCGAATTCCCCTCTCTGACCCCCTACATGTATTCGGCCTACGAGGGCGACGGCTGGGCGCCCGCGGCCTGCGAGGCGGTGCCGAGCGACGCCGCCAAGGTGATGATCCTCGGCGGTGGGCCGAACCGGATCGGTCAGGGCATCGAGTTCGACTACTGCTGCGTTCACGCCGCCTATGCGCTCAAAGAAGCCGGGTTCGAGACCATCATGGTCAACTGCAACCCGGAGACGGTCTCGACCGACTATGACACTTCCGACCGTCTCTACTTCGAGCCGCTGACCGCCGAGGACGTGATCGAGATCGCGCGGGTCGAGCAGGCCAAGGGAACCCTGAAGGGCGCCATCGTGCAGTTCGGCGGACAGACCCCGCTGAAGCTGGCCGAGGATTTGGAGACAGCCGGGATTCCGATCCTGGGCACCTCCCCGGACGCCATCGACCTGGCCGAGGACCGGCGGCGCTTCCAACAGCTGCTCAAGACGCTGGAGCTGAAGCAGCCGGCCAACGGAACCGCCACCACGGTCGAGGAGGCGCGCAGCGTCGCGCTGGAGATCGGCTATCCGGTGCTGCTGCGCCCCTCCTACGTGCTGGGCGGGCGGGCCATGCGGATCGTCCATGATCAGCAGGAGCTGGACGACTACATCGCGACCGCCGTGCAGGTCTCCGGGCGGAACCCGGTGCTGCTCGACAGCTACCTCTCCGACGCCATCGAGGTGGACGTGGACGCCGTCAGCGACGGCGAGGAGGTCTACGTCGCCGGCATCATGGAGCATATCGAGGAAGCCGGGATCCACTCGGGCGACTCGGCCTGTGCCCTGCCGCCGCATTCTTTGGGCGACGAGATCCAGGAGGAGATCGCTCGCCAGACGCGGCTGCTGGCCAAGGGCCTGGAGGTGGTCGGCCTGATGAACGTGCAGTTTGCGGTGCGCGGCGGCGAGATCTACATCCTGGAGGTCAATCCGCGGGCCAGCCGCACCGTTCCCTTCGTCGCCAAGGCAACCGGCGTTCCCATCGCCAAGATCGCCGCCAGGGTCATGGCCGGCGAGAAGCTGGAGAGCTTCGCCATTCCCGAGGCCAAGCGTCGCCACATCGCGGTCAAGGAGGCGGTCTTCCCCTTCGCACGCTTCCCCGGGGTCGACGTGGTGCTGGGACCGGAGATGAAATCCACCGGCGAGGTCATGGGTCTCGACAGCGACTTCGCCAAGGCCTTCCTGAAGGCTCAGCTCGGCGCCGGCATCACCCTGCCGCACGAGGGCACGGTCTTCCTGTCGGTTCGGGACGAGGACAAGCCGGCAGCGGCAAAGCTGGCGGCCGAATTGTCCGATCTGGGCTTCGACGTGATCGCCACCAGCGGTACGGCCGGCTTCCTGGCCGATCAGGGTCAGCCGGTGGAGGCGATCAACAAGGTTCGCGAGGGCCGGCCGCACGTGGTCGACCGCATGATCGACGGCGGCGTCCAGCTGGTCTTCAATACGACGGAGGACGCCAAGGCCATCGCCGATTCCTTCTCGATTCGGCGAACCGCCCTGACGAACGGAATTCCCTACTATACCACCATCGCGGGTGCCGATGCGGCGGTCCAGGCCATCGCGGCCCTCAAGTCCGGCCAGCTTGAAGTCGCGCCTCTACAGTCTTATTTTGTGGGATCGTTCTGACCGCCTGCTGAGCGCCAGTCTCCAAACCGGCGCACTGACAGGCTCTTTCCGTCGAAATATCCCCTCTTTAAGAACGAACAACGCCACTTCTGGTGACAGGTATCGCCATGACCGAAAAGTTCCCCATGACCGCCGAGGGCTACGAGCGCCTGGAGGTGGAATTGAAGCAGCTTAAAACCCAGGCCCGCCCGGATGTGATCAAGGCGATCGCGGAAGCGCGCGAACATGGCGATCTGTCAGAAAATGCCGAGTACCACGCCGCGCGCGAGCGCCAGTCCTTCATTGAGGGCCGGGTGGCCGAATTGGAGGACAAGATCAGCCGCGCCCAAGTGATCGACCCGACGAAACTGTCCGGCGATACCGTGAAGTTCGGGGCGACCGTGACGGTGGTGGACGAGGATACCGACGAAGAAGTGACCTACCAGATCGTCGGCGAACTTGAAGCCGACGTGAAGGACGGCAAGATCGCGGTCACCAGCCCCATCGCGCGCGCCCTGGTCGGTAAGGCGGAAGGCGATTCCGTCGAGGTCGCGACGCCCAAGGGGGCCAAGGCCTACGAAATTCTTAAGGTGGCTTTCGTCTAGCTTAGGCTGTCTCGGGCTCGCTCGATTTCTCAAAGCCCGAGACTTTTTCGTTACCTACGTATCTATGGAGAGGCATTCAGGGGAGAGGCATTCGGGGGAGAGGCGTTCGGGTCTGGCCAGCGCCCGCCCATCGCCTGCGTGATCTCCTGACCCGCTGCTCGCACGCGCGGACCGTAGGTATCGACGCGCGCGGCCGTGACCCGCACCGAGGGTCCGGAGACCGAGACCCCGCCGATCGGCTCCCCGAACTCGTTAAAGACCGGGGCGGCGACGCAACGCATCCCCTCGTTGCGCTCCTCGTCGTCGATGGCGAAGCCGCGCTGGCGGATCGCCGCCAGGTCGGCGACCAGCGCGGCCGGGCTCGCAAGCGTTTTGGCGGTGAAGCTCTGCAGACCGCAGGCCGCGATCAGCCGCTCGACCCGGGCATCGTCGCAGTAGGCCAGGATGGCCTTGCCGATCCCCGAGGCGTGGTAGGGACTGCGCGTGCCGGGACGGAAGAAGGCGCGGATCGCCTCGTGGGTTTCCACCTGGCTGACGAAGACCACAGCCTGCTCGTCGGCCACCGCCAGGTTCGCCGTCTCACCGGTTTCCTGCATCAGCGTCTGAATCACCGTGCGCCCGCGCTCGACCAGCTTGCGCCGGCGCAGGAAGGTGGTGCCCATGCGGAAGGTCTCGACCCCGACGAACCAAAGCTGATTGATCTCGTCGAACTCGACCATGCCGTGCTGCTGCAGCGTGGTCAGCATGCGATAGGCGGTCGAGGGGGCCAGACCGGCGGCACCGGAGACCTCGGTCAGGGACAGGCCGCTGCCCTGGGACACCAGCTTCAGAAGTGCGATGGCGCGATCCAGAGACTGCACGCTGCCCTGCCCCGCCGCGCCCTCGTCCTTGCGCGGACGGCCGCGCGACCGCTTCTCATGAGACGCCATCGAAGCCCTCCAGATCCCGGTGACCTTCAGTTTAGCCGTGAAAAAAATTTTTACTCATTAGAAAAGCCGGGGATCTGAAAAACCGCTATTTCCTTTATCTTCAGCAGCCTATCTGTATTTTTCTGAAATATGGAAAAGTTTTCTGAAAAAATTGCACGTAGCCACACTCCTCTCCATAATCGCGGGAAGACTGATAAGGCCGCTGCGCCGCGATGAAAGCGGGGCAGCCGAACAGACCCCTGGGAGGTGACGATCATGGCGAGAATGCGTGCCGTCGATGCCGCTGTTCTGGTGTTGGAGAAGGAGGGCTTGACCACGGCCTTCGGTGTGCCGGGCGCGGCCATCAATCCACTCTACTCCGCGATGAAGAAGCGGGGCTCCA
This sequence comes from Algihabitans sp., assembly GCF_965226985.1. GTDB lineage: Bacteria > Pseudomonadota > Alphaproteobacteria > Kiloniellales > DSM-21159 > Algihabitans. Next base: position 2,824,144 of record NZ_OZ245712.1, read on the forward strand.
TCCGCCACGTCCTGGCGCGGCACGTCGAGGGCGCCTCGCACATGGCCGAGGGGTTCACCCGCGCCGAGGCGGGCAACATCGGCCTGTGCATCGGCACCTCCGGACCGGCCGGGACCGACATGATCACCGGCCTCTATTCGGCCAGCGCCGACTCCATCCCGATCCTCTGCATCACCGGCCAGGCGCCCCGCGCCAAGCTGGACAAGGAGGATTTCCAAGCGGTCGATATCGCGTCCATTGCCGCGCCGGTGACCAAGTGGGCGGTCACGGTGATGGAGCCCTATCTGGTGCCGATGGCGATCCAGAAGGCCTGTCACCTAATGCGCTCGGCCCGTCCGGGTCCCGTGCTGGTGGACCTGCCGGTCGATGTGCAGACAGCGGAGATCGATTTCGACATCGAGACCTACGAGCCGCTGCCCGTCTACAAGCCCGCCGCGACGCGCAAGCAGATCGAGAAGGCGCTGGCGATGCTGAACGCCGCAGAGCGCCCGGTCATCGTCGCCGGCGGCGGTATCATCAACGCCGATGCGTCGGAGGAACTGACGACCTTCGCGGAGATCACCGGCATTCCCGTCATCCCCACCCTGATGGGCTGGGGCACCATTCCCGACGACCACGATCTGATGGCCGGGATGTGCGGCCTGCAGACCAGCCACCGCTACGGCAACGCCAACTTCCTGGAGTCCGACTTCGTCCTGGGGATCGGCAACCGCTGGGCCAACCGCCATACCGGGTCGATCGACACCTACACCCGGGGCCGCACCTTCGTGCATGTGGACATCGAACCGACCCAGATCGGTCGTGTCTTCGCGCCGGACTACGGCATCGTGTCCGACGCCGGCGCCGCGCTGGCGCTGTTCGTGGAGGTGGCGCGGGACTGGGCAGCGGCCGGCAAGCTGACGGACCGCAGCGCCTGGGCCGCAGCCTGCCTGGCGCGCAAGCGGAGCCTGCAGCGCAAGACCCACTTCGATCAGATCCCGCTGAAGCCCCAGCGCATCTACGAGGAGATGAACGAGGCCTTCGGACGCGACACCTGTTACGTGACCACCATCGGTCTTTCGCAGATCGCTGGCGCCCAGTTCCTGCGCGTGTACAAGCCGCGCAACTGGATCAACTGCGGCCAGGCCGGGCCACTCGGTTGGACCCTGCCGGCAGCGCTCGGCGTGCGCGCGGCCGATCCCGAGCGGGAGATCGTCGCCCTGTCCGGCGACTACGACTTCCAGTTCCTGGTGGAGGAGCTGGCGGTCGGCGCGCAGCACAAGCTGCCCTACCTCCACGTCGTGGTGAACAACGCCTACCTCGGGCTGATCCGCCAGGCCCAGCGCAACCTCGATATGGACTTCGAGGTCAGCTTGGCGTTCGATAACATCAACCTGCCGGACGACGAGAGCACCGCCGCCTACGGGGTCGACCATGTGGCCGTGGCCGAGGGGCTGGGCTGCAAGGCGATCCGCGTGACGAGCCCGAACGAATTCCAGGAGGCCTTTGCGCGCGCCAAGGCGCTGATGGCAGAACACCAAGTGCCGGTGGTCATCGAGTTCATGCTGGAGCGCGTGACCAACATCGCCATGGGCACCGAGATCGACAAGATCAACGAGTTCGAGGAGACGCTAGACCTGCCGGCGGATGCGACCGCCACGGTTCCCGGTAAGGTTCTGGAGCCGGCCGAGTAGGACCGACACCGCCGGAAAACGGCGCCGAAAGACGGTGTCGAAAGACGGCACCGAAGCAAAAAACGAGAAACCGAGGGAGACCCGTTATGCCCAAGTTCGCGGCCAATCTCACCATGCTCTTCACGGAGCTGGATTTTCTGGACCGCTTCGCCGCTGCCGCTGGCGCCGGCTTCGAAGGGGTGGAGTACCTCTTCCCCTACGACTTTCCGGCGGAGGATCTGGCGGCCAAGCTGAAAGAGCAAGGCCTGACCCAGGTGCTGCACAACCTGCCGGCCGGCGACTGGGCCGCGGGCGAACGCGGCGTTGCGATCCTGCCCGAGCGGGTGGAGGAGTTCCGGGCCGGCGTCGACAAGGCCATCGCCTACGCCACGACCCTGGGCTGCCCTCAGGTCAACTGTCTGGCCGGTATCGCACCGGAGGGCGCCGATCCGGCGGAGCTGGAGGCGACCTTCGTCGCCAACCTCAAGTTCGCGGCCGAGAAGCTGGAGGCTGCCGGCATCAGGCTGCTGATCGAACCGATCAACACCCGCGACATCCCGGGCTTCTTCCTGAACCGCACCCGTCAGGCGCTGGAGATCATGGAGAAGGTGGGCTCCGCCAACCTCTTCCTGCAGTACGATATCTATCACATGCAGATCATGGAGGGCGACCTGGCCCCCACCCTCTCGGCGCAGCTCGACCGCATCGCCCATATCCAGTTGGCCGACACGCCGGGCCGGCACGAGCCGGGCAGCGGCGAGATCAATTACCCCTTCCTCTTCGCGCACCTAGACAACTTGGGCTATGACGGATGGATCGGCTGCGAGTACAAGCCGGCGGCCGGCACCGAGGCTGGCCTCGGCTGGTTCCGTAGTGCCAAGGCACAGACGGCGGCGGCGGCCTAACGCCAAAAAATACGTAAAGTAAGGAGACGTCCGGAATGGAAAGAATCGGTTTCATCGGCCTCGGCATTATGGGCGCGCCCATGGCCGGCCATCTGCTCGACGCCGGCTACAGCGTGGCAAGCTGTCTGCATCGCTCCCCCGCGCCGCAGGACCTGTTGGACAAGGGTCTGAGCATCCTGGAAAGCCGCAAGGCGGTTGCCGAGGCCAGCGACGTGATCGTCACCATGGTGCCGGACACGCCGCAGGTCGAAGCCACCCTGTTCGGCCCGGACGGCGTCGCCGAGGGTCTGAGTGCCGGCAAGCTGGTCGTCGACATGAGTTCGATCTCGCCGATCGAGACCAAGGTCTTCGCGGAGAAGATCGAGGGGCTAGGCTGTCACTACCTGGACGCGCCTGTCTCCGGCGGCGAAGTGGGGGCCAAGGCGGCCAGCCTGACGATCATGGTCGGCGGTCCCCAGGCCGCCTTCGACCGGGCCAAGCCGATCTTCGAGACCATGGGCAAGAACATCACGCTGGTCGGCGGCAACGGCGTGGGCCAAACCACTAAGGTAGCCAACCAGATCGTGGTGGCCCTGACCATCGAGGCGGTGGGCGAGGCCCTGGTCTTCGCCTCGAAGGCGGGCGCCGACCCAGCGAAGGTGCGTCAGGCGCTGATGGGCGGACTGGCCTCCTCGCGCATTCTCGAGGTGCATGGCGAGCGCATGATCAAGCGCACCTTCGACCCCGGTTTCCGGATCGAACTGCACCAGAAGGATCTGAACCTGGCCCTGCAGGGCGCCAAGGCCCTGGGCGTCAGCCTGCCGAATACCGCGACGGCCCAGGAGCTGTTCAACGCCTGCGCCGCCAACGGCGGTGCGGCCTGGGACCACTCGGCCATGGTGAAGGCGCTGGAACTGCTGGCCAACCATCCGGTCGCCGAGGAAAGCGAGTCCGCAGAGCGGGCGGCGTAGCAGCCGACGGGACCCAGGGCGGCGCCGCCAATTTCGCGGCTCCTCCCGGTCTCGCCCATCAGATCAGACCGATCAGACTTCGTCGAACTCCTCGGCGGCCAGTGGCGCGTTCTCCGCGTCGATGGGCACACCGGGTCGGTCGACCGCCGAGCGGATGACCTGCAGCGTCAGCACGGTGGAGACGTGCGGGGCGGCCGTCAGCTTCTGGGTCAGCTCATTCTCGTGAGCCGTGTTGCGGGCCACCAGCTTCAGGACGAAGTCGTGGGGGCCGCGCATCATGTGGCACTCGCGGACCTCCGGCCAGCTCCCGACCTCCTCCTCGAAGGCGGTCAGGACCGATTCGTTCTGGCTGTCGAGTCCCACAAGCGCTAGGAACATCACCTCGTAGCCGAGCGGCTCCGTCGCCACCTCGGCGTGATAGCCGCGGATGAACCCGCCTTCCTCCAGCGCCCGCACGCGGCGCAGACAGGGCGGCGCGGAGATTCCGGCACGCTTGGCCAACTCCACGTTGGTCATGCGTCCGTTTTCCTGCAGATCTCGCAGGATGCGCAAATCGATCCGGTCGAGCTTGACCCGGCGCACGGCCACTTGCCTCCCAAGGTGATGGTGTGGAAAGACGAAAGAACTCGGCCGCCTCGCGGCTTCTCTGCGCAAGGATATTACCCATGACGGTCTGCTGTTCAAGGGCAGATCGTGCGGCAGATCGCAGCTTCGGTGGCGGGCTCGGAGCGGTCGCGTGACGGCCGACCGAAACGACGATACGGCCAGCCTTGCAGGCAGCCGGCCGAGCTGTTGGGTCGTCACCGACGGACGCAGCGGAATCGAGGTTCAGGCCCTGGGGCTGGCTGAGGCCCTGGGCACGCAGCCCGTGGTGAAGCGGATGACCGCCCAGAAACCATGGGTCTGGCTGCCGCCGCGCTTCTGGATCGATCCTTTGACCTGTGTCTCCGTGCGCGAGGGCGGTCCCTTGACGCCGCCCTGGCCGGATATCGCCATCAGCACGGGACGACGCGCCGCCGCGATCTCGGCCGGTCTGCGGGCCGCCGCGCGGGCAGCCGGCGGCCGGACCTTCGCCATCCACATCCAGCGCCCCTATCAGCCGCTGAGCCGTTTCGACCTGGTGGTGGTGCCCCGCCACGACCGGCTGGAAGGGCCGAACGTGCTGACCACCTTCGGGGCGCTGGGCCGCGTCACGCCCGAACGCCTGGCCGCTGCCAGAGCCGAGCTGTTACCGGAGCTGACGGAACTGCCGCGCCCCTGGATCGCCGTGGCCGTGGGCGGAAGCAACAAGGTCTTCAAATTGGAGGCGCCGCAGGCCGAGCTGCTGGCGCACCGGCTGCGCGAGGCCCAGTCCGAGACGGGCGGGAGCTTGCTGGTCACGGTGTCGCGGCGGACAGGTCAGGCCGCGACGGAGACCCTGCGGCACGCGTTGAGCGATTTGCCGGGCCGCTTCGACGACGGCAAGGGCGCTCAAAACCCCTACTTCGGCTTTCTCGGCTCGGCCGACGCGGTGGTCGTGACCTGTGATTCCGTCAACATGGCCTGCGAGGCGGCGGCGACCGGACGGCCCGTACACGTCTTCGATCTGCCGGGTGGCTCGGCCAAGTTCTCGCGCTTCCATCAGGACCTGCGCGACGCTGGCATCGCACGGCCCTTCACCGGGCAATTCGGCAAGTGGCACTACACCCCCTTGGCAGAAACATCCCGCATTGCGAGAGAAGTTCGCCCCCTTATGAATAGCGAACATCGGCTGTAGAGCCCCGGTATCTGCCCGCATAACGCGAGGCATTCAGAGCCTAATTGTATGTCTTAGGCCAGTTGGCAGCCACGCCCCAACGTAGTGGCATCACAACTTTGACACACCATGATTGTGCAACCCTACGTATTCTATCCTTAATCGTATTAGGGGTTTTGATTGCCGATCATAAGTCGGTGGGATGAGCCCCGTACGTCGGGTGCCGAACCGAGAGGCTCCAGGCAGCAAAGATCCAGATTCGGACAGAATGGCCTGCGCGACTCTCTTTTCCCCCGGCGCGACCCAGCCGACCGAAAGGTTAATCGAGCATGTACCATCCGACCGACGTTCATATCGGCCGGCGCCTTCGCGAGAAGCGCGTGGCCCTGGGCATGAGCCAGTCGGCATTGGCCGATAAGCTCGGCATCACGTTTCAGCAGGTTCAGAAGTACGAGAGTGGCGCCAACCGCATGGGCGGCAGCCGCCTGTGGGACGTCGCCAACGTCCTTGGCGTTGCCGTCGGCTACTTCTTCGACGGACTGAGCAGCAGCGGCGGCAAGGCGCAAACACAGAAGGACGACCTGCCCCTCAGCCGCCAGACGTTGGAGCTGGCGCGGGCGATCAACGCGATCCCCGAAGGCGATGTCCGCGATCAAGTGGTCAAGCTGGTCAAGGCCTTCGCCAAGACCGCCTGAGGCGATAGCGGCGTTACGGCGCCACCCAGTCGACGCGCCCCTCCATGCAGAGGCTGCGGCCGAACCCCTCGACCCAGAGGTCGGCGCCCCCGTCGTCTGGATCGCCGCAGACCCGGAAAGGCGCGTCGTCGAAGATCGGGGCCAGCGCCCGGAAGCGGAAGGCTGCGATGCGCTTGTCCGGCGCGGAACGGCGCGCGAGGTCGACCATGCAGGTCGCCAGCAACGGGCCGTGCACGATGAGTGCCGGATAACCCTCCACCTCCGTCGCATAGGGCCGGTCGTAGTGGATGCGATGGCCGTTGAAGGTTAGGGCCGAATAGCGGAACAGTAGCAGCGGACTCGGCACGATCTCGCGAGACCAGACGAGGTTCCGCTCGCTGGGGGCACCCGGTCGCCAGCTTTCTCCAGCCTCCGCCGCCTCGCGGTAGACGATATCGTGCTCCTCCTCCAACAGGGGGCCGGCCGGGTCGCTGACGACATGGCGCAGGGTCACGAAGGCGAGGCGACCGCTGCGGCCCTGCTTCACCTGGATCGCGGCGATCTCGGTCTGCCGGGTCATGGCCAGTCCGATGCGCAGCGGCCGCAGCCAGGTCAGACGGCTGCCCGCCCACATGCGCCGGGGGAGGTCGATCGGCGGCAGGAACCGCCCGCGCGCGCCATGGCCGTCGGCGCCCGTTCCGGACAGGGGCGCCGTCTCCCAGAAGTAGATCCAGTGCCAGAGTTCCGGCAGGGCATCACCCGAGGCCAGTGGGTCCTCGGGCGATTCCAGAGTGGCCTGGAGAGCGACTGCCCGGCCCAGATCGGCAGTGTCCTCCACAAGGTGGGTTCGGCCGATCCAGTCCTGCAGCTCCGGCGACAGCGCGCCGGCCTCTTCGACCGTCTGTCCGCTCATCGAACCATCTCCTCCCGGCCTCTTTCGACTTGCCCTCCGGCCTCGCCACCCGGCTCCCCACTCTGCTCGGCGAACTCCTGGCGCAGGGCGGCGCCCTGCTCGTCGAGCGCCGGCACCCGGCCCAGCTCCACCGCCTCCCCGACCAGCCGAGCCGGCGGCGCCACCAGATCCAGTTCGCCCGCTGGCGTCGCCACCGAGACGCGGCGAAGCTGAGGATGCTCGGCCAGGTCGGTCAGGCTGTTCACCCGCCCGTAGGCGATCCCGCCCCGCTCCAGCCGCTCGACCAGTTCGGCGCCGGTGAGGCTCCGCCAGATCGCCGCGATTTCCGCATCGAGGGCGGCACGGTTGGCCACACGTGCGCTGGTGTCGAGAAAGCGCGGATCCTCGGCCAGGTCCGGGCGCCGCAGAACCTCGGCGCAGAAGCGATGCCACTCCCGCTCGTTCTGGATCGACACCACGATTTCCCCGTCCGCCGCCGCGTAGGCGCCATAGGGGGCGATCGAGGGATGGTTCAGCCCGACGCGCCGGGGCGCCTGTCCGCCGTAGACCTGATGCAGCAGCGGCACCGTCATCCAGTCGGCCAGGGCATCGAAGAGGGACACCTGGATCGCCTTGCCTCGACCGCTCTGCGCCCGCTCCAGCAGGGCCTCCAGCACCGCCATGTAGCCGTACATGCCGGCGGCGATGTCGCAGACCGAGACGCCGACGCGGCCGGGGCCGGCCGGATGTCCGGTGATCTCGGCGAGCCCCGTCTCCGCCTGGATCAACAGGTCGTAGGCCTTCATGTCCCGGTAGGGCCCCGTTTCGCCGTAGCCGGAGATGTCCAGGGTGATCAGCCGGGGATCGGCGGCCCGCAGCTCCTGCGATCCGACCCCGAGCCGGGCGGCGACCCCCGGCGCCAGGTTCTGAATGAAGACATCGGCGCGGGCGATCATGCGCCGCAGCAGGCCCAGGTCCGCCGGGTCCTTGAGGTCCAACGCAACCGATTCCTTGCCGCGATTGAGCCAGACGAAATAGGCGCTCTCGCCACGCGCTGCGCGATCGTAGCCACGGGCGAAGTCGCCCTCCGGGCGTTCCACCTTGATGACGCGGGCGCCGGCATCGGCCAGCTTGCAGGCGCAGTAGGGCGCCGCCACGGCCTGTTCGACCGAGACCACGAGCAGTCCCTCCAGCGTCCTGCGGCCCGGTTTCTCCTCCGGTCCCGCCTCCGGCCTTTCCTGGGACATCACGGTCCCCTCCCCGACTGTTCGCCGTCTCGGTCGCGGCCGGTCAACCTTAAGCCTGGATCGAGACGGCGCAAAGCCGCAGCGGTACAGGGGCGGTACCGGGTTGGTACAGGGGCAGCCGAAGATAGAGCAGACCGCAGCCAAAACCGAATTCGGCAGGGCTCAGTAGCTCTTGGGCAGGCCGAGGACCTGCTGGCCCAGGTAGGCGAGGATCAGATTGGTGGAGATCGGCGCGACCTGATAGAGCCGCGTCTCGCGGAACTTGCGCTCTACGTCGTACTCCTCGGCGAAGCCGTAGCCGCCGTGGGTCTGCAGGCAGACCTCGGCGGCGGCCCAGGAAGCCTCGGCCGCCAGCAACTTGGCCATGTTGGCCTCCGGCCCGCAGGCCTCGCCGGCGTCGAACTTGGCGGCCGCCTCGCGCACCATGCCCATGGCCGCGCGCAGCTGCGCGTAGGCCTTGGCGAGCGGGAACTGAACGCCCTGGTTCGCGCCGATGGCCTTGCCGAAGACCTGCCGCTCGCTGGCGTAGTCGCGTGCCCTGGTGACGAACCAGCGGCCGTCGCCCAGGCATTCGCTGGCGATCAGGATGCGCTCGGCGTTCATGCCGTCGAGAATGTAGCGGAAGCCCTCCCCCTCCTCGCCGATCAGGGCGTCGCGCGGCACATAGAGATCCTCGAAGAAGACCTCGGTGGTGGAGTGGTTCAGCAGGGTGCGGATCGGCCGGATGGTGACGCCCTTGCCCACCGCGCCGCGCAGGTCGACCAGGAAGACCGACAGGCCCTGGCCGCGCTTGGCCACCGCGTCCTTCGGCGTGGTGCGGGCCAGCAGGATCATCAGATCGCTGTACTCGGCCCGGCTGGTCCAAACCTTCTGGCCGTTCACCCGGTAACCCTCGCCGTCGCGCGTCGCCATGGTCGAGAGGTCGAGGGTATCGCTGCCGCTGGTCGGTTCGGTGACGCCGAAGGCTTGCAAACGCAGCTCGCCTCGCGCGATCTGCGGCAGATACGCTTCCTTCTGCCGGGCGCTGCCGTGCCGCAGAAGGGTTCCCATGGTGTACATCTGGGCATGGGCGGCGGCGGCATTGCCGCCCGAGGCATGGATCTCCTCCAGGATCGCGCAGGCCGCCGCCAAGGGCAGGCCGGAGCCGCCGTAGTCCTCCGGGATCACCGCCGCGAGGTAGCCGGCCTGGGTCAGGGCCCGCACGAAGTCGGCCGGATAGGCGCGCTCTCGGTCACAGGCGCGCCAGTAGGCGCCGTCGAAGCCCGCGCAGAGGGCGCGCACGCCCTGGCGAATGTCGGGGTAGTCCTGGTCGCCGAAAGCAATGTCCATTCTGTCTCCGCTTCCCCCTTGCCGGCCGTCCGTCGAGCCTTAGCCGGGGCTTGCCGCCCGCACAACCTCGTTGAGCCCTCACGGTCTCAACAAGACCTCCGCTTGCTGAGACCGTAGGTCGCGAGGGATACTGTCTCGTCATCCTGAAGTTTAGCGCGAGAGACCATGAGAACCGGAGACACCATGACCCACCCCCAGCGCCGCCACCGTGACGTTCTGGTCGAGAAAACGGTCCCGACCGGCAAGGCGGCGCTGGACGTGGGCTGCGGCGACGGCGGGCTCGTGCGGGTTCTGGCGGCGGAGGGTGCGCTGGCCGTCGGCCTGGAGGCTTCGGAGGCTCAGCTCGCTAAGGCGCGCAAAGCCGAGGCGGTGCGGGGTGCCGGCTACCTGGCGGGTCAGGCCGAGCATCTGCCCTTCCCAGACCGGCACCTGGACGTCGTCATCTTCTTCAACTCGCTGCATCACATCGCGCGCTACAAGATGGATCTGGCCATCGAGGAAGCGGCCCGCGTGCTGAAGCCGGAGGGCCTGCTCTACGTCGCGGAGCCGCTGGCCGAGGGACCGAACTTCGAGGTCATGCGGCACTTCGACGACGAGACGGAGGTCCGTGCCGCCGCCCACCGCGCCGTACAGAGGGCCGCCGCCGAACGGATCTGGCACGAGCTGGAGGAGGCCTTCTACCTGACCAGCAGCGGCTACGCCGACTTCGCGGCCTTCGAGGAGGAGATGCTGCGGATCGATCCGGCACGCCGCCAGGCCTTCGCCGAGCATTCCGCCATCGTGCGGGAGGAGTTCGACACCCACGGCACCCGAGACCCCAAGGGCCGCATGCGCTTCGAGCAGCCCATGCGGGTCAATCTGCTGCGTCGGATGTAGAGGGAGCGGACATTGAGGCTTTCCGGCGTCGGCGATCCCGCTTTAACCCCATAACTCCGGCACGGCCGGATGGATGGTGCTGCCATCGATCCGCAGCGGCGGGTCCCGATCCTCCGCCAACAGCAGCGGGCCATCGAGGTCCACCACCTGGGCACGCTGGGCCGGCAGGGTCGCCGGCGCCATGGCCAGGGAGGTCGCCAGCATGCAGCCCACCATGACGCCGAAGCCGGCGGCCTCGGCCTCGGCGACCAGAGCCAGCGCCTCCGTCAGACCGCCGGTCTTGTCGAGCTTGACGTTGATCAGATCGTAGCGGCCCCTGAGCTGCGGCAGGGAGCTGCGGTCGTGACAGGATTCGTCGGCGCAGAGCGGCACCGGGCGCGGCAAGTCGGCCAGAGCCGCGTCGGCGCCGGCCGGCAAGGGCTGTTCGACCAGGCTCACCCCGAGCCGGGCAAGCTCCGGCGCGATCCGCAGGTAAGCGTCGGCGTCCCAGCCCTCGTTGGCATCGACCACCAGTTTGGCCTCGGGCGCGCCAGCGCGGACCGCCTCGACCCGGGCCAGATCCTCCGGCCCGGCCAGCTTCAGCTTGAGCAGCGGACGGGCGGCATTGGCCGCCGCCGCCGAACCCATCGCCTCCGGACTGTCCAAGGAGAGGGTATAGGCGGTGGTGAGCGAACCGGGCTCGGCCAGTCCGGCCAACTGCCAGACGCGCCGGCCGCTGCTTTTGGCCTCCAGATCCCAGAAGGCGCAGTCCAGGGCGTTGCGTGCCGCACCGGAGGGCAAGGCCGTCTGCAGCCCCTGCCGGTCCAGGTCGCCGGCCTCCAGCGCGCCGCGCAGTCCCTCGATTGCGGCCAGCACGCCCTCGACGCTCTCACCGTAGCGGGCGTAGGGCACGCACTCGCCGCGCCCCTTGTGGCCCTCCTCGGCCTCCAGTTCGACCAGCACCACCTCGACGGCCGTGCGGCTGCCGCGGGAGATGGTGAAACTGCCGCGCGTGGGGAAGGAGTCCCGCCGGACGGTCAGGCGGGGCATCAGGCCCCCTGCAGCCGGTCGGCGATGGCAGCGACCCCGGTGCGCACCGGATCGACCGCCGGCAGGCCGAAGTCGTCGCTCAGCTTCTTCAGCAGATCGTCGCCGTCCTCCGGCGACAGCCCGGAGGTGTTGACTGCGATGCCTTCGAAAGCCGCCTTGGGATTGGTCAGGCGGGCCGCCTCCAGATTGCGCTCCAGACAGAGCGCGAGGTCCGGCAGGGGATAGTGCGGCAGCCCCCGCATATGGCTGCGCGTCGGCTCGTGACAGAGCACCAGCGCGTCGGCCTGGGCCCCGTGCAGCAGGCCCATGGAGACGCCGGCGAAGGAGGCGTGGAATAGGGACCCCTGCCCCTCGACCAGATCCCAGTGATCCGCGTCGTTGTCAGGCGACAGCCATTCCACGGCACCGGAGATGAAGTCGGCGACCACCGCGTCGATGGAAACGCCGGAGCCGGCGATCAGGATGCCGGTCTGGCCGGTCGCGCGGAAATCGGCCTTCGTCCCGCGCCGGCGCAGCTCGGCCTCCAGCGCCAGGGTCGCGTACATCTTACCGACCGAACAGTCGGTGCCCACGGCCAGCAGGCGCTTGCCCGAGCGCGGCTTGCCGCTGGCCACCTCGAACTCCTCGGTCGGGTGGCGCACGTCGAAGAGCTGGCGGCCATGCTGCTCAGCGGCGGCCTTGAGCATCGGGACGTCGGCCAGCTTCTTGTGCAGACCGCTGGCGAGGTCCATGCCGAGTTGCAGCGCGCGGTCCAGCACGTCGATCCACTCGGTGGAGATGCGGCCGCCGCGATTGGCGACACCGACGATCACCGTCTTCACCCCGGCCTCGGCAGCCTGCTCCATGGTCATGTCGGGCAGGCCGAGATCAGCCTGGCAGCCCGGCAGGCGGAACTGGCCGAGGCACCATTCCGGGCGCCACTGCGCCACGCCCTGAGCCGTCTTGGCGGCCAACTGGTCGGGCGCATCGCCCAGGAAGAGAAGATAGGGATGGGCGATTTCCATCGCGAAGACAGCCTCCTTTCGAATTCGCAACCACGATCCTCGGGGTACGAGCCCCAAGATACGTACTCCGGGGTACGTACCCCGAGATACGCACCCCGGAACATGCACGGGGCTTCCGCGCTGCGCTGGACGCGCAGCGGAGTCGTCGGCTCCGCCGCTTGTTGACCGCGAAGAGCTGCGACTATGCTCCCGTCACCTCCTGACACGAAACCCCCGGCACGGACAAGCGCATGTTCGACAACCGAGTCAGTTCGTCGGCGTATGAGACGGGCAACCGCCCGAAGGGCGGTCCGCGTTCCGGCGCGCGCTCTGCCGAAACATCCAGGGACTGCGCCGCTTGACCGTCAACTCCAGCCGCCCGGAGCAAGCGCAGCCGCCAGCGCCCACCGGATCCGGGCCGCCCGGTGCGCCCGAAGGAGGCTGGAACCGCCGGGTGCTAAGGATCGCCGGCCCGATCATTCTCTCCAACCTCTCCGTCCCACTGCTGGGGGCGGTCGACACAGCGGCCATGGGGCATCAGCCCGATGCGGCCTACCTGGGCGGCGTCGCGATCGGCGCGCTCTTCTTCAACTTCATCTACTGGGGCTTCGGCTTTCTGCGGATGGGCACGACCGGCTTTGCAGCCCAAGCCCACGGAGCCGGCAACCGCGACGAGCTGGGCGCCACGCTGCTACGGTCGCTGATCATCGCAGGCGCGCTGGGGCTGCTGATCATGGCACTGCAGGCGCCGCTGGCAGGGCTGGCGCTGCATCTGCTCGACCCGGGCGCGGAGGTGGCCGCGCTGGCGCGCGACTACATCGACATCCGCATCTGGGGGGCGCCGGCGACGCTGATGCTCTACGCGCTGCTTGGCTGGCAGCTCGGCGTTCAACGACCGGCGGCGGTGCTGCTGCTACAGCTTCTGCTCAACGGCAGCAACATCGCGATCACGCTGCTGCTCGTGGTCGGGCTCGGCTGGCGGATCGAGGGGGCGGCCACGGGAACGCTGATCGCCGAGTACCTGGCCCTGCTCTTCGGACTCTGGCTCGCGCGGCGTGCCTTAAGAGACCTGGCGGCGCGCGTCGACTGGCGGGCGCTGCGCGACCGTGCGCGACTGATCGCCCTGCTGCGGGTCAACCGCGATATCTTCCTGCGCACGGCCTGCCTCCAGGTCGCCTTCGCGCTCTTCGCGCGCAGCGGGGCGCAGTTCGGCGAGGCGACGCTAGCGGGCAACGCCATCCTGCTGCAGTTCCAATCCTTCCTCGCCTTCGGACTGGACGGCTTCGCCCATGCCGTGGAGGTCTTGGCCGGCAGCGCGGTCGGCGCCAGAAGCCGCCGCGCCTTTCGCAGCGCCGTGACGGTTTCCAGCCTCTGGGCGCTGGCCCTGGCTGCGATCTTCACCTTGGCCTACGCGCTGGCCGGATCGATGCTGATCGCCCTCTTCACCGACCTGCCGGAGGTTAGGGCCGCCGCAGAGGCCATGCTGCCCTGGATGATCGCCTCACCGCTGATTTCCATCTGGTCCTATCAGCTCGACGGTATCTTCATCGGCGCGACGCGGACGGCGGCAATGCGCAACGCCATGATCCTGTCGCTGATCGGGTTCGTGATCGCGGAGCGGATCATGGCGCCGGCCTTCGGTAACGACGGCCTCTGGAGCGCCCTGCTGATCTTCATTGGACTGAGAGCGGTGACGCTGGGAGCCTACTATCCGGCTCTCGAACGCAGTCTGGATGAGAAGAATGAGCCGGGGCGACCCGCTCAGGCAGCCTGAGGCAGAAGATCCACGAGGGGCGTGGCGTCGGCCGCGTCGAGCGCCATATCGAGCAGGCCGTCGGTCAGGAGATCAAGCTCCCGATGCACCATCGCCACCTTCGCCGAGGAGAGCAGGTCGTACCGCTGCTCGCTGATCAGCAGGCGCGTCAGCTCTTGGCCGATACGGGCCTCAATCACGCTCTTGCAGTTCGAACCCGCCGGACGCGGCCCGATGTAGAGGACCACAAGGCCCTGGCCGGCCCGATGCTCGGCGAGCAGCATGTCGCTGCGCAGAGTCTCAGCGAGATCCTGGCAATCCCTCGCACTGCAGGCCAGGTCCACCCGCGCAGCCGTCGCGGTCAGGCGCAGATCCGCCAGACGCTCAACCGCCCGCGTCACGGCGCCGCCGCGTCGCGACGCCAGCCCGGAACTCGAGAGAGGTGCCGGCCGGACTAGGGGGTAGCCCGGCCGGCCATTGGGGGCGTCGAGAGCGTGAGCGGCCGGTTGGGTCACGGTGGCTGGTGAAGTGACTATCCGCGCCATTTCGAGTCTTCGTCCCAAGTCTTTGGGCTCTTGGAGCGTCGGCCTGATTTGGAGGGGACCGGTCGCTCTCTCGCCGCAGGTGCAAGAGAACTGTAAAACAGGGAAACACGGCCTGGGTGTGCCAAAGGTGTGACAGCATTGCGGAGGAAGCGGTCACATAAAACTTAACGAAAAGTTAAAGTAAACAAATAGTTAATGGGCTACCGGGAGGCGCATCGTCACCTCCAATCCACCATCCCTAAGGTTGCGCGCGGAGACGTCGCCCCCCACAGCTTGAAGGTTACGGCGGACGATCCACAGGCCGATGCCCAGGTGGGCGCCCTGTGCGCCGGTCTCGCCGCCTGAAACCCCGTTGGCCCCCGATACCCCGTTGGCAGATGCGGCCTCTGCTTGCGCCTTTGCCTGAACGAGCGCATGCGCCGCGCCGTTCATTTCTCCGCGCAAGGACACGTAGCGCTCGAAAATATGCTCGAGCTGCCCTTCCGGGACGCCGGGACCGCGATCGCGGACGATCAGCTTTGCGGTATTGTCGCGCACCTCCAGAATCACGTCGATCAATTCGCCCTCGGGCGAGACCTCGACGGCATTGTCCACCACGTTCTCGATCACGGTTTCCAACAGATCTTCGCCCGCACGAACTACAACCCCGGGCTGCAAGCGGGCCGCGAACTTGAGACCACGACGCTCGTAGGCCTCGGCATAGGCACCCAGCATACGCTGAGCCATGTTCGAGAGGTCGATTTCCTGATTTGGCGGATCAAGCAGTTCAGCCGTAGTCTCCTCCAACCGTCGGGCCGAGTTGACCAGATGGTCGAGGCGGTCGATCGAGGTCTCCAGAACCTGCAACGCACGGCGGCCGCGCGTCGATTCCTCGGGGATCAGGCGATAGACCGGCTCCAGCGACTGCCGCATGATGGCAATCGGCGTCTTGAAGGCGTGGGCGTTGTCCTCCGCCGCCCGCCGGATGTCGTCGGCCGAAGCCTGCAGTGACCGCGTCAGGCGGTCGAACTCCTCCGCCACCGGCCCCAGTTCGTCGACGCGGTTGGCCGAGGCGAAGGATCCGGCATCTCGGTGCCCGGTCCGGATCTCCCGCGCCAGGCGCTGGAACCGCATGAGGTTGCGCCAGATCAGCAGGAAGACGCCGAGGGTGAGAACCGCCATGCCGCAATAGATCAAGACAGCGGTCCGAACCTCCCAGGTCTGCCAGTAGGGCTGACCGATAGAGGTTCCCAGGAAGGCGCCGGAGTTCACCGTCACGACCGCCCAGCAGCCGAGCGGCGTGGTGATCGGCGTGATCGAAGTCAGCAGCTCGATCTGGCCCTCGGGGTTGCGATGGCGCAGGGCTACCGGCATTTCGCCCTCGCAGGACTCCACGAGGTTGTCGAGCACGCCGCGCTCGATCAACTGCGTCCGCTCGGCCTGCAGGACGGCGGGCGGCACCGGCGGATCGTTGGCGACGAAGTAGAAGCCCTCGACCCCGGATTCCTGCTGCGGTTTGAACAGCACCTTGATACGGGTGTCCTCGGTGCCCAACCGGCCGACCGCCTCGGGTAGCTCGCGCAGCGGAGAGGGGTCGGTCCGCACCAGCAGAGGATTGAGGTTCTCGGCCACCAGCCGGCCCTGCTCGCGGACCGACTCCAGCAGCAGACGCTGCTTTTCAGCATCGGCCTGCTGGAAGACGTCGTACAGGATCACGGGAACGAGCGTGAAGACCAGCAGCAGAACGACCAACTTGCTGACAAGCGAGCTGACCATCCGCCGCGGGCGCTTCTCCACGCGCGGGCGCGGCTCGACCGGCGCGGAGGCAGGCCCTGGCACCCCGGAATCGCGGTCGAACGCGCCGGACCGCGCTTCCAGGTCCAGCACGTCTTGGGGATCCGTTATGACCGGGCGATCGTCGCGCCCGTCCGCCTCCGCCAGAGCTGCCATAGACCTCCTTTAGGCGAGGCTTCCGAGCGTGCTGCCGACCGAGGCTTCGCTGCTCTCGGAGGGATCACGCCAACGGTAGCCGAAACCGGGATAGTTCTCGATCTCCTCGAAGGTGTCGTCCACGTCGCGGAACTTCTTGCGGATACGCTTGATGAAGGCGCGCACGTTGGCGCGATAGCCGTCCGCGCCGTAGCCGGCCACGAAGTCCTTTCCGCGCACGAGGTCGTAGATCTGCCGATAGGTGATGTCGGCCCCGGTCCGCGCCGCCAGAAAGTGCACGATGGCGTATTCGGTCAGGGTGAGATCGACCTGATGGCCGTCCCAGAAGGCGCGGCGGATATCGGTGCGCAGCTCCAGCTTGCCGAGGCGGAAGATCTTGGCCTCGCTCTCCGACTGGGTCTGACCGCCCTGGGCCTTGGTGCCCTCGGTGATCAGCTTGAGACGCTGGAGGATAATCGAGAGGCGGCGCGACTTCTCGATGAAGTCGACGGCACCGAACTTCAGGGCCGCTTCCTCGTAGATCTGGTCGCTGAGGACCGTCAGGAAGATCACCGGCACCTCGACCCGCGCCTCGCGCAGGCGACGCAGGACCCCCAGGCCGTCCAGTACGGGCATGCGCCAGTCCAGCAACACCACGTCGGCCTCGCAGTCCTTACCCAGCAGGTAGGCCAGCGCATCCTCGCCGTTGTCGAAGTCGGCGACGTGGTAGCCCTCTTCGGAGAGGTTCAAACCGAGCGATTCCCGAAACAGATCGTCGTCGTCCACCAGAACGACGCGCTTGGCGAAACTCTCTTCAGGCAGGCTTCGCAGGGCCATGGCTTGATTCATATCTTCTTACTCCCGTCGGCAGTCTCTAGTTCGTCGACGGCGCCGCACCCGCGGTGCGCGGCACTTCGCCCGGTATGGCCGACAAGCCTGGGCGCGGCTCTTCGGCAGCGCCGGATCTTCCGTCCTCTTCGTCAGGCTGTCGGTTCTGGGCGAGCAACGCCGTGAAGCAGCGCTGCGCCGACTGATCGCTGGGGGCGGGCTCGACCACCTCATAGGCGAGCGCGCGGTATTGCTCACCCCCGACCTGAGGATAGAAGAAGATGCTCAGAACGCAGTCGGGACCATTATAGGACCAGATCTGCGCGGGCGGCTGCACCTCCTGCAGCGTCGGATTTCCCAGCAGCTCCTGCAACTGATCGAAATCCAGACCCACCAGGGTTCCGACCTCGGCCGCGGTCTCGACACCGTCGAGCGGCGCCGACACCAGCGGCGCCAGAGCCAGACCCGACGGCGGCTGTGGCCGGCGCGGCGGCAAGGGCGGCGAGCCAATGATCGCTGAGTTCGGAATGTCGGAGATCAGGGGGTCGATGTTGGAGTAGTCGCGCTCCGCCGGATCGTCATCCCCGGGTAGTCGGAAAGCGGCGCAAGCGGCCAGCAGTGGCCCGAGCAGGCACACCACGCCGGCGGTTCGGCCGACGGTCCAAAGGAGGGTGCGGCCTTCCGTCTTCGCTCTTCGCGGGCCGTGCTTCGCCATGCTTCGCCCCGTCATCTGCCCGTGTTCAATCTGCCAAGCGTTGCGTCTACAAGCGGTTACCAAAGGCTGTTTTTTTATCGGTCGTTCGGTGCCGTTCGTCGATTACCCTTCGGTCACGCGTCTCCGGGTCCAGCAACGCTGTTCTGGCCCACGTCCGCCGCCCCGCGCGCCCAGTTCTTTGCAGGGTGTCGCCGGCCAGCCGCTTTCTGTCACAAGGCCAACCGACTATTTCACACTAAAACAAATACCTCCACTGGGCGTGGCTGTTCTGTGACAAAGATAGGCAGGGCCTGCCCTTAGAGCCAGAGTTTCGCCGCATTTTGGCCTGTGACGAAAATAGGCCGGCTTGCTGGGCGAGACCGCGAGAGCCGTCCTTCGATGCCTAATCGTCCGCCTGGAATGCCCGCTGGGCGTCACGGGCGCGGGCCTTCTCCTGGCGGCTCATCAGCACACCGGCGGCGATCACGAACAACGTCACGATCAGAATCACGATGGTGGCCAGCGCGTTGATATCGGGGCTGACGCCGAGACGAACCTTCGAGAAAATTACCATCGGCAGCGTCGAGGACCCGGGGCCGGAGACGAAACTGGCGATTACCAGATCGTCGAGCGAGAGGGTGAAGGCCAGCAACCAACCGGAGATCAAGGCCGGCGCGATGATCGGCAAGGTAATCACCAGGAAGACCTTGGCCGGGCGCGCGCCCAGGTCCATCGCCGCCTCTTCGACCGACTCGTCGAGACCGGACAGCCGCGACTGCACGATCACCGCGACATAGGCCATGCAGAAGGTGATGTGAGCGATGGTGATGGTGTCCATGCCCCGTCCGGACGGCCAGCCGATCAGTTGCTCAGCACTGACGAAGAGCAGCAGGAGCGACAGGCCGGTGATCACCTCCGGCATCACCAGCGGCGCCGAAACCATGCCAGAGAACAGCAAGCGGCCCCGGAAACGCCCGAAGCGCGCCAGCAGAAGCCCCGCCAGCGTGCCGAGTAATACGGCGGCGGTGGCCGTCACCACGCCGATCTGCAGCGACAGCAGCGCCGCCTCTAGCACCTGCTCGTCGCGCAGCAGTTCGCCGTACCAACGGGTGGAGAAGCCGCCCCAGACCGTCACCAACCGCGAATCGTTGAAGGAGTAGACGATCAGCGACAGGATCGGACCGTAGAGGAAGGCGAAACCGAAACACATGGCCGTCAGCAGGAAGGTCGAGCGGCGGCGCATCAGGCCCGCTCCCCCTGCTTCATCTGATAGCGCTGAAAGATCATGATCGGCACCACCAGCAGCAGAAGCATGGCGATCGCGACGGCCGAGGCGACCGGCCAGTCGCGGTTGGAGAAGAACTCGTTCCAGAGCACGCGGCCGATCATCAGGGTGTCGGGGCCACCCAGCAGGGCGGGGATCACGAACTCACCGACTGCCGGGATGAAGACCAGCAGGCAGCCCGCCACGATGCCGGGCAGCGACAGCGGCAGCGTCACCGTCAGGAAGGTCTTCCAGGGCCGGCAGCCCAGGTCGGCCGAGGCCTCCAGCAGCGAGGGGTCGAGCCGCTCCAGGTTCGCGTAGAGCGGCAGCACCATGAAGGGCAGGTAGGAGTAGACGATCCCGATGTAGACCGAGACATCGCTGTAGAGCAGCGGCAGCGGCTGATCGATCACACCCAGCCATAGCAGCAGGTTGTTGATCAGCCCGTTGTCCCGAAGGATGCCGATCCAGGCATAGACGCGCAGCAGGAACGACGTCCAGAAGGGCAGAATGATCAGCAGCAGCAGCACGTTGCGCCAGGCCGGGCTGGAGCGCGCGATGCCGTAGGCCATGGGGTAGCCGATCAGCAGCGCGATCAGCGTCGAAATCGCTGCGATCTTCACCGAGTTGAGGTAGGCGACGACGTAGAGCGAGTCGGTCAGCAGGAAGAGATAGTTCCCGAAATTGACCGTGACTTGGTAGAGGCCATAGCCGAGGTCCTCGAGCAGCTTGAAGGGCGGCCGCGCGATCGCCGCCTCTGACAGCGAAATGGCGAAGACGATCACGAAAGGCAGCAGAAAGAAGACCGCCAACCAGACGTAGGGGACGGCGATCACCAGGCCGCGCCCGGCTCGTCCGCCCAGATGTCGCGAGATCACCGCGAGACGGCTGCGGCCGGTTGCGCGACTTGGCGACGAGAGACCAGGGGACGACAGACTAGGGGACGGACGACCTCCAGACGGGGCGGCGGACTCGGCCATCGCTTATATCGTCCCCGCCGTCAGCTGGTCAGGATCACGCCGGCGGCGGTGTCCCAGGTCAGGACGACCTGATCGTCCCAATCGACGTCGCGCCGCGCGGAGCGAGTGCGGTTCGGCGCGGTCGCCTCGATCACCCGGCCATTGGTCTGGCGCACGCGATAGATCGTCTCGCTGCCGAGGTAGCCCAGGCCCTCCACGACGCCGCGCGCCCTGTTCTCCGGCGGCAGCTCCTCCCCGGAACCGGACCTGATGTCGATCTTCTCCGGCCGGATGGCAACCCAGACCTTCTGCCCCTCCTGGACGGAGTAGCCGTGATCGATCTGCAGTTCGCCCTCCAGCTCCGGACAGACGACCGCGACGAAGTCGTCGGTCTCGTAGCTGACGCGGCCCTCGAAGAGGTTGATCGAGCCGATGAAGTCCGCGACGAAGCGGTTGCCCGGAAACTCGTAGATCTCGCTGGCGGTGCCCACCTGCGCGATGCGGCCCTGGTTCATCACCGCGATCCGGGTCGAAAGGGTCATGGCCTCCTCCTGATCGTGGGTCACGACCACGAAGGTGATGCCGACCTCGTCCTGAATGTTCATCAGCTCGAACTGGGTCTGCTCGCGCAACTTCTTGTCGAGCGCACCCAGGGGTTCGTCGAGCAGCAGCACCTTGGGGCGCTTGACCAGGGAGCGGGCCAGGGCGACACGCTGGCGCTGGCCGCCGGAGAGCTGATGCGGTTTACGTTCGGCAAAGTCGGACAGCTGTACGAGCTGCAGCGCCTCTGCCACCCTGTCCTTGATCTCGCCGCGCGGCAGCCGCTCCTGCTTGAGGCCGAAGGCCACGTTGCGCTCCACCGTCATATGCGGAAAGAGCGCGTAGGACTGGAACATCATGTTGACGGGGCGGTCGTAGGGGGCGATGCCCGCCATGTCCGCCCCGTCGATCAGAATCTGCCCGTCGCTCGGCCCCTCGAAGCCGGCCAACATGCGCAGCAGGGTGGACTTGCCGCAGCCCGACGCCCCCAGCAGGCAGAAGAGTTCCCCCCGGAAGATCTGAAGATCGACGTCGTCGACCGCGACGAAGTCGCCGAACTTCTTGGTCACGCCGCGAATCTCGATGAAGGGAACCGCCGAGGGATCGCGCCAGGGTTCGTCCGACAGATCCGCCGCAGGGCGACGCCCCGGAGGCTGGGTTTGTCCGCCGGCTTTCCCACCGGCGTGTTTCCCACCGGCGTGTTTCCCACCGGCGTGTTTCCCACCGGCGTGTTCCCCTGGGGCGGTCGCCTCGCGCGTCTGGTTCATCGGGCGTTCCGCCGGGTTCGGATCGACCGCGCGGACTAGCGCCCGGTCTTCACCCGGGTCCAGGCGCGGGTCTCCAGCCGCTTGTAGCGCGGGCTCTTGATGGCCGCGGCGAACAGCTTCTCCTGCACCGCCTCGTCCGGGAAGATCGCCGGATCGGTCCTGACTTCCTCATCGACCATCTCGAGAGACTCGGGAACGGCGTTTGCGTACCAGACGTAGTTGGTGATGCCGGCCATGTTCTCCGGCTCCAGCACGAAGTCGATCCACTTGTGGGCATTCTCGGCGTTGGGCGCGTCGGCGGGAATCGCCAGCATGTCGAACCACACCAGGGTGCCCTCCTCTGGGATGATGTACTGGATCTCGACGCCGTTGCCGGCCTCCTCCGCGCGCGCCGCCGCGATGAAGACGTCGCCCGAGAAGCCCATGGCGACGCAGACGTCGCCGTTGGCCAGATCGTTGATGTACTGAGAGGAGTGGAAGTAGCGGACATGGGGGCGGATCTGGTCGAAATGGGCCGTCACCTCGTCCAGGATCGCCGGATCCTCGTGATGGGGGTCATGGCCCAGGTAGTTGGCCAGGATGTCCATCACCTCGTCGGCCGAGTCCAGGATGGTCACGCCGCAGGAGCTGAGCTTGGCGACGGTCTCCGGATCGAACAGCAGGTCGTAGGAGTTCGGCACCTCGCCGAGAATCTCGGTGACCTTCTCGACATTCACGCCGATGCCGTTGGTGCCCCACTGGTAGATCGCGCCGTAGAGGTTGTCTGGGTCGGCGGACTGCACGCGCTCCATCAGCGCGGGATCCAGGTTCGCCAGATTGGGGATCTGCGCCTTGTCGAGCTGCTGCAGCGCGCCGGCCTGAATCTGCCGCGCCAGGAAGGGCAATGCGGTCGGCACCACGATGTCGTAGCCGGAGTTGCCGGCCAGCAGCTTGGCCTCGACCACCTCGTTGTTGTCGTAGACGTCGTAGGTGACCTCGATCCCGGTCGCGGCCTCGAAATCGGCGATGGTGGTCTCGCCGATATAGTCGGACCAGTTGTAGATGTTCAGCTGCCCCTCGGCCTTGGCGGCGCCGGCCATCAGCGCCAGACCGGAGACGAGCAACAGCGTTCTTTTGGCGATCTTCACCGTTCCCAACTCCCGTATGTGAGCCTCAGCGCGGCGGCTCGTTCGACGACCGCTCGCTTGCATTTGTCGGCGGCCATTCAGCACGGCGGCAGGGTCCCTTGTCAATCGCACCGCAGCGCAGCACGAACCCGCGAAACGGCCCGGCTGGAAGACCGATCCGCAAGAGATCACTCCGGCGGGATCGCCCCGGCGGGATCGCTTCCACGAGACTGCTCCGGCACCGGCCAGCCTTGGCTCGGTCCGGCGGCGGCAGGTCGCCAGGACCGACGCTCTGGTCTACACCGGTAACGGGCCTTAGAAAGGCTTCGTAAACCCAGTTCGCATTAGACCCGAATCCGGACCGCTTCGGACTCGGATTTCCGACCCACCCCTTTACCCCGGTGCCAGCCGTCGCACCGCCGGACAGCCGTCTCGCGATGCTTGCAACCGCCGCTTTCACACTCTACCGCTGGGCCTTTCGCCTCGCCCGTCCCTATCTGCGCTGGGTGATGCTGCGCCGCGCCGGCGCCGGCCGCGAAGAGGCGGCGCGCCTGGGCGAGCGCTGGGGCCGCAGCGAGCAACCCCGGCCGCCAGGCGACGTGATCTGGATCCACGCCGCCAGCGTCGGCGAGACCGTCTCCGTCGTCCCGCTGATCGAGCGGTTGCGACGGGACCGGCCGGAAGCCTCCGTCCTGCTGACAACCGTGACCACCACGGCGGCACGGCGCGCCGTCGTCCTGCTGCCAAGTGGCGCCATTCATCAATACCTCCCCCTAGACGACCCCGGGGCCGTCAGACGCTTCTTCAATCACTGGCGTCCGGCCGCCGGCATCCTGGTCGAGTCCGAGATCTGGCCGACCCTGATCCGCACCGCCAAGGCGCGCGGCCTGCCCCTGGCTCTGATCAACGGCCGCATCTCGAGCCGCTCGGCCCGGACCTGGTCCTACGCCGCGCCCTTGATCCGCGACCTGCTGAACAGCTTCGAGGTCGTCCTTGCGCAAACGCCCGCGGACGCCAAACGGTTGGGCCGACTGAGCGACCGCCCCGTCGCCTGTCTGGGCAATCTGAAGTTCGCGGGACCACCCCTGCCGGTCGACGTCAAGGACCTGGAACGGCTGCGGCAAGGTCTCTCCGGGCGGCCGATCTGGCTCGCCGCCTCGACCCATCCGGGCGAGGAAACGGCGGTGCTGGCCGCGCACCGCACCCTGGCCCCGGAGCATCCGGGCCTGCTAACCGTGATCGTGCCCCGCCATCCGGATCGCGGCGACGAGGTCGCGGCCGAGGCCGAGGGCCTCTCGGTCCAGCGGCGCAGCGAGGGCGATCCGGCGGCGACGACACAGATTTACATCGCGGATACCCTCGGCGAACTCGGCCTCTGGTACCGCCTCAGCCCCATCGCCTTCGTCGGCGGCTCCCTGGTCGAGCGGGGCGGTCAAAATCCTCTGGAGGCTGCACGCCTCGGTTGCGCCCTGCTGTTCGGGCCGCACGGGGAAAACAACGCAGCAGCCGTCGCAGGGCTGACACGGGTCGGCGCGCTGGAGCAGGTCGAGACTGCCGAGCAGCTGGCCGCCGCGCTCGCCAGGCTGCTCCGGGACAGGGAACTGCGCGAGGCCCGCAGCGCGGCCGGCCTGACCTTCACGCAGGCCCAGGCGCACATCGTCGAGGACGTCCTGACAGCCCTGGAGCCGCTTTTCCGGAAGATCTGATCTCCCGAGAGGATCCAGCGGCGCCGGCCTACGCTTCCGTCCTCGGCGCGGAGAATGCACAATCCGCGCTGGTACAACGCCTGCGAGGAAATAGGGGGACCTGAAGATGCGGCGTCTACTTTTCTTCATCGCGATAGCCTGGCCGCTATCGACGGCGACCAGCCTCGCCGAACAACCAGTCGCATCGATCTATACGGAGATCTCCGGCGATCAGCTCGCCACGATCCTGATGGACGAAGGCTACAGGGCAAAGATCGGCCGCGACGATCATGGCGACCCGTTCATCGAGTCGTCGGTCGGGGGCACAGCCTTCCAGATCATCTTCTACAACTGCGACCTGGGCTCCGAGGGTTTCTGCGAGGACATCATGTTCCGCGCTGCCTACAGCCTGCCGGCCGGGGTGGATCTGGAGACGATCAACGCCTGGAACGCGGACAAGCGCTTCAGCCGGGCCTGGCGCGATGCCGAAAGCGACCCAATCCTGGAAACGGATCTGGACTTCGTCGGCGGCATCACGCGCGAACGCATCGTCACCAGCCTGAGCGTCTGGGAAAGCTCGGTCGCCCTGTTCGAGGACCACATCGGCTGGTAGAGCGAGCGGAGGTCAGGTCTTCCTGGTCTGTCGCCGCAGGTCGCGCGTCATCGCGGCCTCGCTCAACAACTGCCCGCCGCCGATCCAGACCTCACGGACGTCTCCGTCCGGGTCGCGCAGCAGGCGCGCGCCCTCGCCGGGGCTCTGCAGCCCGCCGGCCAGACGGATGCGCCCCTTGTCCGGCCCCGTCACCGCGATCTCGCTGGCGTCCAGGAAGGGATTGATCCCGGCCGGCGTGGCGATCTTCACGTGATCCTTCATCGCCACCAGATCGCAAGCGCCCCAGAGGCTCCACCAGCGGCCGCTCCAGCCCTGCGTCTTCTTGGAGGGACCGCCGTGCGCGGCGAAGGTCCGCAGGATCTGCACTGCGCCGCCGGCCCAGAGGTTGGCCAACCCGTCGACCGCGTTGGTGCAGACCGACAGGCAGAGGTCGCGGCCCGGCAGGACCAGCGTGCAGCTGATGGTGCCGGGAAAGGAGCCGCTGTGGCCGAACCACTCCCAATCGCCGACCTTGCCGCGCAGGATCCCGAGACCGTAGGACCGCTCGATGCTGGAGTAGGGATCGCGCCAAAGCGCGTGCACCATCTCCCGCCGGCTGGCCGGCGACAGCAGGCTGTCGGTCGCCGCCGGATCGAGAGAGGCGAAAAAGCGGGCCAGATCGGCGGCGGTCGAGACGAAGCCGCCGGCCGCCGCGAAGCTCCTGGTCTCTGCCTCGTTCGGCACCACGACGCGCCGGCCGAGCGGCAGCTTGCCGCTGTGTCCCCGGGCGAAGGGCAGAGACTTGGCGGGCGGCCCGTCGGGTTCGGTCTCTTCAAGGCCCGCCGACCGGATGACCTCACGGCGGATCCAGTCGACGTAGCTCTCGCCCGTGACCGCCTCGATCACCAGGCCGAGCAGGGCATAGCCATGGTTCGAATACTTTAGCTGCGTGCTGCCCTCGATCACCGGCGGTTTGGACAGGGCGGCGCGCAGGGCCTTGCGGGTCGGAAAGACGCGCCGGTTCATCCAGTGACCGGAGTCGTCGCCGTCGCGGACCAGACCGGCGCTGTGCGAGAGCAACTGCATCAGCGTGGCCTCCGCCACCTTGGGGTGAAGTCCCTGCACGTAGTCGCCGACCGGGTCGTCCAGACGCAGCTTGCCGGCCTCGCGCAGGATTAGGATCCCGCAGGCCGTGAAGGTCTTGGAGTGAGAAGCGGCGCGGAAGCGATGGCGGGGCGTCAGCGCACCCTTCTTCGTGAGATCGGCTTGGCCGAAGGCCCGCTCCCAGATCACATCGCCCTTGTGGGCGACCGCAATCGAGCAACCCGGCTGTTCCGTCGTGCGCATCTGGTACTCCAACCACTGCGGCAGGTAGTCCAGGGCAGCCGGCAGCCATGCGGGCAGGGTTTGCGCCATTTCGTCCGCTCTTTCGTTCCGGGAAGGAAAAGGGAGGTCACCGAAGTCCGAAGACGCAATGCTACAGCGCCCACGAACGATCGGCAAAGACATCGCGGCAGGTGAAACCCACGGCCAAAAGAGAAAGCCGAAAAGCGCTCAGGCGGCCAAGCGGCGCGCCAGGGCCTCGGCGACTGGGGCATAGGCGAGATCGAGGATCTCCGGCCCCGCATCGGGCGCGCGCATGCGCTCGCTCAGTTCGCGCCGCCAGGCCCGCGCACCCGGCAGGCCATTGAAGAGGCCGAGCAGATGGCGGGCAACGGCTTTGGCCGGCACGCCGTCCTCTCGCTGCCGCGCCAGATAGGCCTTCATTCGCTCCAGCACCGCCTCGCGGGTCGTCTCCGAACCATCGTCCTCGAAGAAGCGCCGGTCGACCTGGGTCAGGATCCAAGGGTCCTGATAGGCGGCCCGGCCCAGCATGACGCCGTCCACGTAAGCGAGCTGCGCCTCGGCCTGGTCCAGATCGGTCAGGCCGCCGTTCAGCACCACCGTCAGATCCGGCCGCTCCTGCTTCAGGCGGTGCACCAGCTCGTAGCGCAGCGGCGGGATCTCTCGGTTCTCTTTGGGGCTCAATCCCTGCAGCCAGGCCTTGCGGGCGTGCACGATGAAGGTCTGAGCCCCGCCCTCTCCGGCCACCACCTCGACGAAACTGCGGAAGTCGGCGTAGTCGTCCTGATCGTCGATGCCGATGCGGCACTTCACCGTGACCGGCAGCCGCGTCGCCGCGCGCATCGCCGCGATGCAGCGCGCCACCAGCGCCGGCTCGGCCATCAGGCAGGCGCCGAAGCGGCCGTTCTGCACCCGATCGCTGGGACAACCGACGTTCAGGTTCACCTCGTCGTAGCCCCAGTCCTCGGCCAGCCGCGCACAGTCGGCCAAGGCCGCCGGATCGCTGCCGCCAAGCTGCAACGCCAGAGGATGCTCGGCCGGATCGAAGGCGAGAAAGCGCGCCGCCTGCCCATGCAGCAGCGCACCGGTCGTCACCATCTCCGTATAGAGCCGCGCCCGCCGCGAGATGAGCCGCAGGAAGTACCGGTCGTGCCGGTCCGTCCAGTCCATCATCGGGGCGACGGAGAGTCTGTGGGGCTGGGCTGTCGTCATGTCTCGCTTGTCTTGGTGCGCCAGAAGGCAAACCACATAGCGTCTTTGAAGGCCGATGAACAGGTGGCCCACCTGCGCGTGCGGGCTTCGGTCTGCCTTGTAAGCTTGCGCGTGGACTAACGGTTTCCGCGCGCGGGAGGCGAAGTCCCAGTGGGAGCCTTTCTCAAACAACTTGGTTCAATCCGTCAGGCTCGAGAGTTAGCGAAACCTTCACACTGTCGTTGTCCCTTTAGAGCCGTCGATCCCAAGGCGGCGAAGACGGTGCTGTGGGCCTCGAGCAGCGCAAACTGAACCGATATCTCTGGAGTCATGTTTCATGCGCCGATCCTCGGCGAAAATCGCAGCGGTTCTTACTCTGGTTGCGCTGAGTGGTTGCGCGACCGAAACCAGTGGCGACCAGGAACCGCTCGGCAGCGCGCAGTTCTTCGAAACAGTGCAGCTGGACGGCTACCGCTACTTTGTAAGCGTTCAGCTGAGCAACCCGCCCGACGACACTGTGCGCATGGCTGTCGTTCTGAGCCGGCTTCATGAAACGCGACCGGAAGACCCCGAAAAGGCGCGGATCGACGCCGGCACGCTCTTGGCACGGCGTGTTTGCGAAACGGACCCGGAAGTCCTGTGGGACCTCGTTTACCAGAACGTCACCATGATCGACTTCGGCTGCCAATATCGGATCGACCTGCGATCAGGCATGCGCTTCACTCCGCGAGGTCACACCTTCGAGTTTCCCTCTTGATCGTCTTCCGCGCCCAAGGCTCGTAACAGCTGTCGCAAGCTCCCCTCACTTCACGGTGATCGCGATCTTACCGAAGTGGCGGCCGCTTTCCAGGTGGGCCAGGGCGGCGGAGGCGTCCTCGAAATCGAAAACCTTGTCGACGACCGGCTGCAGGCGATGCGAGGCAATGGCGGCGTTCATGTCGCGGACGTGGGCGAAACTGCCGAGGTAAGTACATCGATCTTGATGTTCTTGCTGAAGATCAGACCAGTGGCGACCTGTTCGGCCACGCCGGAAGCTCGCCCATCAGCAAGATGGAGCCGCCGTAGTGAAGAAACTGTAGGATCCTGATCAGGATGCCGAGACAGTCGCGCCATGGCGGTCCAATCTTCGGTCTCCCGGTCCTCGATGGTCTCGTCGGCGCGTCCAATAGAGGGGGTCGTCTCCATGATACTCTTTACGCTCGGGTTGGCCCTTGCCGCCTTCGGACGTCCGGTCGCATGAGAGCAGAGCGCGCCAGCGTCGTTGCGCTATCGCTCGCGATGGTTTTTTTCCTGTTCGAGTTCGTTGCGCGGATCGAGCCGGGCCTCGCTATCGCCGAGATCGCAGCCGACTTCTCGCTCTCCAATGCGTCCGCCGGGACGCTCGCGAGCTTGTTCTTCTGGGTTTATGCGCCGATGCAGCTGGTCGTCGGTGTTCTGCTCGACCGCTATGGCGCTCGCCCACTGATCGTTCCGGCTATAGCCCTCTGTTCAAGCGGCGTGCTGCTCGTCGGATCAACAGACCTGGTCTGGCTTGCGGCTCTTGGGCGGATTGCGACGGGTTTGGGGGCATCCTTTGCGTTTGTCAGTGCTCTTTATGTCGTGAACCATCAGTTTGCCCCGAGCCGCTTCGCGCTTCTGTCCGGCTTGGTGACTACCGTTGGCATGCTCGGGACCGCGGTCGGCGCCATTCTGCTGACCGACCTGATCGCCGCGACGAGCTGGCGGGCTGTGTTCATAGGTACCGGGGCTGCGGGACTGATCCTGACCGGTCTTGCCGTCATCGGTTTCAAGGAACCGAAGCAGTCGGCCTCGCCACAGACTGGAGGACCGGCGCTGTCCGGCTTGGGGGAGATCCTTGCGAACCGGCGCGTCTGGATCATCGGGCTGGTCAGCGCGCTCTACTACATGCCGGTCAACGTCTTTGGAGGGCTCTGGGGACAACGCGACCTGGTGGTCGACCACGGCCTCGATCCGGTTTCGGCCGAGGTTGCCGTCTCGATGATCTTCCTGGGCATGGCCGTAGGAAGTCTGGCCGCCGGTGCACTTTCGGACAGCATTGGGCATCGGAAGTGGATCATCTTCTCGAATGCCACGCTCTGCGCCGCTGCCTATGGCGCGGCCATCTACATCGACACGTCCTCCCCTTTTCTGCTGGCAGGCCTTCTCCTCCTTGCAGGCCTCCTCAGTGGGGCACAGATGTTGACCTTCGCGATGGCCAAGGAAGCCTTCGCCACCACGCAAGCCGGCAAGGTTATCGCCTTCGTGAACATGGTCGGAATCGCCGCTGCGGTCGTTTTTCAGCCCTTGATAGGCGGCCTCATCGACATGACCGGCGAGAACTATCGCCTCGCGATGTCCGCGATCCCGATCTGTGCGCTCCTAGCCGCGCTGCTGATTGTCTTGGTTCCCGAGCAACGTCACGTGGATCATTGCTAGGCAGATCCGCAAGACAGCACGCTCCGAGTCCTTGACGCTTGGCCCAGACGCGCCCAATCCGATGATATCGTCCTGTGTCTCATACCCATGCCAGCCAAGGAACGCGTCCTCGCGGAGGTTGCGCGAGGTGCTGGCCGGAAGGCGGTGATCGGCGCAGGAGGAAAATCAGATGGCGTCGAGCACGACCTCAAGGCGCTGATCGTAGATCCAACAGCCGATGATCCGTTCGGACCTCGTGCCTCAACAGAGGGATTTGATCGCACGCGTAAGAAGCCCGGCACAAAACCAGGATCGAACAGGCCGTGCGTTATGGCAGTGACGCCATGAGTTCGGCAATCCGCGCACGGGTAAGCGCGACGTGGCAAGCGCCTTCGGCAATTCCGCTGCCGGAGCCGCCGCCAAAGAGAGTGGCTCTATAGCGACACTGTGCGTCTCGATAGGCGACCCACGCCCCTTGCGACTTCTCTAGGGCCGGCAGAGCAACGTCCCGTCCAGTCACGCCATCAAGTTCGACGGCCGCGTCCCGCGCAAAGCCAAGCGCCTGGTCGAGAGCCAAACCGACGATGTTCACCTGCGCCGATACGCAAGATGCAATTTCCACTTGGCTAGAGACCTGCACACCACATTCCAGAGCGGTGTCCGCAGCCGAGGGTGTAAGAGGCAATATCGTGAGAACTGACGCTATCAGCCCAATCCTGCGCATGCCGGCCCCGCTCATGTATGTCTCCATCGGTCTAGACGAGCTCTGGCTCGCCTTGCCCAGCAAACTGGAACCGCCGTTCGCGATTGCCAGTGCCGCCATCGGCTCGATAGATAGCATGCGCTAGAGTGGTTGCTGGGTGATTTGAACCTGTGGCGTGACTGCTTTTGTCCCGATTTTGCCTCAATGGATTTCTTGATCTCTCCCAGCGCACAGGTAGCGTCTCAAATATCGGAGTTTTCACCGCCCTCCATCGTGGGAGCGACAGGGAAGCGGACATTCGAAACATGCCGGATCTCGTTTCGAGCGGTCCGCATCACCGGTAACCGCCCAGGGAGACTCTAAGGCGCCCAGTGGTTGGGGTCGTGGACTACCTGGGCCAAGGCACAGCCTCACCCCACCGCGATCGCGATCTTGCCGAAGTGGCGGCCGCTTTCCAGGTGGGCCAGGGCAGCGGGGGCGTCCTCGAAATCGAAGACCTTGTCGACGACCGGCTGCAGGCGGTGGAGGGCGATGGCGGCGTTCATGTCGCGGAAGTGGGCGACGCTGCCGACGTAGGTGCCCTGGATCTTGATGTTCTTGCTGAGGATCAGGCCGGTGGCGACCTGGTCGGCCACGCCGGTCAGCACGCCCATCAGGGAGATCGAGCCGCCGTGGCGCAGGGACTGCAGTGTCTTGGTCAGGGTGCCGGGGCCACCGACCTCGACGGCGTGGTCGACGCCGCGACCGTCGGTCAGCTCCAGCACCTTTTCCGGCCAGTCCTCGGTCGTGCGGTAGTTGATGGCCTCATCCGCGCCCAGGTCCCGGGCGCGCGCCAGCTTCGCGTCGTCAGAGCTGGTGATGATCACCCGCGCGCCGGCCAGCTTGGCGAACTGCAGCGCGAAGATGGAGACGCCGCCGGTGCCGAGCAGCAGGACGGTCTGGCCGGGGCGCAGGTTGCCACCGACGAACTGCGCGTACCAGGCGGTCACGCCGGCGCAGGGCAGGGTCGCCGCCTGCGCGAAGGAGAGGTGCTCCGGGATCTTCACCACGCCGTGGGCCGGCAGCACGACCTGTTCCGCCAGCATGCCGTCGACGGCGCCGCCCAACGAGCCGGCCTGCAGCTCGGGCGTCAGCACGCCGGCGGTGAAGTCCGGCATGAAGGCGCCGGCCACCCGGTCGCCGACGGCCAGGCCGTGCACCCCGGCGCCGACCGCCGAGATCATTCCGGCGCCGTCGGACAGCGGCACCACGCCACTGGCCCGGCCGCTGGAGGCGTAGCTGCCCTTCACCACCAGCAGGTCGCGGTAGTTCAGGGAACAGGCCTTCACGTCGATCACGACCTGCCCCGCGCCGGCCTGCGGGGCTGGCCGCTCCGTAATCGCGAGGGCCTTCACGTCGTTTCCGTCGATCAACTGGTAGGCACGCATCGGGGGACTCCTTGGATCGCGCGTCGGTGGAACGACGCGACGGTTGGCAGACAGACGTTCGGTCGGGATCTCATCCGGGCGGGAACCCGAGACCCTACAGCGGCGTTCAGTCCAGACCTCGCCGTGGCGGGTCCGTCTTGTAACGAGATGCCGCTATTGAGATATTTTCGCAAGTACCCACATTTTTGTAAGTAATGGAAAAACACGACCGGAGCGTCGCGCAGCGAGGGATCGGGCATGGCACGCAACTACGACTGGAAGACCGGCTGCGACGTGGAGGCGACGCTCTGCGTCATCGGCGGCCGCTGGAAGCCGGTGCTGGTCTGCCACCTGCTGGAGGGCAGTAAGCGGTTTGGCGAGCTCTGCCGCCTGACGCCCAACGCGACCGAACGCATGGTGACCCTGCAGCTGCGCGAGCTGGAGGCGGACGGCGTGATCTCCCGCCATGTCTATGCGGAGGTGCCGCCCCGGGTGGAGTATTTCCTGACGCCCTTCGGCCGCACGCTGGAGCCGATCCTGATGCAGATGCAGGACTGGGGTCAGACCTTCAAGCGCCGCCGTGCGGCCCAGGAGGCGCTGGATCGGACGGAACTCGGCCTGACGGGAAGCTGACCGAGCGCCGGAGCAGGCTGGCCGCGTAGACACCGCCCCCGAGCGACAGGCCGAGCGCGTTGACCAGCAGCGCGTAGGGCGCCGTCTGGGGATAGAGCAGCAATACACCCGCCAACAGGAAGCCGACGCGGCGCAGCGGCCCCGGTGCCCCCGCGATCCAGCCGACCGAGGCGGCCGAGATCAGATAGACCCCCGCCGCCGCCGCCGCGACCGACCAAAGGATGTCCCCCGGCTCCCCCATCATCAGCAGGGCCGGCGAGAAGACGAAAAGAAACGGCACAATGTAGGCGGCCCAGCCGTAGCGCATCGCCGTGACCGCCGTCTGCATCGGCCGCGCCTCCGCGATGGAGGCGGCGAAGAAAGCGCCGATGCCGACTGGCGGCGTCACCATGGACATCATGCCGAGATAGAAGATGAAGAGGTGGGCGGCGATCGGCTCCACCCCGCTCTGGACCAGCGAAGGGGCGATGAGGACGGCCAGCAGCAGATAGACGCCGACCGTGGGCATGCCCATGCCGAGGACGAGACAGACGCCGGCCGCGATCAGCAGGAGCAGCAGCAGGCTGCCGTCCCCAAGTGCCACGAGAGAGAAGGTGAGCGCGAAGCCGAGACCGGTGATGTTCAGCACCCCGATGATGAAACCGGCGGCAGCCGCGATCATGACAATGTCGACGACCGAGCGACCGGTATCGGTCACGGCCTGCAGAACCGTCCCGACGGCCATGCGCGCGCGATAGCCTTTCGCCAAACCGACAAGCAGCGCGGCGACACAGCCCCAGAGCGCCGCCGTCTCCGGACGCTGCCCGAACCAGAAGAGCGCGGCGACGATCACCGCGAAGGGCAGGACGAAGACCCAGCCGCGTGCCATCACCCGCCGCGCGGAGGGGATCTGCTTGCGGTCCACCAGGGCAATGCCGTCGCGCGCAGCCTGCAGGTCGACCTGGACGAAGACGGCCAGGTAGTAAAGCGCGGCCGGGATGACGGCGGCCACGACGATGTCGGAATAGGGCCTCTGCAGGATGTCGGCCATCAGGAAGGCGACGGCCCCCATGACCGGCGGCACGATCTGACCGCCGGTGGAGGCGACGGCCTCGATCGCGGCCGCCTGATGCCGCTTGTATCCGGCCTGGGCCATCATGCGGATGGTGACGACGCCGGTCGCCACGATGTTCGAGACGACCACGCCGGAGATAGAGCCAAACAGGCCCGAGGCGACGACGGCGATCTTGGCGGAGCCGCCGCGCCGCCGGCCCATGGATGCCATGGCGATGTCGTTGAAGAAGTCGGCGCCGCCCGACTTCAGCAGGAGCTGGCCGAAGAAGACGAAGGCGATGACAACCGTCGCCGCGATCATGAGGGTCAGGCCGAACAGCCCGTTCGCATCGAAACCGAGATAGATCAGCAGCCGCTCCGGCGCGACGAAGCGGGTCTGCAGATCGCCCGGGATCAGATGCCCGAGCAGGCCCAAGGCGAGAATCCCGAGGACGACGAGCACCAGCATCCAGCCGGTGGTGCGCCGCAGCCCCTCCAGCACCAGCGCCAGCAGGATGGCAGCGAGCGCCAGCCCCTCCAACGGCAGGTTCATCTGCGCGCTCACCAGTCGCGGGTAGTGGAGGGCGATCCAGAGACCGCCCGCCAGACCGAGGGCCGCCAAGGTCCAATCGAGCGGCGGCCAGCGCGATGCCCGAACCAGAAACACCTGCCCGAGCGAAAGCGCCAGAACGACGGCCAGAAACTGCTCGCTGTAAAAGCTGTAGCCCAGCCGTGCCGGAAGATCGCTGGCCCAGACGATGGCAACGAGGGTCAGCGCGAAGGCAAGCAGTCCGCCGCCGCGCCGGGACAGCGGCGAGACGGCGGCCGCCCTGGCTCTCGCCTCTTCCGCCCAGGACTCGCCGGCTTCCGGCTGCCCCACCCGCGCGCCCGCAGCGGTCGAGTTTGCAGCGGTTGAATTCGCAGCGGTGCGGGACCGCACGGCCTAGAAGGCCTTCTTGGCGATGGCGTTCTCCTCGAAGAAGCGGACGGCGCCAGGGTGATAGGCCACGCCGGGATAGTCGACATAGGCGGCCTCGGCGGAGAAGGCGCGCAGCGGCGGATAGGCTTCTCCCAAGGCTTCCCCGGCATCGGCCATCGCCGTCAGCAGGGCCTGCACCGTCTCGTCGGGAACATGCGCGCCGGCGACCAGGACGTTATCCCAGGTCACCATCATCATGGGCGCCTCGATCCCGACGCGGAAGGGTGCCGGCGTCACCTCGGAGAAGTAGAAGGCCGGCCGCACCGCCCGAATGCGCTCCAGCGCCGAGGCGTCGCTGTCGATTTCCAGGAAACGGACGCCCTCGACCGCCGCATCGACCTCGGCGACCTTGGGACCGCCGACCGCGAAGAAGGCCGCATCGGTCCGGCCCGAGACCAGATCGTCAGACCCGCGGATCAGGCCGGGCACCGGAACCCCGACGACATCGTCGTAGGTCAGGCCGCCGGCTGTCAGAATGGCCGAAACATGGGAGTTGGCGAGGGGGAAGGCATCCCAGCCGGAGGAGACGCGCTTACCCTTCAGCTCGTCGATCCTGGAGATGCCCAGGGAATCGCGAACGTAGAGGCCGACCGGCAGGGCGTTGAGCTTGGCGACGATCCGCAGGCCGCTCTGCGCGTTGTCTCGATAATCGGCCTCTCCGGCGACGGCGACGATCACGTCGTTGACGTCGTTGATCGAGAACTCGGCCAAGCCTTGATGGACGGCCTGCATCATCGCCAGATTGCCGCCGTAGGGCTGCACGACCATGCGCACATCGCCGTGCTCGCGGACGGCGCCGGCGATCACGTTGCCCATGGTGTTCCAGACCGAGCCCTGGGGCAGGGTCGCGATGGAGACGGTCTGCGCCGCCGCGGCCCCAACCGAAAAGGCCAGAACGGCGGCGCTATGGATCAGCGTCTTCGTCAGCTTCATATCTTCCTCCCATGGAAAGCGAACGGCCCGCGCTATTCCGCGTCGGGCTGATTGTTGGGCGCCGCCGCCTCGAAGGCCGGCAGCGCCATGCAGGCGTCGAAGATGCGTTGGATCGTCGGCGTGTCGGCGAGCGAGATGGAGAAACGCCGGTTGTTGATCACCTGTCCCGCCAGGCAGAGGTCAGCGAGGCCGGGGGTCTCCCCGTGGCAGAAGGTGCCGGTCTCCGGCTCCCGCGACAAACGCTGCTCCAGCGCCGCGAAAGCCTGCGCGACCCAATGGCGGAACCAGGTCGCGACCGCCTCCTCATCCGCGCCGAAAGTCTCGGTCAGATAGGTGAGCACACGCAAGTTGTTCACCGGGTGAATGTCCAGCGCGACGGCATGAGCGAGGCTGCGCACCCGCGCCCGCCCCCAAGGGTCCGACGGCAGCAGCGGCGGTCGAGGCGTGGTTTCGTCGAGCCACTCGATGATGGCGAGAGACTGGGCCAACGGCCCCTGCGGTGTCTCCAGGGTCGGCACCAGGCCCTGGGGATTGAGTGCGAGGTGGTCGGCGCCGCGCTGCTCGCCCTTGCGCAGGGCATAGGAGACGTAGTCGTAGTCGAGCGCCTTGAGGTTCAGCGCGGCACGCACGCGGAAGGAGGTGGAAGACCGAAAGAAGTTGTGCAGGACGAGGGTCATGATGAGGACGGTCCGAGCGGCGGCCCGATCGGCGTCTCGATTTCTCCCAACCCTTCGACGCCGCCGGTGATGACGTCACCGGGGACCACCGGCCCGACGCCGGCCGGCGTGCCCGTCATGATGAGGTCGCCAGGGGCCAGCGCGATGGAGCGGGACAGGATCGAGACGTGTTCGCGCACCGACCAGATCAGATCGGCGAGATCCGCCTCCTGCTTGATCTCGCCGTTCACGGCCAGCCAGATCCGGCCGTGGTCGACCGAGGGGACCGCCGACATCGGCGTCAGGGGCGCGATGGGTGCGGAGAGGTCGAAGGCCTTGCCGAAATCCCAGGGCCGGCCCTTGTCGCGCGCGGCAAGCTGCAGGTCGCGGCGGGTCAGGTCGATGCCGACCGTCGCACCCCACAGGTGGTCCAGGACCGCGTCGGCGGGAATGTCTCGGCCCCCCTGTCCCAGGGCGACCACCAACTCGATCTCGTAGTGGAAGTTCGTCGTCTCCGGCGGATAGGGAACCTGCTGCCCGCTGTCGACCACGGCATCGGCGGGCTTGGTGAAGAAGAAGGGCGGCTCGCGATCCGGGTCCTTGCCCATCTCGCGCGCGTGGGCCGCATAGTTGCGGCCGACGCAAAAGATGCGGCGCACCGGAAAGCGCGCCGCCGAGTCCCGCACGGCGACGGAGGCCTGCGGCGGCGGCGCGATGACGAAATCGGTCATGGTCTGAAGAGCCCTTGCACTGTCTTCACGGATTGCTGCTGTCATCGATTTCCCTACCTAGCGATCGCCGCGCCGCTCGCGCCAGAGACCGAGCTTTTCCTGGACCGGGCGATCCGAGTAGCTGAAGAGGACCGCGTCCTCGTCTGTCCGATGCACGACCTCGCGCCAGGACGGCACGACCACGACGTCGCGCGGCGCCCAGGCGAAGCTCTCGCCGTCGATCTCGATGGTGCCGGAGCCCTCGACCCCGACGAAGACGGTGGCGTCGGTCGAGCGATAGGGCTGCGTCGCGAAGCCCTTCGGCAGAAGCTGGAGACAGGTGCCGATGGTCGGCATGGCCCAACCGCCGTCGAGCGGATTGACGTAGCGCATCTTGAGGCCGTGCCAGGGGTCCCAGTCGCCGCGGACACGCAATTGCTCCAGGGCCTCACGCGCCTGTGCATAGGGATAGTTGAAGATCGGCGAGGTCGGCGTGGCCTTCTCGTAGCCCAGCGGCAGCATGTTGGCGCCGAAGCGCGCCAGGCTGTCGCCCTCGGGTGTGGTGATCGGCTGCTCGTCCTCCCCGAGACCTTCGGCGAAGGAGGCGTCGAGAAACTGGACGATGGGAATGTCCAACCCGTCGAGCCAGAAGACTGGCGCGTCCGAGGTATTGCCGTGATCGTGCCACTCCCAGCTCGGCGTGATGATGAAGTCGCCGAAGTGCATCTCGGTCTTCTCGCCGCCGACGGCCGTATGACCGCCCTCCGCCTCCAGGACGAAACGCAGCGCCGACTGGCTATGGCGGTGCGCGGGCGCCACCTCGCCGGGCATGACGAGCTGAACGCCGCAGTAGAGCGACGTCGTGACCTTGGAGGTGCCCTTGAGGCCGGGATTCTCCAGGATCAGCACGCGCCGCTCGGCCTCCTTGGCGGTGATGAAATCCGCCGCCTCCATCAGGCGGGCGCGCACGGCCTCATAGGTCCACTTGACGGCAAGGCAGGGGCTCTTGGGCTCCGGCGTGATGATGCCCGACATGACGGACCAGAGCGCCCGCAGGTTCTCCGGCTCGATCTCCGCATAGAAGGCGTCGCGCACTCCACTGTCGGGGGATGCGGTCGCGACAGACCGTTGAGATGCCATAGCCGTCTCCTTCAGGCGCTGATGGCTTGGGAGGGGGCGAGACGGCGAAGCGCCTGCCGGTCGATCTTGTCGGTCCCGGTCTTCGGAAGACTCTCGACGAAGAGAATCTCGCGCGGGTACTTGTGCGGCAGCAGCTTGGTCTTGGCGTAGGTCTTCAGTTCCTCGGCCAAGACGACGTCGGCTTCGATCCCGCGCGCCGGGGCGATCCAGGCTTTGATCGTCAGGCGTTTGTCGGCCATCTCCACGGCCTGAACACAGGCCTCCAGAACCTTGGGATGCTCGTTGAGCAACCATTCGATCTCGAGCGGATAGACCCACTGGCCGGAGACCTTGACCAGATCGTCGGCCCGGCCGCGAAAGAAGTAGAAGCCGTCTTCGTCGCACAGGAAGCGGTCGCCGGTGTCGATCCAGCCGTCCCGCATCGTCTCGGCCGTCTTCTCAGGACGGTTCCAATAGAGTTCGGCCCCCGAGAGACCGCGCACGGCCATCACGCCTTCCTCCCCAACCTGGGCGTCCCGCCCGTCGGGGGTCAGCAGTCTGACGGCGTAGCCGGGCACGACCCGTCCGGCCGAGCCGCTCTTGCGCCGCGCCTCGTCGTTGGAGAGGTAGATGTGCAGCATCTCGGTGGAGCCGAGCCCTTCGACGATGTCGAGACCGAAGCGCCGCTTCCAGGTCGCCGCGATATCGGCCGACAGCACCTCGGCGGCGGAGATGCAGAGTCGGACCGAGGAGAGGTCGGCGCGCTCCGACGCTTCGTCGCGCGCCAGCGCCGTGTAGAGCGTCGGCAGTCCGAACAGCAGCGTCGGCTTGTGTCGCGCGATCAGTTCGAAGACGGCGGCCGGCTGCGGCCGGCCCGGCATCAGCAAGGTCGCGGCGCCGCAAGACAGGGGAAAGGCGACCGAATTGCCGAAGCCGTAGGCGAAGTAGATCTTGGGAATCGAGAAACAGATGTCGTCCGGGCCGATCTTCAGGATCCGCTTCGCGTAGGTCGCCGCGATGTAGGCCGCATCTTCGTGGCGGTGGACGACGCCCTTCGGTCGCCCGGTCGAGCCAGAGGAATACATCCAGAAGGCCATGTCCCGCCGGCCGGTCGGGCTCTCGGGAAGATCGGTCGAGGCGGACACCCAGGATGGCGTCTCCTCGGCGACGAGCAGAGTCCGGCAGGCGGTCTCGGTGATTCCGGCGGCGGAGACGAGGTCCTTGTAAGCGACGGAGACGACGGCGGCGACCGCACCGCTGTCCTCGGCGAAGAAGCGGATCAGTTCGGGCGGCGAGAGGGTATTGAGCAGGACGGGAACGAGGCCGGCCCGCAGAGCCCCCATGATCGCGGCCGGATAGGCCGGTTCGTCGTCCATGATAAGCAGGACGCGCTCGCCCGGCCGGGCGCCGCCGGCCAGAAGGGCATTGCCGATCCGCGCCGCCTCCTCGGCCAGCCGGCGATAGCTCCAGACACCGCCCTCGCCGATCACGGCCGGGGCGGCAGCACGTTGCGGGAGATTGTCCCACAGCAGACGCGACGCGTTGTAGCTCTCCGGAAGCGAGAAGCCGACCTCCGCCGCCAGGTCGGCGAGACTCGGCCTGTCGCTGGAGACGGCGGACCCCGCGCTCACGCCGCCAGCTCCAGGTCGATACCCCGTGTCTCCAGGGCGGCCGTGAAGCCGGGCGCCATCCCGCGCAACCGCTCCGCGTCCAGGCGCCCGGCGCGACGGATGTAGCTGAGCGCGAAACGCCAAGGGTCGAGGGCCATCTGCCGGTCGAAGGCCTCGTACCAATCGCAGGAGCGGCGGGCGGCGGAGACGATCTTCTGCAGAACGGGCTGGCGTTCGGACTGATAGGCCGGCAAGGCCGAGGCGACGTCCCAGTCGTGGGCCTTCAGCGCGCGGACCAGGGCGATCACGTCCTCCAGCGCCAGACGGGTTCCCGAGCCGATGGAGAAGTGCGCGGTGTGAAGCGCGTCCCCGACCAGCACGCGATTGCCGCTGTACCAGGTTCGGCAGGAGAGATCGGGGAAGCGCCGCCAGAGGGAATTGTTGGGTATGAGACGGGCGCCCTCCAGCGTCTCCGCGAAGAGGCGGGCGCAGGCCTCGCGGTAGGCCGGCTCCTCCATCTCGGCGAAGCCGGCGCGGCGGAAGCTTTCGGCCGTGGTCTCCACGATGAAGGTGGAGCGGCCGGGAGCGTAGGCGTAGTGGTGCGCGTTCATGGGACCGTAGTCGGTCTCGATGAAGGTCTGAGTCAGCGCGGGAAACTCGCGGTCGGTTCCGTACCAGACGAAGCGGTTGTTCCGCTCGCTGAGATCCTCGCCGAAGGACTGCGCCGCCGACCGCCGCACCAGAGAGTTCAGGCCGTCGGCGCCGATGACCAGATCGGCCTCGGGCAAGCTGTCCAGAGAGTCGATTCTCTTGCGGTAGGTGGGCTGAATGCCGAACTCGGCGGCGCGGCCCTGCAGCAACTGCATCAGTTCCAGCCGGCCGATCCCGGCGAAGCCCACGCCATCGATCACGATCCGCTCGCCGCGATGAACGATGGCGATGTCCGACCAGCGTTTCATGTGCGGCTCGATCAGATCCGCTGTCTCGGGATCGTCCTCCCGCAGAAAGGCCAAGGCCTGGTCGGAGAAGACCACACCGAAGCCGAAGGTCGCGTCCGGCGGGTTCTGCTCGAACACCGTCACCTGCGCGTCCGGGCGCGCTCGCTTCATCAGGATCGCGGCATACAGGCCTGCCGGGCCGGCGCCCATGACGACGGTTCTCACCTTATCCTCCCAATCTGCGGCCGTGTTCGCGGAGACGATCCGCCACGGCTCTCTAATTTCGTAATTAATTATGCTATGCGTAATTTTGTCAAGCTATGGCCAAAGGGGGAGGAGTGAGATGACGTCCTACATTGCGCGAAGGCGAGTCGACTGGGGGGACTGCGATGCCGCCGGAATCGTGTTTTATCCCAACTATTTCAGATGGATGGACAGCGTCTTCCACGAGCTGACCGAGAGCGTCGGCTTCGACCAGCGGCGTTTGCAGGAAGAGTTCTCGCTGCTCGGGACGCCGCTGGCCGACGCCGGCTGCAGCTTCAAGGCGCCGGCCCGCTACGGCGACGATCTGGAGGTCGCCGTGGCGGTCACGCGGGTCGGGGAGAGCAGCCTGTCCCTGCTCTACCGCTTCGCCTGCGGAGAGCGTGCCGTCGCCGAAGGTCGCGAGGCGCGCGTCTTCGTCCAGGCAAGCGTTTCCGGACTTGCCAAGGCGCCGATTCCCGCCCCATTACGGCAGAAACTGGAGAGGCTTCATGCGGGATGACGCAGACGGGCGGCAGCGCCGGAAACGAGAGCGCCGAAAGCGATAGCAGCGCCGGCGGCGATACCGGGCGGGGGCGCGGCGTGCAGGCTGTCGAGACGTCGGTGCGCATTCTGCGCGCGGTCGCCCAGGGCGGCGGTCCCCTATCGCTGTCCGACATCGCGGCGCGGGTCGGCATGGCACCCGCGAAGGTGCACCGCTACATGGCGAGCTTCATCCAGGCCGGCATGATCGACCATCGCGGCAGCGGCCGCTACGACCTGGGCCCGGTCGCAGCCGAAATCGGTATGGCGGCCGTCGCACGGGTCGACGTGGTCAACCGCGCCGCCGACGGCATGGCCGCGCTGGTCGACGAGACGGGCTGCACCGCCATGCTGTCCGTCTGGGGCACACGCGGCCCGACCGTGGTGCGGTGGGAACGCGCCGCGACGCCGCTGGTCAGCATGCTGGGGATCGGATCGGTCCTGCCGGTCACCCGCTCGGCGACCGGTCAGGCCTTCCTCGCCTACCTGCCGGACCGCGTCGTCGAGGAGGCGGTGCGGCATGAATTGGGACCTGACACGAAAGTCGATACCCAAGCCCTGCGCCGCGCCGTTCGCGCGCGGGGCCTGGCGACGGCGGACCAGGACTAC
Organism: Algihabitans sp.; assembly: GCF_965226985.1. Classification (GTDB taxonomy): domain Bacteria; phylum Pseudomonadota; class Alphaproteobacteria; order Kiloniellales; family DSM-21159; genus Algihabitans. Next base: position 2,866,118 of record NZ_OZ245712.1, read on the forward strand.
ATCCCCGGTCTCTATGCGATGGCCCGCCCGGTGCTCGATCTGCAGGGCAATGCGGCGGCGGTGATCACCCTGATCTCCACCGACCGTGCGCTACTCGACGAAGACGGCCCGGTCTGGCGCCGCATGCTTGCCTGGCAGGACGCAAGCCAGTCCTGACGCGGAAACCCCCGCGCCTCAGTCGCAGGCGGCCGTGACGATGATCTCGACCCGCAATTCCGGACGTGCGAGGCGGGCTTCGCCGCAGGCGCGGGCCGGTGCGTCGCCCTCGGGCACCCAGGCGTCCCAGACTTCGTTCATCTCGGCGAAATCGGACATGTCGGCCAGCCAGACGATGGCCTGCAGGATGCGCTCCCGCGAGGAGCCGGCGCGCGCGAGCAGCGCGTCCACGCGCCCCAAACAGTCGCGCGTCTGCTCGGCGACGGAGGCGCCCTCTCCGACCTGGCCGCAGAGGTAGACCGTTCCGTTGTGCTTGACGATCTTGCTCATCCGCTGGCCGACGTCCATACGCTCGATCACGCGTTTCCTCCCGAATGAAGTGATGTTTGGCAGGCGCCCGCCAGGACGGCGAAACGCGAAACCGTTCAAGGACCAATGAGTAGACCGGATCGTCGCCCATTGGAATCGCTTTGCGATTCCAGAGCATTGCGATTCCCTCTAGTCTGCCGCGCTATGGCGACCGCTCCCAAAACTACGACCGCGCCTCCGCCGACGGCGGCCCCGCGTGCCTGGCAGCGCATGCTGTCGGGCCGGAGGCTGGACCTGCTCGACCCCTCGCCGCTGGATGTGGAGATCGAGGATATCGCCCAAGGGCTGTCGCGCGTGGCGCGCTGGAACGGCCAGACCAGCGGCGATTGGGCCTACAGCGTGGCCCAGCACAGTTTGCTGGTGGAGCGGATCGTCCGGCGGCTGGAGCCGAAGCTGACGCGGGACTGGCAGCGCGCCGCCCTGCTACACGACGCGCCGGAATACGTGGTCGGCGATCTAATTACGCCCTTCAAGGCGGCGGTCGGCCCCGGCTACAAGCAGTTGGAGAAGCGGCTGATGCAGGCGATCCATCTGCGCTTCGGCCTGCCGGCCTTGCTGCCCGAGGGGATCGCGGCCCTGATCAAGCGGGCCGACGGTATCGCCGCCTACATGGAGGCGACCCAGCTCGCCGGCTTCGAACGCCCCGCCGCCGACAAGATCTTCGCCCGCCCGCGCGGCAAGGTGGCCGTGGAGATTCTGGCCTGGGCGCTGGAGCCCGTCGCACCGCCACAGGCCAAGGCGGACTTCCTCGCCCGGTTCGAGGAGCTAGCGTAGTCAGCCGTCCCGATCCTCAGGGCCTCTCCTCGTCGTCGTCGAAGAGGATGCGTTCGGCCGCACCGTCCAGGTCGTCGTACTGGCCCTTGCGCAGGGACCAGAGGAAGGCGCCGAGGCCGAGCAGGCCGAGGAAGAGCGCGGCCGGGATGAGGTAGATCAGAACGTCCATGCCGGCATCATATCGGAGCGGATCGGGACGACCTCAAGCGATTCCTGCCACCCGAACAGGGCCGCACAGCTTTGTTTCCGGGGTCGGCAGGTGCTGCGCCCTACTTGCGACCGGCCTACTTACGACCGGCTAGGCGCAGAGCGTTGCAGATCACGATGATGGAGGAGCCACTCATGGCGGCGGCGGCGATCAGCGGCGTGACGAAGCCGGCGACCGCGAGCGGAATGGCACAGACGTTGTAAGCCAGTGCCAGACCGAAGTTCTGCTTCACCAAGCGGTCGGAGCGACGGGCGACCTCCAGCAGGTCGATCACCGGCGTCAGGGAGTCGCCCTGGAAGACCGCGTCCGCCGCCGTCTGGCTGATGTCCACCGCGCTGGAGGGCGAGAGCGAGACCGAGGCGGCGGCCAGGGCCGGCGCGTCGTTCAGGCCATCGCCGACCATTAGGACCTTGCGGCCCTGGGCGGCCAGGGCCTCCAGCCGCGCGACCTTGTCGCCCGGCGCCAGTTCGGCCCGCCAGACCGGGATGTCCAGCTCGGCTGCTACGGCGGCAACAGTGGGCGTGCGGTCGCCGGACAGCAGCTCGACCTGCAGGCCCCGCCGTTTCAGGTCGGCCACCACCTGGAGGGCATCCGGCCGGGCACGGTCGGTGAAGCCGAAGCGTTGGGGCGCCTTGCCGGGACGAGTCAGCCAAAGCTCGGGACCCTCCTCGGCCTCGGCACCGGCCACATCATGAGAAACGGCCGTCCAGCGCCGGCTGCCGAGACGAATCTCACCCGCTGGCGTTTCCAGCAGCAGGCCGCAGCCCGGAATCTCCTTCACGCCCTCCGCCGCCGGCACGTCGGGTGCGGCACGCGCGACCGCGCGGGCCAGCGGGTGGCGGCTGGTGGCGGCCAAGGCGGCAGCCGTCTCCAGCGCCTCCGGCTCGATCACCAGATCGACCAGTTCCGGCCGGCCCAGAGTCAGGGTGCCGGTCTTGTCGAAGACCACGCTGTCGACCACGGCCAGACGTTCCAGGGCGGTGCCGGACTTCAGGAGCAGGCCCTTGCGCAGCAAGCGGCCGCTGGCGATCACCTGCACCGCCGGAACGGCCAGACCGAGCGCGCAGGGGCAGGTGATGATCAGCACGGCGATAGCGATCATCAGCGCCGGCTGCCACTCCAAACCGCCGAATTGCCACCAGCCGAGGAAGGTGAAGAGCGCCAGCAGGTGCACCACCGGTGCATAGACCCGCGCCATGCGGTCGGCCAAGCTGACGAACCGGGCGCGGCGCTGTTCGGCCACCTCCATCAGCCGCACGATCTCGGCCAGCAGGGTCTTTTCGCCGGTGGCCGTGACCTCCAGCGTCAGGGGCGCGGCCATGTTCAGGGTTCCGGCGAAGACGCGGTCACCCTCAGCCGCGCGGCGCGGCAGGCTCTCGCCGGTGATCAAGCTGCTGTCCAGTTCGCTCTCGCCCGAGAGGACGCGCCCGTCGACGGCGATGCGCTCACCCGCCGCCGCCAGCACCCGCATTCCCGGTTCCACCTGCTCCGGCTTCAGCAGCAGGCGCTTGCCGCCCTCGCCGATCACCGTGACCGCCTGGGCGCCAAGGGACAGCAGGCGCTCGGCGGCCGAGCGCGCCTTGCCTCGCGCGCGCCGGTCCAGGTAGCGGCCGATCAGCAGGAAGAAGAGCAGCATCACGGCGGAGTCGAAGTAGGCGTGCTTGCCCTGGTTCATGGTCTCGACCAGGGACATGCCCGAGGCCAGCAGCACGGCGAGCGAGATCGGCACGTCCATGTTGGTCGTGCGTGCCTTCAGCGCCGTCAGGGCGGAGCGGAAGAAGGGGCGGCCCGCGTAGACGATCGCCGGCATGGCGATCAGCGCCGAGAACCAGTGCATCAGGGTCCGGGTCGCCGGCCCCATCCCGTCGACGTGGCCGGCCCAGACCGCGACCGACAGCAGCATGACGTTGGCGGCGGCGAAGCCGGCGACGGCCATGCAGCGCAGCAGCTCGCGCTCCTGCCGGGCATCGTCGGCGGTCAGGCGCGCCGGCTCGTAGGGCATGACCTTGAAGCCGAGATCCTCGACCTTGCGGGTCAGCTCGCCGCCCTGGGCCGCCGATCCGTCCCAGGCCAGCACCATGCGCCGGGTCGTCAGGTTCACCCGCGCTTCGCGCACACTCTCCAGCGGCTGCAATGCGGACTCGATCTTACGCACGCAACCGCCGCAGTGCAGGCCCTCGACCATCAGATGCAGACGGCGGCTCCCCGCCTCGTCCAGCTGCACGTAAGAGGTGACGTCGGCGCGCCCCTGATCCAGTTCGGCCGCAGTATCCGGGGCGGGGTGGGCAAGCGCCATGGCGGTCCTACTGCTCTACTGCCGGACGAAGAGTCGCTGGCCGCTCTGGTGACGGCGGCCATGCTCCTCCACCGTCACGCGGGCGTCCCAGACGCCCTCCAGCGGCAGATCGACGAAGACGCCGTAGCTGCCGTCGGCGCGCAGCTGCAGTTCGTGACGGGAGTCGAAACCCTCGGTGGTCGGTCGGACGAAGGCCACCGCGACCCGGTCCGGGTAGAGCCGCTGCCCGTCGGGCCCGCTCACGGCCACCGCGAAGTCGAGCACCCCGTTGTCCAGGGTTTCCGACGTCAGCCTGACCTCCCACCCCAGCGCCTCCTGCCGTTCGACGGCGGCGAGGCGCCTGTTGTACTCGATCCCGTCCCGGTAATGGGTCTGGGTGGTCAGGCCGGTCCAGGTGGAGAGCGCCACCGTCACCATGATGCCGTTGACCGTGAAGATCACCAGGAAGAAGGCGACGAACAGCCAGGGAATCCAGCGCCCCTCGCGGGTTAGGTTATGCAGCAGAGTGGTCATGGCTCCGGTCCTCGGAAAACGCTGTCATAGGTTACCAGGTCGCCGCGCGCGGGATCACTGATCTGGAACAGGATCGGCAGGGATTCGCCGGTCAGGGCCTCCGCCGGGGCACGGATGTAGACCTGGTAGGTCGCGACCGAGTCGGGATCGGCCGTCAGGGTCGCAGTTCGCCCGGTGGTCTCCAGGTTGACCACGTCCAAGCTGGAGGCGGCGACGCCGTCGCCCAGTTGGTAGGTCAGCGTGAAGCTGCGCGGCTCCCGGGTCATGTTCAGGATCTTGATGCTGTAGCCATTGCGGATGTCGCCGTTCGACAGGGTGACGAAGAGCGGCGAACGGTCGTGCAGGACGTTGACGTCGACGTTGGCCCGGGTGACGTAGGTCACCAGCATCGCCAGGGCGACGCCGAGGAACAGCATGGCGTAGAGGAGCGTACGCAGGCGCAGGAGCTTCCACTTGGGCTTCGGCTTGCCGGTCTCCAGGGCGATCTGGTTCGCCTCGGTGTCGAAGGTGATCAACTCCTTCGGCCGGCCGATCTTCTCCATCACCTCGTTGCAGGCGTCGATGCAGAGACCGCAACCAATGCATTCGAGCTGCTGGCCGTCGCGGATGTCGATGCCGGTCGGGCAGACGGCGACGCAGGCGGTGCAGTCGATGCAGTCGCCGCGACCGTCCCAGGACTCGCCCTTCTTGTGCTTGCCGCGGGGCTCGCCGCGCCAGGGCTGATAGGTGACGACAAGCGTGTCCTCGTCGAACATCGCTGCCTGGAAACGCGGCCAGGGGCACATGTAGGTGCAGACCTGTTCCCGCGACCAGCCGGCCAGCAGGTAAGTCGTAGCGGTGAAGAGGCCGACGAAGAAGTAGGTACCGGTGGAGGACTGCCCGGTGAAGAACTCCGCCACCAGGGTGGGCGCGTCCTGGAAGTACATCACCCAGGCGCCGCCGGTGAAGAGCGCGATCCCCAGCCAGGCGAGGTGCTTGAGCGTCCGCTTGCGCAGCTTGGCACCCGACAGCGGTTGCTTGTCGAGGCGCAGCCGGGCGTTGCGGTCGCCCTCGATCTTCCGCTCGACCCACATGAAGAGGTCGGTCCAGACCGTCTGGGGACAGGTGTAGCCGCACCAGATGCGGCCGAACAGCGAGGTCACGAAGAACAGGCCGACGGCGCCCAGCACCAGCAGACCGGTCAGGTAGTAGACCTCTTGCGGCCAGATCTCGATGAAGAAGAAGTAGGCGCGCGCGCTGGCGATATCGATCAGCACGGCCTGGTCCGGCGCGTCCGCTCCCCGGTCCCAGCGGATCCAGGGCGTGATGTAGTAGATCGCCAGCAGCAGCCCGAGCACGGCCCATTTGGCACGCCGGATCGGACCGCGCACGTCGCGCGGATGAACCTTGATGCGGTCCGCGTAGAGGGGGGAATCGGGATTCTCGGCTTCCTTCCAGGAAACCGCCGCCTCGTCCTCCACTTCGGTGGCCGCCAGATCGACCAGCCGGGCCGGCGGCTCCGGCAGACCGCTGTCGTCCTTGCGTAGCGCTTCGGCCATTATGCTTTCGCTCCTAGCGCTGGTGCCCGCACCGAACCCGTCTCAGGATCCGGCCGGGCCGTCCGCCGCCTCGGCGCCTTCGGGGCGCGGTCTCTCCAAGGCGCGCCCCGCCGAGCTCGGCTCGTCCTACTGACCGCCGCCCAGCGAGTGGACGTAGATCGCCAGCATCTTCACGGTCTCGCTTTCGAGACGGCCGCCGAAGGGCGGCATGACACCGTGCTGCGGATTGACGATCTGGGCCAAGACCTCGTCGCGCTCGCCGCCGTAGAGCCAGATGGCATCGCTCAGGTTGGGACCGCCCAGGTCCGTGATGCCCTCGCCCTGCTCGCCGTGACAGGCCGAGCACTGAATGGCGTAGATCTCGGCCCCCGGCTCCAGGTCCGCACCCTCTGGCGCCCGGCCTGACAGGGAGAGAACGTAGTCGGTCACCTGCTCGATTTCCTCCGGCGCCAACAGGCCGTCGCCGTAGGCCGGCATCATGTTGAAGCGGGTCTCGGGATTCTCCTCCCAACGCACGCCGTGAGCGATGGTCTGGTGGATGGCATCGAGCGAACCGCCCCAGATCCAGGCATCGTCGGCCAGAACCGGAAAGCCACCGTCGTTGCCCTGACCGGCGGCGCCGTGACAGGCCGCGCAGTTGTCGGCGAAGGCGATGGCCCCGCCGCGCTGGGCGAAGGTGAAGAGCGTGCTGTCGGCCCGGATTTCCTCCAGAGAGGCCTCCTGCACGCCGACCAGGAACTCGCCCTGGCGCTCGCGGGCATCGGCGATCTGATCGCGCACCTGATCGCGGCTGGACCAGCCGAGCAGACCCTTGGTGTAGGTCGTGCCGAGCGGAATCGCCGGATAGAGCACCATGTAGCCGATCGACCAGACGATGCAGGCGTAGAACACGTAGAGCCACCACTTGGGCAGGGGCGTGTTCAGTTCCTTGATGCCGTCCCACTCGTGGCCGGTCGTGTCCTTGCCGGTCAGCCGGTCTTTTTCGATTTTCGTCGGCATCGCGCTATCCGTCCTTCTGATCGTCCCGGCCGGCGTCCTTTTCCATCTTCGGCGCCTCGCGGAATGGGATATCGGCGTAGTTCTGCATCTGCGACTTGCGGCGCCGGCTGGGCCAGAGGACCCAGAGGACAATGCCGCTGAAGATCACGACGAGCAGAACCAGCCAGAGACTGGTGGCGAACCCGTAGAGCTGTTCGATCACTGGACCAGTTGCTCCGGTTCGACCTCGGTGAAGTCGACCATCTGACCGAGGATCTGGAGGTAGGCGATGATGGCGTCCATCTCGGTCAGACGCGTGGGATCGCCGTCAAGATCGCCCACCACGGCCTTGGGGTAACGCTGCAGCAGGCCGGAGTGATCCGCGTTCGGATCAGCCTGCGCCTGCATGTCGTTCGCCGCTTCCGCCACCATCTCCTCGTCGTAGGGCACGCCGACGATCTGCTTAGCCTCCAGATGCGCCGCCTTCTCGCTCGGATCCAAGGTCCGCTCCAGCATGAAGGCGTAGGGCGGCATAATGGATTCCGGCACCACCGCGCGCGGGTCGATCATGTGCGCGACATGCCATTCGTTGGAGTACTTGCCGCCCACCCTGGCCAGGTCCGGCCCGGTACGTTTCGAGCCCCATTGGAAGGGATGGTCGTACATCGACTCCGCCGCCAGTGAGTAGTGCCCGTAGCGCTCCACCTCGTCGCGGAAGGGACGCACCTGCTGCGAATGGCAGGTGTAGCAGCCCTCCCGGATGTAGATGTTGCGTCCGGCCAGTTCGAGCGGGGTGTAGGGGCGCACGCCCTCCACCCGCTCGATGGTGCTCTCGATGGTGAAGAGCGGCGTGATCTCGACCAGCCCGCCGATGGAGACGGTGATCAGGACGAGCACCGTCATGAGGGACAGGTTCTTCTCGACGATATGATGATGCTTGAACATCGTGGCGCCCCCTTTACTCGGCTGCCTGACCGGCCGCGGCGGATGACACGGGACGGGTCAGAATCGGCCGCTCGTCACGGATTTCGCCACGCGCCGTGCGGATCAGGTTGTAGACCATGATCAGGGAGCCGACGAGGAACAGGACCCCGCCCATCGCCCGGATCACATAGAAGGGATGCATCGCCTCGACGGTCTCGACGAAGGAGTAGACCAGGAAGCCGAGCTCGTCGTAGGAGCGCCACATCAGGCCCTGCATGATGCCGCTGATCCACATCGCCGTGATGTAGAGCAGGATGCCGATGGTCGAGATCCAGAAGTGATAGCCGACCAGCCGGATCGAGTAGAGCCGCCGGGCGCCCCACATCTTCGGCACCAGGTAGTAGAGCGCGCCGAAGGTGATGAAGGCGACCCAGCCGAGCGCGCCCGAATGCACGTGACCGACGGTCCAGTCGGTGTAGTGGCTGAGGGCGTTGACCGGCTTCACCGACATCAGCGGCCCTTCGAAGGTGCTCATGCCGTAGAAGGCGACCGAGGTGACGAGGAAGCGCAAGACCGGGTCGGTGCGCAACTTGTCCCAGGCGCCCGACAGGGTCATCAGTCCGTTGATCATACCGCCCCAGGACGGCATCCAGAGCATCACCGAGAAGGTCATGCCCAGGGTCTGCGTCCAGTCCGGCAGGCTGGTGTAGTGGAGGTGGTGCGGACCGGCCCAGATGTAGAGGAAGATCAGCGCCCAGAAGTGGATGATCGAAAGGCGGTAGGAGTAGACCGGCCGCTCGGCCTGCTTGGGCACGAAGTAGTACATCATGCCCAGGAAGCCGGCGGTCAGGAAGAAGCCCACCGCGTTATGGCCGTACCACCACTGCAGCAGGGCGTCCTGCACGCCGGAGAAGAGCGAGTAGCTCTTCGCCCCGGTGAAGGAGACCGGCACCGCCAGGTTGTTGACGATGTGCAGCATCGCGATGGTCACGATGAAGGCCAGGTAGAACCAGTTGGCCACGTAGATGTGCGGCTCGCGGCGCCTAAAGATCGTGCCGGCGAAGACGACCAGGTAGACGACCCAGACGATCGTCAGCCAGAGGTCGACGTACCACTCCGGCTCGGCGTACTCGCGGCCCTGGGTGATGCCGTTGATGTAGCCCCAGGCGGCCATGACCAGGAAGAGTTGGTAGCCGAAGAAGATGAAGGCCGCGCCCTCCTCCCCACCGAACAGCCGTGCCCGGCAGGTACGCTGCACGACATAGAGCGAGGTGGCGATCAGCGCGTTGCCGCCGAAGCCGAAGATCACGCCGGAGGTGTGGACCGGCCGCAGCCGCCCGAAGGTCGTCCAGGACTCGTTGAAGTTCAGTGCCGGATAGGCGAGCTGAAAGGCGATGATCACGCCCATCAGGAAGCCCACCACGCCCCAGAAGACCGTCGCGATGACGAAGAGGCGGATGACGTCGTCGGCGTAGTCGAGCGCCGTCGAGCGTTCTGACCCTGCCCCAGCCGTCGCGGTTGCCGCAATGTCGCTCATGAAGCGCGACCTTTCTTGCTGTTCTTTAAGTATTCCACTCTGTCGCGCGAGAAACTTCCCCGGTCCAACCGCGCACAAGCAGACGCACCTGTCCCCGCCAACATCCGCCAGACAACTCCAGGGACCCGGCCCGGCACATTGACGTGCGTCAATGCCCGAGAAGGTCTTTACGCGCTCCATTGCAGGGTGGGGGCAGGCAAATTGCCGCAGCAGGCAGGTCGACAAGCTGTCAATACTGTCCGGGGACAGCTAGACTGTAAGTGAATGCGACACATCGACCGCACAGGTGATTTTAGGAGTTAGTCGCAACTTGGCGCTACGGTCCGGAGATCCGGCCGAAACCGCCGAGACAGCGTCCAACTCGAAGGCGTCCACCTTAGAGGACCAGTAAGAGGATTCCGTCGGGATGACGACACAGGACAACACGCAAGACGATCTGAACCCGCAGACCGACGAGATCGTGCCCGTCTTCGGCCAGCCGCTGCCGAAGATCCGCAAGATCAGCGTCGATCGCCCCTGGGCCTGGTTGGCCGCGGGTTGGCAGGATCTGCGCGCGGCACCGGCGGTCGGACTCGGCTACGGCGCCGCCTTCGCGGTGGTCGGGTTCCTGTTGCTCGGCATCTCCTACCAACTCGAGCTGTTCTGGCAAGTCGTGCTGCCGCTGGCCGGCGGCTTCCTGCTGGTCGCGCCGGTTCTGGCGGTGGGTCTCTACGAAACCTCTCGCCGTCTGCAGGCGGGCGAGCCCACCTCGATGCGTCTCGCGCTGACCGGCTGGAACCGCAACCTCGGCCAGACGGCCCTGATCGGCATGGCCGGCCTGGTACTCTGGATCGCCTGGATGCGTCTGGCCTTCCTGATCTTCATGCTCTTCTTCGCCTACGAGCCGCCGCGCCCGGACCATTTCCTGGCCGACGTGTTCCTGTCGGACATCACCATTCCCTTCCTGCTGACGGGAACCGCCGTGGGCGCCGTGCTGGCGGTCATCGCCTTCGCCATCTCGGCCGTCTCGGTCCCGATGCTGATGGATCGCGACATCAACGTCATGGCCGCCATCGTGACCAGCGTCGAGGCCGTGCGGCAGAACTTCTTCCCCATGATGGTCTGGGCCTCGCTGATCGTGCTCTTCACCGCCGCAGGCCTGCTGACCTTCTACTTCGGCCTGATCATCACGCTGCCGCTGATCGGCCACGCGACCTGGCACGCCTACAAGGATCTCGTCTCGGAAGACTGACGCAGTCTCGACGACCGGCACGGTCAAGCCCCGGCACGGTCAAGCCCCGGCGCGTTCAGGCCCGGCACGATCAACCAAGGTCGAGCGAACGCCTGGCGCGTTTCAGGACCGTCTCCGGACCGCCCTCGGCGTAAAGGCGGGTCCAGTCCAGCTCGCCCAGGTCGTAGCCGAGCTGCCGCTCGACGACGGTCGCGTCGGCGTCCGAGGCGTCTGCCCGGCGTGCCGAGACACGACGCTTCAGCGTCTCGGCCGGCGCCTCCAGCCAGAGGCCGTCGAACCGCAGTCCGGCGGAGTCGGCCAGCCGACGAAAGGCCCGGCGTTCCTCGGGCCGTGCCGCAACAGCATCCAGCACGACGGCGTGACCGCTTGCCAGGACGACGGCGGCCAGCCGGGCCATCTCAGCGTAGACAGCGGCGGAGCCGGCAGCGCTATAGGCCTCCGGCGGTAGAGGCCGGGTCTCGCAGGCCCCGGCCAGACGCTTTCGAATCTGATCGCTGCGCAGCACCACGGCGCCCGGCGAAGCGCCCAGCGCCGGCGCCAGCGCGCGCGCCAGCGTCGACTTGCCGCTGCCCGACAGACCGCCCACCGCAAGCAGACGGGGCGGCGGCGGCGCCAGGTAGCCTTCGGCCGCCGAGAGGTAATCCAGGGCCTCGCGCCGAAGCGCCTCGGCCGATGCCGCATCGCGCTGGGTCGCAACCGCCGGCGCGGTCACCTTGGCACGTACCCCGGCGCGCAGGCTGAGGAACAGCGGCAAGGCCGCCAGCCAGTCGGGGCCGCCGAGCCCGGCCCGCGCCGCCGCCTCCAGGTAGCCGTTGAACGCCCGGTTGGCGAGCGGACGCAGCCCCCGCTGGTCGAGATCCATCAGAAGGAAGGCCAGGTCGTATCCCAGGTCGACGGTCGCAATAGCCGTGCTGAACTCGATGCAGTCGAACAGCGTCGGTCGGCCGTCCAGCAGCACGATGTTGCGCAGGTGAAGATCGCCGTGACAGCGACGCACAAAGCCCGCGTCGCGACGCGCGTCGAGCAGCGCGGCCGCACGCTCCAGATGCGCGCGACAGGACGAGATGAGCCGCGCCACGCGATCCGCCGGCAGGATGTCGGAGACGGCCGCGAAGTCTTCCTCGTTCTCCGCGATCACCCGGCGGAGCCCCTCGGCCCCACCGTAATCGGCGACCGGATCGGCCTGCGCCTGCAGGTCCACCACCTGCCGAACCAGAGCCTCGATCAAAGCGCCGTCCAGGCGACCCCGCTCCGCCAAGTGGTCGAACTGCCCGTCCCGGTCGAAGCGGCGCATGACCACGGCGAGTTCCTCGGTCTCCGGCGACAGGACGAAGCCGTCCGCCGGATCCGCGACCGGGTCGCCGAGGACGAGGTCCGCCCCCCGGCGTAGAATCGGCGTGACGCCGAGATAGAGATCCGGGGCCGCGCGGCGGTTCAGGCGTAGCTCCTGCAGGATGGCCGCTGCCCGCTTCTCCCGCGTCGAGAAGTCCATGAAGGAAAAGCGCACGGCACGTTTGATCTTGTAGGCACGCTCGCCGGCCAGGAAGACCAGAGCCGCATGGGTGTCGATGCGCTCGACCTTCGCCGGCGGGGGCGCGTAACTGTCGCTCCGGCCGAGAAAGTCGGCGACTTCGCGCTGGTCGATCATAGCTCTGCGAAACCCTGTCGCGGGACCAGCCGCAGGCTCGCCTTCGCGGCAGCCGGGCGAGTCACCGCCTAGCCCATGGCCCGCTTCGAACCGCCGCCCTTGGCGACCTCCGCCGCTGCATCGGGAGCGGGCTCATGATTCGACGGCGAGAGCGCGAACTCAAGCTCCTCGCCATGGGAGATGTCGTGGATGCGACCGTCGAAACCGATTCGGATCGGTTGAGCCACGTGGTTCGAGGCGACGACGCGCAGACGGTCCCTGCCGACCGAGATCTGCAGAAAGTGCCCGCGATAGCGCAGCTCCATCTCCAAATGAGACAGCTCGTCGGGCAGGCGGGGATTGAACCAGAGCACGTCGTCCGCCAGCTCCAGCCCGGTGTAGCCGCGCTGGACCAAGTCCACCGTGCCGGCCATGGCGCCCAGGTGAATGCCCTCGGCGGTCGTGCCGCCCTGAATGTCGAAGACGTCGCTCCGCAGCGCCTCGCAGAAAAGTTGCCAGGAACGCCGGCGGTCGATTCGCGCCATGACCCAGGACTCTACCACCCGGCTGAGGGTCGAGCCGTGCGACGTGCGCGCCGAATAGTAGGCGATGGTCCGCTCGATCAAACGGTCGTCCCAGGTATAGCCCATGCCCTCGATCAGGGCGCGCAGCTCGCGCGCCGAGAAGAGGTAGAAGAGCATCAGGACGTCGGCCTGCTTCGAGAGCTTGTAGCGGTTCGGCGTGTCTCCCTCCGCCTCCAGGATCCGGTCGAGCCGCTGGATGTCGCCGTACTTGGCGGCGTAGCCGACCCAGTCGAACTCCAGCAGATCGCCGTAGCCCTCGAACTGGCTGATGACCGGCTGGCCATCCTCGTCCTCGTGGAAGCAGAGGGTCAGACCGTCGGCGATCTCCTCCCAGCGCGCCAGTTCGTCGTCGCCGAGACGCAGGCGCTCGCAGAGTTCGTCGCGATCATGGAAGGGCAGGCGCTCCAGGACCTCGCGCGCACGGCGCAACAGCCAGGACACCATGACGTTGGTGTAGGCGTTGTTGCGCAGACCGCCCTCTTCCTGACCGGGATAGCCGTCGTGATATTCGTCCGGCCCCATCACGCCATCGATCATCCAGCGTTCGCCCGTGCCATCGGGTTGGCTGCCGGCGCGTTCGCTTATTGAGGCCCAGAAGCGGGCGATTTCCAGCAGCATCTCGGCACCGTAGGCGCTGAGGAACTCCAGGTCGTCGGTCGCCTGGACGTATTGCCAGACGTTGTAGGCGATGGCCGCATTGACGTGCCGCTGGCGCTGGCTGTTGTCCGGCAGCCAGCGGCCCGACTTGGGATTGAGATGGACCTGCTGGGTCTCCTCCCGCCCGTCGCTGCCCGACTGCCAGGGATACATGGCACCGGCATGGCCGGCCTCTTGCGCCAACCGCCGCGCCGAGCCGAGCCGACGGTAGCGGTAGAGCAGAAGCTCGCGCGTGATCTCCGGCAGACGCTGATTCAGCAAGGGGAAGATGTAGAGCTCGTCCCAGAAGATATGCCCGCGATAGGCTTCGCCATGCAGGCCGCGCGCCGGAACGCCGACATCCAGATCGCAGATGTGCGGGCTGCAGACCTGCAGCAGATGAAAGACGTGCAGCCGAAGGATGCGGTTCATCTCCTCGGTCTCGGTCTCCGTATTGTTGGAGATCCGCATGTCGAAACGGCGCCAGAGCTGCGACCAGACGAGGGCATGGCGTTGCGCCAGCCGAGCGAAGTCGTCCGCCCGGCGCGCAAGATCGAGCGCGGCGAGCCGGGGCTCGCTGACGGCCCGGTCGCGGCTGGTGAAAAGCGCAACGATCTTCTCCAGCTCGACAGCCTCGCCTTCCTGGGCCATCAGCCGGAAGCGGGCCCCCGCGTAGCCTTCCGTAAGATCGGGCTCGGGGCTCACGTTCAGAGGAGCGCCGCCGCTGGACAGGCGCAGGCGCGCGGCCTGAACCATGCGCAGGCGGGACTGGCTTGTCTCCACCTCGAGATGCAGAACGCCGTCGGGTTCCAGACCGCTGGCCCCCGGCACCAGATGCTGGCTGCGCAGACTGCGATAGCGGGGAACGCCGCCGTTGACCACACGCCCGTCGAGCGCGGCGCGCAGCTCGATAGGGCTGCTCCAGTTTTCCGGCGTCAGGGACCAAGCCTGGGCGGCCAGATTCGGCTGATCCATCGAGACCAGACGGCTGCTTTCGATCCGGCTGATACGTCCGGCAGAATCCTTGACCCGCAGACGGCGGTGCAGCAGTCCGCCGGCCATGTCGAGTTCCTGGCGGTATTCGAGAAGCTCCAGGGCCTGCAGATCGAACCAGGGGGCGGCGCCCTCTCCCGTGGCGCCCTCCCCCGTGAGATGGCGGAAGGCGACCGGCAGCCAGTTGGGGAAGTTGACCAGATCCTCGTTTTCGACCGGCCTGCCGCTGACGTCGCTGACCAGACGGTTGTAGCCGCCCGCCAGGTAGGTGCCGGGATAGTGCGGCCCGCCGGCCTCCGTCTCGTCGGCCGCGCCGCGCACGGCGAAGTAGCCGTTGCCGAGCGTACAGAGCGCCTCACGCAGCCCCTCTGCCTTGGGATCGAAGGTGTCGTAGACCAGCGACCAGCCGCTCACGCGTCCCGCTCCAGCAGCAGCGCGAAGAAGCGCCCGACCTCCTCCGGCGAGGCCAGGGTATAGCGCGCCGCCGTCCGGGCCGCCGCCCCGTCGCGCACCAGAATGCCGAGACCGTCGTCGGCCAGGGCGCGAAAGGCGTCCTCGTCGGTCACGTCGTCGCCGATGTAGATCGGCAGGACCTCTCGCAGGTCGAGGCGGAGCGCATCGATCACCCAGCGCACAGCCCGCCCCTTGTCCCACTCGATGTCGGGCTGCAGCTCGTAGACCTTCTTGCCGAGACCCTTGCGGAACTCCGGATGGGCGGCCAGCACCCCGTCGACCACCTCCTCGAACCGCGGCTGATCGTCCGGCGCAACCAGGCGGTAGTGGACCGCCACGGAGAAGCGCTTGCGTTCAACCAGCGCCCCGGCGAGGGGCTCCAGGCCGCTGCGCAGCGCCGCCTCGATGGCATCGAGCGCGGGCAGATAGTCGGTGCCGTGTTCGGCCTGTACCGAGAGACCGGCGGGGCCCTCGATCTCGAAGCCATGGCTGCCAGCGTAGATCAGGCCCGGGACGCCGACCAGCTTGCGCACGTCCTCCAAACCCCGGCCGCTGACGACAGCCACTGTGAAGCGGCTGGCCAGGTTCGTCAGCACCGTTCGCATTTCAGGCGCCAAGACGGCCAGATCGGGGCGCTCGACGATGCCGGTTAGCGTGCCGTCGTAGTCCAGGAAGAAGGCGAAGCTGCGTTTGCCGGCGGTCGCGCGAAGCGCCTCGATCCCTTCGAGCGCCGAGGGCAGCTCGGTCACCGGCCGCAGCGCTGCAGCATCCTGGCCGGCCGCACGGACCGCCACTTCGCTCAGATCGTCGACCACCAGATCCGCCCCCCGCTGCGCCAAAGCGGCCCCGACAGCCGCCGGTCCGCCGCGCCCCGCTATGCCGATCACCAGCCCGAAACCGCCGGCGCGAGCCGCCTCCACGCCGGCCTCGGCATCTTCTACGACCACAGCGCGGCTCGGCTCAATGCCCAGGCGCGCGGCGGCAGCCAGAAAGGTATCGGGTGCCGGTTTGCCCGCCAAGCCTTCCTGGGCCGAGGTCACGCCGCTGATCAAGGTGTCGACGGCCTCCAGCAGCCCGGCCGCCTCCAGGATCGCCGGGGCATTTCGGCTGGCGGAGACCACGGCCGTGCGGAAGCCCGCCGCCCGAACCTGCCGCAGAAAGGCGATGTTGACGGGCAGGAGCGGCACCCCCTCGGCTTCCAGCAGGCTTCGGAAAGTGGCGTTTTTCTCGGCGGCAAGCCGGTCCAGGGTCTCGGGTTCGACAGCAATTCGGCGGGCGGCCAGAAAGGAGCGAATGCCGTCCAGACGCGGGCGGCCATCCACATAGCGGCGATAGTCCAGCTCGGGATCGAAGGGCGGGCCAAGCCCCCGATCCGTCAGAAAGCGGTCGAACAGGGCGGTCCAGGCGCGCGCATGCAGCGCCGCCGTATCGGTCAGCACCCCGTCGAGATCGAAAATCACAAGATCGTACTGGCGGCGCGAAACTGCGCGCGGAAAAGCCCCGGAGTCCATCGATATGCGCCAGTCGTTCAGCCCTTGAACCAGGCCGCAGACTAGAGGGACGACGGACTTCGGGGCCTTGCGCTAGATCAGACGCGGTTGGCGGAACCGTTTACGCCGACTTCAGGCGTTGCACGAAGGAATCGACTTCGTTGCGCAGGTTATTGGTCTGCTGGCTGAGCTCGCCGACCGCCGAGAGCACTTCGCCGGCCGCCCGGCTGGTCTCGTCCGCACCGTCATTCACGCTGGAAAGCGTCTGGGTCACCTCGCTGGTGCCGGTCGCCGCCTCCTGAACGTTGCGGGCGATCTCGCCCGTCGCCGAGGTCTGCTCGTCCACCGCGATCGCAATCGTCCCCGCGATGGTCGAAATCTCCTCCACCGTCTTGGCGATCACCTCGATCGCCTCGACCGCACCGCCGGTCGCAGACTGCACCTCGGCGATTTGCTGGCCGATCTCCTCGGTCGCCTTGGCCGTCTGGGTCGCCAAGTTCTTCACTTCGCTCGCCACCACCGCGAAGCCCTTACCCGCCTCGCCAGCACGCGCCGCCTCGATGGTCGCGTTCAGCGCCAGCAGGTTCGTCTGCTCCGCGATGTCGGAGATCAAGCTCACCACCTCGCCGATCCGCTCCGCCGCCGAGGCCAGCTGACGCACCGTGCCCTGGGTCTCGTTGGCCTGCTCCACAGCCTTCTTGGAGATGCTTTCCGACTGCTCGACCTGGCGGCTGATCTCGCGGATCGAGCCGCTCAGCTCCTCCGAGGCCGAGGCCACCGTCTGGACGTTGGCCGAGGCTTCGGTCGAGGCACTGGAGGCCGAGGTCGCCTGCAGCTTCGTCTGCTCGGCGATCGAGGACATCGACTGCGCCGTCGCGTTCATCTCCTCCGCAGCGCCAGAGACGCCTTGGAGAATACCGGCGACGGCCGCATCGAGGTCGGTGGCCATCTGCCCCATCAGCTCCTTACGGGTCGCCTCGGTCCGCTGGTCCTGCTCCGCAGCCAGACGTTCGGCCTCGATCATCGAAAGCCGGAACGACTGCAGGGCCTCCGCCATCTCGCCGACTTCGTCCTTCTGGCCGACCGCCGGGATCTCAACGGTCTTGTCGCCATTGGCGAGGCTGCGCATCGCCGCCGTGATGGCCGCGATGGGGCGGGCGATCCCGGTCCCGATCAGCCAAGCGGCCGCAGCACCGAGCAGCAAAGCCACCACCACGGCGCCAAGCAACGTCACCACGGCGTTCTGCACCGCCGCGGTCGCCTCCGGACCAAGCCGGTCCTGCTCGGCACGCGCCAGTTCCGTCAATTCCGCAACAGCCAACATCACCTGAGGACCGATGACGTCGAGGCGTTCCGCGATGAGCACATTGCGTTCCAGAATCAGCTCGTGAACCTCAGCGTAGGCCTCGCGATAACTCTGAACCTCCTCCATTGCCGCGGAGACCAGCCGACGTCGCGCAGGATTCTGCAACTCGCCCAGCAGCCGGTCCAGGGCCTCGTTCATCTGAGAGAACTCCGTGAGCGCCCGTTGATAGTCGGACTCCTGATTGTCGATTAGGAACTTCTGGACGTAGAAGCGCGCGAGCATCAGATGTTCCTGGGAACTGCCGGCATAGAAGGCCACGTCGACATCGCCGTCGGCGTAAGCGCTGTCCATCACCTCCGTCAGCTTTTTGCGCATGTCCGGGCCCAGGACGTTTAGTTGGTCGTGTACCAGGGCGTTGCGGCGATTCCGCATGACCACGAGCCTATCGAAGACCTCTCGATACTCGGTCAGCCCAGCCGCGATCTGCGAGAGAATCTCTTGCCGTTCCGGGAGGTAGATCACCTCCTTCGCCGCGGCGGCAGCCTCGACCGCGCTGCCCTGTGAGGTCTGTACGCGCGAAACGCTGTCTTCGTCGCCGCGGATCAGGAAATCCTTCACCGCGATCCGCGTCTGCATCATGTCCTCGCCGACCGACGCCATCGCATTGGATTGGCGCGCCAATTCACGATAGCGCTGAAAGGTGTCGCTGGCGTTGCTCAAGGCCCAGACAGCCCCGCCGCCAATCAACAGCAGCAGCAAAAGCACGACGCCGAAACCGCCGAAGGTTTTGGTTTTGATGGGGATGTCGTTGAGGAATTTCACGGCGGCCAATCCTTTCGAGGGTCGATCGGCGCTAGCCCGGAGGTGGCCGACGAACTCCGAGGAATAGCCCCGGCCACTTAATCGGGGCTTAATCACAAATCCGCTTTGTCAAAAAAATCTGGCGAGAATGGCGATACAGGTAAATACACACGCGAATAAACGGAGGATCGTATCTGAAAACCATTGTTTTTCGGGTGTATTGAAGAATTTCCACTTTAAGTTTATAGATTTAAGAATGATTTCGCGAAAAGTGAGAAGGCCATATTGTCAGTGTTTGAGAAACTACACGACCACCTCAACAAAAATGGAAAAACTGTACAATCATACAAGCAGTGAATGCTGATGCGTCGAGCCTGTTCAGGCAGAGTGCGCAGCCCTAAAGTATAGTTTCAGCTCGTTATGCTCGTAAATTACCGAAGCAGTCCGATAAAACCGTGAAGAGGTCTGCGGAGCAGACAAGAGGCGCGGGACCTTCCGGACCCGCGCCTCTTGAACCCCTCCACGAAGGTCGCCGAGAACGCAATCCAATCTCAGACGGTCCTACTACGCCGACTTCAGGCGTTGCACGAAGGAGTCGACTTCGTTGCGCAGGTTGTTGGTCTGCTGGCTGAGCTCGCCGACCGCCGAGAGCACCTCGCCGGCCGCCCGGCTGGTCTCGTCCGCGCCTTCGTTGACACCGCCCAGGGTCTGGGTCACCTCGCTGGTGCCGGTCGCCGCTTCCTGAACGTTGCGGGCGATCTCGCCCGTCGCCGAGGTCTGCTCGTCCACCGCAATCGCAATCGTCCCCGCGATGGTCGAAATCTCCTCAACCGTCTTGGCGATCACCTCGATCGCCTCGACCGCACCGCCCGTGGCGGACTGCACCTCGGCGATCTGCTGGCCGATCTCCTCGGTCGCCTTGGCCGTCTGGGTCGCCAGGTTCTTCACCTCGCTCGCCACCACCGCGAAGCCCTTGCCCGCCTCGCCCGCACGTGCCGCCTCGATGGTCGCGTTCAGGGCCAGAAGGTTCGTCTGCTCCGCGATGTCCGAGATCAGGCTCACCACCTCGCCGATCCGCTCCGCCGCCGAGGCCAGCTGACGCACCGTGCCCTGGGTCTCGTTGGCCTGCTCCACAGCCTTCTTGGAGATGCTCTCCGACTGCTCGACCTGACGGCTGATCTCGCGGATCGAGCCGCTCAGCTCCTCCGAGGCCGAAGCCACCGTCTGGACGTTGGCCGAGGCTTCGTTCGAGGCGCTGGAGGCCGAGGTCGCCTGCAGCTTCGTCTGCTCGGCGATCGAGGACATCGACTGCGCCGTCGCGTTCATCTCCTCCGCAGCGCCAGAGACGCCCTGGAGCACCTGGGTCACGGCCGCATCGAGATCGGTGGCCATCTGTCCCATCAGTTCCTTGCGGGCCCTCTCCACCTTCTCCGCCTGTTCGGCAGTCAGCTTCTCGGCCTCGATCATCGAGGTCTTGAAGACCTGAACGGCCTCCGCCATCTCGCCGATCTCGTCCTTCTGACCGACCGCCGGGATCTCCACGGTCTTGTCGCCGTCGGCAAGCACCCGCATGGCCGAGGTCATGGCACCGATCGGTCGGGTCACGGTGGAGATGACGACCACGATCAAACCGCCGGAGAGCAGCAGAGAGACGGCCAGCATGATGGCGATCATCGTGTTGGCTGCCGTCACGGCCTCGGCCGCGGCCTCGTCGGCACCGTCGCTCAGGGTGTCGGCGGCCGTGGCAACGGCGTCCAGAGCCATGGCGACCCGGTCCGCGTCGGTCTCGAGCCTCTCGGTCAGAGCTTTCGCTTCCTGTTCGGCCTGCAGCATGTCGCGGTGGGTATCGAACAGGCGCTCGTTCTCCGTCGCCAAGGCGATCCAGGTGGTGAAGAGACCTTGCAGGTTCTCCGCATCCGCTTTGTCCTCATCCGTCTCCGCCAGCCTGACCAGGACCTCCACGTAAGGATCGGTGGAGGCGTGCAAGTCCAGGAAGTTGGTCTGGATCGCGGGCAGGTTCGCCGGATCTTCCTCGGCGAGGTACTCACCCGCCGTATCCTGCATCTCCATGACGATCCGCTGCAGCTTGAGAGCGGCTTCGACGACCGGATAGTCCTCTTCGAACAGGCGCCCAAGGATGTCGTTGAGCTGAGCGGCCGAGGCGCCGCGCCGGGTCAGGACATCGCCTTCCTCCTCTGCGTTGGCCATCTCCTGCTCGTTTTCCTGCGCGAACTCGTCCAAGGCGGTAATCAGTTCGCCGCCAGCCTGGTCGAATTCATCCAGAAGCCTTTTACCCTTGATCTCTTCCTCAAGCATCGTGCGGTGCGCGACGATCATGCTCCGCGAACTCTGGAGAAACTCCGTATGTTCCTTCCGAGCGGTCTCCATTTCGTCCAGCAGATCGGGATCGTCGACCAGCCCGGTCAGTTCGACGTAAGTAACCTCGTATTCGCCGGCGAGTTCCTCGAACTCCGCGGCAAGACCTTGGGCGCTCTCGATCGACTCGTCGGCGATGATCTCCTCGGCGACCTTGTTGGCCTCCCAGATATTGGCGATCAGATCGCTGGCGGTCTCGACCGTCGGCGCCGTGACGTCGGTGATGTTGTTGAGCGTACCGTTGATCTGCGTGATGAACTGCAGTCCCACCAAGCCGGTCGCGACGCCCAGGATGGCGATGGCCGCGAAACCTGAGATCAAGCGGGTCGAGATCTTGATGTTCTTAAGCCACTGCAAACCGCCTCCGCTGGAGGGCATGCGGACTTTGGCAGCGCCAGCCTTGGCGGTCTTCTCAACGTTCTCAGACATCGGTCTTCTTCCTCTTCCGGCTCACCGTCTTGGCGTAGAGCACTGCATTCATCACCGAGCGTCTCGGGCGGCCGGACGGCCGTAGCCCTCGACAAAGACCCGTACCGACGCGGTACTTCGGCGGTATTCATCAGCCGTCGGCCTGCCCAATCCAGACCGACCCAAATCAACCTCAACGACGCCCCTCAACTATTGATCGATTGGGTTAATCAAGACCTAATATTGCTACGTAATCTGACAGTAAATTTCATAGACAGTCTTGATTATGAAATTGTTTGTTGGAGTATGACCGATATCATGAAGTATTCGTTTATAAGTATTTCAATCACAACAGAGATCTACTTTAGGTAGATCGCATTCGATCGAGAAGGCGGGCGAAGACTGGCGGAGCAGCTATCGGCCGACGCCGGACGCACCAGCACGCGCGACCGTCTGCCGTTGGACTGTCGAGGAGACAGCGATGGCACGCGGCGGCAAAGCCTCGCCCTCCCGACCGGTCGGGACGACAGCCCCCCGACACCACAGCCCCCGACACCTTGGAGCAGGATCGCGCTTCGGACTTTAGAGATCGTCCGCGAGAAGGCTGCGCATCAGCCGACCGACCGGTGCGAAGTCATCGGTCAGAAACGGCACCTCGGCGGCTGCCAGGCGCGGGTTGAGAATCTCGTCGGGCCAGACCACCCAGCGATGGCGGGCCGAGCCAAGCTGCGGGCGCGAGCTTGCCGCATCGCCCGCGACCACGAGAAAAGTGCTGCGCGCGCCGGCGCCGAGCTGATCGAGATCGACCCAGACCTCGACGTGGTCGAAGACCTGTCGGAAGGTCGCGACGAAGGCATAGAGAAAGCGTGGATCCTCGGAGCTGTCGATCAGGTTCTGGGCATAGAAGCCGCCGGGCGTCAGCCGCCCGCGTAACAGCCGGGCGAATTCCCGCGTCACCAAGTGGGGCGGTGCCGTGAAGTCGTGAAAGGCATCCCCGACGATCACGTCGAAGCGCCGTTGCGGCGGCATCCGGGTCAAGGCGAGACGACCGTCCTCATGGCGTAGTTCGATGCCTGTAGGATCGAACCAGAAATGCGTCTCGGCGACCTCCGTCACGGCCGGGTCGATCTCAACGACCGTCTGACGCACGGCGGGATACTTGGCCTGCCAGGCGCGCGGCAAGGTGTAGGCTCCGCCCCCGATGAAGAGGGCGTCGAAACCGCCCGGACCGTCCAGCCGCTCGCCGAGCCGTTCCGGCAGAAGCACGTCGATCAAGTCGATGTAGGAGGAATGCAGAACCGTCGGATCGTCGCGGTCGTTGATGCCGTGCGCCAGGTGATCGATCACCATCAGCTTGGCCGGCCGCCCCGCCTCCGCCGTGAAGTCGACCGCGTTGATGCAGTAGTAGTCTGACTCGGTCAGACAGGGCGGCGTCAAGGCGGCGAGTCTCTGGCTCGGCAAAAGGATCGCCAGCAGCGCCGCACCGGTCACGGCCGCCAGGGCCGCCGTCTCCAGGCTGCTCAGACGGGCCGCCACGGCAAAGCCCAGGGCGAGCAGGAGATAGCTGCCCGCCACCGCCACGACCGTCCAGGTCGAGCCGATCCAGGAGAGGAAGAGATAGCCGGCGAGCAAGGTGCCTGCGATCGATCCGATGGCGCCGAGCGCGAACATCTGACCGATGGCGACGCCCGGCCGCGCCGGCATTTCCAACACCGCCAGGCGCGTCAGGATCGGCGAGACCGTGCCGACGAAGAGGCTGGGCAGAAAGAACAGCAGGGTCGTGAAGAGCACGATGGCGAAGATGGGATCCCCCGTCCCGCCGAGCACCAAAGGCGAGACCAACCGGATCAGCGGCAGACAGGCCCCCGCCGACACCGCCGCGGCCAGCAGCAGCCAGGCCAGTCGCCGGTAGCAGCTGCGCAGACTGCCTTCGGTCATCATCCCGCCGATCCAGTGACCGACCGAGAAGCCGGCCAGCACCACAGCGATCACTGCCGTCCAGGTGTAGAGCGACATGCCGACGTAGGGGGCGATCATCCGCCCGGCGACGATTTCCAGAACCAGGCCGCCGGCCGAGGACACCAGCAGCACGACCGCATAGCCGAACCGCCGCAGTCCGGCTCCCGCCGCCGGCACCGCAGTCCGCTCCCCTTGCTCTGCCATGCAGGTCCCCTCCCCTGTCGCGTCGGCCGTTTAGGTGGTCGTTTCGCTGGTCGTTTCGGTGGCCTTAGTGCCTTGGCTTGCCCGCGTCCTAACGCAAACCCTACACTTACGCCCAGAAGAATATGAATGAAGACCATGAATGCCGGGGCCGCCGCCGCGCGCTCGGAGCCGGACGTCATCCTCGGCGCGAGATAGGGGAGAACAGCCCGATGTGGACACGACGCGGTCTTCTGCAGCGTTCCTTGACCTTTGGCGGCGCCCTAGCCGCCGGCGGAGCCTTAAGCCGGTCGCCGAGCAGAGCCCTGGCGGCCCAGGTGGAGCCGGAGATCAACGACGACGGGCTCTACACCCAGCCCTGGTTCCTGCAGACCTTTCTCGATCTTGGCGAGGATCTGGGCGAAGCGGCCGAAAACGGCAAACGTCTGGCCGTGATCTGGGAGCAAAAGGGCTGCCCCTACTGCAAGGACATGCACCTGGTGAACTTCGCCGATCCGGCCATCAACGCCTATGTGCGGGAGAACTTCGAAGTCCTGCAGTTCAACATCCACGGCCTGCGGGAAACCACGGACCTGGACGGAGAGGTCCTGGACGAGCGGAGCATGGCGCGTCGCTGGGCCATCCGCTTCACGCCGACGGTGCATTTCTTCCCCGAGGACCCGGCCAAGGCGGCCGGCAAGACCGGCATCGAGGCCGAGGTCGCTCGGATGCCCGGCTACTTCAAGCCGCCGCACTTCCTGGCGATGTTCCGCTTCGTGCGCGAGAAGGCCTACGAGCAGGAAGACTTTCAGAGCTTCCTGAAGCGCCAGCCGGCGGCTTGATCCGGATTGCCGAGCGTCAGCCAGCGAAAACATATTCACTCTTGATATAATGTGTGCGCCGGGTAGGCTTGGGGAAAGATCGCCCGGCAGCACAGACGGTCATCAGAGCCGTCAGGCGGGCGACAGACCTGGGGAGTGAAGACGCCCATGAGCGACAAGACGAAAGGCGGCCGTCTGCCCTCGGCCGCAAGCGACGAGGGCTACGCCCAAAGATACCGGGACAATCCGCCGCCATCGCCCGAGCGCCGACGGTTCCTGACAGGAACGGCGGCGGTCGGCATGGCGGCCGGGGCCGGCGGCCTGTTCACCGGCGGCCGAGAGCTGCTCGCCAGCAATCCCGACAGTCTGCCGCCGAACGTTCCGGACTGGTCGCGCTATCTGGGCGCCGGAGTCGACGCCTATCCCTACGGCGCGCCGGTGGAGTTCGAATCCCACGTCGTCCGCCGCAGTGTCGAGTGGCTGACCGCGACCACCGAATCCTCCGTGAACTTCACGCCGATCCACGAAATGGACGGTTTCGTAACGCCCAACGGGCTCTGCTTCGAGCGGCATCACGGCGGCATGGCGATCATCCCGCCGGATGACTACCGCCTGATGATCAACGGGCTGGTCGAACGGCCGCTGATCTTCACCCTTCAGGATCTCATGCGCTTTCCGCCGGAGTCGCGCTTCCACTTCCTGGAGTGCGCGGCCAACTCCGGCATGGAGTGGCGCGGCGCGCAGCTGAACGGCGTGCAGTACACCCACGGCATGATCCACTGCGTCTACTACACCGGGGTGCCGTTGAAGACCCTGCTGAACGAGGCCGGCATCAAAACCAGCGGCAAGTGGATCCTGGCGGAGGGGGCCGACTCCTCCGGCATGACGCGCTCCATTCCGCTGGAGAAGGCCTTGGACGACTGCCTTGTCGCCTACTCGCAGAACGGCGAGCGGCTGCGCGCCGAGCAGGGCTACCCGATCCGCCTGGTGGTGCCGGGCTGGGAGGGCAACATGTGGGTCAAGTGGCTGCGCCGTCTCGAGGTCGGCGACCAGCCCTGGTACCATCGAGAGGAAACCTCCAAGTACACCGACCTGCTACCCGACGGCTCGGCGCGAAAGTTCACCTGGACGATGGACGCCAAGTCGGTGATCACCAGCCCCAGCCCGGAAAAGCCGATGCTGAGCGAGGGGCCTCAGGTCATCAAGGGCTTGGCCTGGTCCGGCCACGGCAAGATTGCGCGGGTCGACGTCTCGACCGACGGAGGCATCAACTGGCAGCCGGCCCGACTACACGAGCCGGTGCTCTCCAAATCTCTGACTTTCTTCTCGCTGCCCTGGAGCTGGAGCGGCGGAGAAGCCTTGCTGCAAAGCCGCGCCGTCGACGACACCGGCTACGTTCAGCCTCAGATGGCGGCGTTGCAGGAAGCGCGCGGGGTCAATTCGATCTATCACAACAACTCGGTTCAAACCTGGCTGGTGAACGCCAACGGAGCGGTCGACAATGTCCGTCTCGGGTAAGCGCAGCCTGGCGGCAGCCGCCCTTTCCCTTCTGGTCGCCAGCGCCGCTCTGGCCGAGGAGGGCAAGATCTTCGGGCTGGGCACGCCGGCGACGCCAGAGGAGATCGCGGCCTGGGATATCGACATCCGCCCAGACGGCCAGGGCCTGCCGACAGGCAGTGGAACAGCGGAGGCTGGCGAGACGGTCTATGCCGAGCAATGCGCCTTCTGCCACGGCGACTTCGGGGAGGGGATCGGGCGCTATCCCGTTCTGATGGGGGGCTTCGACTCGCTGACCGCCGACCGTCCGGAGAAGACCGTCGGAAGCTACTGGCCCTACGCCTCCACCGTCTGGGACTACATCTACCGGGCCATGCCCTTCGGAAACGCTCAGTCGCTCAGCGTCGACGACACCTACGCGGTAACGGCCTACGTGCTCTATCTCAACGAGATCGTCGACTACGATCAGATGATCGATCAGAGCAATCTGGCCGCGATCGAGATGCCGAACGCCGAGGGTTTCTTCCTGATGGAGGGGCCCGAGTTCGACCCCTCAGACCCCTGCATGCAGAACTGCAGAGAGTCGGTCGAGGTGATCGGCAAGGCCCGGATCCTCGACGTCACACCGGAAGACGGGGGCCAGGCGGCGATCGAGTAGGCTTTCCAGCGACGGGCGGCGCGGGACGCTGCGCGAGGCAAAGCCTTTCGCCGATCAACGACTTGCGCCCTTTGGTCGCGCGCCGGACAGGGCGAAACCGATAGTTTTCCCTTCCCCTAAAGCAATGTAACTCGCAAGAGTACCGTATCGTTATCGAGATCGAAGCGCACCTCACCGCTCGGCGCGCAATAAAAGAAGGAATGGGAGAGTTATGCGATTTACCAAGTCCCTTGCAGCCCTGGCCACCGTCGCCGCCGTCCTGTCCGTCACCGCCCCGGCCCTGGCCGAAGGCGATGCGGCCGCGGGAGAGCAAGTCTTCCGCAAGTGCGCGGCCTGCCACACGGTCGACGAAGGCGGCGCAGCCCGCGTTGGCCCGAACCTCTGGGGCATCTACGGCGCCCAGGCAGGCGGCAACGAGGCTTTCGCCCCGCGCTATTCCAACGGTCTGAAGGAAGCCGACTTCACCTGGAATGCCGAGACCCTTGCCCCCTACCTGACCAATCCGCGCGAAGTCATTCAGGGCAGCCGTATGGCCTTCCAGCTCCGCGACGAGCAGGAAGTCACCGACGTGATCGCCTACCTCAAGACCCTGAGCAACTAAAGCGCCCTCGTCTCGACGGAGGCGGCTCCGCCTCCGTCGAGGATGTGGATCGCACGTTCGGTTCGAAGTTGAAGTGAAAGACGCGCCGGTTCTGAAGGACTTCTCAGGGCCGGCGCGTTTTCTTATGGCGCGGAGCCTAACGAACGGGCGCGCTGCCTAGACTCAGGATCGCGCTCTAGCCGCTGCGGGACTGTGCCTCAGGACCGCAAAACATCCCGTAAAGCAACTCGATCATCTTGCGGGTCTCGTCGCTGGCCAGCCGGTAGTAGATGCGCTTGCCGTCGCGCCGGGTCTCGACCAAGGATTCGGCCCGCAGGCGGGCAAGCTGCTGCGACAGAGTCGGTTGTCGGATCATCAGAAGATCCTCCAACTCTCCGACGGTGCGCTCCCGCTCGGCCAGAAGACAGAGCACGATAAGGCGGTGCCTGTTGGACAGGGCCTTCAGGAACTCCGCCGCGCGCTCGGCCCCGTCCTCCATCTCACTCAGCGCCTTGGCTTTCGCCACCGTCTGATCCAAGGCCGTCTGATCCACGGCCGTCTGATCCGAGGCCGTGTTGGCACGGGCGGCCGGTGCCGCCTCTCCTTCCGAGGATGTCGCTTTACGTTGGGTCAACACGGAAATTCTACACTCACTCGCAGAGCGCCGGAACGCTATTACAGTCAACGATGATTGATCTTGCGATCTACCGCAGCCGATATATCGGGACGCGCAGCGCGAAAGCAAGCTCACTATACACGCGACCGGTGTTACCGGTCAGCGAGAAGCCGACGATGCTCGCGGTGCCAGACATAAAGACCGCTGGCGACGATCACCGCGGCCCCGATCAGCGTCCAGGCGTCGGGTAGATCTCCAAACAGAAGCCAACCATAGAGTGTCGCCCAAAGTATGGAGGAATACCCGAAGGGCGTGACTGTCGAGGCCGGCGCCGCTTGGAAGGACTTGATCAAGCAGAATTGACTGACGGCCCCGAAACCACCCACCGCGATCATGACAACCCAGCCGAGCAAATCGGGCGTCTGCCAGACGAAAACCACGGCCGCGCTGGACAGCAGCGCCCCGACCAGGGCCGTGTAAACCAGCGTGGTCAGGGGCGTGTCGACCGACGACAGCATCCGCGTCGTGATCTGATAAAGCGCATAGGTGCAGGCGGCCGCCAAGGGCAGGAGGGCCGCCACCTCGAACAGGTCCCCGCCCGGCCGCAGAATCACCAGGGCCCCAACGAAGCCGACGGCGACGGAGGCGAGCCGCCTGGGCCCAACCTGTTCCTTCAGCAGCGGGATCGACAGCAGCGTGACCAGAAGCGGGGCGATCAGCATGAGCGCGGACGCGGTGGCAAGCTGGACCTGGCTGATCCCGAAGAAGAAGAACGTCGTGGTGACGACCAGCAGAAGCGACCGCGCGACCTGAAGTTTCAGATTACCGCTGCGCAGGGTCGGAAGAAGGCGCCAGTTGAGGAAGAGCGCCAGAAGCGCGAAGTGGAAGACGTAGCGCGCCCAAATCACCTGCGGCACGGGGTAGCTCTGGCTCAACCACTTGGCCAGGCCGTCCATCGTGACGAACAGCGCCATGGTCAGCAGCATCCAGGCGATGCCGCGGCGGGCATCCTGCCCCGCGAAGACGTCGCCCGCACCCCCAGTGCTCGCACCCCCAGTGCCTGGCGCCCCAGTCGCCACCCGCTCCTCCCTTCTTCAGTGCCGACCTGGCTCTTCACTCTCAGCCCGAGCGATGGCCGCACGCGCGAACCTCCGCAGGCCGCAGAGGGGCGCGGCGACCTCTCGTGGATCCGCTTTGGACAGTCGAGACGACCCGATCGTTCGAACCGCGAGGCGGTTCCACCGCGGACGATCCTGCTCTAGTCATATAGACAGCAGGGGCAAAACACGAGGGACCCCAAGGACAAAAGGAAAAAGGGCCCTGACAGGACTGGGAAGCGCAACAGGACTGGGCAGCGCGACAGGACTGGGCAGCGCGACAGGACTGGGAAGCCCGACAGGACTGGGAAGGAAGCGGACAGAATGAAAACCAAGGCAGCAGTTCTGATGGAGATGGGCCGCCCGGCCCCTTACGCCGACAGCCGGCCGCTGGAGATTCTCGACCTGGATCTTGAAGGCCCCGGCGAAGACGAGGTTCTGGTCGAGGTCAAGGCTGCCGGTCTCTGTCACTCGGACCTCTCGGTCATCAACGGCGCGCGCCCGCGCCCCACCCCCATGGCCCTGGGCCACGAGGCGGCCGGCGTGGTCCGCGAGGTCGGGCGCGGCGTCGATGATCTGGCGGCCGGCGATCACGTGGTGATGATCTTCGTGCCGGCCTGCGGCCATTGCATCCCCTGCGCCGAGGGCCGTCCCGCCCTCTGCGAACCGGCGGCTGCGGCCAACGGCGCGGGCACCCTGCTCTCCGGCAACCGCCGCCTGTCTTACGAGGGCCGGCCGGTCAACCATCACATGGGCGTCGCCGCCTTTTCGACCCTGACCGTGGTGTCGCGCCGGTCGCTGGTCCGCGTCGACCCGGAGCTGCCGCTGGACGAGGCGGCCTTGTTCGGCTGCGCGGTCATGACCGGGGTCGGCGCGGTGGTGAATACGGCCAAGGTCGCGGCCGGAAGCAAGGTGGCGGTGATCGGCCTGGGCGGCGTCGGGCTCAACTCCCTGCTGGCCGCACGGCTGGTGGGGGCCGAGCAGATCGTCGCGCTCGACCTGCTGCCGGCAAAGCTGGATCTCGCCCGACAGCTCGGGGCGACGGATTCCGTTCTGGCCAGCGACGAAACCGCGGCCGAGCAGGTCAAGGACCTGACCGGCGGCGGGGTGGACTTCGCCTTCGAGATGGCCGGCTCGGTTCCGGCCTTGGACCTGGCCTACCGCATCACTAGGCGGGGCGGCACCACCGTCACGGGCGGCCTGGCCCATCCCTCGAAGTCGCTGTCCATTCAGCAGGTGAGCCTGGTCGCGGAGGAACGCACACTTAAGGGCAGTTACATCGGCTCCTGCGTGCCGAGCCGCGACATTCCCCGCTATATCGGCCTGTTCCAGCGCGGCCGGCTGCCGGTCGACCGCCTGATGAGCGAGCGGCTGGGCTTCGACGATCTCAACGCCGCCTTCGACAGCCTCGATCGCGGCGAGACCGTACGGCAGATGCTAGTTCCGGGCTAACGGGACCGAGACGGAAGCTCCCCTGGCGCAATCGCCTCCAGGGCGGCTTCTGGGCCAACTCCCAGGGCCTTGCCGAGGACAAAGCGCTCAAAGACCGTTTGAGACTGCTCTGTTCCGTCCCGCTCAAACGCTAAGCAGCTTCTTCTTTCTTCTTGGTGATGTAGGCCATGGCGCAGTGCGCGGCACAGTAAGGTTTCCCCGGTACGGTCGGTTCGCCGCAAAAGTGAAAGGAGGCGTCGCCGGGATCGCCGATCGGCCAAGCACAGGTCTGGCTGCTCAACGAACTGCGGACGGCACGCGACCGGCTGCGGGTCCGAATCGGGCTGCGTTCCGGCTCGGGCGCAACGAAAGGGGATGCCGAAACGGCCTTCCCGTTGGAGGTGGAGCCGTTCGAACCCGTACCGACCGGAACCGAGGTGCCGGAGAAGGGACTGGCCGTGGCCGCACGCGCCGCCGCCTGTCGCTGCGCCGCCGCCGGCCGCCGACGGGTGGTCCCGCCACCGCGCTTGATCGGCGAAGGCCGCGCGGCCAGTTTCAAACGGTGGGCCTTGCCAACCACGGCATTCTTCGATACGCCCAATTGCTTACCGATCTCGGAGGCGGAGTGGCCTGCATCCCACAGCCGCTTGAGCTCGTCGATACGCTCCGGCGTCCAGCTCATTGCACTCTCTCCTACCAACCACATGTCGTGTGCCGCCAGGCAGAACCCACAATATCCGGTGGCAAGCCTGGAGTCGAGCCAAGTCCGTTCGAATCCTGTGGACAAGCTTGAAACTCTTTTCGGAGTCGCCGTACCGGCCGGGCTTGCGAGCCCGCCGGTACGGCCGTGCATCGGAGCAGGGCCGACCGACCAATGATCCTGCTCTACACGGACTTCGGAATCAGCGGACCTTACGTCGGCCAGCTTCATGCCGTTCTGGCACGCGAGGCGCCGGGCATACCGGTCGTCGACCTGCAGCACGACGCCCCGCGCTTCGATCCGAAGGCAGCCGGCTATCTGCTGGCCGCAGTGACGGAGGACTTGCCGTCCGGCAGCGTGGTCCTGAGCGTCGTCGATCCGGGCGTCGGCACGGAACGCACGCCGCTGGCGCTGCAGGCCGGCGGCCTGAGTTTCGTCGGGCCCGACAACGGCCTGCTGGCCCTGGTCGCGCGGCGCAAGCCGCGTGCCGGCGGCCTGCCCGCCAGCGCCTGGCAGATCGACTGGCGGCCCGAGCGCCTGTCCGCCAGCTTTCACGGACGCGATCTCTTCGCGCCTGTGGCCGCCATGCTGGCCAAGCGCCGGGTTCCGGCGGCACGGCCCATGGCACTCGATGCTCTGGTCGGCGCGGACTGGCCGGAGCAGCTGGCAGAGGTTGTCTACCTGGACGGCTACGGCAACGCCATGACCGGATTGAAGGCGGCGGACCTGCCGGCCGGAACGCA
The DNA here is from genome assembly GCF_965226985.1 of Algihabitans sp. Classification (GTDB taxonomy): domain Bacteria; phylum Pseudomonadota; class Alphaproteobacteria; order Kiloniellales; family DSM-21159; genus Algihabitans. The sequence continues at coordinate 2,897,598 of NZ_OZ245712.1, forward strand.
GCTTTGTGTCGGCCGCCATCGCCTGAAGCGGGCGGAGACTTTCGGCAGGGTCGCGCCCGGCGAAGCTTTCTGGTACGCCAACGCCTACGGTTTGGCCGAGATCGCCGTCAATCGGGGCTCGGCCGGCCATGACCTCGGGCTGCGGATCGGCAGCCCCATCGGGATCGAAGAGACATGACACAGACTTCCCTGCGCCCCTCCACGCGCGGCGTTGCCCTTGGCATCCTGGCGATGGCGGTCGTCGTCACGGCCTCCAACATTCTGGTGCAGTATCCGCTCAACGACTGGATCACCTGGGGTGCCTTCACCTATCCCATCGCCTTCCTGGTGACCGACATGGCCAACCGCGCCCTGGGTCCGGCCCAGGCGCGACGGGTGGTCTACGCCGGCTTCGCGCTGGCCGTCGTCTTATCGATCCTGCTGGCCGATCCCCGCATCGCCCTGGCCTCCGGCACCGCCTTCCTGGTCGCGCAGCTGCTCGACGTCTCGATCTTCGACCGCCTGCGCAAGTCCGCTTGGTGGCAGGCGCCGCTGGCCTCCTCGACGCTCGGCTCGGTCACCGACACGGCACTGTTCTTCAGCCTGGCCTTCGCAGGCACCGGCCTGCCCTGGGTCACCTGGGCGGTGGGCGACCTCGGCGTCAAGCTGGCCATGGCGCTGGTATTGCTGATTCCCTTCCGCGCCCTGATGGCTTTCGTCCCGGCCCTGCACACGCGCGAAAGCGGCGCCTAAGGGCGATATCGGGTCACAGTCGAGTTTGCGAGTTTTTGGCTCCGGCGGTTCGCCGCTCCTTTGAGATATCTTGTATTTTAGGGGCTGCAATCTTGGCGTGGACTGCATTACGATCCACCACAATGGCGTGCAAGCAGGGGGAACCGTAAAAAGGCATGGAGGCGATTGTTCGTTCGTTGGGGATATCCGCCGGAGTCTTCCTACTATTGGCCGGATGCGCTCAGAACCCAGAGCACATAGAAGCTCACTCCGTTTCTCCGATCGTTTACGCACCGTTGAATTGCCAGGAGATCGAACAGGAACTCGATCAGTTATCCACCCGCCTAAATGAAGTCAAAGACCTTCAGCGAGTTGCAGCTGCGAGGGATGCGGAGCTACTTGTTCTCGGGATCCTCTTTGGACCGGCTGTCTATGCCGTGAATCAAGGGTCCCGATCCAACCACTCTGAGGAACTCGGCCGCCTGAAAGGCGAGCAAGATGCGCTGCTGTTGGCCGGTGCCGTAAAGAACTGCGAGAACATAAATGCGTTGATCGCAGCGGAAGCAGAAGCGGACGCAGCGGCCACGGCTTCAAATACTTCGGTGGATGCGCGCGAGTTGAAGCGTCAGAAGGAGAACGAGACGATCCCCTTCGCAAAGCGGCGACGCGAGTTCTTCAACGACCCGGATCATCCTCTCTAGCCCGGACTGGGAACCATTTAGAGGACTCCGCTCGTACCCAACAGTCTCATCGCAGTTTCGTTTTTAGCTACGACGAGGCGCCAGACGACATACGCCAACCGGGGCAACGACCGAAAGGCGCGGTCGGCCACGCCGCCGTCAATCTAGAACACCTACTCCACCAGGCTACGGATGTAGGCGACGATGTCGTCGATCTGGTTTTCCGGAAGCTGCAGGCTGGGCATCTGCGGGTGGGGGTCGTAGATGAACCCCCGGATGCGACCCTCGGTCATGCCCTCACTGTTCGCGATGGCGTGAAAGGTCGGCACGGCGTCGGATGCGCCGGAGGCGGTTTCCCCGACCAGATGACAGAGTGCGCAGAGTTGGCGCGACAGCGCCTCGCCGCGCTCGACGGCGGTTTCTTGGGCTATGGCAGGACCGGCGGCCAGACAGGCCAGAAGACAGGCGGTAGATAGCCTTGTGAAGAGCTTTCTCGGCACGGAGGATTTCCTCAACAGGTTCGTTCTTCGGCGCTTTGGCAGGGTTGTAACTCAAATACCGTCGCCGGAGAGGTACGCGTGACGTCGAAGGCCCGCTGGTCGTCGCAGTGCGCCCGCGCCGCGATGATCTCGCGGTCGCCCTCCCGAACGACGCTGACCTGGGAGAAGAAGGACACGACACAGCCCTGCTCCTCCCCCAACTGATCGACGAGTTGCCGACGCCAGTCCTCGCCGTCGGCCGCCAGGGTGGGCTGCCCCGGACTGGTCAGAACGAGCGCCGCGAGCAGCGCCCCGGCCAGCAGAGCCATGAACCGGGATGGAGCCTGGGTAGGGGCCGGGATAGGGCAGCGGAAGCTTCGCATACCCATCAGTATGCCAGCAGTCTTGTCCCCAGGAAATCAATCGATTGTGGCAAGGACGCCTTGCGCCATCGCCCGGAAAGCGATCAAAGGGAAAGTCATGCTGGAAAGCTCTTCCCGAGTCGCTCCATCGCCGACCGATGCGGAGGTCGGCAGGGCCGGCGGCGAATCCCCCTTCGCCGACCCGCGACAGGCGCTGCGCGAGGTCTTCGGGCACGAGGCCTTTCGCGGCCTGCAGTCGGAGGCCATCGAGACCCTGCTGGCCGGTCGCGACCTGCTGCTGGTCGCGCCGACCGGCTTCGGCAAGTCGGCCTGCTACCAGATCCCTGCTCTTTGCCGGAGCGGCACTGCCGTCGTGGTCTCTCCCCTGATCGCCCTGATGGCCGACCAGGTCGCGCAGCTGCGCGAGGCCGGCGTCGCCGCCGACATGCTGAACTCCGCCCTGTCCGAGGCCGAGCGTCGCGCGGTGCTGCAACGCCTGCGCGCCGGCGTCACCCGCCTGCTCTACGTTGCCCCCGAGCGTCTGCTGATGGACGGGACGCTCGAGCTGCTGGAGCAGTGCGCGCTCTCCCTGATCGCCATCGACGAAGCCCACTGCGTCTCGCAATGGGGCCACGACTTCCGCCCGGAGTATCGCCGGCTTTCCGCCCTGTCCGGCTGGTTTCCCAAGGTCCCGCGCATCGCGGTGACCGCCACGGCGGACGCGCAGACCCGGGCCGACATCCTGGGCCAGCTTCAGATGCCGGAGGCCAAGGTGCTGGTCGGCGGCTTCGACCGCCCCAACCTGCGCTGGAACTTCGCCGAGAAGCGCGAGCCGCTGCGCCAACTCGACCGCTTCCTGGCGGCGCGGCCAGAGGGCTCCTCCGGCATCGTCTACGTGCGGTCGCGCAAGAAGGCCGAACAGACGGCGGAGCGCCTGGCCGGCATGGGCTACGCGGCCGAGGCTTATCACGCGGGGCTGGAGGCCGACCTGCGCGCCGAACGGCAAGCCCGCTTTCAGCGCGACGAAGGGCGTGTCGTGGTGGCCACCATCGCCTTCGGCATGGGCATCGACAAACCGGACGTGCGCTGGGTCGTTCACCTAGACCTACCCCGCTCGCTGGAGGCTTGGTATCAGGAGGTCGGGCGCGCGGGTCGCGACGGCCTGCCGAGCGAAACCCTGACGCTGTTCGGCGCGCAGGACGTCAGCTTCATCCGCCGCATGATCCGCGAGTCGGACGCGCCGGACGAGGTCAAGCGGGTCGAGCTTCTGAAGCTGGAGCAACTGGTCGGGCTAGCCGAGGGCGTCGGCTGCCGCCGCCAGGGGGTGCTGGCCTACTTCGGCGATAGCTGCGAGCCCTGCGGCAACTGCGATGCCTGCCTGGAACCGCAGGAAGCCATGGACGGCAGCGCCCAGGCACAGAAGGCCCTGTCCGCCGTCTACCGCACCGGCCAGGTCTTCGGCGCCGCCCATATCGTGGACGTGCTGCGCGGCGTCGAGAGCGAGAAGGTCACGCGGAACCGTCACGACCAGCTCTCCGTGTTCGGCATCGGCGGCGAGACCGGGGAGGCAGACTGGCGTTCGATCCTGCGTCAACTGACGACGCGGGGGCTGCTGGAGGTGGATCTGGAGGGCCACGGCGGGCTGCGGCTCGGCCCTGCGGAGCGGGTCCGCCGCGTGTTGCGCGGCGAGGCGGCGGTGACCCTGCGCCGTCCCACCCGCCCGAGCCGGGCGGCGGGGCGCACAGGCCGGACCGGGAGCAAGGGCTCTTCCGCCCAGTCAGCGGATCTCTCGCTGGCCGACACGGCGCTGTTCGAGGCCCTGAAGGCGAAACGCCGCGAACTGGCGGCAACGGCCGGCGTGCCGCCCTACGTGGTGTTCCACGACCGCACGCTGATCGAGATGGCACAGCTGCGTCCCGGCAGCCGCGCGGCCTTTGCCGAACTGCCGGGTGTCGGCCGCTCCAAGCTGGACAAGTACGCGGAGAGCTTCCTGGCCGTTGTTGCCGCGGAAGGCTGACCGCGCCTGCCGAACACCGACTGGAGACCTGCCGAGGCCCGGAGGGAGCGGCTTGTCACCAGCCCCGGCCGCTCCAGGTCGCGCGACGGGATCGCCCCCGCCGTTCCGCCAAGCCTGCCATCCCCATAAGCCTGCCAGAGAAGATCGAGAAAGCCGAAGAGGATCGTCATGGCCGCCGAGACGCTTGCCTACAGCGCGACCGACGAGGTGGTCAGGGAGCCGGACGGAACGGCGTAGCTGCGCAACAGGCCGGACAGAACCCAGTCTGCGAGACGACGCAGCGGCATCGCAGTCTCCCCTAATGGGACGATAAGGCAGGACGATAAAACCGAACCAAAGCCGCCGAACCAAAGCGCCCGAACCAAGGCAGAGCTGCGACCGAAGACGGGCGCGCCTGGCCCGAGTGCGGTCGCGCCTTAGATCAGCCTTCCCCCGAACTCGACACAGGTCTGCGGCGTCACCCGCAAGCGCCGGCCGTCCAGCTCGCAGGCGACCATATCCTGAGGCGGCGTTGCCTCGGTGCGGCCGGCAAGGCCGCTCTCGTCTGCGTCCGCGTTCTGGCGATAGATCGCCATGGCCTCGGGCAGCAGCCCCTCGATCTGGCCGATACGGGTCTGGTCAGACGGATGAGTCGACATGAACTCGGAGGGCGCCTCTCGCTCGCGCTCGGCGATGCGGTCGACCCAGAACTCACGAGCCTCGCGCGGGTCGTATCCCTGTTGCGCCATGTACTCGACGCCCAGACGGTCGGCCTCCAACTCGTGGCGGCGCGAATAGGGCAGGAGAATACCGAAGGTGGCGCCGGCCCCCAGCGCGCCGATGGCGACCTGGGTCACGGTGCGGTCGGTGCCGAAACCCGCCAGCAGAGCCGCGGAACCGCCGACGACCAACGAGGTCAGGAGCTGCTGGCTGACGCGCTCGGCCGAGTGGCGGGCCGCCACATGCCCGACCTCGTGACCCACCACGGCCGCCATCTGGGCGTCGTTGTCGAAGTCCTCCAGGATACCGGTGAAGATCGCGACCTGTCCGCCAGGCAGCACAAAGGCGTTGGACGGCCCCTCGAAAACCTCGAACTGCCAATCCCGTGCTCCGCCGAGGCCGGAGGCATCGACCATATCCCGGCCGACCCGCTGAACGGCTTGGCGCTGGGCCGCCGTTCCGCCACGGTCGTACTCACGCCGCACCTGCTGCCAAGTCCGGGCCGACATGGTCGCCAGATCGTTGTCGCTGACCAGCATCAGCTGATCGCGCCCTGTCAGCGGGTTGGTCGAACAGCCGACGAGGCCGACGGCGCCACCGGCGAGCAGACCCAACATCATCTGTCGCCGGCCCAGGAGCGGTCCGAAGCCACCGCCCGAGCGCGCGCTGAGCCGCGCCAACGCTGCGTGCTTGCGACAACAGGCCATCGCAATTCCCTTTCGATCCGAAAGTCTAGGCGTGATGTCAATCTTACGCAGGGCACCGAGGGCTGTCTCCCTCCTCTTGGAGGTGCCCCTTTCTAGGGTCGGCGATTTTGGGTTTAGCGACTTGGGTTTAGCGACTTGGCAGCTTCCCGGGAATCGTCGGCGCTCGGTCGTTTTAGGATCATATAAAATCCAGGCTGCCTCTATAAGCCCGCTAACATTATGGGAAATTTTACCTTCAATTTACTTCTGAATTACAGAATTGCTACTCCACGCAGGGTAATCATGGAGCGCACCGAAAGTGACCGCAGATACCATCGAGGATCGTCTCGACTTCATCAAGCTGGACGAGGAGTCTCTTCGCCATCTCAGGTCTCTGCGCCCCTGGCTGCAACAGCATCTTCCGGGCATTCTGGACCAGTTCTACAGCCATCTTTCGCACTACCCCGAGATGGCGGCCATGTTCCCGACGCAGGAACATCGCGACGCCGCCCATGGCGCACAGCTCAAACACTGGCTGAGGATCGCGGACGGCACCTACGACGACGGCTATATCGAGTCCGTGCGGCGCATCGGACAGGCGCACAGCCGGCTTGGACTCTCGCCCCGTTGGTACATCGGCGGCTACGCGCTGCTGATGACCGGCCTTCAGGCCAGCATCCTGGAGCGGATGCAGACCGGCTGGCTGCAGCGCACCGACAAAACAGCCTGCGCCGCCGAACTCGCCGCTATCGCCAGGGCCGTCCTGCTCGACATGGAACTCTCAATCTCCGTCTACATCGAGGAGCATCAGCGCGCCAAGGACGAGACGCTGGCCCGTCTGGCAGAGGCCTTCAAGGACAAGGTCGGAGCCATCGTGGACACGGTGGGCACCGCCGCGACCGACATGCAAGGCTCGGCGACCGGAATGCTGACGACAGCGCAGAACGGCAGCGAGCTGGCAGCCTCCGTCACCGCAGCCTCGGAGGAAACCTCGGCCAACGTCGCAGCGGCAGCGGCGGCCTGTGAGCAGATGGGCAGTGCGGTTCAGGAGATCTCAACCCAAGTCCAGCAAGCCGCGAGTATCGCGGCCGACGCCGTCTCACGCACCGAGCGCACCGCAAGCGCGATTCAGCAGCTCGTCGACTCGGCCGAGCGGATCGGAACCGTGGTGACCCTGATCAAGGAGATCGCTGAGCAGACCAACCTGCTGGCGCTCAATGCCACCATCGAAGCCGCCCGCGCCGGCGAGGCCGGCAAGGGTTTCGCCGTCGTCGCCTCCGAAGTGAAAAGTCTCGCCACCCAGACCGCCGGAGCCACCGAGGACATCAGCCAGCAGATCGCCGCCATGCAGTCGGCGACGGAAGAGGCCGCCGGCTCGATGACCTCGATCTCGGATGCGATCGACCGGATCAACGAGGTTTCGGGATCCATCGCCTCCGCCGTCGAGGAACAGTCGGCAGCCACGCGGGAGATTGCCCGCAGCACCCAGGACGCCTCGGCCGGCACCCAGGACGTCTCGGCCCGCATGGTCACGCTGGAGACGGCCTCGTCCGAAACCGGGTCGGCGGCGCAAGTCGTGGTATCGGCGGCGGGCGAACTCTCCAAGGATGCCGAGCGTCTGAGCCAGCAGGTCGATGCCTTCCTGCAGGAAATCTCGGCTGCCTGATTGGGGACGCCTCAAGCTTCGGGTGATCCCGATCTATGGCTCCGCGCGGCGATCCTGTCGCGGGAAGTGAACCCGAGCCCAAGTCCCGACGCCCAGCGTACTTTCCAATTTGAAGGTCGCGCCCTGCATCTCCGCGAGCTGGCGAACGATGGGCAGCCCGAGACCGAGACCGCTTTCCACCATCGCCTTGGCTTGCTCGCTGCGTTCGAAGGGCTGCAGCAGGGTCTCGATCTGATCGGGTGGAATACCGGGACCTTCGTCGCGCACCTCCAGCATCGCCCCCTGGGGATCGAGGACGCCCTTCACCTGGATCGGTCCGCGTGGCCGGCCGTAGCGCGCAGCGTTGCTGACGAGATTGATCAGGATCTGCTTGAGCGCGCGTAGATCCGCCTGCACCTCGAAGGCCTTGTCGATTTCGACGGACAGCCTGCAGCCATGCTGTTCCGCGACGGCGGTCAACAGATGGGTGAAGCCGAGAACTTCATCGGCGCCGACCGGTTGAACGCTCATCTCCCAGCGGCCCGCCTCGATCCGCGACATGTCGAGGATGTCCGAGAGGATATCCAGCAGGTGCCGGGCTGACTGAACGATATCGCCGACGTAGGACTCGTAGCGCGGGTTGCCGATGGGCCCGAAGACTCCGTGCTGCATGACCTCGGAAAAGCCAATGATGGCGTTGAGCGGCGTCCGCAGCTCATGGCTCATGGTGGCGAGGAAGTTGCTCTTGGCCCGGTTCGCCCGTTCGGCCTCCGTACGCGCCTCGCGCAGCCGGGCCTGGGTTCGGGCGTGTTCGATGGCCAGGCGGGCGACGTCGCTGAGTTCGGACAAAACGACGTTGTCGTCGGGCCTCGGCGCGATGGACTGCGGCAGATAGATCGCCAGCACACCCAACACGCGCGCCTGGCCGGACACGATCGGCTCCAACCAAGCGGCACGGATCCCGGCGGCCGCGAGCGCCGCCGTCAGGGGATGGGTTGGGGCCGGGATTGAGGTCGGGGACGCCGCGAGCGCTTCGCCCTCGTCCAATCGCTCCTGGATCACGCGCTTGCCCTCGGCGGCCGCCCGCCCGGGAGAACTGCCGCCGGGACCGACCGGCAGCAGCCGAAGCTGTTCGGACAAGGCCTCTGGCAGATGCGGCGCCCCGGCGAGTTCGAGCGCGTCGCCGTTGCGGCGCAGAATGGCGACGGTGCTGCCGTCGATCGCCTGCTCGGCGGTCAGAACGATCTGCCGCAGCACAGGCTCCAAGGGGGCCCCGGCGGCGATCGCCGAGAGTGCGGCGGCGCGCCCGTCGCGCAGGATACGGTCGCGCTTTTCCGCTGTGATGTCCGTATCGATCCCGAGCGCGCGCAGCGGCGCCCCTGTTTCGTCCGTGATGACCCGCGCGCGAGAGCGGACCCAGATGTAGGTTCCGTCCGCCCGCCGCAGCCGGTGTTCGGTGGTCACGTCGCCCCGGCTGGTCGCCCTTTGATGAGTCAGGCGGCCCGCCACCCGCGAGCGGTCCTCGGGATGCACGTAATCGATGGTCGCATAGCCGAACTCGCGGTTGCTCTTCGGATAACCGAGCATCTTCAGCAAACCGCCGAAGTCGGTGAGCGCTCCGGTCCTGTAGTCGAAGACCCAAGTGGCGCCGCCGATCATGTCGATGGCAAGCGTCAGCCGCTCCCGCGACTCCCGTTCGGCCACTTCCCGGCTGCGCTGTTCAGAAACGTCGGTTAGGCGGATGAACACCGCGTTCTGCCCGTCGTATTCAATCGGGTAGCCGGCGACCTCCACCTGCTTCAGAGACCCGTCGGCACAGACCAGACGCGCATCGCGCGGCGGAAGCTGCTCCTGATTGCGCCAGCGCCGAACCCGTTCGCGCACGAGCGGCAGATCCTCGGCGGCATTGAGGTCCCACATAGTCTTGCCGGCCAGTGCCTGGGGATCGGTATAGCCCAGCACTTCGGCGGCGGCCTTATTCGCGAACAGGACCTCCAGGCCATTGGTCACCAACATGGGAGCCGGAGACTCTTCCAAAAGCCACTTCCACCTCGCTTCGCTGGCTGGACCACCCCCTGGGGCCTGCACCGCAGCCATGGACACACCTCAATCTCTCAGCGCAGTCACAGACCATAAACCACTTCGGCAACTATCTGAGACAAAACTGCTTGCATTCACGTTAAGCATTTCGTCCGCCGGTATGTGAAAGCAGACGAACAATTCTACCGCCCCACAGATGTTTCAGGGCCGATCTTATCCGACGCAGGCAACTGCATTAAGTTGATCAATCAATCCTCTACTCTCCCGGCAAGGACCCATGACCGATAACTCCTTCCAGTTCAGTCCTGATCTAGACCGGCGGCAGCTTGTCAGTGGCGTCGCAGCAGTCGGTGCGTTGGCAGCCTTAAGTCTCCCGACCCCCGTTTTCGCGGGCGGCAATGCTAGTATTCCGCTTTTGGAGCCGAGGCAATACAATCTAGAGGGATTGATCGCCCAGGCACGGGCGCTGGCCCAGCGCCCCTGGATGCCACCGCGCCGCATCGCGCCGGAGGTTCTGGAAAGGGTCGACTACGACGCCTTCCAGCAGATTCGTTTTCGGGAGGCCGCCGCCGTCTCGGCCGGTCCGGGCGGAGCTTGGCCGCTGGCCCCCTTTCACCTGCACCGCTTCGCCGATCTGCCCGTCGCCATCCACCTGGTGACGGACGAGGGGGCGCGGCAGCTGGGCTATGCACCGCAGGCCTTCGAGTATCGCGGCGACTTGCAGGCGGAGGATTTCCCCGCCGACATGGGCTATGCCGGCTTTCGCCTGCTGAACACCGACGGCAGTCCGGGCGACTGGCTAGCCTTGATGGGGGCCAGCTACTTCCGCAGCTCCGACCCCATGAACCAGTACGGCCTGTCCGCCCGGGGCCTGGCGATCGATACGACCGCGCCCGGACGGGCCGAGGAGTTTCCGCGATTCACCTCCTTCTGGCTCGACCAGCGCGATCCCGAACGGCTGATTCTCGACGCCCTGCTGGACAGTCCCAGTCTGAGCGGGGCCTACCGCATGGAGATCGTTCGCGCCCAGAGTACCGAGATGACCGTGACCTCGCGCCTGTTCTTCCGGGAGGGCGTGACGCAACTAGGGGTCGCGCCGCTGACCTCCATGTACTGGTATTCCGAAACCAACCGGCAGAGTGCGAGCGACTGGCGGCCGGAGGTCCATGACAGCGACGGGCTGGTGCTCTGGACCGGCACCGGCGAACGGATCTGGCGGCCGCTCAACAATCCGCCGCAAGTCACCACCAGCAGTTTCTTGGACGAGAATCCCCGAGGCTTCGGGCTGATGCAGCGCGACCGCGCCTTCGCCAACTACCAGGACGACGCAGTCTTCTACGAACGCCGCCCGGCCGTCTGGATCGAGCCACTGGGGGATTGGGGGCGAGGGTCCGTGCAGCTGATCGAGATCCCAACCGACGACGAGATTCACGACAACATCGTCTGTTTCTGGACGCCCGAACGCGAGACCTCGGCAGGCGACGAGATGGCCTGGGACTATCGCCTGGTCTGGACGGCCGACCCCATGGCACCGGACGGACTGGGCCGGACCGTCGCCACCCGCGTCGGCCGCGCCGGCGTGCCGGGTCAGCCGCGTCCCGAGGACGGCAACAAGGTCGCCATCGACTTCGTGGGCGGCCGCCTGGCCGACTTCGGCTCCACCGACCCGGTCGAGACGATGGTCAGCACCAGTGCCGGACGGATCGACGGCACCTACGCCCTGAGGGTTGTGGGCACCGATACCTGGCGGCTGATCTTCGACGTCTACCCAGAGGAAGCGGAGCTTTTGGAGCTGCGCGCCTTCCTCGCCTACGAAGGTGCTCCCTTGACCGAAACCTGGGCGATGCAGCATCGGCCGGTGGCGTTCTAGAATCCGGCTCTCCAAACCGCCACCCTCACAGCTCGGCGGCAGGGCGAAGCTTGGCGCTACAGTCGAGCACCGCCTCCAGCGCGCGGCTGACCCGCTTGGGATTCCAAACGAGACGCGTGGTCACCTGCGGTACGGGCGGTGCCAGCGGCCTGAAGACCACGCCATCGCGCCGCAGGACCGTGAAGCCGGCAGGACCCAGAGCGACGCAGCCGGTCGCAGCGATCACGAACAGGATGGTCGCGATCTGGCTCACCTCCTGCACGATCCTCGGCTCGAACCCGGCCTTCCGGTAGAGGCCTACGTAAAGATCGTGTGCCGCCGGGTCGTAGTCGCGGGAAAGATTGAGAATCGGCTCTCCCTCAAGATCGCCGATGGCCACTCGGTCGCGCGCGGCCAACCGGTGGCCCGCCGGCAGCAGACAGATCACCGGTTCGCGCCAGACAGTACGGAGCTGCAGATCGGCCGTGCGCGGCTCCGCGCGCACCATCCCGGCATCCAGGGTGCCGTCCCGCAAGGCGGCGAACTGCTCGCGCGCCGTCATCTCGCGCACGCGAAAGCCGATCTCGGGGCTCTTGTCGCGAACCGCCCGCATGAGAGCCGGCATGGCTTCGAAGGTTGCGGCGCCAATCAGCCCGAAGGTCAAGGTCCCGCGCAGTCCTAGCGCGGCTTCGCGCGTGCGCAGAACGGTCGCTTCCGCCTTGGCAAGCATTTCACGGGCATCGCCATAGAGGCTCCGCCCCGCATCGGTCAGTTCCACCCGCCGGCGATTGCGCGCAAACAGCGCGACGCCGAGGCGTTGCTCCAGCTCCTTCACCTGCTGGCTGACCGCCGACTGGGTGGCATGCAGGCGCACCGCCGCGCGCCGAAAGTGCAACTCCTCGGCCACCGCGCAGAAACTTCGGAGCAGCCGCAGCTCCAGTTCACTGTTCATGATTTCTAATCACATGATCGATTTTGGCATCTATGCGCGATCATAGAGCCGCACCATCTGCTTGAGCAACGGCGTTGCAAGCGAAGCTCTGGAACCGCTGGAGACCGGCTCTTCGCGTTCGCACGACCCGGCGCGATCTCGAAAAATCTCACCACAACGGCAGGAGTTCACGATGCGACGCTTCCTCTCGCTCACGGCCATGACGGTGGCCGGCGGTCTGGCCCTGACCCAGTCCCTCGCCGCACAGGAGACGCGGGACCTGCGAGGCCAACTCGACTTCGAGGGCCGCTACCTGGTCTCCATCTCGGATGCCGACATGGTGGCCTCGGCCTATGTGAACGGCCAACTCGGCCCCCGCGAGGGGCGCGACGCGCTCTCGATCCTGCCCCTGGAAGGCGACCCGCGCGACTGGCAGGCCTACGAAATCTTCGCCTCCAATTCGGTGGCCGGACCGCCGGCGGCTGTCGCCCTGTCTCCCGACGGCCGCTACGCCTTCGTGGTGGAGAGCTTTACGCCACGCCCCGACAACGACGATCCGCACGCCTTCGGCGATCTGACTCAAGGCAGGCTGCTGAAGGTCTTCGACCTGCAGGACCCGACCAACCCCCGGCTGATTCAGGAACGCGAAACCCTGGAGCGACCGGACGCGGTGCAGATGAATGCGGCCGGCGACATCCTGGCCGTCACCTATCATCCAGCAGGCGCCGGCAGCGAAACGCCGCTCGCGCTCTATCCCTTTACCGACGGCGAACTGGGCGAGCGGGTAACGCCCACGATCGACGGCTGGCCCAACGGCGAGCGTCTGATCGAAGCGAACTGGCATCCCGAAGACGACGTTCTGGCCATGATCGACACCAGCGGCGGCGCCACGCTGCGCTTCGCCCGCGTCGCCGACGACCTGTCCGTCGAGGTGTTCGGCAACGTCGTGGATATCGAGCGGGCGCCCTACCGCGTCGAGTTCACGCCGGATGGGCGTCACGTCGCAATCAACGCCCTCTACTGGGGTCCGGACATCGAGGGAACCTGGATCGAGGCGCCGCGCGGATCGCTGCTGACGGTGCGCATGAACGCGGAGACGGAGGGCGACAGCGTCCGCCATGCCTTTGTCAGCCGGATCACCACCGGCGTTTCGCCCGAGGGGCTGGCGATCAGCCCGGACGGCCGCTGGGTTGCCACGACCAACTTGGAGCGCAGCTACCTGCCCTACGACGACGCGCGCATCACCTGGTTCAGTTCGATCACCCTGGCGCGATTGGACCCGGAGAGCGGTCAATTGACCCACGTCGGCGACTTTCCCTACGACGGCATCCTTCCCGAGGCCGCCGTCTTCGATAACTCCAGCAACTACCTGGCCGTGGCCAACTACGATCACTTCGACGACCGCCGTGTCGGCTCTTCCATCGACTTTTGGAGGATTCAGGCCGACCCCCTCGATCTTGCGAACGTGCAGCTCATCAAGACCGAGCATTCGGTGCCGGTGACGCGCGGCGCACACTCTCTGGCCATCGCTCGGTAGCAGGATCGCCGCAGGCTTGGGCGACTGCCGGCCAGGGGCTTCCGTCTCCAGTCGCAAGCGGAAGCCCGCGTCCTGCATGGCGCCGGCGCTGCGCTGCTCGCCGGGCTGCTGGTTGTGCATATCGGGGCCGCCGTCTTTCACCGACGCCTGTTCGGCGGGCCAGTGATACAGCGCAGGTGGGGGCCGTCCGGCAAAAGCTGAGCGCTGACAGGAGGTCGGAGCTCAGGCTCTCATCCGCCCGCCGTCCGAAGTCTCAGGGCCTGGAACTTCGAAAGACGGCAAAACGGGCTTTCGCCCGAAACCGACAAGCTCTATATAGCCAGGAAGCTCCCCGCTTATCAGAACAACGGCGTTGTCGCCCTAACGGCGCAATGCAAGTGCCGGTTGGTGACCGCCGGTGCGACGGAGGACGACAATGGCCGATACCCTGCCCCTGATGCCCAAGGCGACCGCCGTCTGGCTGGTCGAGAACACTGCGCTGACCTTCGATCAGATCGCCGACTTCTGCGGAATGCATCCGCTGGAGGTTCAGGGCATCGCCGACGGCGAGGTCGCGGTCGGCATCCAGGGCATGGACCCGATCACCAGCAACCAGCTGGACAAGACGGAACTGGAGCGTGCCCAGGAGGACGCCAAGTACCGCATGAAGCTGCTGAAGCAGGACCTGCCCCAGCCGGCCAAGCGCACCAAGGGCCCCCGCTACACACCTGTGGCCAAGCGCCAGGACAAGCCGGACGGCATCGCCTGGCTGCTGCGCTTCCATCCCGAGCTGAAGGACAGCCAGGTCGCCAAGCTGATCGGCACCACCAAGAACACCATCGGCGCCGTGCGCGACCGTAGCCACTGGAACTCACCCAACATCCGGCCGAAGGATCCCGTCCTGCTCGGCCTCTGCACCCAGTCCGACCTGAACGCCACCGTTGCGAAGGCCCGCAAGGCCCGCCCCGAGGCAGTAATCCAGGAAGAGCCGCAGCCGGCCTACGAGCCCGGCCCGGACCTGCCGAGCGGCTTCGGGGAGTCGCTGCCGGAGAACTACCCCTTCAAGCTGCCCGACTGAGACACGGCAAAAAGGCGCCTGCGGGCGCCTTTTTCCATGCGGCACGGTCCGGCGTCACTCGTCGACAGGCACCGTGTAGTTGAGCGCCAGGCGGCCGCCGTCGGGGTAGAGGGTCTGGCCCGTCATGTAGCTGGCATCCTCGCTCGCCAGGAAGAGCGCGACACGTCCGATTTCCTCCGGTTCGCCCATACGGCCCATCGGCGTGCGCGACATGGCGTTGCGGCGCTTTTCCGGGTCGTTCAGCACGGCCTGCCCCATCTCCGTGGCGATGGAGCCGGGACCGATCGCGTTCACCCGGATGCCGTGGGGCGCGAGCGACAGGGCCATGGCCTTGGTCAACTGGTTGACCCCGCCCTTACTCGAGACGTAGGGCGCGATGGCCGGGATCGCGACCACCCCGTTGATCGAGGACATGTTGACGATGGCGCCGCCTTTGCGGCCTGCCGCCGCCTGCGCCACCATCTGGCGCGCCGCCGCCTGACCGGTCAGGAAGACGCCCTTCAGATTGACCCGCATCGTGCGGTCCCAGTCCTCCTCCTCCAGCTCCAGGAAGTCCTTGGCGATGACGATGCCGGCGTTGGCAACGGCGATGTCGAGGTGCCCGTAGGCCTCGACGGCGGCGGCGATCAGCGCCTCCACCTGCCCCTTGTCGCCGACATCGCAGGCCAGGAAGCGCGCCTCGCCGCCGGCTTGGCGAATTGCCTCGGCCGAGGCCTCGCCCGCCGCCGACTCGATGTCGCTCAGCACGACTTGAGCGCCCTCTGCCGCGAAAACCTGCGCGACGGCCCGGCCGATCCCCCGCGCGGCCCCCGTGACCAGCGCGACCTTACCCGTCAAACGTTCGCCCATCTCCGCTTGCTTCCTTCCCATGGCTGCTCGTTTACCGGGCGGCAAGCTGCCATGCGGAGGACCGGGCGGCAACCGGCTCCGGCCAGGATATTGCGGAAGGATTCGCGGAATTCCAAGGTGCAGCCTGTCAAGCTCAAGCTTGCCTGGAACCGGCGACGAACCTTGCCTATCGTCTAGGCGATGTCAGAGAGCTTTACCCCCGATGAGCGCAATCGGCTGCACAAGCTGCTGGTGCTCGCCAAAGAATCCCCCTACCCCGGCGAACGCCGCGCGGCCCTGGCCGCCGCCGAGCGTCTGGCCGCGCGCAAGGGCCTGAGCCTGGAGGATGCCGCGAGTTTCGCCGCGCACGACGCCGAGATGGCCGCCGAGCGGGAGCAGCGCGAACAGCAGAAGCAGCGCGAGAGCTACTGGCAGAAGCGCAGCGCCGAGGATGCCGACTTCGCACGGCGGTTCCATCAGGCCTACCACGCCCATGACAGCCAGGCAGCCGCGGCCAGCCGGGCCCGTCAGCGCGCCCAGTGGGCCCAGGACGAGGCCGAACGCAAGGCGGCCCGCGAGGCACGGGAGGCGCGGTCACGCAGCTTCCGCCGCCGCTCCGGCCGGCGCATTCCGCCGACCGAACACGCCAAGGTGCTGATCCGGGAAACCAACCTGCCGCTGTCGGAAATCGCCCGCATCACAGGCATCGAGCTGAACGACCTGATCGCCCTCAAGCTCAAGCTGCGCCCGGTCATGAGAGAACGCTCGCGGGCCGGCTAGAGCGCGATCATCTTAGCTGCCCGGCGTCAGACGTCCCGCTCGCTCTCTTCCAGAGCCGCCTGGGCGGCGGCGAGGCGGGCGATGGGCACGCGGTAGGGCGAGCAACTCACGTAGTCCAGTCCGACCGACTGGCAGAAGCGGATCGAGGCCGGGTCGCCGCCGTGTTCGCCGCAGATGCCGAGCTTGATGTCGCCGCGCACGCCGCGGCCCTTGTCCGCCGCGATGGAGACGAGCTGTCCGACGCCCTTCGGATCCAGAGTGATGAAGGGATCCTGCTTGACGATGCCGCGCGCCTCGTAGGTCGGCAGAAAGCTGCCGGCGTCGTCGCGCGACAGGCCGAAGACGGTCTGGGTCAGGTCGTTGGTGCCGAAGGAGAAGAACTCGGCCTCCTCCGCGATCTCGTCGGCGCAGAGCGCCGCGCGCGGCAGTTCGATCATGGTGCCGACCAGATAGGCGACGGTCTGCCCGGTCTCGGCGAAAACGGCCTGAGCGGTGGCGTCCACCAGCTGCTTCAGGATCTCCAGCTCGCGCCGGGTGGCGACCAGCGGGATCATGACCTCGGGTTCGACGGTCTTGCCGGTCTCGCGCTGCACTTCGGCCGCCGCCTCGAAGATCGCGCGGGCCTGCATCTCGTAGATCTCGGGATAGGTGATGCCCAGGCGGCAGCCGCGATGCCCGAGCATCGGGTTGCTTTCCTCCAGTTGCAGGCTGCGCTGGCGCACCTGTTCGACCGTCGCGCCGGCGGCGGTCGCCACCTCCTGCATCTCGCTCTCGCCGTGGGGCAGGAACTCGTGCAGCGGCGGGTCGAGCAGCCGCACGGTGACCGGCAGGCCGCTCATGATCTTGAAGATCTCCGCGAAGTCCTGGCGCTGCATCGGCAGGATGCGGGCCAGGGCCTTGCGCCGCGCCTCGACCGTGTCGGCCAGGATCATCTCGCGCACGGCGACGATGCGATCCGCGTCGAAGAACATATGCTCGGTACGGCAGAGGCCGATGCCCTCGCAGCCGAACTTTACCGCCGTACGGCAGTCGCCCGGCGTCTCCGCGTTGGTGCGCACCTTCATGCGGCGGATGCCGTCGGCCCAGGCCATCAGCTTGGCGAAGTCGCCGGTCAGCTCCGGCTGGATGGTCGCCACCTCGCCCTGCATCACCTCGCCGGTGGCGCCGTCCAGGGTGATGACCTCGCCTTCGGAAATCTCTACGTCGCGCACCCGCATCTTGCCGGTCTTGTAGTCGATGCGCAGCTCGCCGGCACCGGCGACGCAGGGCCGGCCCATGCCGCGCGCCACCACGGCGGCGTGGCTTGTCATGCCGCCCCGGGTGGTCAGGATCCCCTCGGCGGCGTGCATGCCGTGAATGTCTTCCGGGCTGGTCTCGACCCGGCAGAGGATCACCTTGCGGCCCTCCTGCCCCAGAGCTTCGGCGCGGTCGGCGCTGAAGACCACCTCGCCAGAGGCCGCGCCCGGAGAGGCCGGCAGGCCCTTGGCGATCACGTTGCGCTCGGCCTGAGGATCGAGGGTCGGATGCAGCAGCTGGTCGAGCGCCGCCGGGTCGACGCGGCGGACGGCCTCGGCCTCGTCGATCAGACCTTCCTCCACCATCTGCGTCGCGATCTTGAGCGCGGCGGCGGCCGTGCGCTTGCCGGTGCGGGTCTGCAGCATGTAGAGCGTGCCGGACTGCACCGTGAACTCGATGTCCTGCATCTCCTTGTAGTGCGCCTCCAGCCGGTTGCGCACCTCGCAGAGCTGCTGGAAGACTTCGGGCATCACCTCTTCCATGGCGGGCAGGTCGCTGTCGTTCTTCTGCTTGCCCTGCACCGTCAGATTCTGCGGCGTGCGGATTCCGGCGACCACGTCCTCGCCCTGGGCGTTGACCAGGTACTCGCCGTAGAAGTCGTTCTCGCCGGTCGAGGGATCGCGGGTGAAGGCGACGCCGGTGGCGCAGTCCTGACCCATGTTGCCGAAGACCATGGCCTGGACGTTGACCGCCGTGCCCCATTCCTCGGGAATGTTGTGCAGGCGGCGGTAGGTGCGGGCGCGCTGGTTGGTCCAGGAGCCGAAGACGGCGGACACCGCCTTCCAGAGCTGATCCTTCGGGCTCTGGGGGAAGGGCTCGCCCGTCTCCTCCTCCACCTTCGCCTTGTACTGCTCGATCACCGCCTTCCAGTCGTCGGCCGTCAGGTCGGTGTCGAGATCGACGCCCTTGTCCTCCTTGGCCAGCTCCAGGGTCTCCTCGAAGTGGCCGTGATCGACACCCAGCACCACGTCGCCGAACATCTGGATGAAACGGCGGTAGCTGTCGTAGGCGAAGCGCGGATCGCCGCTCTTGCGGGCCAGCCCCTCGACCGTCTCGTCGTTGAGGCCGAGGTTGAGGACCGTGTCCATCATGCCGGGCATGGAGACGCGCGCGCCGGAGCGCACCGAGACCAGTAGCGGGTTCTCCACCGCGCCGAAGCTCATCCCGAGATCCCGCTCGATCGCGCTCAGCGCCTCGCCGACCTGGGCGTCCAGCGTGTCGGGGTAGCCGCCGTTCTGGGTGTAGTGGGTGCAGACCTCGGTGGTGATGGTGAAGCCGGGCGGAACCGGCAGGCCGATGGAGGCCATCTCCGCCAAGTTCGCCCCCTTGCCGCCCAGCAGGTTGCGCATCTCCGCGCGGCCGTCCGAGTTGCCGCCGCCAAAGCCGTAGACCCACTTGCTCATGCCATCGCTCCGTCTCGTCTGCCTGCCTCCCGTCGTCGAGAGACCGGGCTGTATCGTCCGCGCCCGTCAGCGCGGGTGGAACATATCGAAGAAATCGACCTCCAACCGGACCATCCGGGCGAAACGCTCGGCCATAGCCTGCCGTTCCGCGGCGCTGGCCACCGCGGCGGCGCGGTCCGTCTCGACCTTCAGCCAGAGAACGAAGGCGCGGAAGTCGGCATTGACGTGCAGGTCGATCCATTCCTGGAAATAGAAGGCGCCGGGCGCCTTGGCCGCCTGCGCCTCGGCCCAGCTCAGGTAGATCCATTCGGCGGGCAGGAGCGTCGCCAGGATTTCCCCGTAGCTGCCCCGCGCGCCGGCATCCTCCATCGCGGCGATCAGGTCCCGCGTGACTGCGCGCAGGGCGGGCGCGGTACGATCCCCCTCGGGCACCTGCAGCGCCTCGAAGCTGCGTTGAAAGTAGGTATTCTCCTCGGAGGTTACCGCCGCCAGGAAGGTCGAAAGCCGCGCCTGCGCGCCGATGTCCGGCGCCCGGCCGACCGCGAAGCCGACCATGGAGACCAGGGTCCCGACGAAGGCGTAATCCTGAACCAGGTAGTCGGCCATGGCCGACTGCGGCAGGGTTCCATCGCCCAGGGCCAGAGTGAAGGGATGGCCGCAGGCCCTGTCCCAGGCCGCACCAGTCTCGCGGCGGCAGGCCTCCGCGAACCCCTCACCGCTCGTCTCAGAATCGCTGCGCATAGCCTCAGTCATTCAACCGCCCTCGATTGCGGAAAAGTCGGCCACCTGGCCCAGAGTCGCGCCGATCCGCGCCAGCAGGCGCAGGCGGTTCCGGCGCAAGCGCGCCTCCTCGGCGTTGACGGTAACCGCGTCGAAGAAGGCGTCGACCGGCTGGCGCAGTTCGGCCAGCGCCGCCATCGCCGCCGTGAAGTCCTCGCGATCCAGCGCCGCCGCAGCCTTATCCCCGGCCAGTTCCAGCGCCTGGAACAGTGCCTGTTCCTCGCGCTGTTCGAGCACGCCGGGCTCCACGGCGCCGGCGATCTCCACCCCGTCCTTCTTGGCCTCGATGCGGACGATATTGGCCGCACGGCGGTAGGCGACCAGCAGGTTGGCGCCATCGTCGGTCTTGAGGAAGTCCTCAAGCGCCTCGACCCGCCGCAGCAGACGCACCAGGTCGTCCTCGTCGCCGAGGTTGAAGATCGCCTGGATCAGATCGTGGCGCACGCCCTGCTCGCGCAGCGCCACCTTCAGCCGGTCGGCGAAGAAAGCGAGCAGGTCCGATGCGACCGCATCGGCTTCGGGCCGCAGGCCGGTCGCGGAGGGGAGCTGATGGACGCCGGCATATCCGGAGCGGAACAACGCCGACAGCGGCAGCCGCAGCTCGTTCTCGACGATTAGGCGAATGACCCCCAGGGCAGCCCGGCGCAAGGCGAAGGGGTCCTTGCTGCCGGTCGGCTTCTCGTCGATGGCGAACATGCCGACCAAACTATCGAGCTTGTCGGCCAGGGCGACGCAGAGGCTGACCGGCGCCGTGGGGCAGCGATCGTTCGGCCCCTGTGGCGCATAGTGCTCAGCGATGGCCTGCGCCACTTCGGGCTGCTCGCCGTCGGCCAAAGCGTAGTAGCGGCCCATGATGCCCTGCAGCTCGGGAAACTCGCCCACCATGCCGGTGACGAGATCGGACTTGCAGAGCCGTGCGGCGGAGCGCACCCGGTCCAGGTCTGCGCCCGGCACGGCCTTGGCGATCTCCACGGCCAGCGCGGTGATGCGGTCGACCTTGTCCTCGACCGTCCCGAGCCGCGCGTGGAAGACGATGGCGCGCAGCGCAGCGACCCGGCTCTGCAGGCTCTGCTTGCGGTCCTGGTCCCAGAAGAACTCGGCGTCGGCCAGACGGGCACGCAGCACCCGCTCGTTGCCCTCCACGATGTTCTTGCGCCGCAGCGAGCCTTCGGGCGCCGTCATATCGGCCGCCAGCAGGAAGCGGGGTGCCAGCGTTCCGTCCGGCTCGACCAGGGAGAAGTACTTCTGATGGCTGCGCATGGAGGTCGAGAGCACCTCGTCCGGCAGCTCCATGAAGCGCGCTTCGATGCTGCCCATCAGCGGCTCCGGCCACTCCACGAGTCCGGTCACCTCCTCGACCAGGGGCGTATCCTCCTTGACCGCCAGTCCGGCGGCGTGCGCGAGCGCCGAGGCCTGTTCGACCAGGACCTTGCGCCGCTCGCCGCGGTCGACACGCACGAAGGCCTGCTCCAGCCGCTCCCGGTAGTCGGCCCAGCCTTCGACCCGGATGTCCTCGGGCGCCAGGAAGGGATGGCCGCGCGTCCGGTCGGTGAAGGTCAACTGCCGGTCGCCCAGGTCCAGCGTGCCCTCCAGCCGGACGCCGTCAAACAACGCCAGCACGGCGTGCAGCGGGCGAACCCAGCGGAAATCGGTTTCCGCCCAGCGCATGGAGGTCGGCCAGACCAAGGCGCGGATCGCCTCGGCCAGCAGCTCGGGCAGGACCGAGGCCGTGGCCTGTCCCGGGATCTGTCGCACGGCGAAGAAGAATTCGCCCTTGGGCGTCTCGCGCAGCTCCGCCTCGTCGGCGGAGGCGAAGCCATTGGCCTTCAGAAAGCCCGCGATGGCCGGCTCCGGCGCGCCGCGCTTCGGGCCCTTGCGCTCCTCGGTCCGGTCGGGCTGCTTGAGGGGCAGTCCCTCGACCACCAGCACGAGACGGCGCGGGGTCGCGGTGGCGAAGGCATGGTCGAAGGTCAGGCCGGCGGCGCCCAGTCTGTCGCAGACCAGCGCGCGCAGGTTTTCCGCCGCCTGAACCTGCATGCGGGCGGGGATCTCCTCCGAGCGCAGCTCCAGAAGCAGCTCAGACATCGTTCGTCCCCGCAGCCTCAAGCGGCGGCGCTTCGCCGGACTCGGCGAAGGAGGCGACCCAGGTCTCGCAGCAGCCCTTGGCCAGGGCGCGCACGCGGCCGATGTAGGCCTGCCGCTCGGTAACGGAGATGACGCCCCGCGCGTCCAGCAGATTGAAGAGGTGGCTGGCCTTCATGCAGAGGTCGTAGGCCGGCAGGGCCAGGCGCGCCTCCAGCAGAGCCATGCACTCGGCCTCGGCGTCCGCGAAGTGCCGGAACAGCCGCTCGACGCCGGCATGTTCGAAGTTGAAGGCGCTGAACTCCCGCTCCGCCTGCAGGAAGACGTCGCCGTAGCACTTGCCGCCCTGCTCCGTCGGCACGCCGTCCCAGTCCAGGTCGTAGATGCTGTCCACGCCCTGCACATACATGATCAGCCGCTCCAGCCCGTAGGTCAGCTCCACCGGGACGGGCCGGCAGTCGAGACCGCCAACCTGCTGGAAGTAGGTGAACTGCGTGACCTCCATGCCGTTGCACCAGACCTCCCACCCTAGGCCCCAGGCGCCCAGCGTCGGGCTCTCCCAGTCGTCCTCCACGAAGCGGATGTCGTGCTCCAGCGGGTCGATCCCCAACACGCGCAAGGAGCCCAGATAGAGCTCCTGAATGTTCGCCGGGCTGGGCTTCATCAGCACCTGGTACTGGTAGTAGTGCTGCAGTCGGTTGGGGTTGTCGCCGTAACGCCCGTCGGTCGGGCGGCGCGAGGGCTGCACGTAGGCGCAGTTCCAGACCCGGTCGGGGCCGAGCGCCCGCAGGGTGGTCGCGGGATGGAAGGTCCCGGCGCCGACCTCCAGGTCGTAGGGCTGCAGGATGACGCAGCCCTGCCGCGCCCAGTAGTCCTGGAGCTTGAGGATCAGACCTTGAAAGCAGGTATCGGGATCGGCGGCGCGCTTGGCCATCGCTGGGGGGTGCAATCCGGGGTTTTTCGCAGGTGCGGTAGAGGGCCGTGACCCTACTGGGCAGCCCGCCGCAAATCAAGGCGCGGGGCCGGCGGAGGAAGAGGCTGCGGCAGGCGCAACCGAAGGGTGCAAGTCGACAGACGTCAAATCAGTTTGGACAGTCGGCTCGGCCGCAGTTCTTCGCGCTGCCGGCGGCTACGTAGGTCCGGCAGGAGGGACACTGCAGCATCTCCTCCGCCTCCAGGGAGGCGGGGTCGCGCGGGGACGCCGGCTCGGCGGGGTCCTTGCGCGACGTCTTACGGGTCGCCTTGGTCTCCCGGCGCAACTTGGCCTCCGCCTTGCGCGCCGAGTCCAGCCGGCCGACCAGCTTGAATCCGTACCAGACGACCAGGATGACGCCGGCGAGCACCAGCAGCTTGGTAATGCTGAATCCGAACATGGCCGCCCTTGTAGGAAGGCCGGCGCGCCAGGACAAGCGCCGCCGTGACCTGCGCCGAAAGGGCGCAAAACGACATCACGGCCCCGTGAATTATGAGGGGGCATCACAGATGAGATGCGGAGATGCACGGTTCAGCCCGAACTCCGGCACCCCCACCTGCAGTCCATCGACGAATGCGCGTGTCGGCGGGGTTTCACTGGCCCTGGCGGAACGCCCCACCCCCGAACGGAGGCACCTCCATGGTCGATTTCACGCTGCACACCCCCGAGACGGCACCGGACGGCGCCGCCGAGCGCCTGACAGCCGCCGAGAAGAAGCTCGGTTTCGTGCCCAGCCTCTGGGCCATCCAGGCCGAGGCTCCGGCGCTGCTGGAGGGCTACCAGACCCTCGCCGGGATCTTCGACAAGACTTCCTTCACCGCGACCGAGCGGCAGACGGTGATGTTCACCGCCAACTTCCTGAACGAGTGCACCTTCTGCATGGCGGCGCACACCGGGACCGCCAAGTCCCAGGGCGTGCCCGACGAGGTGATCGAGGCCCTGCGCAACGACACGCCGCTGCCCGATGCGAAGCTGGAGGCGCTGCGGAACTTTACCCGTGCGGTGGTGACCAAGCGCGGCTGGGTCGAGAATGCCGAGGTCGAGGCCTTCCTGGCCGCCGGCTATGGGCGCCAGCAGGTGCTGGAGGTGATCCTGGGCGTCGGCCTGAAGGTGCTCTCCAACTACACCAACCACATCGCCGACACGCCGCTGAACGAGCCCTTCCAGAAATTCGCCTGGACCAAGCCCGCAGCGCGGGCCGCCGAGTAGCGTCCGACCCTCAAGTCCCGTCTGGGGCGCCCACCTCAGCAGGCATAGGCCGTCGGCTTCGCTTGCTTGGGGCCGTTGCTGTCGAAGGCGCCGCGCTCTTGCCATTTTGCCGAGGCAGGCTCGACCAAACACACTTGGCGAGCAGCGGGAGCCGGCAATGCAGGTGGATCGACGTCGCTTTCTCCTCGGATCCGCAGCCGGGTCCCTTGGCCTCACGGCCCTGCGGCCGCTTGCGCCGGCCCGGGCGCAGTCGCCGGAGGCCGAGCAACGGCGCATCCCCTCGAGCGGCCAGGCGGTACCGGCCGTCGGACTGGGTAGCTGGATCACCTTCAACGTCGGCGACGACCCGCTGCTGCGCGACGAATGCGTGGAGGTCATGGCCGCCTTCGTCGAGGAGGGCGGCGGGATGATCGACTGTTCGCCCATGTACGGCTCGTCCCAAGACACCATCGGCTACGGGCTGGAGCGGCTGGGCCGGCCCGCCAGCGTCTTCTCGACGGAGAAGGTCTGGACCAGCGGCGTCGATGACGGTCCCACTCAGATCGCGGAGACGCGGCGGAAATGGGGCCTTCCGCGCTTCGACCTGCTGCAGGTCCACAACCTAGTCGCCTGGGAAGGGCATCTGGACACCCTCTTCGAGATGAAGGCGGCGGGCGATCTGGGCTACGTCGGCATCACCACCTCGCACGGACGGCGGCACGATCTGCTGGAGCGGATCATGGAGCGCCAGCCCATCGACTTCGTGCAGCTGACCTACAACGTGCTGGACCGCGACGCCGAGGCCCGCTTGCTGCCGCTGGCCCGCGAGAAGGGTATCGGCGTCATCGTCAATCGCCCCTTCCAGGGCGGCGCGCTGACGCGCCGGCTGCGCAACGCCCCGCTGCCGGAGGCGCTGCGCGAGATCGGCGTAGAGACCTGGGCGCAGGCGATCCTGAAGTACATCCTGTCCGAACTGGCGGTGACGGTGGCGATCCCCGCCACGACCCGGGTCGCGCACCTGCGCGAGAACAAGGCGGCGGCGCGCGGCCCCTTGCCCGATGCGGCCCTGCGCGCGCAGATCGCCGAGCAGGTGCGCGCGCTTTGAGACCGCCGCGCCCCGCGCCGGAGCGCTAGATGCCGGCCTGGTTGAGCTATCGGCCGGCGGACTTCCTGCTGTTCTCGCCCCGCAGCTACTGGCGTCTCTTCGAGCTGGAGAACGCGGCGCTCTGGCCCCTGCCGCCCATCGCGCTGCTGCTCGGCCTCGCTCTGCCGGTCCTGCTGCTGCGCCGTCGGCCCGCGACCGACCGAGCCGCCGCGCTGCTGCTGGCCGCCGCCTGGGCCTGGGTCGGCTGGAGCTTCCTGTGGCAGCGCTACGCGCCGATCAACTGGGCCGCCGCCTACCTCGCGCCGCTGTTCGGCCTGCAAGCCCTCCTGTTCCTGGAGTTGGCCGTGCGCCGGGACGGCCTGCGCCTACGCGAGGGTCTCGACCCACAGGCCGCCACGGGTTTCGCGCTGATCGGCTACGCCCTGCTGCTGCACCCTCTGACCGCCCCGCTCGCCGGACGGCCCCTGGCGGGGGCGGAGGTCTTCGGCATCGCGCCCGACCCGACGGCGATCCTGACCCTGGGGATCGCGCTGCTGCAGCCGCCCGACAGCGCGCGGCGCCTGCTGTTCCTGATCCCGTCGCTCTGGCTGGCCGCCAGCGCCGCGACCCTGCTCACACTGGAGGCACCCGAAGGCTGGATTCCCACCGTGACCTTGGCGCTCGTCTGCCTTCTAGGTCTCCTCGGCCTTTGGCGCGCGCACTGGGCCGGCCGTCGGCGGTCGCCACAGAACCAGGCACCCCGCGACGGCGATCAGCGCCATGCCGGTGACGGTCGCGGCATCGGGAAGCTCTCGGAATAACATCAGGCCCCAGAGCACCGCGAAGGGCAGGTAGGCGTAGTCGAAGGTGGCGATCACCGCTGGTGGGCCGCATTGGTAGGCTCGGGCGACCCCCGTCGCGACGGCGACAAAGAGAAGGGCCAGCAGGACCAACAGGCCCCATTCCTGCCGGTCCAGAGGCACCCAGTCGCCGAGCAGAAAGGGGTTGGCGGCGGCGGGCAAGAGCGGATCCAGAAGCCACAGCGCCGCGACGCCAAGCAGACCGGCCACCAGAAAGCAGAGGTTGAGAGCGAAAGACAGGGCCAGGGGGGCAGTCGTGCCGCATTTGCTGCGCGTGATGACCATGGCCAGCGCGTAGGCGCCCGCCGCCAGGAGCGGCAGGATCATCGCCCAGGAGAAGGCCTCCGTGCCCGGACGCAGGATCACCAACACCCCCAGGAAACCGAGGCCGAGGGCCAGCTTCAGCCTGAGTCCCGGCGGCTCCCCGATCGCCAGCGCCGACAGCAGCGCGACCAGCAAAGGCGCCGTGTAGAGCGCGCTGGCGGCAAGGCTCAGGGGCAACAGCGGCAGGGCGACGTAGAAGGCGATCCACATGGCGACCAGCAGCAGGCTGCGGAGCGCGATCCAGCCGAGCGCCGTTTGTCCGAAGACTACCGGCTTACGACGCTGGGCAATCAGGACTGCCAGAAGCGGCAGCATCAGAAGCGGAAGCGCAAGGAGCGACCGCAGCAGGAAGATCTGCCAAAGGGTGAGCGCGGCGCTGAGAGAGCGGACCAGGGCATCCCCCAGCGACATCAGGAAGACCGATACCACGATCAACAGGATGCCCTGCCCGACCCGGTCGGGACGTTCGCTTGCCGCTCGGTTCATTCCGGTAGATCCGCCCGCTCCTTGGATGAACAAGGATCAAGCTTTGTAGCGGGCAGGCGGCTTTCTCAAACGACTTCTGCGTTCAAATACATTACCTTGAGTTATGAATCGTTTTCGCAAGAGCCTGCCGCCGCTGGCCAGCCTCCTGCCCTTCGAGGCGGCCGCTCGGCTTGAGAGCTTCACCCAGGCGGCCGAGGAGCTGAATCTGACCCAGGCCGCCGTCAGCCGGCAGATCCGGGCCCTGGAGGAGGATCTGGGCGTTCGGCTGTTCGAGCGCCGTCACCGGGCCGTCTTCCTGACGGAGGCGGGCCGCGACTTCGCCCTGAGCGTGGCGGCCAGTCTGGAGACCCTGGCCGCCCGCGCGACGGAGTTGCGGAGCAAGGACCGCAGCGGCGAGGTGGTTCTCTTCGCCGAACTCTGCTCGGCCTATTACTGGGTGATGCCGCGCCTCGCCGGCTTTCACCAGCGCCATCCGCGCATCGAGATCAGGGTAACCGCCTCTACCCTGCCGGTCGCCCGAACGACGGAGCCCTTCGACGTCGCCCTGCAGACCTCCGACCGCCCGAGCGGCGCCTACCCCCTGGCCTTCACGGCGACGGACGAGGTCTTTCCCGTCTGCAGTCCGGCCTATCTCGCCAAGCGCAAGACGGCCTCGCGGCCACCTCTGCCCCTGGCCGATCTGCCCAACCACCGCCTGCTGCACCACCGGGTGGAGCCGCAGGACTGGCTGGAATGGGACGACTGGCTGGAGCGGCTCGGCAGCCCCCTGCGCGTCGGCCATCGCGGCACGGCCTTCGACAGCTATCCGGTGCTGATCCAGGCGGCCGTGGAAGGCCACGGCATCGGGCTCGGCTGGCGGCGAGCGATGGAGCGGCTGCTGCAGTCCGGCAGCCTGCTGCGCCCCTTCGGCGAAAGGGTGATCCTGCCCCGAGGTCTCTCCGTCTACCGACGAGAGCAGGGACAGCTACGCCCCGAAGCAGCAGCTCTGCTGGCCTGGCTGGAGGACGAACTGACCGGCGACACGTGATCGGTTCGCTTGCTCTACGATCGAGAAGCCCGCCGGCCCGCCACCTGAAAGAGCAGGGCACCGCCGACGATCAGCAGCAGGGCGACCGCGAAGCCCTCGGGCAGGGTTTCGCCCAGGAAGAGGACAGCCACCGGCGTGCCGACCGCAGCTGCCACCGAGCCGATCTGGCTGAGGTAAACCGGGCCGGCCGTATACTGCAGCCGGAAGTAGGCGACGAATTGCAGCGCGAAAGCCAGGATGTTCAAAGCGCTCAGGCTCAGCAGGAGACGCTGATCCCACAGGCGAGCAACTGACGCGGGTCCCTCGCTGAGGGCTGCGAAGGGCGCGGTCAGGGCGGCGGCCAGCAGCAGCATGAGAGCCGCCAGCAGCAGTGGCGGCGCGCCCTTGGGCCAGAAGCGCGTGCGGAAGAGGTTCCCGCAGGCCAGGACGAAGGGAATAGCCGAGGCGACGAGGACCCAGCCGACCGCTTCCTCGTCGCCCGAAAGGCCCTCGAACTTGGAGAGCGCCAGAAGGAGACCGCCGGCCAGGGCGACGGTCACGCCCAAGGCGCGCAGCGGGTCGAAGCGCTCCATCCCGACCGCGAGCGCCAGGACGTAGGTGACCAACAGCGGAAAGGCGAAGGCGAGCGAGACGTAGCCGGCGCCCACATGGGCGACCGAGAGATAGGCCATGGCGCTGGGCAACGCCTGGAAAGCCCCGGCGACGAGGCTGTAGAGCAACAGGCGGCGCCAGCCACCCCGCGTTTGTCCGGAGAGGAGGGCCACGGCCATCAGCGCCAGCCCCGCGCCGCCCATGACCAAGGTCAAAAACCAAAGCATCGGGGCGCCGCCATCGGACGCGAGCCGCGACAGGATGATCGTGACCGCGAGCAAAGACCCGGTTGTCACCAGAAGGGCCGGCGCCGCCAGACCGACGGCGCCGGGGAGCTGGCGGGCGGCCCCGCTCTTCGGTTGGGCAGGATCTTTCGACTGAGGCTTCGGCATGGCTCGAGCTTTCGCGTAGGATCATCTATCGACGCCAAGTATCTTTGTATCAACTATCTTAATGTCAAGATATATGGAGGCGAGGTGACGGAAGACGACGAGAGTGACCGGGCCGCCCGCGCCGTCGCTCAATGGCGGCGGGAGTTTCCCGACTGGGATCTGCGCCCGATGGAGGCCCTGGGCCGTCTGAGCGAAACCGCCGCCGTGATCGAGCGCGAACACCTGGCGCCGCTCTTCGCGGCCTTCGGCCTGCAGCCGGGCGAGTTCGATGTGCTGGCCAGCCTGCGGCGCGCCGGTGCGCCCTACGAGATGACGCCGACCCAGCTGTTCGAGATCACCATGCTGTCGTCGGGCGGGATGACGGCGCGGCTCGACCGCCTGGAGCGCATGGGCTTCGTCGCACGCCGCCCCAACCCGGACGACCGGCGGGGCGTGCTGGTGGGTCTGACCCCAAGCGGCCGGGATCTGATCGAACGCGCGGTACCTGACCACCTGGCCAATCAGACCAGCCTGACGACCGGCCTGACGGCGGAAGAGCTGGCCAGCCTCTCCGCACTGCTCAAGAAGCTGCTGCGGCACGCCCAGGCCAAGTGACCTCGAAAGGCGAAAGCCCCCCGGCGCGCAAGAAGCGGATGGAGCGCGCGCCATCCTCCGCCTACCCCTGAGGCGTCCTATGGAGTCTCAAAAGGGGGTGGGGACAGCCAATGCGGTTTGCTGGAAAGACAGCGATCGTGACGGGGGCCAGTAGCGGGATCGGCGCGGCCGCCGCGCGCCTGCTCGCGGCGGAGGGCGCCGCCGTGGTTCTGGGCGCCCGGCGCGAGGCTCTTCTCAACGACCTGGCCGAGGAGATCGCCGGCGAAGGCGGCCAGGCGGTCTGGCTGGCCGGCGACGTTCGGGACGAGCGCTATGCCGAGGCTCTCGTGCGGCTGGCCGCTTCGACCTTCGGCGGTCTGGACGCCGCCTTCAACAACGCCGGCACCCTGGGCGATTTGGGGCCGGTGCCTGACATGACGGCGGCGACGTGGCAGGAGGTGATCGCGGTCAACCTGACCAGCGCCTTCTACGGCGCGAAACACCAGATCCCGGCGATCAAGGCAAAGGGAGGCGGCGCGATCCTCTTCACCTCCTCCTTCGTCGGACATCGCATCGGCCTGCCCGGCATGGGCGCCTACGCCGCCAGCAAGGCCGGACTGATCGGGCTGACACAGGTGCTTGCCGCCGAACACGGGCCGGAGGGGATCCGGGTCAACAGCCTGCTACCGGGCGGAACCAAGACACCCATGGCCGGAGACGACGCGGCGTTCCACGAGTTCGTCGAGGGGATCCACGCTCTCAAGCGCATGGCGGAAGCGGAGGAAATCGCGAAAACCGCACTCTTCCTGTTGTCGGACAGCGCGTCCTTCGTGACCGGCAGCGCACTGCTGGCCGACGGCGGCTGCTCGATCACCAAGACCTAGAGTGAATCGCCCTCTAAACCTCGTGGTCAGAGCCCGAAGCGGCTCCAGAGGGCGCGCTCCTCGACGGCGGCCAGGGCGCCGTCGGCCAGGTCCTGGGGCCGCCAGTCGGCCAGCCCCAAACCCGCTCCGCCGCCGACGGCACCGGTCAGCTGCGACAGCCCGAAGCGGCGGCGCAGCCAACTCTTCTCGCCGTCGACGCGGCGGAGCTGCACACGCTCGCCGTAGCGTTCGCGCAGGATGGCGCGCAGATCGCCCAAGCCGTCGATCAGGCCGACCTCCTGCGCCTTGCGGCCGGCATAGATCTCGCCGGAGAAGAGCTCCTCCTCCTTGCCCTTCAGGCGGTCGCCCCGGCGCGCACGCACGTAGGACTTGAAGGACTCGTGGATCTCGCCCTGAAGCCGTTTGAGACGGTCGACATCCTTCTTACGGGCGGGCTGGAAGGGGTCGAGCAGCGACTTGTTCTCGCCGGCGGTATAGAGCCGACGCTCCACACCGACCTTCTTGATCGCCTCCTGAAAGCCGAAGGCCGAGGCGATCACACCGATGGAGCCGACCAGCGAGCTTTCCTGGGCGTAGATCTCGTCGGCGGCGCAGGCCAGCCAGTAGCCGCCCGAGGCCGCGACATCCTCGCAGAAGGCATAGACCTTGACGTCCTTCTCCTCGGCCAGGTCGCGGATACGCTTGGCGATCAAGGCGGACTGGGCCGCCGCGCCGCCCGGCGAATTGATCGCCAGCGCCACGGCCTTCAGCCGCGGCTGCTTGAAGGCGCGGTTGATCGGCCCGGCCAGTTCGGCAAGGCTGAGCCCACGGCGCAGCGCAGAGCCGACACCGATGGTGCCGGACAGGCGGATGACCGAAACCACCGGCGGGGGGTTGCGATAGTTCTCGTGCGGGATCCAACGGAACAGCTTGGCGATATCCATAAAGCTTTACATGACAGAGCCAGCCGGAAAATCCAGAGGAAAAGCGGTCGCAGCCGCATGACTCCCCAGCATTTCCTGCCCACTTTTCGGTGAAGCGCGCCAGATGAAGCTCACGCCATGATCCGGCCGCCGAACTTTGCCTGCCTGAAAGACTACGTCGAGCGCCTGGACGACGGCGATTTCTGGAGCCCCTACCTGGCCAAGATTCGCGCGCGCCAGGACCTGGCAACGGCCGGCGACACGACGCCCGCCGGCCGGGGCGCCACCTATCCGACCTTTCTCTGCGGCGACTTGGTGATCAAGCTGTTCGGCGGGCCGGGGCCTTGGCGGCAGGCTCACGCGGCGGAACGGGCGGCCTACGACCGGCTTGTGACGGATGACGGAAGCGACCCTTGGATCGCCGCGCCACGGCTGCTGGGCGAAGGGCGGCTGTTTGAGGTGGAAGGCGCGCCCTGGCCCTACCTGGTCACCAGCCGATTGCCGGGGATCGCGGTCTCGCAGGTCGACCTGACGGACGATCAGCGTGTGGCGCTTGCGGTCGAACTCGGTCGCCAGGTTCGAAGTCTCCACAGGCTGGCCCCGACCGGTCTCGCGACTCTGGAGGCTTGGCCGGCCTTCGATCTGACTGCCGGCTTGGCGCGAAGCTCGCTGCCGCCACAGCTGGCCGTACAGACTGAGGCCTTCCTGGCCAAGCTATCGCCTTTCGAGAGGGTCTTTACCCACGGTGATCTGACCGCCAGCCACGTCTTCCTTCTGGAGGGCCGTTTCGCCGGCATCATCGACTGGGGCGACGCCCTGGCGGCGGATCGCCACATGGAGCTGATCCAGCCCTACCGCGACCTCTTCGCCTGCGACAAAGCGCTATTCCGCGCCTTCCTGGAGGCCAGCGACTGGCCTGTCGGTCGGGACTTCGACCGCAAGACGCTCGGTCTCGCGCTGATCCGCCAGGCCGTCGGCGCCGCGCAGCATCACGCGATGGATGTCTTCGAACCCATCGCACAACGATATCCCTTGGCGGAGATCGCGACGCTCGACGAGCTGGCCGCCGAGCTTTTCGCTGTTTAGGCCGCTTCCTCGAAGCCGGTCAGGACGTTGACGGCGTTCACGCCGATCTGCTCGACGGCGTAGCCGCCCTCCATGACGAAGAGCGTGGGCAGGCCGAGGCCGGCGATGGTCTCGCCGATCTGCAGGTAGTCGTCCCCCTCCAGGGTGAAGTGGCTGATGGGATCTTCCTTGTAGGTATCGACGCCGAGGGAGATCACCAGCGCCTCCGCGCCGAAGGCGCCGATCCGGCGACAGGCCTCCTCCAGAGCGCTCGACCAGCGCGCGAAGCCGGTGCCCCACTCCAGCGGGAAGTTGGCGTTGGCGCCCTCGCCCGCGCCTTCGCCCGTCTCGTCCTCGTAGCCCAGGAAGAAGGGGAACTCCTGCTTCGGATGACCATGCAGCGAGGCGAAGAAGACGTCGGGCCGGTC
This sequence comes from Algihabitans sp., assembly GCF_965226985.1. GTDB lineage: Bacteria > Pseudomonadota > Alphaproteobacteria > Kiloniellales > DSM-21159 > Algihabitans. Next base: position 2,930,237 of record NZ_OZ245712.1, read on the forward strand.
GTAGAAGATCGACTGGGTGCCGTTGCCGTGGTGATAGTCGACGTCCAGGACCGCGACCTTCGCCGCTCCCTGATCGCGCAGCCACTGGGCCGCGATGGCGGCATTATTCAGGAAGCAGTAGCCGCCGTAGTAGTCGGCCGCCGCATGATGACCCGGAGGCCGGCAGAGCGCGAAGACGCCGCGCGCGCCCTCCTTCACCCGCGCCGCGCCGCTCAGAGCCACGTTGGCCGAGGCGCGGGCGGCCCGCCAGGTGCCGGACATAATCGGCGTGCCGGCATCGAAGGAGAAGTAGCTGAGCTTGCCATCGATGCTTTCCGGCTCGCGCGCCCGCATGCCCCGGACCTGCCAGTTGAGCGGCAGGGCGTCATGCTCGCGTCCGCTCTTGACCCAGTCGCCCCAGGCCGCCGCCAGGAAGGACAGGTAACGCGCGTCGTGCACCGCCTCCAGCGGCTCCAGGCCGAAGTCCTGAGGCTCCAGTATGTCGCCCAGCCCGACGGCGCGGACCCGTTCCAGCACCATTTCGGCGCGGCGCGGCATCTCGAAGGGCGGCAGCAGCTGGCCGTCGATCAGTTCGGCCTTGCCGTCCTGGTAGCGGTGGTCGTCGCTGTAGATTGTGAGCATCGTCTCTTTCGGTTCGGGTTCGGGTGACGGTTTCGGGATTGGTCCGGTGCGACTAACGGTCGAGAACGACGTGCGCCGCGCTCCAGGCACCGGGCCAGACTTCGGCGGCGCCGGCGCGCAGGCGGTGAATCTCGCCGAAGGGAATGTCGCGCGCAACCAGCAGCGGTCCCTCGTCCTCGGCGGCGTCGGCGGGTGGGATCTCGTCGTGCAGGCCGACAAAGCCGAGGCTTTCCTCGCAGGGCAGAAAGACGCTGCAGCCAGACGTGTTGGTCTCACGCGGCTTGTTCGTCGAGGCGGCGCCGATCACACCGACGGCTGCCACGGCGGCCTGCAGCTCCACCGCCCGCGCCTTGGCACAGCCGAAGACACGACTGTAGCCCGAGAGCTTCGCCGTCATGGAGGGCACCAGGATCAGATCGAGGCGTTCCGGTGCGAGCAGAGCGGAGAGGGCCGGTAGCTCGATGTCGAGACAGATCAGCGTGGCCAGCTTCAGACCCTTCCAGGTGACCACCTGCAAACGCTCGCCGGGCCGAAGGTTCCAGGCCTTAGGATCCTTCTCGCCCGGCGTGAGACAGAGCTTGTCCTGCCGCACCACCCGACCATCGGGCAGCAGCAGGTGCGCCCGGTTGACGTAAGGCGAGCCCGTCTCCGGCGCGGGCTCCAGCTTCACCGGCAGGGTTCCCGCCAGCAGAGCGACGCCGTGCTTGGCCGGCAGCGGCGCGATAGCCTGCAGCGCTGCCTCGGCCTGGGCGGCCATCCAGGGAATCTCCTCGGCCGGCCCGATCCCCTCGGGCGCGAAGGACAGCCACTGCTCCGACATGTACTCGGGCAGGACCAACAGCTCCGCCCCTTCGGCCTTGGCCCGCACCATCTGCGCCTCGACGGCCGCCGCCCAAGCACCGAGGCCATTGAGCGGGCGGGTCAGATTCACGGCCCAAAGCGCGATCGTCAGCTTGTCCGGTGCGTCTTGGCTCACGGGATTTCCTGTCCCACAAAAGGAAGAAGGTGGCCGGACGCCGTTACCAACGCCCGGCCACCGACAGTTATTTGAGACAGCGCCCTACGACTTCAAGCGCGTCCAGACCCGGTTGCGCAGCTCGCGCGCCTGAACCGAGCAGTCGATGCTCGGGCGCAGGCGCTCCGCGAACTCCGCCGGCATGTTGACGGCCGGATTGGCCTTGAGCGCATCGTCGAGATAGTCGGACGATCCCTCGATGGCGTTCATGTAGCCGGTGAAGTTCGAGGCCACGGCGGCGTTCTCCGGCGCCAGCATCCAGTTGACGAAGATCCTCGCGTTCTCGGCATTCGGCGCATCCGTCGGGATCATGAAGTTGTCGGTCCAGAAGGTGATGCCCTCCTCGGGATAGATGTAGACGGCGGAGGGCAGTTCGGCCGAGGTGCGGTGAGAGGCGCCGTTCCACTGGTGGTGCATGATGACCTCGCCCGAGATCATGCGGTCGATGGTCCCGTCCGACTGGTACATCTTCACGTGTGGCTTCTGGGCCTCCAGCAGATCCAGGATTGCCTGGGCCTCCTCCGGCGCCTCGGTGCACTTGTCGAAGCCGAGGTAGTAGGCGGCAGCGTTGTAGACCTCGACCTCATCGTTCAGCATGGCGATCTGGCCCTGCAGTTCGGGGCGCGGCTCGAAAACCTCTTTCCAGCTTTCCTCCAGTTCGCCCTCGACCCGCTCGGAATTGTAGGTCACGCCTGTCGTACCCCACATGTAGGGCGCGGAGTAGAGCCGCTCGGGATCGAAGAAGGGCGCGTCGTGCGGCGCAACGATCTTCGATCCGTTCGCCATTTCGAACGTGTCGATCCGCTGCGCCAAGCCCTCCTCGATCAGAATGGCGACCATGTAGCCCGACGGGACGATCACGTCGTAGCCGCCGGCCCCCGCCTGCAGCTTGGCCAGCATGGTCTCGTTCGAATCGTAGACGTCGAGGGTGACGGCGATGCCCGTCTCCTCCTCGAACTTGGTCAGCAGCTCGGGCGGAAAGTAGTTGGACCAGTTGTAGAGGAACAGCTCGCCCTCGGCCTTGGCGGCGGTGGCGCCGGCCAGCAGGGCGGCCGCCGAAGCGGCTGCGATCAGATGTCGTTTCATGGGTCTTTCGCACTCCCTGTTATCGATTTGCTTCCCAACCAGCCCCAGCGCGAGGGTCGCGCCGACGGCAGAACGGCGTCAACGGCGCAGCCTTCCCACCAGGAAGGAGAGCGTGACGAAGACGATGGAGACCACCAGCATCAGCGCGGAGATGGCATTGACCTCCGGCGTGATGCCGATCCGAATCATGCCGAAAATATAGACTGGCAGCGTGGTCGCGCCTGGTCCCGCCACGAAGTAGGTGATGGTGAAGGTATCGAGGGAAATGATGAAGGACAGCATGGCGCCGGACAGGATGCCGGGCCAGAGCAACGGCAGGGTGACCCGCCGGAAGGCCTGGATCTCGTTGGCATAGAGATCGGCCGCTGCCTCGGGCAGCGCGGGGTCCAGTCCCTGCAGGCGCGCGCGGATCGGCAGGTAGGCGAAGGGAATGCAGAAGACGGTATGGGCGATGATCACCGTCGTCAGGCCGAGCTGGATGCCGAGCGCCACGAAGAACAGCAGCGTCGCGACAGCAGTCACGATCTCGGGAATGATCAAGGGAAAGGCGATCACCGCGTTGACCCCGTTCTCCCCCCGGAAGCGATGGCGCGCCATGGCCAGGGCCGCCAGCAGCGCGACGGAGGTGGCGATCAAGGTCGCGGTCGTCGCCACGATCAGGGAGTTGCCCGCCGCCGCCAGGATATCGTCGTTGCGCAGCACGACGCCGTACCAATCCAGCGAGAAGCCGGTCCAGATGGTCGCCTGCCGGTTCTCGTTGAAGGAAAAGACGATCAGCACGAAGATCGGCAGGTAGAGGTAGGCGAAAAAGAAGGCGGCCCCCGGCGCGATGCCGGGGAATCTCCAGAGTGGGTTCTTGGCGCGGCTCAGCATCGCGTGGCGCCCCTACCCGGTTCCCGGCGGACGGCGGAAGCGCATCAGATAGAGCGTCATCGCCAGCAGCACGATGGACAGCAGCGCGAAGGCCAGGGCCGCGCCCAGCGGCCAGTTGCGCGCCGCACCGAACTGGCTCTGGATCAGGTTGCCGATCATCATCGACTTGGAGCCGCCCAGCAGTTCGGGCGTGATGAAGGCGCCCAGCGAGGGAACGAAGACCAGAATGCAGCCCGCCGCGATGCCCGGCAAAGCCAGGGGCACGATCACCCGCTGGAAGGCGCGACGCTTGTTGGCGCCCAGGTCGAAGGCCGCCTCGACCAGCCGCAGATCCAGCTTCTCCAGACTGGCGTAGATCGGCAGCACCATGAAGGGCAGGAAGGTATAGACCAGTCCGAGCGCGATCGCGAAGTTGGTGTAGAGCAGCGTGACGGGTTCGTCGATCAGGCCCAGGCCCATCAGGCTTTCGTTGACCAGACCGTTGCTGCGTAGCAGCAGGATCCAGGCGTAGTTGCGAACCAGCAGGTTCGTCCAGAAGGGGATGGTCACCAGGAAAATCAGCAGGTTGCGATACTTCGCGGGCTGCAGCGCCATGTAGAAGGCGGCGGGAAAACCGATCGCCAGGCAGGCCGCGGTGGTGACAAAGGAGAGGGTGAAGGAGCGAGCGAAGATCTGCAGATAGTCTGGGTTGATCGCCAGCTCGCCCAGCAGATTCTCCTCGAACAGGAAGGCGACATAGGCGTCGACCGTGTGCACGCCCCACTGCACGCCGCCGTTGACGCCACGTTCGAGCAGCGAGACGTAGGCCATGAGCCCGATCGGCAGCAGCATGAAGATGCCGATGATCAACAGAGCCGGCGCGATCAGCGCGATCAGACGCGCACGGCGGCTGCGGCGCAGCAGAGTCGCGAGCGCCGCCAGCGGAGAGGAAGCGGGCTCCGGCGAAGAGAAGGACTTGGGGAGAGACCCCCTGGAGGACCCAAAGGAAGAGGAGGGAGAAGAGTGGCGCGGCGCGGCCATCAGTCGACCAGCACCTGCACCGCCCGCGGGTCGACCCGGACGCCGACCCGCGCCGCGACCGCGAACTCGGCCTGCGCGCCCTGCCGGTTCTGCACCCGGACCTGAAATTCGCCGGGGACACCATCTAGCTCCAGGATATAGAGCGTATCGGTGCCGAAGTAGACAACCTGCGCCACGCGACCGGCCAAGACGTCCTCGCCCACTGTCGCATCCGCCGCCGTAGCATTCCCGGGGGCGGTACCGTCAGGCAGCAGGTCGACGCGCTCGGGCCGTACGGCCAGCGTTACCTCGGCCCCTTCGGCGTGATCGTGGGGGTCGCGGCCCGACAGCAGCGCGCCACCGGGCACCCGGTAGCGAGCACCGCGCTGGGCGACTTCGGCCGGCAGGAAGTTGGTCTCGCCGATGAAGTCGGCGACGAAGCGGTTGACCGGCCGTTCGTAGATCTCGTCCGGTCCGCCCGCCTGCTGCACCCTGCCGTCGGACATCACCGCGACGCGGTCCGACATGGTCAGCGCTTCTTCCTGATCGTGGGTGACGAAGACGAAGGTGATGCCGGTCTCGCGCTGCAGGCGCTTCAGCTCGACCTGCATTTCCTTGCGCAGCTTGAAATCCAAAGCCGAGAGAGGTTCGTCGAGCAGCAGAACGCGCGGGGCATTGGCCAGGGCCCGCGCCAGGGCGACGCGCTGCTGCTGACCGCCCGAGAGCTGGCCGGGACGGCGGTCGCCCAGGGTCTCCATCCGCACGAGTTCGAGCATCTCCGCGACGCGGCGACCGATCCGGGCCGTTTCCCAACCCTGCATCTCCAGGCCGAACGCGACGTTCTGCGCGACCGTCATGTGGGGGAAGAGCGCGTAGGACTGAAACACCGTATTGACCGGTCGCTTGAAGGGCGGCCGCCCGGCGATGTCGTCGCCGTCCAGAAAGATCTGGCCTTCGCTCGGCTGCTCGAAGCCCGCGATGAGACGAAGCAGCGTGGTCTTTCCGCAGCCCGAGGGACCCAGCAGCGTGAAGAACTCGTTCGGTGCAATCGTCAGGGAAACCCGGTCGAGCGCGCGCACCCGGTCGGCGCCGCTGCCGAAGACCTTCGTCAGGTCGCGCACGTCAATCGCTGCGACTGCACCGTCGCGCATACCCAGCCGCTCGTCCCTGTAATCATTGTATATTTGTCATCAAGTATTTCAGGGAAGCCGGCAGATGAGCAAAGGTTTTTTGCAGCGCGGCATCCGATGACCGCCGAACCCTCGCCTTCCTTACGCGAAAGTGCCAGGCACTCTCCTTGCAGCGATGAAACGCGCCTTCCGTTTTTGTGCGCTCGATTGGCTCAATCGGTACCCCCAAGTGCAACGGCGTGACGGTCAGGGAGGGACGGGCTCGATAGCCCGCAGGCCCCTTGTCCGCGGCACTAAGGCGTTGGCCGACATCGGTCGGCTGGACACCATCGAATCAATCGGAACCAAACCGATACGACTCAGGGAGATCCTCGACGATGCCGACACGCTTGACGGTGAACGGACTGGACAGAGAAACGACGGCGGCTCCGGACAAGCCGCTTCTCTGGGTCTTGCGCGACGAGTTCCGACTCACAGGCACCAAGTACGGCTGCGGTGTCGCCCAGTGCGGCGCCTGCACGGTTCTGGTGAACGGCGTGGCCCAGCGATCCTGCATGACCCCGGTCGGCAGCTTGGCGGACGCCGAAGTCACGACCATAGAGGGCGTGAGCGGCCCTGAAGCCGCAGCGGTGCAAGCCGCCTGGATTGCGTTGGAGGTGCCGCAGTGCGGCTATTGCCAGTCGGGACAGGTCATGACGGCGACGGCGCTGTTGCGCGACGTTCCGAGCCCTTCGGACGATCAGATCTTGCGCGCCATGGACGGCAATCTCTGCCGCTGTGTCACCTACCCCCGCATTCGCGCTGCCGTGCGCCAGGCGGCAGCCGGTCTGGAGGCCTGACCCATGACGCCACCCATGACGCCACCCATGACGCCCTTGCAAGCGACGCGCCGCAGCTTTCTCGCGGGTTCCGCCGGTCTTGTCATCGCTGCCATTCTCCCGCGTCCGACTTTGGCGAATACCGCCGACGAGATGCTGGTGCCGAACGCCTTCCTGCGCGTGGCCCCGGACAACAGCGTGACGGTACTCGTGAAGCACAGCGAGTTCGGTCAAGGCACCTGGACCGGCCTCACGACGATGGTCGCAGAGGAACTGGACGCCGACTGGAGTCAGATGCGGGCCGAGAATGCCCCGGCCAACGTAGAACTCTACGCTAGTTCGATCTTCGGGGTTCAGGGCACGGGCGGCTCGACGGCGACACCAGCCTCCTGGATGCCGATGCGCCAGGCGGGCGCAGCCGCCCGGGCGATGATCGTGGAAGCTGCCGCGCGCAGGTGGCAGGTACGCACCAGCGACATCGCCGTCACCGCCGGCGTCGTGTCGCACGCGGGTAGCGGCCGATCCGCCTCCTTCGGTGACTTGGTGCAGGAAGCCACAGGCAGCACGCCGCCGAGCGACCCTCAGCTGAAAACCCCGGATCGGTTCGTACTGATCGGGAAAGGCGTGCCGCGGATCGATGCGCCCGAGAAGTCGAACGGAACGGCCAAGTACGGGATCGACGTCTTCCTGGAGGGAATGCTGACGGTGGCCGTCGCTCGTCAGCCCCGCTTCGGCGCCAGCCTGCAGTCGTTCGATGCTACAGCGGCCTTGGCAGTAGCCGGGGTCCGAAGGGTGGAGCGCATCCCCTCCGGCGTGGCCGTCTACGCAGAGGACACCTGGTCAGCCTTTCAAGGCCGCGACGCCTTGGACGTCGTGTGGGACCACAGCGAGACCGAAACGCGCTCGTCCGACGAGATGATGCGTGTCTGGACGCAGGCGGCGCGCGCGGGTGGAGCCGTCGCGGAGAAAAACGGCGACGTGGAGGCCGCACTGACCGAGGCGGCAGAGATCCTGGAGGCCGAGTACCAGTTCCCCTTCCTCGCTCATGCGGCGCTGGAGCCGCTGAACGGCGTGATTTCGCTTGCCGAAGATCGCGCGGAGTTCTGGATGGGCTCGCAATGGCAAACATCCGACCAGAACGCCGCCGCCGAAGTGCTGGGACTGGCACCGGAGCAGGTCGCTATCAACACCACGCTGACCGGTGGTTCCTTCGGCCGGCGCACCACGCAGGACAACCATTTCGCCGCCGAGCTGTCGCAGGTCGCGCGGGCCGCAGGTGCAGGCAGCTACAAGCTGATCTGGAGCCGGGAGGACGAAATGCGCGGCGGCTACTATCGCCCGCTCACGGTGCACTATCTCCAGGGAGGATTGGATGCGCAGGGCGAGATCGTCGCCTGGCGCAACAACGTCGCGACACAGTCCCTGCTGGCGGGTTCAGCCTTCGAGCAGTTCGTCGTCGATGGAATCGACGGTAGTTCGATTGAGGGCTCTCGGGACCTGCCCTACGCGCTGCCGAACTCCCAGGTCACGCTCTCGACGATGGAGAGTCCCGTCCCCGTCCTGTGGTGGCGTGCGGTCGGGCATACCCATACGGCCTACGCTACCGAGACGTTCCTCGACGAGCTGCTCGAACGCGGCGGCAAAGACAGGGTGCAGGGACGCCTGGATCTTCTGCGGCAGGATCGGACGCGCGACCGAGGCGTTCTGGAGCGGGTCGCGGAGATCGCGAACTGGCAGGGGCCGGACCTTGGCAACGGACTCGCCCGCGGCGTGGCGCTGCACAAGAGCTTCAACAGCTACGTCGCAATGATCGCCGATGTCTCGGACGAAGGCGGCCAACCGCGCATTCATCGGGTCTGGGTCGCCGTCGACTGCGGTATCGCGATCAACCCGGCAATCGTGGAAGCACAGATTTCGGGCGGTCTCGGCTTCGGCCTTTCGGCGGCACTGTTCGAGGAGATCAGGCTGCTCGACGGCGGAGAAGTCGAGACGTCTAACTACGACCGCTACCGCATTCTGCGCAACTCCGAGATGCCCGAAGTCACGGTTTCGATCGTCGAAAGCACAGAGGATCCAACAGGTATCGGTGAACCTGGAACTCCGCCGATCGCTCCGGCCGTGGGGAACGCCTGGCGCGCCTTGACCGGACGAACGCCTAGCAGACTTCCTTTCCTGCAAGCTTAGGGCCCCCCGAGCCGAAGAGCGCCACGCGGCCATCCAAACGCGACAGCCTATCGAAGACGGCGACCGGAAGGCTTGCCTTCACAGAGGCCCCGATCGCCCTGGTCGGCCTAAGTCGCACGTGGCCGCGAAAAGGCGTTTGCGCGGCAGCTCCCGTTTGCTCGCGACGCTGTCTGCAGACATGCTTCCTGCCTCGACAAGAAACGAAGGGTCCGTTTCATGGGCAAGACCAACTTCTCGTGGGATGATCTCCAACTGTTTCTCTTCGTGGCGCGCGCGCAAGGCTTGGCCGAAGCCAGCAGGAAGACCGGCGTCAGCGCACCGACCTTGAGCCGGCGCATGGCACGGCTGGAGCAGGCGCTGGGCAACAAGCTGTTTCGACGGCACGCGCGGGGTTACGAACTGACATCGAGAGGACGAACTCTGTTCGGTCATGCGGAAGACATCGAACAGAGGGTGTTGGAGGCCGAGGATGCGAGCCTCGAAAAACCGGAAAAGGAGGTCGTCCGCATCTCAGCCGGCAGCTGGATGTCGCTTTATCTGATCGAAAATATGACAGCGCTTCAGCAGCCGAACGATCCCTTTCGCATCGCTCTGATCTCTACTGAACATCGTCTGGACATTGCGCGTCGAGAGGCGGTGATAGGCCTACGTAATCAGAAACCGACCGGGCCCTCGCTCGCGGGCCGCAAGCTGGGACTCTGCAGCTTCGCTGCCTATGCCGCACCTGGTGGCCGAAACGGCTGGATCGGGGTTTCCGTGGACACGCGTTCGGCCCGATGGACACGCGCGCGCTTTTCCGACGAAATCCTTGTCGAGGTCAGCGCACCGCGAAACGCTCTCGACCTGGCCCGCTCGGGACATGGCCGTGTCGTGCTGCCCTGTTTCATCGGGGACTGCGAAACCGGGCTCGAGCGCATCACAGGTCCTATCGAGGAGCTCGAGGGCGAGGTCTGGCTGGTCTTGAACGACGGCGAGCGCCGGAGAACCAGCGCCCGCGGTGTCATTGATCGACTGGTCGCCTTGCTGGCGAAAGACAGGCAGCGCTTCCTGGGAAGCATCGAGCCGGAACAGAGGACCGAGCGCACAAAAATAGCAATTTCAGAGTGTGAAATTTAAATGCCGAAGGGCGCGGATCTAGAGCAGCAGCTTGACCGCCCCCCGCAGAACGGCATCCGCCTCGGCGGTGAAACCTCCGTCAGCGCCATGAAGCGCGAGGCCCGGCAGCAAAGTCGTCCCGGCGCGACTGCCGCGTGTCGCCTGGATGAGGATCCGTTTCGCCGGCTTTCCGGCCTGCGGCCAGAGCGGCAGCACGCGCAGGTCGCCAGCTTGACCTTCCAGAGTCGTCAGAGCAGCGCTCAGCCGTTCGGAGCGATGGATCAGCGTCAGGGTGCCACCCTGCTTCAGGCGCCGGAGCCCGAGTCCAAGCCAGACGGTCAGGGGCGTGCCGCCCTCCCGGTTTGCCAGGTCCTTGCTCGCAAGCGGCGAGGCTTCGGCAACAGAGGGTTGAAACGGCGGGTTGAGGAGCACCCGGTCATAGCCGCTTCCCAAGGCTTTTGGCGGCGCGGCGACGTCCCCTTCCAGGACAGTCAAACCCGTAAGCGCAGCATCGATCCGGGCGCCGGCCGACAGGCCGTTCACCTCGGCGTTGTGCCGGGCCAGCGCGGCCAGAGTCGGCTGGAGTTCCAAACCCGTCACCGCGAGATCGGGCTGACGTGTGAGCAGGCAAAGCGCGGCGGCACCGACACCGCAGCCCAACTCAAGCACCCTTTCGCCAGGGCGTGCCGGCACGGCAGCCGCCAGCAGAACAGGATCAATCGCGGCGCGATAGCCCACAAGCGGCTGACGCAGACGAACGCGACCGTCCAGCAAACGGTCGTCGCTGGTCGTCATGGCTACCAGCCCTCGCCCGACCAGACCTCCTCCCCCGCCTGCTCGAGCAAGCGTCGGGCGGCGCCGTAATCCTCCTCCACCACGACCAGGCGGCGTGGAATGGCGATGGCCGAGCCCTCAAGCACGCTGGCGTGATTGTCGAGCACCAGCGGTTCGATACCGGCGTCGCGCAGCAGGGCCTGCAGCCAGGAGAGCTTCACCAGGTCGTTCGTCCGCACCAGCTCGCGCATGAATTTCGATCTCCCGCCCGCCCGTAATCTCCAGTGATTACATATGGCCCGAGAACTCACCTGCCAAACTCGCCCGAAAGCCGGCCTTACATTCCGACGCTTGACCGCCCGCCGCTTGTTCCTATGCTGCCGCTGCAAGGGAGAGCTGGGGAGTCGGTCTGTTGTCGGCGGGCTGTGCCACCCCACATTGGTCACAGTAGCACGCGCTTTGCGGCGGCTCCTATCGAGCAGGAGCCAGACAAGGGCGGTTGGCTCGAGAGAAGAAAGCGAAAGATTGGCCTTGCGCTCCGTCGCCGAAATGCAAGCCGCTCCCAGGGATGAAGCCCGAGAGAGCGGAAAACCTCAGCTGTCCGGCAGCTTGCAGCCCCTGCAGGATCTGGTTGTCGACGACCTGAAGCAGGTCAACACAATCATTCTCGAGAAGATGCAGTCGCCGGTGGCGCTGATCCCGCAGCTGGCCGGACACATCGTCGCGGCCGGCGGCAAGCGACTGCGCCCCATGCTGACTCTTGCGACGGCACGGCTTTGCGGTGCAGAGGGCGAGCGGCACCATGCACTGGCCGCCTGTGTCGAATTCATCCATACGGCAACCCTGCTGCACGACGACGTCGTCGACGACAGTCACTTACGCCGCGGCCTGGAGACGGCCAATGCCGTCTGGGGCAACAAGGCCAGCGTGCTGGTGGGCGACTTCCTTTTCTCACGCTCGTTCCAGCTGATGGTTGCGGACGGGTCGCTGACGGTGCTCAAGCTGCTGTCCGACGCCTCGGCCACGATCGCCGAAGGCGAGGTCCATCAATTGATGACCGCCAACGATACGGCGACGGACGAGAAAGCCTATCTGGCGGTGATCGAGGCCAAGACGGCCGCGCTCTTCTCCGCGGCCTGCGAGATCGGCGCCGTCGTGGCCGAGCGACCCGAGAGCGAACGGCTGGCGCTGCGCAGCTTCGGGCTCAGTTTCGGCAACGCCTTCCAACTGGTCGACGACATCCTGGACTACTCGGCGGAACAGCAAGCACTCGGCAAGTCGATCGGCGACGATTTCCGGGAAGGCAAGATCACCCTGCCCCTGGTCCTGGCCTTCGCCCGTGGCGACGAAGAGGAAAAGGCCTTCTGGCGACGTTGCGTCGAGGACCTGGAGCAGCGTGACGGCGACCTGGAACAGGCCATCACCCTGATGCAACGTCACGGGGCGTTAGAAGAGTCGAAACAGCGGGCTCGCGACTATGCGGAGCGTGCGCGCCGGGACCTCGGAGCCTTTCAGAACAACGACGCCAAGCGGGCCTTGCTGCAAGCCATCGACTTCTGCGTCGAACGCCTCTACTGACGCTCCGGCCCCAAGTCGCAAAGTGCGGGAACTTAGCCGCTTTTCCAAAGGTTGCCTAAACACGTGTCCATCTCGGCCTGGCGAGGGTGGTTGGCAGCTTCTCGGAACGGCGCTACTGACCATTGCTCTCCTCACGATCTTGGCGGGACCGCTCCTTACCCAAGAGGATACGGCTCCAGCCGCTCAGTCGCCGGCAGGAATCTCCCTGCAGGACGACAGCACGACCGACGCGGCGATCGAACGCCGGCTCCGCACGATCCTGAACGAGATCGGGGACTTCGACGGGGGCGCTGTCGAGGTGAATGCCGGCGTGGTGAGACTGACCGGCGAGGTTGTGGCCGCAGGCGACATCAACGATCTAGAGGCGCTGGTCAGTCGGATTCAGGGCGTCGTCACGGTCGAAAACGCCGTGGTGGAAACCAGCGATCTTTCAGACCGTCTGATCCCGGCCTGGGACCGCTTCACATCCCGACTCGATCAGATCATCGCCTATCTCCCGCTGCTGCTCGTCTCTCTAGCCGTCTTCCTGGCGATCGCGCTCTGCGGCTTTCTTCTGGCCGGCAGTCGCCAACCCTTCGAACGGCTGGCGCCCAACCGCTTCATTGCCGACATCTACAGACAGATCGTCCGCGTGGTCTTCGTTCTAGCGGCATTGGTCGTCGCTCCCGATATCGTCGGCGCTGTCGCCCTGATCGGCACGCTGCTGGGTGCGGCCGGCATCGTCGGCCTGGCGATCGGCTTCTCGGTCCGAGACACGGTCGAGAACTTCGTGGCCAGTATCACGCTGAGCGTGCGGCAGCCCTTCCGACCGAACGACTTCGTGCAGATCGAAGGCAAGAGGGGCGACGTCGTACGGATGACCGCCAGGGCCACCGTCCTGCTCTCGCCCGACGGCAATCACGTCCGCATTCCAAACGCCACCGTCTTCAAAAGCCGCATCGTAGAGTTCACCCGCAACTCCGAACGCCGCTTCGAGTTCGAGTTGGGTGTCGATGCGGACGCCGGCATGACGGCCGCTCAGGCGGTGGGGCTGCAATTGAAGCAAATCACCTAGCAACCGGTGCCAGGGCAAGAGGTCGCGGAGCCGCAAAGCGTACTTCGGCCCGACTTGCGTGTTCCGGAAACGTTTCATCCCAGCAAGCTACGCGGACTCAGGACCTGGAGTCCATTCGCATACGAAATACAGGCTGTCGACTCGCGCGGTTTAGGATCAACGAGTGGCGGCCCAAATGTCCGGATGAACCTCGTCGCGCTCCAGTCCGTACCGCAGTAGTGCTTCGCTCAATTCACCCCATATGGGGTGCTGGGCCGGAACTGGAGAGATTTGCGGCGCGGCCTCCTCGAACCCCTGATAGCGCTCGATCCGGCTTCCGGCGTCTCCTGATGGGCTAATGTCGAAAACGTACTTCAGGCCGTCGCTGTACAACGCGATCAAGCGTTCTGCCGTTACCGGATCGACGAGTCCCAAGCTTGCAATGGTGCGCGACTGAACTTGTTGGCCAGGCAAGAGACTTCTCCCCTCGCCCCGACTGTCGATCCCGAAGAAATCTTGAACGCTGGCGTTCAAATCCAGGGTGTCGACCGGCTCATTCCGCTTTCCCGGCTCGATGCCGCTTCCCAGCAACAACATCGGCACGCGCGTCACCTCTTCATCGATATGATGGCCGTACCAAATCTTCCCGCGCGAGAGAATTGAGCCGTGATCTCCGGTAACAACCGTCAGATACTGACCATTGGCGTTCTGGATCTGCCGATGCAGATCCGAAAGGCGCCGCCCCCAAAGCTCAGTTCTCTTAGCATACTTTGTTCGCACCAACTCCATGACGGACTCGTCAGATGGATCGTATCGATAGCCGTTCAATCCAGCCTTCTCGTAGAGTTGGCGGATCGCTTTGTCCTCGACCCCCTCTCCCAGGGACTGCACGGTCGAGAGGTTGTGGTTGACATGGACGATTAGCAGCGAAGGCCGGTTACGGGATTGCAAGGCGTAGATTTGGCGCGGGAAGAAGGAGCGCCAAAGCTCGACTTCGTCGAACGTGCCACTGATGGCGTCGTAGGTAATCCTTGCTCTAGTTGGCAGGTTCCCCCGCGTCCCCGGCCAACCGAGGAATACGTCATAGTCAAGTCCCAGAAGCTGGGGGATCCAAGCGTATCTCTCCGTGAGAAGCGATGAACGGAAGACGCGCCGGTCGGTCGGCACCGCGGAATCAGCCAAGCCATTCGAATGGAAGTTGACGATGCGCGTGTTGACCCCTTCGTCTTCAAGGTCGCCGAGCAGGTCGAAGCCTGCTACCTGCTGGTCGATCGTGGCGTCACGGCGCCCGGTGTAGAAGACGCTGAACCACCCCCAGGTGTAGAGCTTGCTGCTGTAGCTGGCGGTGAAGAGTTGTCCCTGTTGGGCCAAAGCATCGATTGGACCGGCCTCTTGCGCAGGCTCATAGCTGTTCCAGAACTGCGAAGGCCAACCATCGATCACCACCACAACAGCATGACGAGCGTTGTCTTCCGAAAACCGGCCGGTTTCTGTCGCCGCCCACGCGATCCGGCCGGCCACGAGCGCCACAGCCGCGACAAGACCGTAGAGACCCGCGAGGCGAATTCGCTCGACTGTGACGGCGGAGATTCGGCGAGATGTGGCAAGGGCAGCCAGCACGATCAATCCGACCGCAGCAAAGAAGATCGCAGGCGAGAGCGACGCACCGGTAACCGCTTCCAGGCCCGATATCGCGAAACCGGACACAGCCAAACCGACTGTCGTTGCGGCGCCAAGGTTCCTAGGCAGGCTGTGACCGACAAACCGCGCAAGAGGCCAAAAGACTGCGAGCAGGCATGCAGTCCCGACTAGCCCGAAGAACGCGGCCACAGTAGCGATATCGATCAAAGGGCTGCGGTAGAGAAGCGGGTCGTTGATAAACAGACCCGCCAACGCGACAAGAAGGCAAGCCGTCAGAAAGCCTACTGAGAGCCGCTGGAGAGGTTCACTTTTCACAAATCAACAGTTTTCTAGTGGGCCGATCGGAATCCAGGACTTCTATCCTTGGGAATACTGCCGCTATGGCGCCTCTAACAGTATCGAAATCATAGCCGATTTCCCGACCGGCAGAAATCCATTCATTGTTGCTGTCATCCATTGCGACGAACTCGAAAATGACGCCCCGTCTCGCGACCCTGCTCAGGAAGTCCGAGATCCGCTGGAACGACTGGCGCCCCGCGACATGGAGGTGGTGCATCAAACCGAGGCAAAAAGCGTAGTCAGAGCGTGCCCGCTGCAGTAGGCCTGGAAACTGGTCACCGAAATTTCCGAAAGCCGGCGTTGGCGACATAAGGTCGGCAATCAGCGGGGTGATTGGAAGGGATTCCGATTTGGCCAAACGATAAAGCGTGTCCATGCAGGGCTCGCTGCTATCCACGGCAATCGTCCTAGCGCCCGCTCGGGCTGCGATCACCGAAAACGGCCCCGTGTTGGCGCCAAGATCGATCACCGATTTGGGGCCGATGCCGCGCACAACCCGCTCGACTGTATCGAGTTTCTTTTGACGATCAACGTCCTGCGGGATGCCAGCATAGTAGTCTTGCCAGACATTCCCGGCCGCCGACAGACGCATGCCCTCGACCTTGCGGCGAAGCGATTTGAGAAACGCTGTGCGCTGGCGCGGCGAGAGTCCCAGCTTCTGCGCGGCTGCAGCGCTTCGTATCCTTGTCTGTAGATGGGGACGCTTTTCAATCTGCGCTTTGAGGGTGGCGGCCAAGGCGATAGACGGCCTGCGGAGCTTGAGGCGCAGTGGAGCGGCCGCGGCCAACTCCGTCTCGTCGATCCCGTTCAAATGATCGAACAGCATCTGGCGAGCTAGGCGGCCTCGTCCGGCATGGGAAAGCAAGAGCGGGTTGCGAAAGTGGCTCAGGAACTGGCCATAGGCCGGCCAAATCAGCCCTTTGTCACCCGGGACCACCGAGGTCAGATCGACGAAGACCGGCTGTGATCCGTCGAAAAGCACGTTCCATGGGGTCGCGTCCTGCAGCATCAAGCGGTGATCGGCGAGTTCGATCGCAAAATCGAGCGTGCAGAGAGCTGCGTCTTTGAGCATCGAAGGCGACCACTCCACGCAATAGCTCGTAGGCCAGATGCGCGTGTGTTTGACCGCAAGGCCGCCTTCTGGCGTGGACTCTAGAACGTGGCTTTCAACCAAATCGTTCTGCGCGGACCAGTGGTCTATCAGTCCACTCTTGAAAAGGCCTTCATAGAACGGTCGCGATGCAGGGCGTATGATGCGAATTGGCTGATCGTCCACCCAACCCAAACGCCCGTGCGGGTCAACGTAGGAAGCTGGATCGAACTCGATGTTTGGTACCGCAGACACTGAATTCAGTGTTTCTTGGCTTGCTGTTGCCCATCTGCGGAGCGCTTGAAGATGGAACGAGCAAGGCCCTTTAGGTAATTCCAGGGCCGGAGAATGAAGAAGGCAAACGCACCGAACAGCAGCGCGTAGCCCATCTGAAAAAGCACCGCGAGAACACCCGGATCAACGTAAGCAAGCGCTGGGGTTGAAACCAACATAAGTGTCGCGACGAGACCAAGCTTCCGCATTTCCCGCTCCCAAGCCAATTCGGCCTTTTGCCATAGGCGACGCAGCGTAGCAACCCGGGTTCGCAATTCCACTCTGTTAGCGCCTGGCACAGGGGGTTACCAGCAACCTAGCACCGCCCCCGTCTCGTTGTGAGCCAGAATCTGGCTTGCCGTCCCTTCAGTCAGACTGTCGTCTTTGCTGATCAGGATCTGCTCCATCCAGGCGCAATCAGTCACGGGACCAACGCTCGCGCAAGCGCTCAGCAGCAGTAGAGCCGCCAGAATCGCGTATCTCACGTTCGACCTTCCTCCGAGTTCTCACCGCCCGAGCATTACGCTCGAGCTGCTCGACCTTCTCGGCCTGCCTGCCCGACTTCCGTGTGCGTGCGAGGGTCAGCAGGATCGCGAAGACGATGCCGGCGACCAGCCCGATCTCTCGCCAAGTGCCGGACAGCAATGTGTTGATCGTGGTCAGCATCTCAGGCCAAACCCGCCGACCGGTCGGACAAGCGGGCATAGACCGTGAAGCCGATGCCGCTGAGAACCAGGGCCACAAGAACCACCTGGAACACCCAGCCGTACTCAACCAGCAACGAGACCTGGCCGGCGGCTTCGGTCATCTCCTGCCCCACCTCCAGCGCAGCAGCGCCGGCGGTCCCGGCGGCGGCGGCCGTCTGACCAGCAAGCGTGCGCGAACGACTGAGGGGCTTCTTGGGGGGCTCTATACCGGCCAACCGCAGACCCTCGTCGATCTCTGCCGCGCTGTAGGGCTGCATGCCGTTTTCGTGGAGGATGATCGCCTTCACGAGCCTCCGAGCGTCGTCGTAGTCGTGGATATCGACCTCGCCGGGAACCTCATCGCCATCGAGCCCGAGGCGCTGCCGGACGTGACGCGCATAGGCTGACGTGTCGTTCTCATGCGACGGCGCCCAGCGCTGCACAATCTCGCACACAGTGTCGATTTTCGAGCCGTCTCGGGCGCGACGCCGGTCCTGGTACGTGATGAGCACGCGGGCGATCGCTCGAATGCCCCAGCGCCCATGCGCAAAGACCGCGAAGCGACCGGGATCACGCGGGTTCCGCCGCTCCATCTGAAAAGCGTGCTGGACTTCGGCCGACTGGGATCCGACGTTCTCGCCGGTGACCAAGCCCTGCCAGGGTGCGCCGACTTCAATGTTGCCGGGGTTGTTGTTGCGGATTCCGCGGGGCAAGTCGGTCACGGCTCTGTCCTTCCTGAATGGCGCTCGCGCAGAATGAATTGATCGAACCGTCGGTTAAGCTCTGCCATGCCGTCTTCGATGCGCGTGATATGGGGCATGATGTCGTCGCGCCGCATGTGCGTGTCGTTGAAGCGGTCGACTCGCGCATGCAGTTCCTTATCGCGCTGTTCCGACGTGCGCGCCTCGGCAGCGATTCTGGTCAGGATCCACTTGGCGACGATGCCCTGCAGACCTGCGGCGGTAAGAAGGACGCCAAGAAGCTGAAAGATCTCTGACAGCGACACCAGCTAACCTCCCTCCGGCCATACTATCGCTGCGACGCGGATGCGCGCTTCGGCTTCGATGATCGTCCCGGCGGCGTGATCAGCCAGAATTGCTTCAAGACTGTCCTCCAGAGCCTGCTGGGTGCCCAGGACCTCGCCACCAGATACCGCGAATTCGGCGGCCTTCTGCATCACGCGGGCGGCAAGCTGCTGGACCGTCCAGCCTCGTGCCGCCGCCATGGCCGACAGCAGGGGCACAGGCGCTTGAGCATCGGCGGTGTAGACCGTCGCTTCGCGTAGCTGTTGATCCCAGGTATCGATTTCGTGCTGCGGGTAGTTCGGCGCGATCAGACTGCGTTCAGCTGCCGCGCGGTTGTGGATCTCACCGCGCTTGGCGGCGGCTAGTTCCGCAACGGTCGGCGGCGGCGGCGGCACGTACTTGATGACTTGCGCTCCGCCCCAGGTATCGACTGTTGTTGTGCTTTCGGGCACATCCTGCCAAAGAAGCGGCGCAGCGACGGGAAAAGTGTCAGCCCGCACCTCGGCGATACGGCCGTTTGCCTCGATCAGCGCTTTCATCGTGA
This sequence comes from Algihabitans sp., assembly GCF_965226985.1. Taxonomy (GTDB): domain Bacteria; phylum Pseudomonadota; class Alphaproteobacteria; order Kiloniellales; family DSM-21159; genus Algihabitans. The sequence goes on from NZ_OZ245712.1 coordinate 2,949,041, forward strand.
TCTCACTCATACTCATTAACGATGATAAGGCCGCCGCCCCCGGAGCCGCCGCCGCCGCCGCCGGAGAATCCGCTCGCTCCGCCGCCGCCCGGCCTGCGCCCAGAGCCACCTCCGAAATTGGTCGTGCCGTTGTAAACCCCGAGGCCGCCCTCACCACCCAAAGCGGAGCCGCCGCCGATGGAGATACCGATGCCGTTGCCGTTCACGCCGCGACTGCCGTCCCGGTTGTCGTCGCCGCCGGTGCCGGAGCCACCGAGACCGCCTGCCGCTCTAGCCGAGCCGTTGTAGATGCCGCCGCCGCCTCCAGTCGCGCTGCAGAACGCCCCGAAGGAGCTGCTACCTCCAGCGGAACCGCTGAGGAACCCGCTGATGCCCCCGACGCCTTGCGCCCCCACGGTCACAGTCTCCGTGGCCGCCATCTGCGAGGCACGAATCACCCGTTGCGCAAAGCCGCCGCCGCCGCCCGAACCGCTCGCACCCTGAGTCCCGTATCCAGCCGCACCGCCGCCGCCAGCGCCCCAGACCTGCACGAGGGCCAGGCGCAACCACGACGGCTTACTGTAGGTGCTACTCACGGTGAAGGTCGTAACCCGTCGAAGCCGACCCGCCTCAGCGCTTGGCTCCAATGGCTGCGCCGTCATCGCGCCGAGATACCGCCACTGCGCGGCACTGATCGTCGTCGAGCCAATGTTGAGAAGCTGTGTCGCCTCCTCCGACGTCAGACCCGCCAAGGGCGCGACGACATAGGCCGCCGTGTTCGGAACCTTGTTCTCCAGCGCGTCTCCAGCTGCGTTCCAACCGAGCACAGCATCGGCCACAGCACCGGGCAAGGTCGCCGACACGCCCTGGCTGACCACCGGCAGGGTCACGGTTCGAGCGTCGCTTTCCTTGTTCTGCTGCGCCAGCATGGTCAGCTTGTCGAAGGCTCGCTCTATCGTCTCCGCGAAGAAGGCGCCCTGGTTCTGCAGGTCGACCTCCTGGGTTGCCGGTACGTCTCGCGTGATGACCAGCCGAAAACCGCTTGGCAGCGGGGCCGCCAGAACGACGTCGCCTCCCTCCGGCTGATCCACCCCGGTCACGCTGTAGTCGATGTCGAGACTCAAGGCGGTTTCCAACCCGGCCTCGTCTAGCCGCGTCACCAGCAGGTCGCTGTCCTGCTGAATGCGAAATTCGTAAGCGAAGGTATCGGTCGCGCCATTGCCCAGATAGGGGCCCGAGCGCGCCGTCTCCGTCGGAACGGTCATGACGCTTCTGTCTCCTTATGGTCTCATTTGAGAGGTGTGCTACGCGATCTTCGAGGCGGCCCTGCTTGCACACGGGGGTCTAAGGCGCCAACCGGTGCCGAACCCGGCTTGACGCTGGCATAGGCTGAAACAGCCGCGGAGGGCGACACGGCACCGACCGAACGGCTATCGAGGCGTCTCCCGACCTGGTAGAAAAGCGAATGGAGCACGCCCCTGTGTTTTCTAAAGCCGCTCCTGCCCTCTCTCGAAGCTCTTCATGGGGAACGGCAGGCGGCCCACACCCGACGCTCGTTTCCGCTGCCTCGTCTTCCGACTTCGGAGAGATCGCCGATGCCGCTTCGCCGCAGACCCTTCACCCGCCTGGCCCTGGCCTTGCTGACAACGCTTGCGCTCCTTGCCCCCGATCCGCTCGCTGCCGAGACGGACCTACAGCGAGGACTGGCCGCGCACAGCGTAGGAGACTTTGAGACTGCCGCCCGTCTTCTCTTTCCTCTGGCCGTCGAGGGAAATCCCGAGGCCCAGTACAGAATAGGCGAGATGTACGAAGTCGGAGAGTTCTTCCAGCGCGATCCCTGCCTGGCGCTGGTTTGGTGGGACAAGGCCGCCCGCGGCGGTCATGCGCTTTCCATGGCCTTTCTCGCGCTGGCCTACAGCCACGGCGAGGGCGTGATCTACGACCGGGTGCGCGCGCACCTCTGGGCCGTCGCGGCCGCGGCGCGCGGCGAGCTTGGAGCGGAGGCGACGATCAAGATCATGTGGCTGATCATGTCGGACGAGGAGTTCGCCACGGCCCAGCGCCTGCAGATCGGCTTCCGGCCGGAGACGGCCCCGCCGATCGATCTCTACCCCCTGCTTCAGCTCTGGGTGCACGACGTGGCCATGCTTCGGCGGCTTGCTGAATCCGGAATGTCCTGGTGCCGACGCCCTTGATACTGGCCTTAACGCCGAACCGTCCCGGGTGACGTCACCTCGAAGTTCTCCCCCAAGACATCGGTCCGTCCGCAAGTCCGAACCAGCGACGTCACGCAATCCGATCTCAGCGCGGCGACCCCACAGACTCCACCTCGACCCCACGCTCCCTCAGGATGCGGTTTCGGTTAGCGATGTTGTTCTTGAAACCGTGAAGGAAGAGCCTCGGTATCGCCTTACCGACGCGCGAAACTCCGGGCACGATGCGAAGCGACGCCGCAAGCGCCTCCCAGTAAACAAGCGTCTTGGCTTCGAATTCATTGGCCGCGAGCAGTTCCTGATTGGTCATGGAATAGGGCTCGTGCAGGGGGCCCAGCGAGTTCTGAAACGCCAGCCGGGCGAGCAGCTTGGATTCCAGCTGCTTATGCCCCCGACGGCCGAGCGCGACCGCCAGATGGTTAACCCTGTTCTTGTGCAGCGGGATGTTGAAATGCCGGTACAGCGCGACGGCGGCCAGCGCCACAGCCCCTTCGGGGCCGGCCCGCTTCACCAGCTCCAGATCGATGTCCATCTCCCGCGCCATGGTCTCGATCGGCCCGAACCAGATCTGATCGTAGAGCTCGTCGCCTACCAGATCCCGCATCAGGGCTTCGGCCTCCTCGGGAATCTGCACCCGATCGGGCGCCTCCTGTGCGTCAGGCTGCGGACCGGGCTGAGGCGTTGGGTCCGTAAGGGTATCGGGCTCCGGCTCCGGCGCCTCGGGAAACGCTCGATCTTCTCCTGTCGGACCAACGGCATCCCCCTCCTCGAACAGCCCCACGGCCAGGTCCATCTCGCGCGGGCTGGAAGCGGCGCGCTGCGAAGGCGCTTCGGGCTCCGCCGCCGGTCGGGGTGGACCGCCGGCCGCGAAACGCCGCAGCACCGTCCGGGCCAGCTCCGGCTCTCCCTCCGCAAAGGCGGTTGAGACACGGCTCCAGGTCTCCCGAACCTCCTCCTCGTCCGCGATCACCTGCGCGAGCAGCCGATGCTGTTCTGACTTGTCCGGCGCACGCCCCTCGCGCGCGGCAAAGGCATCCGCAGCCCTGTAAAAGGCCAAGCGCAAGCGTCCGCGCCGCTCCAGTTCGGCGCGTTGCGCTGGCTCTAGCCAGTCCTCGTGCGTCCCGTCGGGGCGCCGTCTGCGCCGCCCGAGACGCGCGACCCAGCGTGCCCGCGCCAGGGCCGCCTCCCACTGCGGATCCTGCGCGCCCGAGTCGGCCGCCGGATCCCTGGCGGGTGCTTCGCCAGCCTGGGTCGAAGCCTTGCCTGAGTCCAAAGTCGAGCCAGGATTCTCATCGCGATGCGCGGCCATGATCGAGGCCTCACGCCTACCAGTAGCGAGAGACATCTCACCTCCCTTTCCAATTTTGCCAAAGATGCTGGAGAGAGCGATGCGAGCCGTCGGCATGCAGTCAGACTGCGGCAACAACTACGCCTTGTCCGCCTGCAGCGAAGCCATCTCGCGCTCGTAGGCGGCCGTCAGTTCGTCCACCGCACTTCTGTCACGTGAGGGGTGAAAACGGCCTTCTGGTCACTCTACTACGTCACCCGACTTACCGTCGGTGACGGCAGCCGAGGAACCCTCAGCTCAGATCCAGAATTGCAACCAGAGTGCGGCCTCTCGCGACGAGACAAGCAGACTTGGCGGAGCCGCACGGAAGAGCATACCGCACCGCTCTAAGCTTCCGGCGTTGGCGCAGGCGGCGGCTCCGGGAAGGGCCACTCCCAGCCGCAGTAGGTGTAGAGACGGCGATAGAAGCGGGCCGCAACGCCGTCGTAGTCCTGTTCACCAGGTGTCACGTATTCGACAATATAAAGCGAAAAAATACGGACCAGTTCCTCCATCCCACCAGACTCGGCAACGAACCTACGCATCAACTCCGGCTCACCGCCGAGATACATTGTGTCTTCGTCAATTACCAACCCCCAGTCCGCCCGATCATCGGTCGCATAACAAGGAAGCACGCTGTGCAGAATGTCGCTTAACCAAGCCGCGTCTAGTTCCAGCCGCCGTGGCGGTACGAGCAGAGTGTGCATCTGATCGGGCGGGCTAGCATAGGCAAGATAGAAGTGTGGCGTTCCTCGCTCCTGCAGGATGCGCAGTAACGGCGCCAAATGGTCTCGCCCGTGAAGGTCGCGGTACAACTCGACCAGACCGGGTAGTGGCTCTTCGTCTTCGAGAGATAGCGCTGTACCGACAAGTGCCACAGCCTGCCAGGCTGGATTTCGAAAAATGCGAGGTGGCCTATTGCGCGGAAATATCTCCAGAATGTTCAAACCACCGTCGTTATCGGGGCCGAAGATTTGGCCGTAAAGAGGCATAGCACGATCCCAACTCTCTGCAGGCTCCAAGATCTGCAGCTCGAGGCCGTTGGAGACTTTGGTCTTCATCGTACTATGCCCTCACCCTCGAAACGGACTCTGATATCGAATTGATTACTTCTATTGGCGCCCGGCGCTATCACGATAACTGAAACGGTCTCACCGTTCTTCTTCGTACTCAGCCTTCGTGTATAAGTGGTTCCGTCACGCGTCGTAAAGAGACGCAGAATACCACCGTCCCTTATCTCTACATCTCCTAAAGTACCGCCCTGTTCCCGTATAATCCGCTCGAAGGCAGCATCGGCGGCTGCGACACCGCCGCGGCGCTGGATATTCACCCTATTCCCAGACGTTCCTGCGACATGGCGCAGGCGCCCACCCCGGAGCAGGCCCGTTATCGACACTTCGTCGGACGGCCTGACATAACCGATCACGCTCTCAAGGCGCCGAATGATGTCCAGGCGCTGACCCGATGTCTCGACCGTAGCCTCGGCGCCCGACTTGGTGCGGAGCCGTGCAACGCTGCCATCCGGCATGCGCGCGGTCGGACCGCCCGGCGTCTTCGTGCGCGCCAACTCCCGGCCGCGCCGTGTTCTGCGGACCCGCCCGAGGATATCGAGCGCCGCGCGTCCGACTGTCTTGCCGACCGCCTTGGCGCCACGGGCGACAGGTCCCAGGCCGGGGACGATCCCGGCAAGCTCGATCACTCCTTCGCTGGCCGCCAATAGCGCCGCCCAGTAGTCTTCATCGTCGAGCGCACGCCGCGCTTGGGCCAGAGCCTCAATACCGTCCTGGTAGGACAGAGGCGCCCCAACACCAGGGATAAACTTCAGCGCCTCGCGGCCCAACAGCTCGACCTGCTCTTCCGACAAGCCGGTCAGATCGGCTGCCTGCTCGATCAGGTCCGCGAGCGCCTCGGCTGCCGCCTCATCGAAAGTAGCGTCTTCCTCAAGGCTCTCCGTCGGCGCAGCTTGCGGATCAGCGGCCGTATCCTGTGGCGGCTCCTCCGACGGTCCGGCTTGTTCCAGTTCGCCCCCGGACTGATCGCTCTCGCCGCCATCCCGACCGCCGCCGTCTCCCCCGTCGTCTCCGAAGATGCCGACGGCGAGTTGCGTCTCGCGCGGGTCGGGGTCGTCCGGCAACGTGCCGACGCGACGGCGGTTGACGCCCCGGAGGCCATCAAGGCTGTCGGCCCGGGCGGTGAGGCCCGCCTCCTCCAGCGTCCCATCCAATGCGGCGAGATGAGCCCGGTCGCCCTTGCCTGTTAGCTCGCCCGTCGCGACGCCGGGCGCGCCCCGCGAGCGGTTCTCCTCCCGCCGAGGCCATACCAGGCTGTGTTACTCCCAGCTCATATGCTGGACGAACCGTTGGGTCTCCAGGAAGACTGCCTTGAAGACGATGGGAGACGGGCGCGCGCAGACGCGTCTACGTCTCGGGCTGTTCCGCAGACTCCAGAGCCGTGTCGATGGACATGGCTCAGCCCGCCCACCCACTCCGCATCTTCATCAGAAGACGTCAGCTAGCCGGAGCCCACCTTGGTAGTTAAAGGAATCGTCAAGGCCACAAAGGCCCCCAATCGAAGGGCCAGGGCCAGCGAAGGTAGGCATACTCACGCATCACGGGGACCGCGTTCTTACTGCTGGTGAAGCTGCGTTGGCCCTTGCCGGCGCCAATCGGGGTTTCCGAGTAGAAGCTCTCAAGACGGCCCTGCAGCAGTTCCACGCCGCCGATTCGCGCGACGTAGCGCCGCATCAGCTCCGCCTCGCCACCGACGAAGGTGATCTCCCCCTCCTGAACATAGATGCCCCATTGGCCGGTGTTATCGAACAGGAAGGCGGTCAGATAGCCGAAGGTATGGCCGGCGCTCTTCTGAGCGAGCTTGATGGTCTGCGACAGCGCCTCGAGGGTCGGCTCGCAGCTGAACAAAGGGCTGGCCTCGGGTAACGTGGAGTCGCAGAAATAGAGTCTCTCGCTGCCCTGCTGCCGCGCCAGGTCGAGCAGGGGACTCAACTCGTCGCGCTCATAGCAACGCGCCTCCGGCCCCGGCCCGTCGGCCGGATCGGCCAGCCCCCAGTGATCGTTGACCAGCGCAACGACGGTCCACTCTGGCGAGCGGAAGAAGGGGATTTCCAGTTCGATGAACTCGCGCTCGGCGGGGTGCCTCTCCAGAAAGATCTGTGCGGCGATGCGCCAGCCCTCCTCCGCTTCCGCCCCGGCGAGTTCGAACCGGACGGACGCGCGCTTTTGTCGCCTATCTCGCTCTTCCATCACTTAGTTTGTCCTTCGTCGCTTCGGCGCGTGCGGAAGCGCACCTTCAATTCCCACTCTCCCCTCGTCGGCGCACGCTGCGAGGGGACAATCGCAATCACCGTATCGGCATTCGTCGGAGAGTTATAGAATTCATAGGTTACACTATCCGAAGACGTCCAGGTGGGATTCCCCCTGTCATTCCGGCCGATCTCCTCGAGGCGCCCGCCAGCGGCACGGATTGATCGATGGTAGGCCGCGAGCGCATCTGCTTGTCCTCCGAGCTGATCCAGATTGACAATGTTCGACCTCGCTTTGTCGAGTGTGGTCAGGCGCGCGCCATCAACCAAACCTGAAAGTGCCTCCGCGTGAAGGTCGCCGGTATCCTCGACGGCCGTGTGGAGATCTTCGATCTTTGGCCCAGGTGTCGAAGCCCGCCTGAGACAGCGTCTCATCCAATACGGCGAGGTGAACCCGACTGTCCGCGCCTGCTCCTTCGCCCGTCGCGGCAGCGGGCGCGCCTGGCGTTCCGGTCTCCGCCTGCCGACGCCGCACAAGCGCCTGCTGTTCCGGGCTCAGATGCCGGGCGATTCCTGCGGCCTCTAGCGAGACCTCCTCCGGGAAGGCGGGAAACAGCGCGTGCAGCGCCTCGAACAGCGCCGCGTCGGGCGCGACCCGCAGGCCGTCGCGCCACCAGTCCTCCAGCTCCGCCTGCTCCTCCCCGCTCAGCACCGCCGACAAGTCCGACGGCAGGCTGGCGGGCGTGGCCGCGCCGGAGCGCAGACTGCGTGCGATCTCCGCCTGCGCCGTCGCCTTGTCCGCCTGCAGCGCCGTCGTCTCGCGCTCGTAGGCCGCCGTCAGCTCGTCCGCAGCGCCTCTGTCACGTGAGGGGCGAGAACGGCCTTCTGGTCACTCTACTGCGTCACCCGACTTACCCTCGGGACGGCAGCAGAGGAATCTTCAGTTCAAATCTAGAATTGCAGCCAGAGTGCGAGCTCTCACGACAAGGCAAGCAGACTTGCCGGAGCCGCACGGAAGAGCATGCTGAACCGCGCTAGGTTGCCGGCGTAGGCCCAGGCGGCGGCTCCGGGAAGGGCCAGTCCCAGCCGCAGTAGGTGTAGAGACAGCGATAGAAACGAGCATCGCCTGGGTGGTAGGCGGACTCCCCCGGTATCACCGCACCGTCGATGTAGAGCGAAAAAATCCGGCTCAGCTCGTCCTTTCCACCAGACTCCGAGATGAACCGCTCCATAAAGGCCGGCTCGCCGCCGAGATACACTTCATCATTGTCAATCACCAAACCCCAGTCCGCACGGTCATCGACGGCGAAGCAACAGAGCATGAAATGCAAGTCGTCGCTCAACCAAGCGGCATTCATAGCCTCGCGCTGTGGCGGAATCAGCAAGGTCTCAAAGTCATCCAAGCTGAGACAGTAGGTCATGTAGATATGCGGAGTCCGCCGTTCCTGAAGAATACCAATGAGTGGTTTCAGGTGGTCGCGCGCATGAATGTCCCGGTACTCGGCGGATTCATCCTGCAGATCGTCTTCGGTACATAGAGCAAATAAGTCGCCAGCCAGAGCGACCACCTGCCAACTCCGGTCACGAAAAATCCGCAGAGGCTGGTCCTTCGGGAAGATTGTGTGGTCGTTCAGCTCGCCATTCTCGTCGAGCAGGAAGACCTGGCCGAAGCGCGTCATGGCCTGACTCAAGCTCTCGCCGGAGTCCAGGGCTTGAAGTTGAATGCCATTGGAAGTTCTCGTCTTCACCGTGGCGCCTCCTAATCGCCAAAACGAACTTTGATATCGAACCGACTTCTCTCATTGGCGCCCGGAGCCACCACGATAACTGAAACGGTCTCACCGTTCCTCTTCGTACTCAGCCTTCGTGTATAGGTGGTTCCGTCTCGCGTCGTAAAGAGACGCAGAGCACCGCCGTCCTTTATCTCTACATCTCCTAAAGTACCGCCCTGCTCCCGTACGATTCGCTCGAAAGCCACATCGGCCGCAAGGGCGCCGCCGCTGCGCTGGATGTTGACTACGTTCTCACCTGCACGCGACGCGCTATCTAACTGTCCACCCCGGATCAAGCCCGTTATCGATACCTCGTCAGATGGCCTTAGATAGCGCATCATAGTCGTAAGACGTTGAACCGCGTCCAGACGCTGCCCTGACGTTCTAACATCAGCCTCTGCGCCCGACCTGGTGCGGAGCCGTGCAACGCTGCCGTCCGGCATGCGGGCGGTCGGACCGCCCGGCGTCTTCGTGCGCGCCAGTTCCCGGCCGCGCCGCGTTCTGCGGACCCGCCCGAGGATATCGAGCGCCGCGCGTCCGACTGTCTTACCGACTGCCTTGGCGCCACGGGCGACCGGCCCCAGGCCGGGGACGATCCCGGCAAGCTCGATCAGTCCCTCGCTGGCCGCCAATAGCGCCGCCCAGTAGTCTTCATCGTCGAGCGCACGCCGCGCTTGGGACAGAGCCTCGACACCGTCCTGGTACGACAGAGGCGCCCCGACACCAGGGATAAACTTCAGCGCCTCGCGGCCCAACAACTCGACCTGCTCTTCCGACAAGCCGGTCAGATCGGCCGCCTGCTCGATCAGGTCCGCAAGCGCCTCGGCCGCCGCCTCGTCGAAAGCAGCGTCTTCCTCAAGGCCCTCGCTCGGCACAGCTTGCGGATCGGCGGCCGCATCCTGTGGCGGCTCTTCGGAGGGTACGGCCCGTTCCGGTTCGTCCCCGAACCGACCGCTCTCGCCGCCGTCCCGACCGCCGCCCTCTCCCCCGTCGTCTCCGAAGAGGCCGACGGCGAGTTGCGTCTCGCTGGGGTCGGGGTCGTCCGGCAGCGTGCCGACGCGACGGCGCTTGATGCCCCAGGCCCCATCAGGGCTGTCGGCCCGGGCAGTGAGGTCCGCCTCCGCCAGCGTCTCATCTGGAGAGGGGTCGAAAACCGTTACGAAGATGAAAACAGTTGAAAAGCGGTAGAGTTGAGAGATCGGCTAACTACACGAAAAACTTAAGCAACCGGGCAAATGCTCGACGTCATACTCTCGCTTCAAAGGGTAAATTGCCGACTAAATGGGCAGCTCCGGAAAGGGCCAAGGCCAGTCCATGTAGGCGTACTCGCGGCGAAACGCCTGTGCCACAGAAAAGCGACTGATTTCCTCCCCTGACATAAAATCTTCTCGGATATGACTAGCGAAACGTTTCTGTAAAAATTCCAACCCCCCGACTGCAGGCAAGTATCTCTCCATGAGATCAGGAGCCGCGCCCAGAAACGCAATGTTATCCTCGTGAATGCGGAGTCCCCAGCGACCCGTATTGTCGAACACGAAATTAAATAGTAGTCCGTCGTACCACGGCTCGTCGCTGATCGCTTCAACTGCGGATTCGAGGCCGGCCCGGCTCGCCACTCCAGCCTGTACCGGCTCTGGAATCTGGTATACGGCATCTGTAATGTAGAGGCTCTGCGCCCCCTCCTCAGCCATTATGTCGAGTAGCGGTCCGAGTTCATCACGTTCGTAGAAGCCGCCACGGTCCAGATCGAAATCGTTTTCCATGAAGAATCGCCAGTCTTCCCATGTCAGCGATCCGTCACGCACCTCGGTTGGCGCGTAGGGACGGGAAGCCAAACCCGTCAGATCGTTGACCAAACCGACTATCTTCCAACTCGGGTCGACAAAAAAGGGTGGGCTTCCATCGGTAAGGCTATCACGTGTAAGAGGTCTCGCGGAAAAAACTCGGGCATAAATATCCCAAACCCTCTGACTTTCCTCTACTGGGATAATCCAGTGCAGTTTTTTCTCATTGTCTCTTTCTGTATTCATAGCAATTACCTCGGACGCCCTGTCTGTTCATTCAAAAATCTTATCTTGATCTCCCAAAATCTACCACGTTTCGAAGCTGGAGCACGCGCTGAAGGGACGATCATGAGGACCGTGTCGCCATTATCGTTAGAGTGGTAGAGGCGGTATTGTGTGCCGTCAGGCGATCGCCAGAAAACGCCCCCTTTTTTGTGAGGTCGCACATCTGTCAGGTCTGCATCCGCTTCTTCCAATGCTCGATAAAATGCCGCCTCCGCTGCGGAGCGACCTCCATCGCGTTCGATATTGACGATGTGATTGTGAGAACTGTCCTTAGTCGAAACGACTGCACCGTCGATCAAACTTGAAACAGCCTTAGCATTGGGTGGACTCACGTCCTCAATTGCGCGGTTTAACCGCCTAATCAGTTTGATGCTTTGCTTAGAATACTCGAACCAAGCTGTCACACCATTCGGTTTTTCAACGAAGCCGCTAAAGCCAGAGGGAAGCTCTCTCCGCGACCGCGTACCTTTCAGGGCTCTCTCGTCAATGCTCCGGGCGACGTCCTCATCGGAGATGTCTTTGCCGAGATTTGTATCTCTCTGGCGGATGGACTGTGCAGTTCGCCTATAGCGAACGTTCCGTGCGATTCGCCAGGCCGCGCGCAGACCGATCTTGCCAAGTCTAGCCAACCTCCCAACGATGGGAGCCGCGCCCGCCAGTTCGACCAGACCCAATGCCGCAGCTTCCAAAGCCGCATAGAAGTTTCGGTCGTTCAACGCCTCTTCTGCCGCACGGAATGCTTGGTAGGCATCCTGTGCCGAGAGAACCTCTCCCAAGCCGGGGACGAGTTTCAGAATGTCGCGACCGTAGCTTTCGATTTCCTCTTCCGAGAGATCGCTGCGCTCGGCCAGCTCTCTCATAATACGGTCGAGTTCGCTGGCCTCGTCTTCATTGACCGTGAAAGCTTTGGGCTCGACCGCGTCGACAGCCTCTTCTCCGGGCTCTTCCGGCTCTTCACCTTCACCCCCGTCGTCTCCGAAGAGGCCGACGGCGAGTTGCGTCTCGCGCGGGTCAGGGTCGTCCGGCAGCGTGACGACGCGGCGGCGCTTGACGCCCCAGGGGCCGTTAAGGCCCTCGGCCCGGGCGTCAAAGCCTGCCTCTTCCAACGTTTCATCCAGACCAGCGAGACGGACCCGGTCGCCGGCGGCCGCTCCTTCGCCCGTGGCTGCACCGGGCGCGCCCGGCGTTCCTGTCTCCTCCCGCCGGCGCCGCACAAGGGCCTGCTGTTCCGGGCTTAGATGCCGGGCGATCCGGGGGGACTCCAGGGAGACTTCCTCCGGGAAGGCGGGAAACAGCGCGTGCAGCGACTCGAACAGCGCTGCGTCGGGCGAGACCCTCAGGCCGTCGCGCCACCAGTCCTCCAGCTCCGCCTGCTCCTCCCCGTTCAGCACCGCCGCCAGGTCCGGCGGCAGGCTCGCGGGCGTGGCCGCGCCGGAGCCCAGGTTGCGTGCGATCTCCGCCTGCGCCGTCGCCTTGTCCGCCAGCAACGAAGCCGTCTCGCGCTCATAGGCCGCCGTCAGCTCGTCCGCCGCGCTTCTGTCACGTGAAGGGCGAAAACGGCCTTCTGGTCACTCTACTACGTCACCCGACTTACCGTCGGTGACGGCAGCCGAGGAATCCTCAGCTCAGATCCAGAATTGCAACCAAAGTGCAGGCTCTGACGACGAGACAAGCAGACCTGGCGAAGCCGCACGGAAGAGCATACCGCACCGCTCTAAGCTTCCGGCGTTGGCGCAGGCGGCGGCTCCGGGAAGGGCCAGTCCCAACGCATGGCGGCGTACCGGTTCCGGTAAGACCGAGCCGTGCGAAGCCGATAATGGCTACTACTGGGATTAGCTTCTGCACCTATTCGGTCCGCAAAGCGATGTTGCAGGAACTCCAGTCCACCGACGAGAGGCAGATAGCGTTCCATCAGCTCCGGCTCGCCCCCAAGCATGGCGACGTTGTCCTCGCTGATATAGAGCCCCCAGCGCTCAGTGTCGCCGAAAACGAAGTTGATTGGAATTCCGTAGCCAACCTGGGTCGCGTGCAGCGCCAGGTTTGCCGCCTGCAGTCCCTTCCGGCTAGCAACAGCCGCTTGGACCGGTCCCGGAATCTGAAAGGAGGCGTCGGTGAAGTAGAGCGTCTGCTCCCCCTCCTCAGCCATAATGTCGAGCAGCGGCCCGAGCTCATCCTTTTCGTAGAATTCGTAGGGCGCGAAGATATCGTCGCTTTGATCTTCCGGTTCTTCTTCGGGAAAGGCCAGGCTATTGAGATTGTTGACGAGCCCTACCACGGTCCAGTGAGACTGGGTGAAGAAGGGCGGATCGAGGCCGATCGGTTCGCTCCAGTGCTTGGGAACGGACTGGAAGATCCGCGCGAAGAGATCCCATACCGGCTGCGCCTCCGCCTCCGGCATAAGCCACTGTAACTTTTCGTCATCTTTATTCATCGGAGCTAATCCACTGAAGGGGTTTTTTGGGATTCCAGATAGCGTAGTTTCAGTTGCCATTCCTTGACGGACACCGGCGCACGCGGCGAAGGTATAGCTACAAGAACGGTCTCACCGTGATCTTCGGACCAGTATAAACGATACTTGGTTCCATCGGGAGCCTCCCAGGCCACACCGCCTCTCGGCCAAGGCCGGACTTCCGACAGCTTGCCGCCGGCCTTGCCTATCGCTTCACGGAATGCCGCCTCTGCTGCCGCGCGACCGCCAAGATGATCGATGTTGACGATCTCCTTACCAGACTCGACGCGGGTATTCAGCCGGCCACCGTGGAGGAGACCGGAAACGGCATCGACATGCCGAACACTAACGTCCTCTGCAATATCATATAGCCGCTCCAAATGGCGATGTGTGGCCTCGAAGGTATCGACATCAGCCTTCACGCCATTTGGCGTGTTGATCCTGGCCACGCTGCCGGCCGGCAATTGACCTTCCGGGCGCCTGTCGTCCCTGTTGGCTTTCTGCCGCAGCCCGCGCCCGAGGCTGGTCCTGCCGAGACGCTTGGCCAGGTCGCGCGCGACGCGGAGACCGATCTTTCCACCGCGCACCAGTTTGCCAAGAAAGGGAATAGCTCCGCCGAGTTCCACAAGCCCCTCGGCGGTTGAGGAGAGGGCCGCTTGGAAGTCTTTGTTGACCAGAGCCTCCCGCGCTGCACGCAATGCGTCCACCGCATCCTGGGCGGAGAGAACCTCCCCCAGACCCGGCGTCAGCTTCAAGATATCGCGCCCATAGGCCTCGATCTCTTCTTCGGAAAGGTCCGTACGCTCGGCCAGTTCCTTCTGAATGCGCGAGAGTTCCTCCGCCGCCGCGTTCGGAAGGAGTTTGATCCCGTCGAGGACAGTGGTTTCCTGCTCCTCTTGTGTTGTGTCTTCTACATCGGTCTCGGCCGCTTCAATCTCCGCATCCTGAGCGCTCTGCTGAGGCGAGGTCTCTCCCTCGCCGCCATCCCGACCGCCGCCGTCTCCCCCGTCGTCCCCGAAGAGGCCGACGGCGAGTTGCGTCTCGCGCGGGTCGGGGTCGTCCGGCAACGTGCCGACGCGACGGCGCTTGACGCCCCAGGGGCCGTCAAGGCCCTCGGCCCAGGCGTCGAAGCCCGCCTCTTCCAAGGTCTCATCCAAACCAGCGAGACGGACCCGGTCGCCGGCAGTCGCTCCCTCGCCCGTCGCGGCACCGGGCGCGCCCGGCGTTCCGGTCTCCTCCCGCCGGCGGCGCACAAGGGCCTGCTGTTCCGGACTCAGATGCCGGGCGATCCGGGGGTACTCCAGCGAGATATCCTCGAAGGCAGCGGGAGACTGGTGCAGCGCCTCGAACAGCGCCGCGTCGGGCGCGACCCGCAGGCCGTCGCGCCACCAGTCCTCCAGCTCCGCCTGCTCCTCCCCGCTCAGCACCGCCGCCAGGTCGGGCGGCAGGCTGGCGGGCGTGGCCGCGCCGGAGCGCAGACTGCGTGCGATCTCCGCCTGCGCCGTCGCCTTGTCCGCCTGCAGCGCCGCCGTCTCGCGCTCGTAGGCCGCCGTCAGCTCGTCCGCCGCGCCGCCCAGCACCTGCGGGTTCTCGGTCTCCACCTTGGCTAGACGTGCCATGCGATCCCGATGAAGCTCATGCGGCGCCGCCTCCGGGCTGCCCGCCAACAGCTCCGCCTGCGCGGCCGCCTTCGCCTGCGCCGCCGTCGCACGGGGACCGAAAGCGGCAGGGGAACCGGGAGCGGACACCGAAGGCTCGACCTCGGCGGGCGCACCCTGCAGTGTCGCGTCGTTGGAATTGGGATCGGCCGAGGACCTATCGACACCGCTGTCGCCGTTCCCGTCACTCCTCCTGTTGCTTTCGTCGCTGCCGTCACCGCCGCCGCCCCGGCTCGTGGCGGCATCGGTGTCCACCTCCCGCTCTCTCGCGAAGGCGGGCAGCGGGCCGCCGCTCGCGATGGCCTGGGACAGCGCCGTGACCTCGGCGGTGAACTCGGCCGCCTTAGTCTTCGTATCGAGCCGCTGGCGGTCGGCGGGGGTCATCCCCGGCCCGTAGGTCTCCAGGTAGGCGCGCGCCTCCGCGGCCCGCCCCTCGGTCAGCAGGCCCTCCAGCCTGCCAAGATGGATCTGGGAGACGTAGCCGAGCCCGATGGCCTCGACCGCCTCGGGCGGCAGGCCCAGTGCCTCGCCCTGCTGTTGGGCCAAGGCCTGGATCTCCAGCTCCGCCCCCGGACCCAGCAGGGGGTCGGCCAGGCCGGCGGCGACCGCCGACTGCAGGCGCGCCTCCATCGCGGCGCTGCGGTAGACCTGAGACTGGGCGTCGCGATGCCGCTCCAGTCCAGCCAGGAAGGCCGGCTGCCGGTTGGCGACTTGTCCCATGAAGAGGTGATGAGCCCGGCCCCCGCCACCACCACCCCTGCCGCGGCCTCCGCCAAGCTCGCTGCCGATCCGCTCCTGCAGACCGGTCAGCTCCGCATGGGCCGCCTCGTAGGCGCCGACCGCGTCCCCGCCCTGCAGGCCGCGATAGCCGGCCAGGGTGTCGGTGGCCGCGACCTGCCAGCGGGCGAAGGCCGCCTCGGCCTCCCCCTCGATCCGATCCGCCTGACGTTCGAAGGCCACGCGGGCGAGCGCGTCGCCGGCCTCCGCCAGCCCCTCCGCGCCTTGGGACAGGCGCCGGGCGCGCTGCGCGCCGAAGGTGTCGGCGGAAACGCTGAGCTGCTGACGCGCGTGGGGCAGCGGCGCGATCGCCACCAGCTGTTCGGTAACGCGGGGCACGCGCACTAGAGACGACCCTCCCCACGCAGGCGGCGGCCGGCGCGGATGGCGGCGCGCAGGATACGCGGGTCGTTGCCGGCCCCGGTCGCGTCCAGCCAGTCCCTGAAGCCGGGGCTCCGGCGCTCGACCAGCGCGACGGCGGCGCGGGCGTCGGCGAGCAGCGGTCCGGCGCGCGGCCCGAAGGTTTCGCGCAGCTTCGCCTCGGCGCGGGCGTAGTCCCGCTGTTGTCTCCGTTCCGTCTCCTCGCTCGGGGTCGCCTCGGCCTTCTCCGCGTCCCCAGCCGTCCGCAGGTAGCTCTCCATCAGGCCGGTCAGCTCGCGCAGGTCGCCGGCCGCCAGACCGGCCGCGCTGAGGGCCGCCGGCAGCCTCCGTTCGGCCTCGGCGGCCTGGTCCCGGCGCTCCGGCGCGTCCGCCAGGCTGGCCTGCAGCCCGTCGAAAAAGCCCGCGAGCCCCAGGGAGACCTGCCCCGCCGTCGCGACGGGTCCGTCCGGCGCGGTGTAGAACAAGGCCGTGCGCTGCTCGGGCGTCAGCTCCGCCGTATCGGGCGCCTGCGCGCCAGCAGACTCGCTGGCCCTGTTGGGCGCCGTCTCATCGGCCTCGCCTCCAGGCATCTCGGCCCCCTGCCCCCGCACAGCCTGCTTCGCCGTCGGCGGCTGCGGATCGCCGAGACCGCGCTGGGTGCCCCGGATCGCGAGATCCAGCGGCTGGGTCTCTTCGCGGTCCCGTCCTGCGTCTCCTCCATCCGGTCGGCCTGGCTCCGCGTCGCGGCTCGGCGTTGTCGGATAGAGCGTCTTGGCATCGACCATGGTCTGGCCCTTTCGTGATGAGTGCGTCGCGCCCCGGCACGCTGGCGCCGCGCGAGAGCCGCGCCGAAGTCGCCCAGAGACCGCGCGAGAACCGAGCGGAGACCGCGCGAAACCGGGCAGGAACCGCGGAGGCCCCGCTAGGCGAACCTCGGCAGTCCCGGCGCCCGGAAGACGCCGCGGTCGGGAATTCGAATGTCGCGTGAAGGTAGAGAGAGAGAGAGAGAGAGAGAGAGAGAGCCGCGCCTGACCGGCGGACGACAGATCGCGCACCTCACCTCAGGAGACGTCCAAAATCGTTGGGGAACGGACGGTGTTGCAGCTCGACAGCGCGGTGCCGCCAGGCTGCTATCCTACTGCCGTCCCTCGATCGACGCCCCGCCCACCACCATGCGGTTATAGGTAAACGATGATAACCTGGGTCGTACGGGTCATGATCTCCCGCCGGCCTATGTCGTCACTGCGGATGACCCAGAAAGCTTGGAACAAATCCGGATGCGGCGGCCCAGCCTCGATTGAGGGCCTTTAGACATGACCGACACTGGCTCTGCCGAAAGACGGAGGCTTATAGTTCGGAGCGAGCCTCCGGCTTTAACGTCAGAAGATGGGGGCAGAGTTGAATAGTCTTTTGTCGGCGCAGCGTACGACCTTCTGCAGTTCGCTCCACAATTCGTCATCATGCCTGAGTGCGTTCAGAAGACCTCGCTCTCCATCGGCGAAGGGACCGAAGCGAAGCTGCCGAAGGGCGATTTCATCCTCCATCACGACAATGACGAGCTCATCGATCCATGAGAGGCCCTTCAAGCCATCCCCAACAAAGATGTACTCCTCCGCCTCCAGGCTGACTGTTTTACCGCTCGAAAGGCGGGCCACGGCTTTAAAGTGTCCAAATAGCGGTGCATCCACCTCGAAGACGCCTGCCACGTAGGGAACAGAAAAGCGCGCACGTTCGTGACCAAGGTTCATGAGGCTAAGCTCAATGTCGCCCCTCGTCAGGTTCACCACGGTATAGCGGTAGGTATAGCAGGAGAGGGATAAACTCGTGGCCGCCAGCGCGAAGATACCCACTGCGGGAACGAGGAGGGCCCCGAGAACGAGAACTCTGAGTCTCATCGTTTAACTCTCAAGGTCTTGGCTGGTGTCATTCAACCAGTCTACTCAGGCCCGTAATACACGTCAAACGGGAATAACCTCAGCAACCCGGCTTCCAGAGCCTCACCGATGACTTGCTCGGCCGGTCGACCGTGGTTCCGCGCCTAGGCAGGCTTAGATCGCGGTCTTAGAACAAGGCCTATTCGGCAGTGCGCCATCGGTGTCCTCCCTATCCGCCGCACCAGGTGGCAGCTTCGTTTCGACAGCCCTCTCAGCCTCCTCCACCGATGAAAGCTCGGAGCGGCCGGACAAGCCGTCGACCGAAGACGTGAGACTCCCCGTCACGTCGACCACCAGCCGTTATCTTTACCGTAGCCGTACCAGCGGTCCGAGACGGTCCCCAACGCGCTCAACAGAGGCGCCGGAGAGGCGCCCTGGACGTGACTGGCCTCCAGACCGAACAGGTCCGCCTGGGCCTGATCGTTTGAGGCCTGCACCCGGAAGCGCCAGGCTTCCCGCGTGGCGTTGTCGCGGATCTGCAGGGCGTCCAGTTCGCCCAAGGCCGCCGTATCTCCCAGGATGTCCAGAGCAGAGCCGCTGTCCGCCTGCAGCCCGGTGGCTCCCAGCACGGCGCGCTGCCGACCCAGCAGCTGCCGGGTCTGCATCCGCTGCGCCCGCTCCTGCGCCCGGCCCCGTTGCCGGGCGTCCTCGGCCAGCGCCTCGGAGGTGCGGGCGTTGTTCTCCGAAACCTGCCTCTGATAGTTGAGGGAGGCGCGTTGCGCCGCCGCCTGCTGACTCTGCGCCTGCATCTGCATGGCGGCGCTGCCCAGGGCAGCGGCGGTCGAAGCGATCATGAAGCCCAGTTCACACATGGCGTTCACTCACATTCATGAGTCTGTATCCCCTGGATGATGATTGTGAAAGTCTCGCGGCACCCTCGCCGCTGCGGCCAAAACCGTCATCGAACGCGGTCGCGTTTGAGAGGGGCGGTTTCGCCCCCGTCACGGACATGCACTGCGGCCGCACTTCACCCTGGAGGCAGGCCGAGCCTCCGAAGTCGGCAAAGCGAAGCGCGCTACGCCCGTCATGCCTCTTCTCGGGGTCGATCCCATGCAACCGAAGACCGCTATCCGCAAGGAGCGCCAACCGCTGGGAAGACAGCAACCTATCGGTCGGCTTTCAGCCGCCACCTGTCGATCACCGCCTGACTGACCTCGACAGGGCACAGCCGAGGAAGACCAAAAACAGCGAGAGCGGAAAGAGGATCACAGCGTAATAGGCGGTTCCAAACAGAACCGCATCGATGCGGAGGTCACAACGCACATCGGGACCATAGTCATCCAGGACGTAGAGACCGCCACCATCGGTCCGCAAACGGCAGATGTCCTCGTCCACCTCGCCGACCGCAAGCCAAAAGAGAACAACAGAGAATCCGAAGCAGATTGAGAGGATTGCACTCTGGAGAACAAGCGGCCTGATTCCGTATCTCATGAAGTAGGCGCACTCCCGTTCTAGATTCGCCAAGGACGCTTGCTTCGCCAAAGTCCAGTGTTCGAGGTGAGCCGCCTAAGAGGGCTAGCGATAGACACACAAACGATTTTCTTGAACAGAAGAACTCGCAAAAACCTCAAACTCTTTAGTTCACCGACGATATCGACCTTGGCCACATCTCAACCTCGGCCTCACTCTGCAACCGACTCGCAATCGAAGAGGCGAATATCCTCCAGGGTCCAGGGGAACTCTGGCTCCGGTTCGGGCGGAACGGATGCTTGTATGATCCGTCCCATTCGCCGCTCGCGCATACGCCCGGTTTCTAAGGATTCCAAAAGAGTCCCCAGTTCGCGTCCGTTGAGCTCCACCGAATAACCTGCGGACTCCAGGAAGAGCCCGAGTTGCAGCGGAAAGAGACTCGTTCCCGGCTGAGCGCTCTGCGCCCCGAGGTCAAGCCAGCAGCCACTGCCGGGTCGATTGCATGGCAAGCTTGCCGCGCCGCGCCGTAGAGGTTCCGCCAAACACCGCTCGAGCCGATCGATGTCCTGAGGTGTCGTACCATCGGGATAGAGGAAGGATGGCGGCGTTCGGTCGAGGCGATCCATGACCAAACGCGCGGCAACATAGGGTACGGTTTGCACCTTCATACCTGTCCTCGGTCGACCCAAGGACGTCGCATAGAACTCTGCGATCAGATCGGCAACGATTGGAGATCTGACCCAGAGTTCGAACTCGATCTTGCGCGGCAAGGCCGCGGCGAAACCTTCAGAATGCAAGCGTCGGTCCGATGGCCTAGCCGCTATACTTGAGGCCGGGTTCCCTATCTCGGATGTAGGGGACGTGGCCATCGCCGGTTCGACGGCGGTCGCCGAATCGATCGCCAATGACAAAACAAGACCCAGCCAAAGACGCTGGCTCCGCCGCCCAGGCCAAACGCGCCTCAAGCTACTCGAAAATGTCATGACCATTCACTGTGTGTAGCGTCGCACGGCGCAGGAAACGTGTCCGAGACGCGAGAACGTACAGGACCACCTTCGTTTCGAACTCGATCGGTTGCAAAAGATGTCGTTGAAACCGCGCCGGGTCGTAGGCTCCTCTCACCGCTGCGGCGGGGTAGTACTCGACCGCATTGGCACTCAACAACATCAGCCGGATGCGCTCGTCCTTGTCTCTGGGCGTCACTCCGGCATTGAATTCGGCACGTGCCCGCCTCTGCCTCAGATGCAGCATCTCTTCCAGTACGGCTGCGGCCAGAACCTCGCCTGCCGTATCGCCGTTCAAGGATGCGGGACCGAGAAAGATGCTGTCTGTTCCCTGCACCGCGTCGCTCGTCAGGGATCGTCGAACACTTTCGTCGATATGCGGGAGGACAAAGGCAAGCGAGCGCTCCATACCCTCCGCTCGGTAGTCCGCATAAGGTCTCAAAGAGACTTGTTTCATCCCGCATGCCGGGGCTAACCACGAGACAAACCGCTGGAGAGCGGACAGCCGCTGTGCGGGCGAGAGTTCAGGCCAGGATATCTGTAGCTTCTTCCAGATGTCGGGCGGCAACTCGGCAAGCGCGGCGCGCAAGGGCGTAACCGTCCTACGCGCCTCCATCTCCAGAAAGGCCCGCACGGCCCGCCCGGTCAGAAGGCTCTCCAGGAAGACAGCCCGTTCCCTGCTCAAACGAAGCCCCGCCAAGGCGACTGCGTAACGCGCCGCCGTCTTGGGATCCTCGACGCCGGCCGCCAGTTCAGAAACCGGAACTCCCTGCGCCGTGCCGAGATCCAGGAGGTCCTGCACCTCCTGCAGGACTGTTCGCCGTTCGTCTTCCGGCATGACCAGATCTGGATCTTGACCGCTGACAGACCGCCACCACTCCCGTCGTTCGTCTTCCGCCGATGTATCGGGGGCATGCGAAGTTTCGTGAGTTCCAGTCTTCTCAAGCACCCTAGCTTGTGCGATGGCAGTCGGAAGCGCCCCCAGCACAATCAGGGCAAGCACAATCAGGGTAATGACGAGTACGCCCTGACGGAGCCATACCGGAACCGCGGCACTCCTGCCTAAAGATCCCATCGTTCGCATCACGGCTCAGCCGGCTGGCACGGCAGGAATCCCCATCCCCTCGCCGGCCGCCAAGGCAAACGAGTCGGGTCTGCGACAGGAACGGCGAAGTCCTGTGGACCGATAGGCGGGGGTGGCGCCGCCAGATTCCCTGTTTGCAAGACGGCCCGGATAGGCCCCAGCCACTGGCCATCGATCTTCACGACATAGCCTGCATGTTCCAAAAAGAGGGCAAGCTGCAGCGGAAACAGCGGCCATCCCGGCCGCGCGCTGGTTGCTCCCAGGTCCTGCCAACAGCCGCTCCAATGGGCGCTACACGGCAGTTGTCCAAGTTCGACGATCAATGGCTTTCGAAAACACTGCTCTAGCCGGACGACATCGTGCGGTCTCGCATCGTCCGCATAGTGGAGGCGCACCAAAGGCCTTACGGCCGGTCCCGTCACCACTCGCCCCACAAGACGCAGGTCCGTGAGCGAGGGATAGGGCGGGTGCAGATAACGTGGGGCGCGCACGGCCCACCAAAGTTCCAGTTCGACCTCGGGGCCTAGCGAGGCCGCAAAGCCTTCCGCCCGCAGGCGGCGCTGCGTCGGTGCAGCGACGGAACCATCGTCCGCGGTCCTGGATGCCGATATCGGAAGAGTCGTGTCTTCTGCGGAGAGATCCCCGACAGGAAGCGTCATCATCAGACAGAAGGTCAAAATTTTGAGACAGCCTCCGCACACCACCTGCAGCAGACCGTCGTTCACCCCATTCTGCATCCTATGGCGAGACAGAAATGAACAAAGCTGACCATGAATAACATCAGAATAACTAGTCTTTCTACGAGATTTCATAGAATGGATTTTCTCGCAAAAATAGCCGTCTTGCAAGCGCGAATCCTCGATCGATGTCGCAACAGGTTGACCCTGTCGGATCCGGCTGCGGGTGATGAGCCTCTCAACCCGGGCCTTCACGGTCGATGAACCTCACGAAAACGGTCACGATACGCGTCGGCTGTTGTCTTCCAGCAAAATCCAGAACCGGAGATTGACCAGCTCGCACCCTGCTATCACGTCCGTACAGTCTCACCGCACCGTGCTGCGCCCGCCGTACCTTCGGAAACTTGTGAGGCCTGAGTAAGTCTCGTTCTACCTGGCCGACAAAGCTGGAAACGCAACGAACCGGCATTCGCCGGCTCTATTCCGTAACTGGCTCGCAGGCAGCAACTGAATGTCGTCGATTGACAGCGACCGCTCCGGCCCAAGCGGGGTCGGAGCGGTGTCTCGGGCTGCGCCGGGCGCCGCCTCAATCGGCTTTCCCGTCTCCAACACTTGAAGAACTGCCGCCAACTCCAGCCCGGCGAGTCTCACCGAATAGCCGGCATTCTCGAGAAAGATGGCGAGCTGCAGTGGAAAGAAGCGCGACGTTAACTCAGTACTTTCTTCACCAAGGTCCTGCCAACAGCCGCTGCCAGGTCTGTCGCACGGAAGCCTTACGGCGTACAGCGGCTGCGAGTTTAGTGGCCTAAGCAGGCATCGCGTGATCCGATCGAAGTCCTGAGGCGTGGTCCCGTCTGAATCGCCGAGTTCCGCTCCCTGATAGTCGTCCAGCCTGAGCAGCGCAGCCCGATAGGGCAGATCTGGCATCGGCAGATTTGCTTGCGGAATAGCGTGATCGCGGGCGAAGGACTCCCCGATCAAGCCGGCAAGACTCCGAGACGCGACCCAAAGCTCGAGTTCGACAGTGCTCCCCAGCGCCAAGACGAAGCCCTCTGCGCGCAGCCGCCGCTCGGATGGCTCGTCAGCGGTTGGCGCACTCTCGGAGGAGTCTGCCGCAGTCTGTAGGTGCGCGCCTTGAGCTGCTGCCGTCGCCGTGGTGGACACCGTCAGCGCCAAGAGAGCAAAGGCACAGACCAGCCCCCTGCCCAAACCTGACGACAGCTTGCGTCTCGACCTGTCCTGCGATCCGCCGCAGAGCATCTTCAAGCAGAAAATATACTGCATGACCGAGCGAAGTCGGAGATCTACGCGCGAATTCATAGTCATGATTTTCATGCAAAACGTGCAGATCTGCAAGCGTCATCTTTGAGGATGACACAGACTGCAGCGATCAGAAGGGCAGTGGCACATCAGTCGGCACTCGGCCGCCGCCTTTCCATCGTTCCCCGGACTAACCTCGATACGGCGCGAACAAAGAAGGTCAAGAAC